>JAUIHW010000111.1 GCA_030431775.1 Gammaproteobacteria bacterium
CAGCCGATCACGCAGGCCACTTCCAGTGGAATGTCATCATCTATCTTGACCGCTCCGGTTGCCGGCAAGGTCACGTACTCGGCCAGTCCACCCATACCACAACCACGCAGAATCGGCTCACCGGCCCGTGACAGGCCAGTCTCACCGTCGATTAGCGCACCGCTCAAAATACTCATCGCATTAACGCACAAGCTGTGCTCGCTGCGCTGGCAATAGTAACAATGGCCACAGGGCGGTGCCGGAGTCAGCACCACATGATCACCAGGCAGCAGATGGGTCACGCCAGCACCCACCGATTCCACCACGCCGGAGGCTTCGTGTCCTGGAATCATGGGGCCGGCCAACGGCGACTCACCGGTAACAAAGCCCAGATCAGAATGGCACAGCCCACAATACTTCACGTTCACCCTGACCTCACCCGGCCGCGGGTCAATAACGTCAATATCGTCATAAATGGTGATCGGCTCTCTGGCCTTTTCCAAAACGGCTGCTTTCATGGTTTTATCCTGTGTTCACGGTGTGACAGCTAGCCAGTACTTGCATCTTCAGTTAACCGGCTGTTCCGCTGGATTGTAATGCATGTTATCGCAAGGCGTTTTACCGACTCTTCATGATGCCGCACCCAAGTTCGATAGCGCGCCTTGTGGTATTCCGCCTCGCCCTTATGACTGGGCCAACAATCTCAGTCGGCACCCGTTGATATTCCATACCGGATGCATTAATATAGCTACAACTATAATTTAACCTCAGAGCTTCTCCCCCCTGGGGTATAGGCAGATCCCCAATGAAAGCCGCTATTTTGCACCAGGGCCGAGTAAGAGTTGGCGAATTTCCGGACCCATCCCCGGAGCGGGGCCAGGTGGTGGTGCGCACTCATCGATGCGCATTATGTGCGTCGGATGCACATTTCATGCATTCCGGGCATCATGTCGTTGAGCGATCACAAAAAAGTAACGGCCCCTACGCCGGCATCGACCTGAGCCGACCGATCGTCATGGGCCACGAGTACGTGGGTGAAGTCATGGACTATGGTCCCGGCAGCAAACGCCCTCTGCCAAAGGGAACACTGGTGACTTCGGTTCCGGCAGTTCGCAGCGGTAGCAGCTTCGGCATCGTTGGCTATTACCCGGATTGCCCCGGAGGATACGGGGAGTACATGCTGCTGGATGAAGACCTGCTGCTCGAAGTACCAGCAGGCGTTGATCTTGAGCTGGCTGCCCTGATCGAGCCGCTTGCTGTGGGCATTGAACACGCCCGAGCCGGCGAAGCAAAGCCCACGGACATACCCCTGGTACTCGGTTGTGGCGCAATCGGCCTTAGCGTGATTGCCGCTCTCAGGCTGCAGGGTATTGCACCGATTGTCGCGGCCGACCCTGACCCAGGGCGCCGCCTACTCGCGATACAAATGGGCGCCGAGCTTGCATTGGACCCACAGGAGCAAGCACTGTATCAGCCGTTAGCAAAGCTCAATAACAAAACAGTCAATCTTGTTTACGAGTGCGTTGGCAAGAAAGGTATTCTGAGCAACATCATTGATGAATTAGCGCCTCATGGCCGCATAGTTATGGGGGGTTACTGCCTTGAGCCAGAAGAAATTTACGTGCCTACTGCGCAGAATAAATACCTGCGCATTTACTTTGCCGGTGGCGAGACGCCAGACGACATGGCCGCAGCCCGGGACGCGATTGTCGAAGGCCGGGTTGACCTAAAACCCTGGCTGGGTGAAGGCATCGGGCTGGCGCAGGTGGAAGAGTCGCTGCTCAGCATGGCCGATCCGGCTGAACCCATACGCCGGGTAGTCGACCCATCGCGCCTTTGACCATGCACAAACACTTGCCAGCCTTGCGGTAACAAACCATGCTGAAACTCATTTACCTTGCCAAGCGCAAACCGGGCTTCACCACCGATCAGTTCACCCGACGGTGGCGCAAACACGGCACACTGGCTATGGAGCAAGGTCTCTGGCGAGAGGCACTGGGCTATGTACAAGCAGAGCCTGTCCGGCCCACACCTATCAAGGAAGCGTGCGAAGATTTTGACGCTGTCGCCTGCTACATGGTCAATGACACAATGTTTGAAACCATGAATGAAGACGATATGGCCGGCACCAAGCTGATGTTGGAAGATGAGCTGGAAACGTTTGCTGAACCGATTTTTAATGTGTCGCTGTGGGTCAGGGAAGAGTCCATCAAGGCGGGCGAACTCGGTGGTATGACCGCCTTTCAGTTCTTCAGCAGTAACGAGGCTGCCCGTAAGGCGGCGGTATTGGCCAGCGCTTCCACCGACCTGCATCGGGTCATACTCAACGAGCGCGACGACATAAGCCTTGGCGCGGAAGCAAACACTTTGCCGTACCAGGCGGTGGTAGAACTCGCCACTTATCACCCTGCCGCCTTACAGAAGCTGGATGCGGAGGTGCTTAAGGCGGCCGACCTCATGGTAGTGACAAGAGAAGCGGTGTTATGGGACCGACTGCCCGAGCCGTCAAACCGTTAGTTCTGGCCTGGACAACTCATTGTGAATGAACAAACGTCGGACTATCAGCAACTTGTAAAGCAACCTGCACTGGTTATGGGTGCCAATGGATTTATGGGCAGCCACACGGTACGCAGCCTGGTTGGAGATGCGCGCCAGGTTCGAGTCATGCTGCGCAAGAGCAGCAACACAGATTCCATTGATGGGCTGCCCGTGGAACGCCACTATGGGGACGTGGCTGATGTGGATTCCATGGTCAAGGCCATGCGTGGTTGCGGCTCCGTATTTTACAGCGTGGTTGACACGCGCGCCTGGCTGTCCGACCCGGCACCACTGTATTCCTGCAATGTGGATGGGCTGATCAATGCGTTGGAGGCCGCAATGAACGCCGGTATCAAGCGCTTTGTGTTTACCAGCAGTATGGCCACGATCGGCAAGCCAGCCGAAGGCCGCGCGAGCGAAGAAGACGCTTTTAACTGGTGGGATACCGCACCGGATTACATAAAAACGCGGGTGCTGGCCGAAAACAAACTATTGCAGTACTGTCGCGAGAAAGATTTCCCCGGTATCGCACTGTGCGTGGCCAATACCTATGGTCCACAGGACTACCAGCCCACACCCCACGGCGGACTGCTGTGGAACGCAGCTCGCGGTAAATTACCGAAAGCCCTGGATTGCGCGGCGCCGACTGTAGACATCCGTGATGCCGCCCAGGCTGCTCTGCTGGCCGAGCGCTACGGACGCCCTGGTGAACGCTACATTGTGGCCAACGAATACATCAGCCAGGCTGAGATGTATGCTTTGGCGACCGAGCGTTTCCAGCGAAAGCCGCCTGGTGTACTGAGTATCAAAATGGCTTACCGACTGGCCTCTCTCAACGAATGGATGGCCCGGCTCACGGGCAAGAAAGACTTCAAGCTGCGCCGCGACTCAGTCTTGCTGTCAGATATATTCGGACCGATGGACAACAGCAAAGCCGTGAATGAGCTGGGATGGCAGCCCCGTCCCTTTAAAGAAAGCATCAATGATGCATTGGAGTGGTTCAGCGAGCATCATTACAGCCGTACCCAATCGTCGCGGCAGCAGTAAAGGACTCTGGAGAACAAAACAATGAGCAGGAAAGTAGCGTACATTGGCCTTGGCAGCATGGGCGCGGACCAGGCCAGACTGATCGCCAACAGTGAGCACGAACTCACCGTCTTTGACGTTTCCAACGAATCACGAGCGGCATTTTCCGGACTGGCCAAGGTGGCCGACAGTGTCCGCTCGGCGGTCGCCCAGGCGGAAATAATACAGATTTGCGTGCGTGATATTGACCAGGTCAACGACGTGCTGTTCGGCGCCGGCCAGGCTTGCGAGGCAGCCCAGCCGGGCGCGCTGGTTTTGCTGCACAGCACCGTCGATGTGGCTTCGGTTCACACAGTGGAGGAACGCCTGCAGCAACAGGGTTTGGCTTTTGCGGATGCACCTGTTACGCGCACGCGCCAACACGGCGATGGCCAGTTTGTGCTAACCATGTTGGGTGGAAGCTCCGATGCTTTTGAACTTGCCAGGCCGGTGCTGGACACCTTTTCCACAGATGTGCTTCACACCGGTGCCTGTGGTTCGGCGATGGCCCTAAAAATTGCCAATAACATGATGACCTGGATGCAATTGGTCACCGGAGCTCTGACGTTTCAACTGGCCAGTCAGTTCAACATCAGCTACAAACACTTGAGTCAAGTCACCAAGGCCAATGGCAATCTTACGCCGGTAACGGAAGCTTTTTTGGGTGGCTCCCGATCCAGCCCCGAAGGGCTGTCACCGGAGCACTATGAGTTCGCCCTCAGTCAGGCAGGCATCGGCGAGAAAGACCTTACATTAGCGATAGAAGCTTGCCAGGCGGGGGCGATCGATACACGCATGATGGATATTGCCCGCGAGCTCTTGCGCCCCGCCATGTTGAACCAGCTATGATTCCTCTCCGGCAGATAGCGCTGAAAACGTAAAAAGTAATAGGACTTAGCAATGGCAAATAAATATCGCGTAATTCAATGGGCCACCGGATCTGTGGGTTGCGAGGCCCTCAAAGGAATCCTGCTGCATCCCGAGCTCGAGTTGGCGGGTGTTAAAGTTTACAGCGCGGAAAAACAGGGCGTGGACGCTGGTCAGCTTTGCGGTATGCCAAACACCGG
>JAUIHW010000045.1 GCA_030431775.1 Gammaproteobacteria bacterium
GCCAGTGGGGAATCGCCAAGGATGACCAGGGCCGGCTGTTCTACAACCATAACTCCACCTGGCTGCAGGTGGATCTGTTCCCTGGCGATGACATTCATACGCCGGGTATTGACGAGCCGTTGGCAGGGATCGGAGTGAACCTTACCCGGCCTGCGGAGGTGTTCAGCGTGCGCGTTAATCCGGGAGTCAATCGCGCCTACCTGAAAGATACCTTACGCCCGGATGGGCGGCTTAAAGAGGCCACCGGCGTGAGCGGCTTGACTGTCTATCGCGGTAGCCAGTTTCCTCCGCAGTACAAAGGCCATGTGTTTGTGCCGGAATCGGCGGGTAATGTGGTGGCGCAGTTTGCAATCAGTGAACAAGGAATGGAGTTGAGCGCCGAGCAGCAACTCTACCCAGACCCGGATTGGCAACAGCGCGACTTTCTGGGCTCCACTGATGAGCGCTTCCGGCCGGTGGATGCCATGAATGGCCCGGATGGTGCGCTTTACATTATTGATATGTACCGCGGCATTATACAGGATGATCATTTTCTAACTGACGAGCTTAGGGATCAGATTTTCCAGCGCGGTCTGGACAAACCTATTGGAATGGGTCGCATCTGGCGGATTCGGCATAAAACGACTGACTCCGAGCGCGACTTTCCTGCACTGGCAGAAGCGAGCGCTGGCGAGCTGGTTGCTGCGCTCAGCCACCCAAATGGTTGGGTTCGGGACACTGCACAGCGGTTGTTATTGCAGCGCGGATTGAAAGCTGCTGAGCAATTGCAACGGTTGGCCTTGCGCGGAGAAACCATACCAGCGCTACACGCAATCTGGGCCTTGGCCGGGCGTGAGGAACTTACGCCATCATTGCTTGATGAACTGTTGCAAGCGGATGATTCGGCGCGAGTGGTTCATGCGCTGCGAGCAGGCAGTCATTTGTTAAGTCAGGAAGCCCTGTTGGCATTTGCCCAGCAGCCTGAACTGGATGCGGCACAAGCCCGCCAGGCCTTGCTGGCGCTTGCTGCTCACAGCAAAGCTCCAGCCGTTCGAGAGCAGATTGTGGGTGTGCTGCAGTCCAGGGTTGAGAACCCCTATGTTCGCCAGGCCGCCGTAAAGGCGGTGCAGGGCCGGGAATTGCGCTTCCTGCAAGAATTATTCACAGCCGGCGGGCTCGGCCCGGAGGGCGAGGCTGCGCAAGAGCTATTGGCCACACTGGCTGCAAATGCTTATCGAAGCTTGCGTAGCGACCTGACTGTCACGGCCCCAACAGATTCACGTCTGCTCGAACTGTTGGAACTGATAGCGACTCGTGAACTGGGCAATACCTGGCAACAACTTGCCATGCTGAAGGGTCTGGCAAGGTTGCCGATTACGGAAGGGTTTGTACCGGTGGAGTTCGATGCGCCACCGCCAATATTCGCCGATACCAGCATCAGTGCGAAAAATCCGCTTTGGGATGCCCGCCTGAAGGCCCGACCAGCATTTACCTGGCCCGGCGATGAACTGGCGATGGGCCTGACACCACTGGGCCCCGAGCAACAGGCGTTGCTTGAGCGTGGTAAGGCTTTTTACAAAACCTGTGCCAACTGTCATGGGGCCAATGGTACCGGTATTGATGGTCTGGCACCGAGTCTGGTTGGTACGGAATGGGTCACTGGCCCGCCCGAGTGGTTGGGACGAATCATACTGCAGGGCATGAGCGGACCATTGGAAGTGAACGGTGAACAATGGAACGGTGTCATGCCCCCGCACGGCCACCTCGATGAACTGAACGACGACACCCTGGCCGGCTTGATGACTTATCTGCGCCGCAGCTGGGGCAACAAGGCGAAACCGGTTAGTGCAGAAATGGTAGCTGACATTCGCGCCAAGACGGAAGGGCGCAGCCAGCCGTGGACAGCAGCGGAGTTGAAGAACGTTCCCTTTGATCGCGGCTTCCGGCGATTTGTGGGCGAATACAAAGTCAGTTTTATCACCTTTACCATTACGGAGACCCCGGAAGGGCTGAACATGGCCGTGCCAATGTATGGAGGTGGCGTGTTGGAGCAAATCAATGACACGCAGTTTCGAGGGGTGACTGGCGACAGTGAAGTACTGCTGGATTTTCAGCTTGACGGTGACGGCCCGGCGCAATCATTTGTATTGCACAGAGATGGCCAAAAAATACCCGTGGAGAGAAAGGAGTAAATTGGAGTTCGCGGTAGTAGATCCGACGATCTTATTGGTTTGGCACCCAAACGGAACGGCTCTGTAACATGACATGTACGAAGGGAGCTGGGCCAGTCAGTGCTGCCTCCAGCCGTGATGGCAGCGACCCATCGTTTGCATTACTGGCGGAGTAATCGAATGGAGAAAATTGTATATCTCACATTTCCAATGAGTGCTGAACCGGGCCCGGTCTATCGTGATTACCTGCTTGCTGAGATTTTTCCGGAGTTAATGACGCTGCCAGGCCTGCGGGCCCTGACATTACAGGTCAACGATTTGCAGCAGGAAATACCCAAGCCTACTATTTTGCTCGGTGACGGTGCACAACTTGGTGCTGCAGTGTCGGTCTGGTTGGACAGCATTGATCAGCGCATGCCGCTGGAGACTGCGCTGGCAAAAAACGGGGAGCACCTACACGGTTACCTGGTAACCGAATCGGTTCCGCAAGCTCGCACGGATCGGGACTGGGCGGACGGCCAACGCAGCCCGGGCGTGTCGCATTTTACCTGGTTTGCGAAACCGCCCAACATGAGTGAGGAGAGCTTCTTTCATAACTGGCATGCAGTGCATACGCCGTTTTCCTTCGACTTGCACCCCACTCGCTGGGACTACATTCGTAACGCGGTGGCGCGGCCAATTACCGTTGATGCGCCCGCAATTCGGGGTATAGTCAGCGAAAATTTCCGCGTACTGCAAGACTACACCGACCCGGCGCGGCTGTTTGCAAGTGAAGAGGTGTTGCAGCACAGCATGCAAGAAGCCGGCGACTTCTGTGATCCGAATGCACTGCATTCGGTGCCACTGTCAGAGTATATTCTACTGAGCTAGTCCGATCTGCCAGACGCCTCCCTAGCCTTTGTCAATGGTCGCAAAGGTTTTGCGGACTGGAGGAGGTAAGCTCTGTCTGGATACCCCAAGTCAGCCTGGGCGATGAATGCCGCAGATCTTGTGGCCATCCGGGTCGAGAAAGTAGCACAAGTGCATCAGTCCCATGGTACCTTCGCGTGGTCCGGGAGGGTCTTCAATGCTGGTACCACCATTAGCGACGGCAATATCATGAAGTTCTTTCACCTGTTCAGGTGAATTGCACAGGAAACCGATGGTAGAGCCATTGGCTGCACTGGCCGGCTCCCCATTAATCGGTTCACTGATGCTGAAGGTAGAGCCGTTGTGAATATAGAACAGACGGGTTTGCCCCGTATCGTTCACGTGCTCCATCGGCTCTCCCGCTCCCAGTACGGCCAATACCGTGTTATAGAAACGCCTGGATCTTTGGATGTCGTTGGAACCAATCATGATGTGATGCAGCATTGTTGTGTCTCCAGATTCTCAAAGGACTGTTGTTGGTCGAAGTCTAAACATCTTTGCTGGGCAATGGAAGTAGACTGCCATCCATCTTTGTTAAGGCTCCCTGGCCTAATCGCGCCTGCCAGTAACCTGCAGTCCAGGCAGGGAAAGCCTGTCCGCGCTCCCCTGTGCCAGTGGGCATTCTTGTAATTAAGCAACACAAAAAACGAATTCATAGGTGTTGGGTTTGGTGTTTATAATCGAAGGTCCAAGCCTTGTTACTGTTACCATCGTCAAGCGAAAGCCAGATTTATTCAGTGGATGTTCTAAATAAGCTCTTGTACCTGCAAGGTGTAGCGGCTGATTATCTGGATTATTTCGGCGAGCATCGCGATTTTTCGTTCGAGGATCGGCTGAAGGTACTCTCCGCAATCGGTTACAGCACGGATGATGCACCGGCGATGGAACAGACGGTGTACGAGCTGGACGGGCGCCCCTGGGAGTCCTGGCTTAGGCCATTGCATATTTGCCGAATGGGCGCTGACAGTGCTACGCAATTCAGTGTGTCACCCGACGAGCTGGCCCGTGAATTTTCGGTTGAAGTGCGCCTGGACACCGGAGAATTGCGGGCGCAATCTGTAGTGCCCGGGGATTTACCCGAGGTCGGCGATTATTCTATTGGCCGTATTCGCTACAGTGCACGCAGCCTGCCATTAGGCGAGTTGCCACCGGGCTATCACAGCCTGACACTGAGTTCTGCAGGTCAGCAGCAAACCGCCACCCTGCTGGTCAGCCCACCGCAATGCTACGCACCCCGGGCAGCCAATACAGAATCCGATGTGCAAGGTAAACTGTGGGGCGTTAGTTGCCAGCTGTACTCTTTGCGCTCAGACACCAATTGGGGAATCGGCGACTTTACGGATTTATTTGAGCTGGTTGGGCTCGCTGCGCAGGCAGGCGCCGATATGGTGGCAGTAAATCCAGTACACGCCCCGTTGCTGAGCAGTGATGACTTTGCCAGTCCTTACAGTCCTTCCGACAGGCGTTTTCTGAACATACTGTACATTGATGCTTTGCAATCCGAGGACTTCCAAGAAAGTTCGGCCGCAAATGCCCTTTTTAATAGTAAAACGTTCCAGCACCAGCGCCGACGACTGAGAAACCTGGAATGGGTAGATTACAGCGGTGTCTGGGCATTGAAACGGCCGATTTTTGAAGCGATGTATGCTCAATTCTCAAAAGCCCATTTGCAAAGGCATACTAAAAGAGCTGCTGATTTTGAGGCATTCGTGGCGCAGCAAGCGGATGCACTAGCGCAGTTTGCGGGGTTTGAAGCGCAGCAATACCGTAAAGGCGAGGTGGCTTCGTTGCCACAGTTTCATCAATATCTGCAATGGCAGGCAGACCTGCAGTTGCGACGCTGTCAGCAGCAGGCGCGCCATAGTGGTATGCAACTTGGTCTGGTTGGAGACCTTGCCGTTGGCTCACTTGGAGCGGGTGCCGAGACTGTTTGCAATCCAGATATTTTTACAGCGGATGCCAGTATCGGAGCCCCTCCGGATCCGTTTTCCAGCACCGGCCAAAATTGGAATTTACCGCCGCTCAATCCTGCTGCGTTGCGGCGGTCCGGGTATACGCATTTTATCCAACTGCTACGCGCTAATATGCGTGGTGTGGGCGGCTTGCGAATCGACCACGTGATGGGATTGCTGCGCCTTTGGTGGTGTATCCCTGACACCCGCGATGGTGGGGTTTATGTCTACAACCCATTCGACGATCTACTGGCAATACTGCGGTTGGAAAGTCATTTGAACCGGTGCGTGGTTGTTGGTGAAGACATGGGCGTGGTACCACCTCAGTTTCGAGAGTCCATGGAGGCGAACAGTATCTTTGGAAGTCGACTGCTGTATTTTGAAACCCATGAAGACGGTACTTTTAAGCCGCCGGCGGAGCACCCGTCAAATGTGCTTTTCATGATCACCAATCATGATGTGCCTACGCTCGCGGGTTGGTGGGCTGCGCTGGATATTACTTTGCTGGCTCGAATCGGTCGAATCGAGCAAGCGGAGCAGCGACAGCGCGTGCAGCAAAGAAACGATGCGAAAGCGGCTTTGTTGACACTGCTGGACTCTGAAAGCCTGTTATCGCCTGCCTGGCAGGCGATAGTCGCTGATGGAATTGAGGAGGCGGTTGCACGCCCATTCGATGCTGCGCTTGCCACGGCGATATTGACACTGGGTGCCCGCAGCAATTCGAAGTTATTGTTAACCCAGGTCGATGACCTGGAAGGCCAGCAATACCCGGTTAACATTCCCGGAACTCACCTGGAGTATCCAAACTGGAAGCGCAAATTGCAGGCAGAATGCCAGCAAATTTTCGCCCGGCAGGAGGTTAAAAACTCGTTGTTGGCAATCCAAAACGAACGAAGCAAATGAAGGCTGGTTCACCAACATCTGCGCGCCTCAGTACACAGCAAATCGGTGCGCTGTTAGAGGGCCGATTTAGCGATGTCTTTGCAATTCTCGGCATGCATGAACACCCTGGCGGTGGCGGGCTTTGTGTTCGCGCGGTATTGCCAGGTGCTTCGATGGTGGAAGTGATTGCCTGCAACGGCAATCGCAAAGTCGCCACACTGCAAATGGTGCATGAGGCTGGTGTATTCGACAGTGATATACCGCGGCGCAAAAAGCGCTTCTCCTATCGTCTGAGAGCCAGGTTTGGCGATACGGTAGTGGAGTTTTACGACGCCTATCAATTCAGTGCTCAGCTCAACGATCATGATCTCTATCTGTTTTGTGAAGGCACTCAAGAACGGCTGTACCGCTGGATGGGAGCGCACCCAAGAACCATTGACGGGGTGGCCGGGTATTTGTTTGTCGTGTGGGCGCCAACCGCTAGCCGCGTTTCTCTGGTTGGTGATTTTAATAGCTGGGATGGGCGACGCCACGTTATGCGAAAGCACCCTGCGGCCGGGGTTTGGGAGATATTTGTTCCGGGAATAGGAGCGGGCCAGCACTATAAGTTTGAAATAGCGGCCGCTGACAGCAGCCTGCTTCCACTCAAAGCCGATCCCTTCGCGTTTGCAATGCAACATCCGCCCTCCACGGCCTCCATCACCTGTGACGAAAGCGCATACTGTTGGCGGGATCAGGCCTGGCTTGCACAGCGCCCATCGCAAGCCCAGCCTTATGCAAGGCCTGTATCCATTTACGAAGTACACCTGGGTTCATGGCGGCGCGACGGTGAACACCAGGCAGGCTATTTAAGTTATCGTGAGCTTGCCGACAGCCTCATTCCCTATGTTCTGAATCTAGGCTTCACGCATGTGCAACTCATGCCAATAAGCGAGTTTCCGTTTGACGGTTCCTGGGGCTATCAACCCATTGGCCTGTATGCGCCCACCAGCCGCTACGGCGCGCCCGATGACTTCAGGTATTTTGTGGATCAATGCCATGTTAACGGTCTTGGCGTGTTGCTTGATTGGGTGCCCGGGCATTTTCCCAGCGACGAGCACGGTATCGGGCGCTTCGACGGCAGTTGCCTGTATGAGCATGAAGATGTTCGAAAAGGCTACCATCCAGACTGGAATACACTGATTTATAATTATTCGCGCCACGAAGTACTGAGTTATTTGCTCAGCAACGCAATGTACTGGTTGGATGAATACCATATCGATGGTCTTCGCGTTGACGCTGTAGCGTCAATGCTCTACCTGGACTACAGCCGTCAGGAAGGCGAGTGGCTCCCCAATGCGGAAGGCGGACGTGAAAACCTGGAGGCCATTGAGTTTTTAAAACAGGTCAATAGCCGGCTGTACTTCAACTATCCAGGTATCTTGTTGATTGCGGAGGAGTCCACCGCCTGGCCCGGTGTTACCAAGCCTGTCGACAGCGGCGGCCTTGGGTTCGGCTTCAAATGGAACATGGGCTGGATGAACGATACCTTGCGTTATGTGAGTCGCGATCCTGTTCATCGGCGTCATCATCACAATGAAATGACATTTGGTCTGGTATACAGTTTCAGCGAAAACTTTGTATTACCCATCAGCCATGACGAGGTGGTGCATGGCAAGCGCTCCTTGCTTGAGAAAATGCCAGGCGATGATTGGCAGAAGTTCGCTAACTTACGCGCCTATCTGGCATTTATGTGGTCTCACCCGGGCAAGAAACTGCTGTTTATGGGTTGTGAGTTTGCTCAGCGTGCGGAATGGAACCACGATACCAGTCTCAGCTGGCAGTTGTTAGAGTCGCCGCCGCATCGAGGGGTGCACCATCTGGTAGGCGATTTGAACAGGGTTTATCAGTCGATGCCGGCACTTCATCAGCGTGATTGCAATCACCTTGGCTTCGAGTGGATTTTGCCAGACTTCGAAGAACAGTCCATTTTCGCCTATCTGCGCAAAGGAGAGGACGATTCGCCACTTGCGCTGATACTGGTGAATATGACCCCGACTTGTCATGAGGGTTTTAAGTTGGGTGTTCCTGCCGAGGGCTGTTATCTGGAACGAATTAACACAGACAGCGGGCAATACGGCGGCAGCAATCAAGGTAACCTCGGGGCGGTGTATTCGTCTGCCTCGCCTTGGAATGGGCAAGCCTTCAGCATTGAAATCGTTGTGCCGCCCCTGGCGGTACTGATTTTTGAGCACCAGCCTTGAGCGATTCGAAGCTTTATATTGAACCTGGTGACTGGCTACGACTTGGAGCGACGGCTGACGAAAATGGCGTAAATTTCGCGTTGTTTTCCGCTCATGCAGAACGTGTGGAGCTTTGCCTGTTCGATGCTTCGGGGCGCGAGGAGATGGCCCGCAATGATCTGCCTGGCAACACCCAAGGTGTTTGGCACGGTTATGCGCCAAAGCTGAGGCCCGGTACCGTCTATGGCTATCGGGTACATGGGCCTTATGAACCGGAAAAGGGCCATCGCTTCAATGCTCATAAATTGTTGTTAGACCCCTATGCCCGAAAGCTCTGTGGCGTGTTCAGCTGGGACCTTAGCCATTTCGGCTATCGCAAGGATTCTTCAGACAATGATTTGCTGCTTGATACCAGCGATAACGCAGCATTTATGCCGAAAGCTGTAGTGACCGACTGGTCTCACAGTGAAGCCAACCGGCCGCTCATCCCTTGGGCTGAAACCACACTGTATGAATTGCATGTGCGCGGCTATACATTACGTCACCCCTTGGTGCCGGAGTTGCAGCAAGGCAAGTTTGCGGCCCTGGCTATGGATGCGGTGCTGAGTCATATAAAAGCGCTGGGGGTCAGTGCTGTGGAGTTGCTGCCAGTCCATGCGCACATCAGCGAGTACGCATTATTTCAGAAGCGGCTGTCAAATTACTGGGGCTATAACACCCTGAGTTATTTCGTGCCGCACAAAGACTATCTGAGTGGGCAGGACCCCCTGGAGTTTCGTCGTATGGTGGACGGTTTCCACGATGCCGGTCTGGAGGTCATCCTGGACGTTGTTTACAACCATACCTGCGAAGGCGATCACTTAGGCCCAACTCTCAGTTTCCGCGGTATCGACAACGCCAGCTATTACCGCCTGCAAGCCGATGAGCCGCGCTACTACATCAATGACACCGGTTGTGGGAACACTCTGAACACAGGTCATCCCCAGGTGAGTCGCCTGGTGCTGGATAGCTTGCGGTATTGGTATTCGGAAATGGGCGTAGACGGTTTCCGCTTTGACCTGGCCACAGTTCTGGGCAGAACAGCCGAGGGCTTTGATAAAAACGCGCGCTTATTCAATGTGATCGCCCAGGATAATCAGTTGCGCAGCGCAAAACTGATAGCCGAGCCCTGGGATATTGGGCCGGGCGGCTACCAGTTGGGCAACTTTCCACACGGCTGGAGCGAGTGGAATGATCAGTACCGGGATTGTGTACGACGATTTTGGCAGGGCGAACCTGGACAGGCCGCGGAATTTGCTGCGCGCTTGCATGGTTCCAGTGACCTGTTTGAGCATTCGGGCCGCCCGCCATCGGCAAGCATTAACTACATTACCAGCCATGATGGTTTTACGCTTCGTGACCTGGTCAGCTACGAACACCGGCACAATGAAGCCAACGGAGAACGCAATCACGATGGCCATCGTGACAACCTGAGCAGAAATTTTGGGGTTGAAGGCCCAAGCGATGACCCGACGATCAACGCTGAGCGCAGCAAACAGCAACGCAATTTTCTGGCAACCCTGTTGCTGTCTCAAGGTGTGCCCATGCTGCTGGCGGGTGATGAACTGTCGCGCACACAACGGGGCAACAATAATGCCTACTGCCAGGACAACGCCATCAATTGGCTCGACTGGTCAAACATCAGCGATCTTGATTCGGGTCTGCTAAGCTTTGTTCGGAAGTTGCTGGCGATCCGCCGCGCGTTTCCTCTGTTTTCGGTTACCCGGTATATGCACGCCGATGACCAGGATGATTGCTCGGTCCTTTGGTTCAACCAGCACGGCGAGGCGATGCAGGACGGACACTGGCATTCAAATTCTCACCCAGTCATTGGTTACCAGTTAAGTTTTCAAGCATCAACTTTGCGCAAACAATCAGGTTTTACAACCTTGATGATGCTGTTTAATAGCGGCTCACAGCTGCAAGCGTTTCGTTTACCAGAGCCTTCCAATGGCGGTGAGTGGCGCTGCCTGGTCAATACGGCAGATCTGTATGAAGATACAGAAAGTGAGCCACTCAAGGTACGTACTACTATTGAGCTGTGTGCCCGAAGCATGCGCGTACTGGCGCGATAACAGGTCATTGAAATACGGAGCCCGTTTATGAAAGGAAATCAGCAGCCAGCCGCCAATTCGTCCACCGGGCTGGGCATGAGCGAAGCTGATATAGCAGTGGATCTGGATCGCCACTTCTATGTGACACTCGGTCGAGATGAGTCTCATTCATCGCACCGCTATTTGTTCAATGCGCTTGCTTTGACGGTACGCGATCGCCTTGTGGAACGGTGGCGGGCAACCCGACAGCGCCATGTCCAGGAGCAAACTCGCCGAATCAACTATTTATCATTGGAATTCCTGATGGGGAGGGCGCTGAACAATGCGGTGCTCAACCTCGACATGGACGAACAGACTCGTGCCGCCCTGCAGAAATACAGCTGTTCGCTGGAGGAAGTCGCCGAAGCAGAGCGGGATGCCGGGCTTGGCAATGGTGGCTTGGGGCGTCTGGCGGCCTGTTTTCTGGACAGCTGTGCGTCCTTGTCGCTGCCCGTCACCGGGTATGGCATTCGTTACGAATATGGCATGTTCCACCAGAAAATAGCGAATGGCTATCAAGTGGAATACCCCGACCATTGGTTGCGAGACGGAAATCCATGGGAGATAGAAAGCCCGGAAAATACCTGCCGCGTTCATTTTTTTGGGCATTCGGAATTCTATACCGATGAAGCAGGGCGGCAGCGCGCGCGGTGGGCAAACAGTTATGATGTGCTGGCGGTTCCGTATGATGTGCCCGTACCGGGCTACAGAAACGACACGGTGAATACCCTTCGGCTTTGGAAATCTGAGGCCACTGATGAGTTCAATCTCGATGAATTCAATGCGGGCAGCTATACCGAGGCCGTTGCGGCCAAAACCCAGGCTGAACAAATTACCATGGTGTTGTACCCGAATGACGCCAGCGAAAATGGCAAAGAGTTGCGCTTGCGCCAGCAGTATTTTCTCGCATCAGCCAGCCTGCAGGATGTACTGCGGCAGTGGGTTAAGCTGAACGGTCAGGACTTTAGCCATTTTGCCGAGAAAAACGGCTTCCAGCTGAACGACACACATCCAACCGTTGCGGTCGCAGAGCTGATGCGACTGTTGATGGATGAATACGGTTTGGAGTGGGCGCCCGCCTGGGAAATTACTACGCGTACAATGGCTTATACCAATCATACCCTGCTGCCTGAGGCGCTGGAAAAATGGTCAGTCGCCTTGCTCGGCAGGTTATTGCCCAGGGTGCTGGACATCATTTATGAAATCAATGCGAAATTTATAGGTGAACTTGCGCAACGCTGGCCGGGTGATATTGAACGCCAAAGACGAATGTCAATCATTGAAGAAGGCGATAACCCTCAGGTGCGTATGGCGCATTTGGCCATTGTGGGCAGCTACTCAATAAATGGCGTCGCCGCTTTGCACACTCAACTGCTGTGCGATGGTCTGTTTCGCGAATTTCATCAACTGTGGCCGGAGCGGTTCAATAACAAAACAAACGGCGTAACCCAGCGCCGATGGCTGGCGCACTGCAACCCGGATTTGAGCGCCTTGATCACATCGGCCATTGGTGATCACTGGGTTGCTGATCTGAGCGACATCGAAAGGCTGCATGGCTTAAAAGAGAATGCAGACTTTCGTGAAAAATGGCAGGCAGTCAAGCAGAACAATAAGCGGCGCCTGGCTGAGCTTGTTAGCATAAAATGCGCGGTAGAGTTTGACACCAGTATGCTGTTTGACGTGCAGGTAAAGCGGATTCATGAGTATAAACGTCAACTTCTCAATATTCTGCACGTGATTCATTTATATGAGCGGGTTCGACGCGGTGATGTCAGTGGCATGCAACCGCGTTGTGTACTAATCGGTGGAAAGGCTGCACCGGGTTATGCAATGGCCAAGACAATCATCAAGTTGGCTGGTAACGTTGCCAAGGTTATTAACGAAGACCCGAATATGCGTGACTGGCTCCGTCTGGCCTTCCTGCCCAATTACAATGTGACTACCATGGAGGTGATCTGTCCTGGCACTGATTTGTCAGAGCAAATTTCTACCGCGGGTAAGGAGGCTTCGGGCACTGGAAACATGAAGTTTATGATGAACGGGGCTTTGACAATTGGCACACTCGACGGGGCCAATATCGAGATACGCGAAGCAGTTGGCCCGGAAAACTTCTTTCTGTTCGGTTTGCGCGCCGATGAGATCGAACCAATGCGCCGTGACTATGACCCGGATGGCATCATAGCCGCCGATACAGATTTCGCAGCGGTTATGCAGCTGTTGGAAAGTGCCCACTTCAACCTGTTCGAGCCCGGTATTTTTGACCCGGTGATTGCCTCTATCCGAAGCCGGGATGATGCCTGGATGACCGCGGCCGACTTCCGAAGCTTCGTGGACGCGCAGCAGCGGGTGGCGACTGCGTACCAACAAAAAGAGCACTGGACGCGCATGAGTATCCATAACACGGCTTCAAGCGGTCAGTTCTCAAGTGATCGTACCATCGCACAATACAACTCCGACATTTGGAAAACCTGAGGGCGCAGGCCAGGTGAGGCGACAATGAACCATGATTCTGTAGAAAGTCAGCAAGCTGCTATCGAAGAATTTGATCCCCGTTACATCAGCCGTTTAACCAAAGATACGCTGGCTTTGGTGCTGGCCGGGGGGCGGGGCTCGCGCTTGCACGAGCTCACGGACTGGCGCGCAAAGCCGGCGTTGTATTTCGGTGGTAAATTTCGCTTGATTGACTTCCCTTTGTCAAATTGCATCAATTCCGGTATTCGTCGAGTGGGTGTGCTGACCCAGTACAAATCCCACTCGCTGGTGCGGCATATGGTTCGTGGCTGGAGCCATTTTAAAAAAGAGCTTGGGGAGTCCATTGAAATTTTGCCGGCTTCACAGCGAAATTCGCTGAAATGGTATGAAGGCACTGCGGACGCGATTTATCAGAACCTCGACATCATACGCGTGGAGAACCCCAGCTATGTGCTGGTATTGTCGGGTGACCATGTCTACAAGATGGATTACGGTGTAATGCTGGCAGAGCATTATGAAAACAATGCCGATATGACGGTTAGCTGTCTGGAAGTGCCGGTTGAAGAAGCGGCCGGCACGTTTGGGGTGGTTGTAGTCGATGATGACAATCGTATTCTGGGTTTTGAGGAAAAACCGCAAAACCCAACGCCTATTCCTGGGCAGCCTGGCATGGCCCTGGCGTCCATGGGCAATTACATATTTAATAATGATTTCCTGTTCACGCAATTAGTTCAGGACGCGGCCAATCCCGATTCCAGCCACGATTTTGGTAACGACATCATTCCAGCACTGGTGCAGGAACACAGATTATTTGCATCTCCGTTTCGCGACCCAGTGACCAAGGAGCGCGCCTATTGGCGAGACGTGGGTACTCTGGATTCATTCTGGGAGGCCAACATGGAGTTGATAGAGCCGGTGCCGCCGCTCAACCTCTACGATCAGGAGTGGCCAATCTGGACTTACCAGGCACAGCTACCACCCGCCAAGTTTGTTTTTGACGACGATGATCGCCAAGGTATGGCGCTGAACTCAATGATCTCGGGTGGCTGTATTGTATCCGGGGCGCGAGTGAGTAAGTCGATACTGTTTTCCAATGTGCACGTAGAGATTCATTCTGAAGTGGAGGAGTCGGTGGTGTTACCCGATGTGCGAATCGGTGAATCCTGCCGCATTCGTAAGGCGATTATCGATCGCGGCTGTATGATTCCAGACGGTATGGTGATTGGCTACGATGCCGAGCAGGACCGGAGCAATGGTTTTCGTGTGACGGAGCGCGGTGTGGTACTCATTACCCGCCGAATGCTGGGTCAGGTTGATGGCTTTGCCTGAGGTATGGATACTAACCAAGCTCTTAACAAGGCGGCCCATGACTAAGCCACAGCAGCACCGGGCACGCATCATGATGGTCGCGGCAGAAAATGGCGCCATACCGGGCGGCAAAGTAGGCGGTATTGGTGATGTATTGCGGGATATTCCGCCGGCCCTGGCGAACTCGGGCTGCGCGGTGGATGTGCTCACGCCGGGCTATCAGGCATTCGGCGGCTTGCCCGGCGCGCAGCGCAGCGCAGAAATAACGGTATCGTTTGCTGGCGCGCAGAAGCGCATTGAAATTTTCCGCCTAAGCGCCCAGGAAAGTTCAGAGCACATCAATCTTTGGGCGCTGGAGCATGCGGATTTCGCGGTTGGAGGGGAGGGAAACATATATTGTAACGACCCGCCGGGGCGCCCCTTTGCCTCTGACGCCCGCAAGTTTGCTCTGTTTTGCCAGGCCGTCGCCGAAGCAATTCGCTGCGAACTGTTTACCACCCCCGATATTCTGCATCTGCATGACTGGCATGCAGCTCCGCTGGCCGTTCTGCGCGCCTTTCACCCGGACTATCAAGGTCTGCAGGCGATACGCTGTGTGTACACGATTCACAATCTGGCATTGCAGGGAGTACGCCCTTTAGCCGGCGATGATTCTTCATTGTTTGCCTGGTATCCCGAATTGCAGGCCAAGCTTGAGCATATTAATGACCCCCGTGCCGTTGAATGCTTCAACCCGATGCGCGCAGCAATCAATTTGTGCGATGCGGTGCATGCGGTTTCACCGAGCTACGCCGAGGAAATTTTGCATCCAAGCAATCCTGAGCAGGGCTTTGTTGGCGGGGAAGGGCTGGAACAGGATTTACAGTCAGCCGCTGATCAGAAACGTCTGCACGGTATATTGAATGGTTGCGAATACCCAGGCAAGAAACAGCGGGCTCGACCAGAGCCTTCGCGTGGCGAGTTGCTGCGGTTGTGCCAAAACACTGTGATGCAGTGGCTTGGCCAGCGCGCGACGGCAGCAAGCGCCCACGTGATTGCCCTGTCGCGGCTGACGCGTTTGCAGCAGGCATCGGAGCCCACCAGTATTGTATTAACTTCGATTGGGCGCCTTACAGCGCAAAAAGTTCGCTTGTTGCAACAGTCCCCACACGCGGGTCATTCCGCGCTGGAAATTATTCTTGAACAACTGCCGGAAAATGGGCTGCTGATAATGCTTGGCAGTGGCGACCCGGAACTGGAGCAGTTTTTGACAGAAGTGGCGGGCCGGCAAGACCGGTTCCTGTTTTTAAATGGCTATTCGGATACGCTGGCTGATGCGCTCTATCTGAGCGGAGATCTATTCCTGATGCCAAGTTCTTTTGAACCCTGCGGCATCAGTCAGATGCTTGCCATGCGCGCCGGTCAGCCTTGTTTGGTGCATTCAGTCGGTGGCCTGAAGGACACCGTTCAGGCGGGAGTGAATGGTTTCTGCTTTTCTGGCGAGAACCCCGCTGAGCAGGCCGGCAACATGCTCTCAGAGTTGCAAACTGCATTGAGCATCAAGCGTGACGACCCAGGACAATGGAACAGCATTGTGACGGCAGCGGAGCAATCCCGTTTCACCTGGGAGCAGAGCGCCAGGCAATATTTGGCCTTGCTATACCGCTTATAGTGATATCGCAGGAACGTGTTGCCGCCCGGCTCAGCCTTGACTCTAGCCGCCCATCGATGCCAGCGCTTCGCTAACAATTTGCTGAGCATCGTTGATGATTTGTTGCAGGTGCTCTTCCCCAACAAAGCTCTCGGCGTATATCTTGTACAGGTCCTCGGTACCGGAGGGCCGTGCTGCAAACCAGCCATTCTCGGTGGTTACTTTCAGGCCACCGATCGGGGCATTGTTACCCGGGGCCTGGGTCAGGCGCGCCGTTATGGCTTCGCCGCCGAGCTCGCTGGCAACAACCTGCTCGGGCGATAGCGCAGCCAACACACTTTTTTGCTCACGGCTTGCCGGTGCATCGATGCGCTGGTACACCGGAGAGCCAAACCGCGCGGTCAGTTCCTGATAATGTTCGCCCGGGTCGCGGCCGCTCACGGCTGTGATCTCAGCGGCCAGCAGATCAAGAATGATGCCGTCTTTGTCGGTAGACCAGGCGCCACCGTCATGGCGTAGAAAGGAGGCGCCGGCGCTTTCTTCACCGCCGAAGCCGAACGAGCCGTCCAGCAGCCCGTCAACAAACCACTTAAACCCAACTGGCACTTCGCACAGTGTCCGCCCGAGGTCGTTGGCAACCCGGTCAATCATGCTGCTGCTGACCAGGGTTTTTCCGATGGCCGCCTTGTCTGGCCAGTGTGGCCGATTCGCGAACAGCCAGGCAATGGCGACCGACAAATAGTGGTTCGGATTCAGCAGGCCGACACTGGGCGTGACAATGCCGTGACGGTCGAAATCAGTATCATTGCCGAAAGCGATATCGTAACGATCTTTGAGATCGATCAGGCTGGCCATTGCCGAAGGCGAAGAGCAGTCCATCCGAATCTTGCCATCCTTGTCGACGCTCATAAAACGAAAGGAAGGGTCGATGGCGTCGTTGACGACATCCAGCTGCAATTTGTACCGCTCGGCCACCTGCCCCCAGTAATGAACGCCCGAGCCGCCCATGGGGTCGGCACCAATACGAATACCGGACCCGGCGATGGCTTGCATATCAACCACTTGAGCAAGCCCTTCGACGTAAGGCGTACAAAAATCAAACAGCACTACCTGCTTGCTTCGAATCGCTCGTTCAAACGGCAGGCGACGGATACTGGCCGGTTTGTTGAGCAGTTCATTGGCGCGCTGTTCGATCCACCTGGTTACCGTTGTGTCGGCCGGGCCGCCATTGGGAGGGTTGTATTTAAAGCCGCCGTCGCTGGGCGGGTTATGTGAGGGCGTGATAACGATGCCGTCTGCAGGATGTCCCGCATGATTACGATTGTGCGCGAGGATGGCATGCGAAATAACGGGAGTAGGCGTGTAGCCTCGATCATGGTCTACGTAGACAGTCACTTCGTTGCCCGCCAATACCTCAACCGCGCTGATCAGGGCGGGCTCAGACAGCGCATGTGTATCCATGCCCAGAAACAGCGGCCCATCAATGCCATTGTTCGCACGGTGCTCAGCTACCGCCTGGCTTACCGCCAGAATATGGGCTTCATTAAAGCTACCCAGGCTTGAACTGCCACGATGCCCTGAGGTTCCGAAGGTAACGCGCTGCGCCGCATCGTCCGGGTTGGGTGTCACTGTGTAATAGTCGGCGACCAACCGCGGGATGTTACAGAGTATGGATTGCGGTGCTGGCTTGCCAGCGAGTTCGTGAAGAGGCATGCGCGCTTCCCTTGTAAGCCTTGTGTTCATGCGTTTCCGGGCAGCCGCTGTGGAGCAACCTTGGGTAGATCAGCGCAACGCCTGGTACGTTTTTCAGTGTAGCAGGCCGGGCTGCCTAGGGCATCTGCGATGCCGGAATGATCGCCCCTCGATGCTGAATGACTGTCGACGCGAGTTGATGACCCATGGCCGCCGCTTGTGCAGGCGTGGTATCGGTCATGCGGGCGGCTACATAAGCGGCATTGAACGAATCCCCGGCTGCGGTTGTGTCAACTACGTCAACCTTATGGGCTTGTACGGTCGTGTGTTGGCCCTTATGTGCAAGCAGGCAACCCTGCGAACCCATTTTCAAAACAATCTCGTCCACTCCCCAACCAGTCAGACGCTCGACGACGGCATTGGCACTGACATCTCCGAACAGTTGTTGCTCATCGTCTAATGTGGGTAAGGCAATGTCAGCAAGGCGATACATGGTTTCACAAGCCTGCTGGGCGAGCTTCAGATTAGTCCATAAGCTTGGCCGATAGTTGCCATCGAATACGACTTTACCGCCACCTCTGCGGTAATCCACAAGCCCATCGAACAGGTGTTGTCGCCCCGCATCACTGAGTATCGCAAGGCTGATGCCCGACAAGCAGAGCCATTGGTAGGCACCGAGTTTTGCAAACAAGGAGGCGGCTTTGTCCTGTTCGTCAAACAGTCGTTTGGCAGGTGCGCTGTCGCGCCAATAATGAAATGACCGTTCGCCCTGCTCGTCCAGCTCAATCAGGTAAAGCCCCGGAACACTGTTTGCCTGCTGGTCAACCAGTGCGCCACCAACACCTTCTTTCCGCCATTCCGCTATCATCCAGTCGCTCAGCTTATCGTCGCCTAAAGCCGTGACATAGTCCACGGCAACACCCAGGCGGGCCATATAGATAGCGGTGTTCAGTGTATCCCCGCCGTAGGACATTAGCATGGGCAACCGGCTACCATGTTCGCCGCCTGGAGCGTGGGTGAGCTCCAGCATACACTCACCAATAATTGCTACTCTGTCTGGCATGGATTGTTGACGCCTTTCTCTGGGAACAATGTTTGTGGCGGATGCCACGTAGCTTATCAATTATGACAATTATTTCTCATTAACAAATGTCACGCCTGTCTGAAATTCACAAGTTTCCGTCCCATCCTCCCATCCTTTCCTCAATTGTCCAAAGCTAGCGTTTCGCCGGCTTGCAGGCTTCCATGCCAACCCGCCGCCAGTACAGAGACTGACAACGCTGTCCCGTACAGGCCCGGATTTTGATGTTGTTTTTGTTTTGCAGCGTAAAACTGGCGCGCTGCAGCTTGCCGGTATCCGGGCGATACAAAACACCTCGCCATCGGCTTCGGGTTTCTTTGTCACTTAATTGAGCCAGTCTGAGCCCCAGCAGAGGCCTTTGGCGCAGGCGGCGCTGGTGATTGTTGGCATCGGTTCTTGCGGAGCCGTCCGTACTGCTGACGTTTGCTGTAGCGCTTAGCACTGCGCACAGTTTGTCGCCGCAGGGCGATATCTCGACATAGCTCGATTGCAGGGTATCTTGCCAGCATCCGCTGTACGGGTCGGCGCTTGCCTGGCCGGCTTTGGCGCTGGGCATAGCCAGAAACAGCAATCCTACCGCCAGCAGGGCGGCCAGAGTAAATGGTGCAGGAGGGGAGGAGTGGCGGCTCGATAGCTCTGGGCTCGTCTCGCCATGCGCTGCCAGGAAGCGCTGCTGATAGTGCGGGTGTTCAGTGCCCATCCAGCGGTCCCACCAGGTAAAGTACAAACCGTAGTTGTGCCGGTATTGTTCATGGTGCAAATCGTGATGGGTGCTGGTGGTTATCCAGCGAGTCAGTGGTTGCCTGGTCCACCACTTTGGGTACATCTCTACGCCGGCGTGGCCCAGCACGTTGCGAATAATCATATGGCTGGTGAATAGAAAGGCCGTGAGCCCATGCATCGGCAGTAGCAAGACATAAATGGGCAGGAAAACGGCCTCCAGAGCGGCCTCCCCGGCCGAGAATGAGTAAGCCGTCCACGGTGAAGGGGTGCGCGAGCGGTGATGCAAGGCGTGCCAGCGTATCAGGCGGCGATAGCGGTGCAGGCTACGGTGCATCCAGTAGAAATAGGCGTCGTGCGCCGCAACGATCAGAGCGAACTCGGCCAGCAGGCGGTAGCCGGGTGCCGGCCCGCCATACAGCTGCCCGTAGCCGAGCTGGTCGAGAAAAAACAGGCTTAAGCCGGTGATTGAGAATATCAGCACCGTCAGGCTTGAATGCAGAATCTCGCGCTGGCGGTCCTTACGGCTCGGCCGCTGTTGTTGTATGCGGCGGCGGTCGGCCCAGTTGTTGAAATAGCGTAAGCCACAAGCGAGCAGGCCGGCTGCCAGAAAATAGCGCAGCCAGTCCTCGATAAAAATAAATATCCAAACGCCGAGCCACGCCGGCAAGCCAAACAATTCCATAATTCCCTCCCGGGCAGTCACACTGAAAACCAAGAAGGGTGGAGTGTGTTGGTTCGCCGGCCAATTCTCCTGCTAATTGCGGAAATAGCTGATCAGTTTCGAAATGGATCAGGGATTTTCAGAATCGGGTGGTGGCCGATCGCGGTATTCACTCGGGGTAAGCCCGGTGATGCTCTTGAATGCCCGGTTAAAAGGGCCTAAGGACCCGAAACCGGCGTCCAGCGCGAGGGTGAGAATGGGGATACGGGCTTTGTCCGGAGCGCGCAAATGTCGGCACACTTCCGCCACCCGGTAATGCTGAACAAAGGTGCTGAAGTTTCGGTAGCCCAGCTCGGCATTGATCAGCTTGCGCAACTGGTGTTCGGGCAGGCCCAACTGTGCGGCCAGTTTGCCGATGGTCAGCGCCGAGTCACGGTACGCGCCTTGCTCCATCAGTTGGTGCAGGTCTGTGTGCAGCTGCTGTTGTGCCACGCTGCGCGCGGAATCCACGGTGGCTGGGCCAGCCGGGTGCGGGTGCGCAGGGAAAAGTTCTTTATTGAAGGCAAGAATTGGTGGTGCAAAAACCAGGGTCAGCAGAAAAATCGTAGCGCTGGCCAGCAGATTCAAAGCGGGCGCAGAGGTGTCGTAGCCCAGCATCAACTCCACGGCCTGGATGCCTAGCATGGTTGCACCCGTGCAGATCGCCAGCGCCTTGCGCAGAGTGCGGCGCTTTTCCACCAGATCATCGCTGTAGCTGGTGAGCAAGTGCCACAGCGCGTGCACCGTCAGTACAATGGCCACAATCTGTTTGAGATCCCGCAACCAGGCCTGCAATACGGCCAGATCCGTGGCGAACCACATAAAGAGCACCCACTTCGGCAGCATCAGCAGCAGCCAACTGAGCCAAACCCAGGTGCTGTTCAGTGGTAATTCAAAACCCTCGCGAATGAAGTACCAGAAAATCCACGACATGGAGCCCGCCAATAAATGTGCGGGCGGAACCAGGGCCGGAGCCAGAGACTCCAGCGTAGGCGATGCTACCAGCAAATAGGCCAGCAGGCCGAGGCTGATCATCAGCAACCACAGACCAAAGCGGTTACGCATTGCTAACAGCACAGCACCGATTACGATGGTGTACTGCCCGACAATCGCCAGCCTGATACCCAGGTCAAGCGCCGCCAATGGGTCGTGAAGTTCCAGCATGGCTCTGAGCCCCTTGTTGAGGCTCCAATGATACATGCTTAAGACAGGCGAACCGTTGATTTCCAAGCCGGTTAGCCAGCGATGCATCCCACCTGTCTATCAATTGCCATGTTGGAGTGTGCGCGATCCGACCTCTAAATCACCCCTCATACGATCAGTTTCTGCCAGCTATGACACCTCCGTCTACATCCCATATGGCGCCGGTCACCCAGCTTGACTTGTCCTGTAACAGAAAAATGATACTTTCTGCCACGTCCTCAGCGCGGCCAATACGACCAATGGGATGAAAATCGTTAAATGAATCCAGCGTTGCATCCATCTCTTCGGTGGCAATAAATGAGTTATAGATGGGTGTCTTCACAATCGCCGGTGACACTGCATTGACTCGGATGTTGCCGTCGGCCAATTCCATGGCCATGTGTTGGGTAAGTGCATGCAAGCCAGCCTTCGCCATGGAGTAGGCTGAAGACGGTGTTGCTTTGATCGATTGTTTGGCCCACATAGACCCGATGTGAACGATGGAACCACCGCCATTACTCGCCATATTTTTCGCCACCGCTTGGGAGATAAAAAACGCGGCTTTGTTCAGATTGAGGTAGATATCGTAGTCTTCAGGGGTATGTTCCAGAAACGGTTTGGGGCTGAAGTAACCAGCGGCATTCACGAGGTATTTAATATGGCGAGACTCCATGTCAATCGCGCTTATCACATGCTGGACTTCTTGCTCCTTGTAAAGATTGGCCTGAATGGTTTCAAGCAATTCTGGATGCCCGAGCTCTTTTTTTGCCTGTTCCAGTTTGTTTCTGTTTTTTCCAAGAATGATCGTTTTGATGCCTTGTTCCACCAACAGTTTGGCGCTGGCCAAGCCCATACCACTGGAGCCGCCGATGATCAGTGCTAGTTGAGAAGAATTCATAATATAACCTTGTATGTGTTAGCGTTGGTAGTAATCTACTGGGCGAAATGCCGAAGAGAAAGTAAGCACATATTGGTAAGGTAGTTACTAAGCGGTACATCTTGATGAAAACTAAAGAGAAATTATTTTCGAGAAAAATCGCACCGCAAAAGAGTGCGCACATGGTTGAGACGATTTACGGCTGCAAATGGTCTCTAACTGTTTACCAGTTGTTAGCGAATGGCATTAATCGGCCTGGCGAAATGGTGCGCCATGTTGAAGGGCTAACAACCAAGGTGCTGAACGAATGCCTGCGAAAGAACATCCAGTTCGGTATTCTCGAACGAATTTCCTATAACGAAGTACCACCAAGGGTTGAATACAAGGTGACTGAGTTTGGCACCAAGTTCATGCGGGTGCTTGATGAGCTTGAAAAACTGCAGAATGCTATTGACTGCGATTTCGAATAACGGAGTAATGGGGTTCGGCAGCCTGCTGCGAGTCCGGTTTTGGCAACGCGGGTTGTGTCTGAAGAATCTGAACCTACAGGCCCTCACTCACCTGTATCACTTCATCCGAGTTAGCTGGCAGGAAAAACTCCACACCATCTTTGCCAACGGTGTAATCAGGAAAAATATTCTCAGCGCCATTCAGAAACAGTGCTTCCTGGCCAGGCAGGACCAGCGGTGGCACGATATGGTAATAGAGCAGGTGTTTCACGCCTGCATCGCGCGCGGTCTCTGCAGCCTCTACAGGGCTGGCGTGATAGTCAAGAATATCGTGAGTAATCTTGGCCATGATGGCATTGCCGTTTTTCCTGGCCGCTGCATTCATCATATTGACCAGGTTCGGTGCCAACGCTTCGTGTACCAACAGGTCAATGCCCTCGGAAAACCGTTTAATATTTGCGAGCTTGACGGTGTCGCCGGTAATCAAAAGTGTTCGGCCTTTGTAGCTAAAGCGATAGCCAACGGCCGGCTCCACCGGTGAGTGGTCCACAGCAAGAGCTTCAACCAGCAAACCGTCGCCCTGGTACACCGTTGTCAGTTCGCCCATGGCCGGCTTGCTGAATGGCATGGCTATCAGCCCGGCGCCACTTAAAGGAGTTACGCTGTCCCCATGGTGGGTGTTGCGATAAACAAAATCCTGTGCGTAAGCCGCATTGAAACCATCCACCACGCGTTCAATGCCTTGCGGGCCATGTACCGGCAGCGGGCTGGTATTATCGCCAGCCGCCCAGCGAATAGTACCCAGCTCGCCGAGGGTATCGATATGGTCGGAATGGAAATGAGTGATGAACACGGCTTTCACCGTACCCACCTGAAAGCCCATGCGCCCCAGGTTGCGCACGCTGTCGGTTCCGACATCGACGACAAACAGGCTCTTGCCCGCGACCACGGCCACGCAAGGTCCGGATGCATTGGGGGCCGGCAAGGGGCCGCCGGCACCGCAGAGGGCCAGGTGCAAGCCATCTTCCAGCGTATCGATTTTGTCTGCACCGAGGTTGGCTTCCAGGCCGCGTTCCAACAGGCGCTCAGCGATTGTGGCGCGCTGGCTGTACACCAGTGCGCAAACGACCAGGGTGATGCCGAGCAGGGTTAACAGCTTTTTCATAAGGTCTCGTTCTGTGTTGATTGCGGTTGATACCAGATTGCTGAACTCACCGCCCGCTCTTGAATGGATGCTGGCTCCGGCGCGTCTATGCCCAATACTTTGGCGTCATAGGTGGTAAAACGTGGGGTGGGAATCTCGATAACGCGCGCATAATATAAGGCTTGCAGAGTGTGGTCGAATTCCGGGTCCTGCCAGCGAGTGGTGAAGCTGGTTGCGCCGATGCTGTTGCGGTAACTCGCGTCCGGCACGTTTACGGTCGTGCCCACCGGCGCGGGTTCTCCATTTTGTAGCGCTTCCAGGCGCCCATCGGAGGCCGCCGCGGTGAAAATTTTCTCGTGGCTACTACCGTTTGCATCCACCCAGACCTTGATGATTTGCAGGCGGTCCAGATTGGCACCGATCGGGTCTTTATTGACCGAAATGATAAACACCGGTGAGTGCCGATGGCGAGCGCGCAACACACCGCCCATGGGCACACCGCCTTGATACGCAGCGGCCAGCCAGTCAGCCTGCGGCATCTCAGCGGGGTAATCCCAGCCGGCAAAAAAGCGCAGTGCTATACGCGGGCCGGAGGTTGCGTAGGTTTCCTTGCGCTGCATGGCGGAGAAGATTGAATCGCGGCTGTTTTCTTCAGCCCACACGGCAATCAGCCCGGCCGCTCCATAGGCCTTGACCGGGGTGACTTTATCGCTGAGGTAGGCCAGCCCCAAACGTTGTGCCGGCGTGCCGTCGAGCAGAGGCAGTTTGCCATGGTAATTGTCTTCCTCTACTGACGAGCTGGCGTTGTGGCTGTCGCTGCTGGCAATGACGCCGAACTGGTAGGGGTTGAAGCCCTGCTTGTGGGCGAATTCCAGCCCGGTACGTAAGGCGTCCCGGGCGTAACTGCCCTTGGGCTCACTGAGCGGCTGGCTGGCCGTCATGATGGTGTCCATCAGCTCAAAATCGGCGAAGTCATCATCCGGCGACAGGCTGGGGTGGGTTTCAGACGTGCCCTTGATCTGGAACAGCTCTATCACGGGCTCATTGCGGCTGCGCAATGCTGCATACCCGGCGGTGAAGGCTTCACCATTGAAAGTGCTGCTCTCAAACATTTTACCACCACTAACATTGCTGTTATGTGGAATCGCCAGCGCCTCCATGCCGGCCGTTCGCTGAGCGTCCAAAGCGCGCCACAGGTCTTCTGGGTTTTCAGAATCCCGTGATGAAAACGGGTACTCAGGAACCCGGGCGGTTTTGTAGATAACGTTGCGGTGCAGATTGCGTGCATTCGGCATAGATGTGTATTCGTAGGCAATAAACGACGTGAACCTGCCCGGCTGGTTGTGCCGCTCCGCAGCCGCCTGTATGGCCTGCCAGGCCTGGACGGATACATCCTGCAGATCGTCCCGGCCAAAGTTCTCTTCACGCAGTTCGGTTGAGCCCATCTGCGTGCTCATGCGGTACAGGTAGGGCACAGTGAAGCGCAGTGCACTGCCGGCTTTCAGAGCCTCGATAAAACCGCTGTCGGGTTCGTCAGCGGCGTCGCCGGCCAAATGCCTGGGTATGCCCAAATACTCGGCATGGTCGGTTACAGCACCAAAATCCAGCGGGCGCTGCGCACGAATCGGGTAGCCAAAACTGTGCAAGATCGTGCCGCCCTTCATAAAGGTGTAGGCATCGTCCGGCATGGTTCGCACGCCCATGGTGTAGGCGTCGTAAGAAATCGAGGTGTGGATGTGCAGGTCGCCCCACAACAGGTTGCGAGTGGGGTTGAATGGTACCGGCTCAACTTCCGGTATGTCGCTGGCCAGGTTTGCTGGAACAGTCTGCTTTAAGGTTGGGTCGTCAAAACGGGAGCAGGCGGCCAGCAATGAAAGGGCGAGGATGGCTGGATAAAGCGTGTGTTTGGAAAGCATCTGACAGGTTCCATAATGTTATTCCAGCATACTCGCGCGGGGTCGCCTGCTCAAATTAAGGCGCCGTCATTGAACCTTGCTGCCGGCTGGGTCACTATAGCGCTGTTGGACCATATTGGAATAATGAATGATGACTCCGTTCCCCGAAAGTGCGGATGCAATCACCGCGGACTACCTGACTCAATGCCTGAACGAGGCTGGCCTGCTGTCGGGCGGGCGAGTGGAGTCCTTTGAGTACGAGCTCATAGGTACAGGAAAGATGGGCGACAATGCTCGCATCTCCTTACTATATGATGACAAGTCTGCGCAGGCACCAGTGTCATTGATTGCCAAATTTCCTGCGGCTGACGAGCAGGCGCGCGCCATGGCCGGGGCCCAGGGGGCCTATTACAGTGAAGTGATGTTTTATCGCGAACTGGCGCCCAAAACGGCGATGAAGACACCCGCTATTTACCACAGCGAGCTGAGTGAAGACCGCAGCAGCTTTTTACTGTTAATGGAAGACATGAACCCGGCTCAACCTGGTAGCCAGTTGACTGGCGAAAACCTTGAACATACCCGGCTGGTGTTGCAGGAAGCTGCCAAGCTGGCCGCGGCATTTTATGGCCGCGAGGATCTGGCGAATGTGGATTACGTCATAGCCGCGGCGCGCGATGACGGCGGCGAGTTTGGCCAGCAACTGATGGAGCAGTACTGGCCGGGTTTTGTTGACCGCTTTGGTCACGGCCTGAGCAAACAGT
>JAUIHW010000046.1 GCA_030431775.1 Gammaproteobacteria bacterium
TTCCTATCACTGCTACATTATCGCTGGCGGATGTTGATGATTTGAATTTGGAATCCGCCATGGTGCAGATTACCGGCAACTACGTCAACGGCGAGGATGTGCTTGCTTTTACCGACCAAAACGGCATCAGCGGAAGCTGGAATGCGGCCAGTGGGACGTTGACTCTGACTGGCGCATCCAGTGTGGCGAATTACCAAGCCGCCTTGCAGTCAATCACTTATGAAAATACCTCGGATGACCCAAGCGCATTAACGCGAACCATCGTCTTTAGCGTCAATGATGGCGAACTCGACTCCAGCCCGGTAAGCCGCAGCATCAACATCAACCCAGTCAACGATGCACCGCAAGCTACCAACCTGTCTGCGCCGGAAACTGTTAGCGAAGACGGTAGCATTAGCCTCACGGAAATCGTGGTCTCTGATGCCGACAGCGGTAATGTAACCGTAACCCTGACCTTATCTGACCCGATGGCCGGCCTATTGTCGATCGGTACTTCCGGCGCAGTTACTTCAAGCTATGATTTGTTCACCGGGGTCTGGACAGCAAGCGGGGCGGTTGCCGATGTCAACAATCTCCTGGCGGACATAACATTAGTAACTGCCTCAGACTATGACCAGAGCTTCAACATAGCGACTTCGGTGTCCGATGGCATGGCAACACCACTGACCGGTAGCAAGGCCATTACGGTAACACCTGTCAACGATGCGCCAACAGCTACTAACCTGAACGCACCGGAAACCTTTGTTGAAGACACGCGACTTGAGCTTGCCGATATTGTTGTTTCAGACATAGACAGCCCTACCGTAAGCGTTAGCCTGATACTCTCCAATCCAGCGGCGGGTGAGCTAACGACTGGAACTGCCGGAAGCACTAGCTCCTCATTTGACCCCTCCACGGGAACCTGGTCCACCAGCGGCCTCATTAACGATGTGAATGCGCTGCTTCAGAATGTCAGTTTCGAGCCGGCTGCTGACTTTAGCCAAGATTTTGTCATTATCACTACCATCAGCGATGGAATAGCGCCGCCGCTTAGCGGAAGCAAAGCGATTACCAATGTCGCGGTTAACGACGCCCCGCAGGTTGCCGGTCTAAATGTGGCTGAAACTTATACTGAAGACACAGCTCTCACCCTGAGCGACATTGTTGTCACCGATATCGACAGCCCGAATATCACAGTCACATTGACATTGTCCGACCCTGCAGCGGGCACATTAAGCACAGCGAATCAAGGTTCGGTATCTTCCACATATGATGCTGATACGGGCATCTGGCGAGCATCAGGTGACATCGACGACGTTAATACCCTGTTGTCAGGCGTCATCTTTACACCCAGTGCCAATTACAACAGCGATTTTAGTATTGCCACCAGCGTATCCGACGGCATAGCGGCAGCAGTCATTGGCAGTAAATACATTACCGGCATCGCTGTTAACGATGCGCCGATTGTGGGTCCGAGTGAAAGCTTCGAAGTGGTCGGAAACACGATACTAGAGATTAGTGCCGGTGATCTGTTAGCCAATGACTTCGATATTGATGGCGATGATCTACAGGTGCTTGTTGTGAATGAACCGCTATCTGGTAGCCTTTCAACGGACAGCAGCGGTAATATTACTTACCTGCCTGCAAATGGTTTTAGCGGTGTTGACACCTTTAGCTACCAAGTGACCGATGGTGAACTGGTATCTGATGTGGTTAGCGTGCGAATAGTGGTTATCGATAACGGGAGTTCCTCGAACAACTCCGAAGAGCCGAGACAGGAACCCGACGATTCGGGCTCGAACGACAAGGCTTCATCATCGATTATTCCTCCACCGCCCACTGTACAGCAGTCGAGTGGGCCAAGCTTTGATGATGACGTAAAGCCGCTGGAATTGTCGTCAATGCTGCCAAAGCCACGACTGACAGTTAATCCCAGCCAATTGGATTTAACACAGTTTGACACGAGCTTCGCCCCCAGCAAGGACCAGGACTCGATACACAAGACTCTTGGAAATGCCTTCGGTGAACAACTGGATCTCGATGCAATTGAATCGATATTTGCGAATACAGAATTGTTCAGAGACCTCGATGAAATGGCTGAACAATTTGAGCCTGACAGGCTCACCGTGCAGGCATTAAGCGGTGCCAGCCTTGGACTTTCAGCCGGTTTTGTGGCCTGGGTGCTCCGCGGCGGCTCCCTGTTAGCCAGTCTGCTTTCCACTCTACCAGCCTGGCGCAGCTTTGACCCGCTGCCGGTATTGGCGCGTAAGCAGCAAGATAAAGCGGATGAAAACGAGGAAGACCAGGTCATAGAACAGATGTTTGAGAAAAAATAGTACCCCGGTACCGTCATGGCCCCCTTCGGGTGATAAGCAAAACACCGGGTACAAAGCCTGAGGACGCTAGCTAAACCATTGTTTTTAAAGTTATTTACTACGATATCTTATCTGCCAGCGAATTGGCGCTAAACCAACTGCCTACCTATACTTAACGAGTGCACAAAGAATCGGCGCCGGTTAAATTTTAATCTGAACAGCGCTACCCAGGACTCGATTGGGCTCAGGCTCTATCGCTCCGTCACCAGTACTTATTAAATGGCGAAGCTAAAACTGACCATTAAACCCGTTACCCAAATCACCTTTGGTTTGATTTGCTTAACCGTCAGTATATTGCTGGTTGGTGATCTTCTTGGGCTACTACCGGACCCCAACCAGGCCGACCGCAACGCACGCAAGAAATTCGCCGAATCAATTGCGGTGCAATTTTCCTCGCTGGCCAATTGGAAGCAGAGCGAGCATATCGAGCAAACCATTCAGGCAATTGTAGAGCGCAATGACGATGTTGCTTCCGCGGCCGTTCGCTCGCCTCTGGGTCATTACCTTGCCGGAGAACATCTTGAACACTGGACCCGAGGAGAGGATTTTCGTTCGTCGAGCAACCAGATAGTCGTGCCGATTTACGATGGAAAGTACCGCTGGGGTACCATTGAACTTCGCTTTCAACCAGTTGATGATTCTGCAGCTGGTTTTATTCGCAACAACTATCTGCTGGTACTTGTGAGCTTCATGGTGGTCTCCGGCGCCATTCTGTATCGCTTTTTCATACGCCGTGCCTTACGTGAGTTGGACCCTTCCGGAGCGATTCCTGAGAGAGTCCGAACAGCCTTTAACGCGCTTACTGAAGGCGTTCTCATCCTCGATGAGCATGGCTCGGTTGTATTGGTGAATACTTCTTTCGAAGAACACACCGGCCTCAGTCTGGATGAGCTGCTGGCGCAGAGCACATTGGCAATGAGCTGGGCTTACGATGATGAAAGTGAAAGCGGCCAACAACTACCTTGGCTCCAGGTACTCGCTAATGGACGAAATTGCACCAACGTCAGGCTGATTTTCAACAAAGACGAAGAGAATGAGCGGGTGTTTCTGGTTAACAGTGTTGCGATTACTGATGACTCGGGAAAAAGCCGTGGCGTACTAAGCACCTTTGATGATGTCTCGGAGCTGGAAGCCAAAAACCGTTCGCTCCAGTTGGCGCTTGGAAAACTAAAAGTATCGCAGAAAAAAATCAAGGCACAGAACCAGGAACTTCATTTGCTGGCCACCCGTGATCCAATGACCAACTGCCTGAACCGCCGATCGTTCTATGCAGCCTTTGAGCAGCTGATCACACATGCCAGAGAGAACAAAGCCGAACTGTCGGCAATTATGGTGGACATCGACCACTTCAAATCCATTAACGACAATTTCGGTCACGCCGCCGGCGATGAAGTGATTAAGATTCTGGCACAAGTGCTGCTTGCCAATTCAAGAGATATTGACCTGGTAGGCCGCTATGGTGGCGAGGAGTTCGCGATTGTATTGAAAGACATGGGCAGGGATGGTGCCGAAAGCGTTGCCAACCGGATACTGCTTGCGTTAAAAGAGAGCAACGCTCCCCAGCACACTGACGGCAAGCTGGTTACCGCCAGCCTTGGCGTTTCTACGCTTGCAAATGGTGCGAAAGATAAAGAAATGCTACTGGATGAAGCTGATAAAGCTCTCTATGTGGCAAAACAAAGCGGCCGAGACCAAGTAGTCTGCTGGAGCCCTGAACTGGCCAGCGATGTTGCCGTTAGCAAGACACCGGAGAGCGTACAGGAAACCGAACAAGACACTCAGCTTCAGACCGGCTCTGCCAGCACACTCGCTGGCGATAGTGCACTGCAATCGCGGCTTCAGGAGCTTGAACAAATGGCGCATGAGCACAAGGCGGAACTTGAAGCTCTGCTGAACTATGACACTTTAACGGGGCTTAAAAAACGCGATCCATTTCATACCAGCATCAGCCAGGCAATTGCTCGCGGCTATCGATACGAAAAATTGACCGCTGTAATATCTCTAACGATTCAAAACTTTCGCGTCGTCAATGATTCGCTGGGGTATAGCCAGGCCGACCAGCTACTGGCTGAAACGGCTCTGCGTCTGGACGCCACACTGCGCGGCTCGGATGTACTGGTGGGTGCGGACGGCAACAACGCATTTTCTGAATTGTCGCGGGTCAATACAGATGAGTTCGGTATACTGATCAGCGACCTGGAAGACCGCTCGGCTATAGAGGCGGTTATTGAACGTCTGCAACACACCATTGCTGCTCCGGTGACTATTGATGGGGTGGATATTGTGCCAGAGTATTCTCTTGGCGTGGCCGTATTCCCCGACGATGGCAGTTATGCGGAACTGCTGACTCATCGTGCTTCACTGGCGCGCCAGCAAGCCGAATTGACGAACAGTACCTTCCTGTTCTACACCAGCGAACTGCAACGCAGTGCTGCAGAGTATCTAGAGCAAGCCAGTGCGTGACGAATAAGAAACATCTCGGCAAGAGGAAACACACTTACTCCGGCATAATCGGCCAGTCTGCTGCATCGGTCACAAACTCCGGTTGCTGCGGGCGATTACCCTGCCACTTACTGACGAACAGTCCGTCCGGGTCATACAGTCTGGCCTGTTTATCAATATTGAAGTGACGCCCACCGCGTGGGTCGGCACCTACGCCGGCGATGTACTGCCAGTTGCCATAGTTACTGGCTACATCGAAATCAATAAGGTGTTTTTCAAAATAGGCGGCGCCATAGCGCCAATCTATATCCAGCTCATTAATCAGGAAACTGGCGGCCAGTTGCCGCCCACGATTACTCATCCAGCCGGTCGTATTCAGCTGCCGCATCAAGGCATTGACGAGTGCCTGGTTGGTATCGCCCTGGCACCACCGGGCAAAGTTTCTTGGTTCAAAAATACAGCGCCGAATTCGCCGCTTATCGCCCCCCGAACGAAATAGCGATCGATCATCCTGCACGGCTCGCCAGTAGAAGAATTCTCGCCACAGCAACTCCTGGTACAGCCATTCCGTGGATTCATTCGCCCCCTGCTCTGCTTCATAGCGTGCGATAGCCGCCGCCGCTTCGCGCACTGATAAACAACCCGTTGCCAGCCAGGGCGACAGGGTGCTGGAACCATCCAGCCCATCCAGACAGTTTCTGGTCTTCGCATAGTCTGCGATGCCCTGCTGGCCAAACACCCAATTGTTAAGCCGCTCCAGCCCTGCCTGCTCACCGCCGCGCAAAGGTAAGGCAATTGGCGCTCGGGTACCCGCTGCTGGCAGTTCAGTAAAACTCCACGTCGGTGGAGGCGGCAATTGTGCAGGCGCGGCAATCGGCACCTGTGGACGCAGTTGACCAACAGCTTCTCTAAATGGCGTAAAGTGCTTTGCTTGTTCCGCTAATGCACCTGGCAAGTCACTCTGCGCGAACAGACTATTGCCAGCCAGGCACTCGACAGGCACGCTCAGGTTTTCAGAAAGATGAGCCACCGCCCTGCGTTCGTAAAACCCTGGCGCCAATGAAGTAAGCAAACGATCTGCATTGAATCGCTCAACGAGGTGCGGCAACAGAGTTTCTGCCGCACCGTGCAACAGCAACAGGCGTTGGCCTTTGCTGCGTAGGGAAGCATCCAGGGCAAGCAAGGACTCAATCAGGAAACGCTCTCGCTGCGCGCCTATGCCGGTAATGTTGCACCAAGGCCGATATTTCGGCCAGACATACACCAGTAGCAGCTCGTCAGCATCCCGCTGCGCAAGCAGCCCGGGGTTATCGTGCAGGCGCAGGTCATTGCGAAACCAGTATATTGAGCGCATGAATTCCCTGTTGGAAGATCTACAGCAAGAATACGGTCACGAGGCGTGCGTGGATCTTATTATTGATGGGGACACCTTAAAGATGTGTGCCCAGGAAGTCATCAGTAAATGCCCAAAGTCTGTCCGCCAGGGCGTCATCCCGGCCGTGCTGCGATGTTTGTTTCGGCTGTACATCAGCAAAATACTGACCGTTGTATTGAGCAGCATCCGGATGAGCGGCCAGATAAACCTGGGTGGCCGCACCCTGGGCGACGCTTTTCTCGAAAAGCGGTGCGAACAGACCAATGACTGTACTCATCAGCCCGGCCATATTTCGGCTGAGATTCGTACGTATAACACCAGGGTGCAGCGCGTTCGCGGTGACGCTGGAGTTTTGCAAACGCTTACTCAACGTTCTGGCAGTGAGAATGTTCGCCAATTTGGATTGACCGTAAAACTTCCAGGCATCATAGCCCTGCTCGCCGCTCAGGTTCGCGAAGTTGATACCGCCCTTCACCGTGTGTTTATGGCCGTCACTTGACACCAACACGATTCGACCCTGCGGCGCCTTTTCAAGTAACGGTAATAGTTTTTGAATCAGCAGGAAGTGGCCAACGTGGTTACACATAAATTGCATTTCCAAACCCTGTGACTGCTGCAAACTTGGTAGAGCCATAATACCGGCGTTGCAGACCAACGCATCAAGCTGGCCAAACTGCTGCTTTACCTGCTCAGCCGCCGCAGACACGGTGGCGAGGTCGCTCAGCTCACAGGCCAGTGCTGTGGTATTGTCCGGGAAATGACGACTCGCAGCTTGCGCCTTTTCCAACGTTCTTGCCGCCGCAATCACATGCGCACCATGGCTTGCCAACGATTGCAGAGTCTGCTCGCCAAGGCCGGAATTCACACCGGTTACCAGTATGGTCTGGCCGCTCAGATCGATTCCCTGCAGCACATCAGTGCTTGTGCTTTTACGGTTAAAACTCATACTGCCTCAAGCCATCCACAGTGGAAACACGGTTTCCGGCTCGCACTCCTCTTCAAAAATCCACTTACACATACGGCGCAGCGGCTCAATGGCATCTTGTGGAGAGGCCATGGTCACATTGCAGGCATAGCCCAGTGAGGTCAAGCGCTGCGCGCCATACAGAGGCAGCACATCGCGCAGTTCTTTCTTCAGGCTTTCCGGATAAATGCCAACCGTCTGGGTAAACGATGTGACCGCCTTCGTGACCTGTTCAATGGAATCCACCGGCACCAGGTTGGCCACCCGGCCACTCAGCAGCGCGGAAAAATCAACAGCCTCATCGAATTGCGAAACAATAACAGCGCCTTCATCATCTTCACCACCAATAACCTTATAAAAGCTGTCATCCAGGCGTGTCGCCTGCAGGTAGTCACGCAACTGGCGGTCAACGCTTTTGGGTTTACTGCTGATGTGCTCAGGCAACTGCAAGAGTGCCTGATAAACAGTCTCACCAAAGGCGTTCAGCTGTGCAATCGCCTGGGCGTCAGTGCCGCACAGTACATAAATAATTCGTGCACTGGCACAGGCCTCCTGATTAGCCATCCCAATGTCGCAGGCCGTGCGTTTTGCCACCTCCTGAATAGTAGCCGCATCTGCGAAGGCTTCCGGACCAATAATGGTTGCACTGCGCTTTGGATCCAGTGCGATCATTTCCAGTCCGGGTTGAACATACTGCGTAATGTGCTTGACCGCGGCGATTCCGCCCCAGGCTATAATTTTTTCAACGTTCTGCGGTTGGTACAGGCGTTGTTCCACCGCCTGGTCACCCCCTTTCCAATAGGCCACTGACATGTGCCGCGTAAGCGGATGATCCGGTGCGATATCGATCAGCGTTCTAAGCAGTGCCGCAGCTGTTAATGGGTCGTTGGACGGTACTTTGATGATGGCATCGCTGCGGCTGATCGCACTGCGGATTAAAGTGACAGCGGACACCAGGCCGCCATTGCCGGCCGGGATATGCACTGTGCGCGCGCCAAATGCACGCACATTGATCGTTCGGCCGTCCAACAGAGTCCGCGGCACCCAACCTTCGAGATAATCGATGCCGATACGTGAGTCCGCCAACTCCTCTATTGCCGCGCGATCAAACACTGCGGGCAGCATCGTATAACTGTTTTTTAACATGGCTTCCGGATAATTGGCCGCCGCCATCGCCGCCGTAAACGCTTCCTGCACATGCGTATTGGTTTCAAAATTCAGTGCCTGGCCCAGCTCGGCCAGCAAATCCAGAATTTCTGAAAATGGTACGCGCTGCAGGTCATCCATAGCGCTGGGTGACTTCAACGCCAGTCGGTCGACGAACTGGAAGGCATCCGGTGCGCTGAACGCACCACTACCATCACGCAAGGAGTAGTCTTTCAACGAATCGCCGATAACCTCGCCGCGAATAATCAGCGGGATCGTGAATTGACTCATGATCTCAAACCTGGAAGCTGCTCATAAAATTCAGCACTTCGTCATTCACCTGTTCGGTGGCGGAACATGAGATGCGGTCGTCTTCCACACCGTCTTTCTCCGAATAGCGCATTATGTCGTGGTCAATGTAAACGGAACGGCGACCACACGCACAGGGTGTGTCCCAATTGATGGTGATTTCGTCGCCAGAAATTACCCCGCCCCAATGGCTTTCATTCACCAGGTCATAGAACGCCGCACGGCCGGTTTGCACACCTTCGCGCGGCAATGGTTCGCTGGTATCCGGGTCGAGCACATAAGGAATAATCCAGGGGACGACGTGATAGTTATTGTGCTCGCAGGCCCAGTGAAAGGCGCTGATTTCCGACATACCATAACCTTCCTGTATGGTGTCGACCCCCGTGAACTCGCGAATCACATCCATAAAGTTATCCGGCAACACAAAGCCCTTGGTACCGCCGCCGGTTAAAATTGCTGAATCTTCCGAAAACACATTACGTAAGCCGCGGTCAAGTCCATCTTTTGCCACTTCATATAGAATCGGGTAGGCCGACGTAGTGAATACGCGTTTACCCTGTAATTTTTCCGCGCAAGTGGCAAAGAACTTCGCCATATCCTGCGGACGGCGCGCCTGCATCGCCAGGAACTCATCCTTGCGGGCCATTAACTTGGGATCAATCTCGAGGCGGTCCAATTCACCTTTGGACGCCGCGGCGCGCATCTTACTGGCCAGAAACATCAAGTCCGTGTCAATGGCCTGATCATACAGCGCGTGAAAACGGCTCTCATCGCCATCAGTAAACTCGGTCTTAAGCATGTTCGCCATGCGTAAATGGCCCAACTTACCCTTGGAGAAATTAGGCCAAATCACATCCACCACAGGATTCATCTGCTCAGGCGTTGGCTCTTCGCCAAAATTCTGAAAAAGAAAGCAGCGCCAGATTTTCATGTTGTAGCGCGCACCAGCTTTCGACTTTGGAATCAATGAAATAGTCCCGGTGGTACCGGAGGACGTAATGACCTCAAGCGGAGTTTCTTCATCCAATAGATCCAGCCATTCGTCCAGGCTGTCGCAGCGGCTGGCATCCACTTTGGAGAGGTCATAGCTGGTGACCTTATTCATCCATTGGGTCATCAGGTCAAAACGCTTGCGGTCGATCAGTGCCGGCGGGTAGGACTTGAACACGGTGTGCGGAAACAACATCGGCACCATGTCATCGAACTCGCTTACTGCATGGATACCGAGCTTGTCTGCGAGATTGCGCATAATCTCAATACTGGCGTAATGCTCGGCAAAGCGTTTTTTCATTGCCGCTTTCTGCAGCTTGCTTAGCTCATGACGATCGATGCTGTGCATCTGGGTGATTGAACTATTGAAATAGTTGAGGGGGTCGCGCATGAATGCGTCGACCGATTGGTCGCTGATCTCGTGCATCCTGTTCACCGACTGATGGCTTATACAGCCATAGTACTGCAGCCGGGTTGGGTTGACGTGAGAAATGCTTAATATGAGGACACACTGTAAATTGTGCTCCCGAGAAAAAGATGCGTGCCCTCTAGATGGGATATACTTGCATCCACATGCAAATAAATAGGAGCCGGTAATGAGCGCCAGGCAACAGCTGCCCGAAGCCTGCACCACCGCCCTGGGTGATGCCCTGCAACCTGACTTGTTCAAGGCATTGTGTGACCCGGTGCGCATCTCAATCGTCGCTAATCTGGCGGCGCGCGCCGAAGCAGCCACGGTGAGTGAGATTGCCGATTGCTGCGGGATTGATTTCTCCGGTGTATCACGTCACCTGAAAATACTCCGCGATGCCAGCGTTCTACTCAGCCAGAGGGACGGCCGGCAGGTTCTGTACAGCCTGGATGCCGGTTCGCTGGCCGCGACATTGCGGGGAATTGCTGATGCTCTGGAAATGTGCGAGCAGCAAGCGGCCGGTTGACTGTATTCAGATTCGTTTATATTTGCATATATGTGCATATTTGCATATAATAAGCTCCTCTGTTCTCTGAAGGAGTAATCGCCCATGAAACGACTGCATTTGCACATCAACACCGCCGCTGAGCAATTTACCCACAGCGTTCACTTTTACACGACCTTGTTTGGCCAGCGCCCCAGCAAGGAGCGCACCAACTACGCCAAGTGGATGCTGGAAGATCCCAGGGTTAATTTTGTGCTCGAGGTGATCGAGATTGATAACGACCAGCCAGGTATTCACCATGTGGGCGTGCAGGTGGATGACGCCGACGAATTACTCCAGATCAAGACAGCACTGCAGTCCGCCGAGGCGCCTCTGCTGGAGGTGGGTGAAACCGTGTGCTGTTTCTCGAAGTCTGAAAAGAACTGGACGATGGACCCTTCAGGTGTTCGCTGGGAGACTTTTCGCTCGTTTGGTGATGTTGAGGAATACGGGGAAAAGACCAGTGCAGAGTTGGCGAACTATCTTGGGTAGTTAGACATACCGGGTATTTAGGGGGCGCCTTAAAGGTGTATCGCCAGAAATTGCAAAGGTGGTCAAGATCCAATACGTGAACCAAGTGCAATAGACGCCGCCCAAGGAAGTTCATACTATTGTTCATGGGCATGGCTCAAAGCACCGCCCTTTTTTTCAGCATCAAGGAAAACCCATGACGCAATGCCCGTATGCCAACTTACGTGATCCGGACTTCTATACTGATGGGCATCATCAGGCGCAATTGGTCGAGCTGCGCCAGCAGGCTAATGCGCCGATTGTGCAAATAGATGACCCCCTGCGCGGCGAGCCTTACTGGGCAGTGATCGACCGGGATGCCGCCGACTATATCTGCAAGCACCCGGAGCTGTTTTCCAGCGAGAAAAATTCAGTCATACCGAAGGAGTTCGATGAAGATTCTCTCGCGCAGCAGCGCTTGATGTTGGTCAATATGGACCCACCGCACCATATCAAATACCGCCGCATTGCCCGCAATGCCTTTACTCCCAAAGCCGTTGAGGCATACCGGGAAACCTTTGAAGCCTATGCCAAGGAAATTGTGGATGCTGTCGCCTCCAGAGGCGAGTGCGAATTTATTACTGAGGTTGCCGCTGAACTGCCACTGATGGCCATTCTCGATTTGTGTGGTGTGCCGAAGGAGGACCGCTCCAAGTTCTTCACCTGGACCAATGAGATGTTCTTCCAGGAAGACGAGGACATTGGCGGCGACGACCCCGAAGCCAAGGCTATGGAAGCGGCGGCGAATATCTATCTGTACGCGGGCGAACTGGCACGCAAACACGCCGAATCACCGCTGACCAATATTGTGGGCGCTTTGCTGGATGGCAAAGTAAACGACGAAAAACTGACCGAGGACGAGTTCCAGGCATTTTTTCTGATGCTGATCTCCGCCGGCAATGAAAGCACTCGCTCAGTAACCTCGCACGGCATGCGCTTGCTGATAGAAAACCCTGAGCAGCTGCAAACCTTGATTGACCGCCCCGAACTCATTCCCGGTGCCTGTGAGGAAATGCTGCGCTATAACCCGGCGTTTATCGCTATGCAACGAACCGTAATGGCAGACATCGAATACCAAGGCATCCAGCTCAAGAAAGACGATAAGATGCTACTGCACTGGCACAGCGTCAACATGGATGACGAGCTGTTTGAGTCACCCTTGAGCTTTGATGTGACTCGCTCAGAGCGCATGGACCTGGATCGCGAACACCGCGCCTTCGGGGTTGGTCCGCACTTTTGTCTGGGCGCTCATCTGGCCCGCTTAGAGCTGCAGGTGATGTTCAAGGAAATTCTTCCGCGTATGCGCAATCCGAAGTTTGCCGAGCCGGTCAAGTACATTCGCGACAACCTGGTCAACGGCATCAAGGAAATGCGGATCACTTTCGATCCGGAAACCAGCTAGCTATTTCATTCAGCGGCTTTTTTACCGTGGCTGCTTTGGGAATCATCGCGTTCTCAGCCGCGTGCCCCACCACCAGCAAAATATAGGGCCGCTCATTGCTCGGGCGATCGAGAATCTCGTTGAGGAACTTCATCGGGTTGGGTGTGTGCGTTAGGGTTGCCAGGCCAGCCTGATGCAAGGCATTAAGCAGGAAACCGGTCGCAATGCCGACCGACTCGGCGGTATAGTAATTTTTGCGCTTCTTGCCGTCAGTATCTACCCCATAACGTTCGGCAAAAATGGCGATCAGCCACGGTGCTGTTTCCAGGAATGGTTTGTGCTGGTTAGTACCCAAGTCTGCCAGATCGCTTAGCCAGGTGTCGCCTGCCCGCCCGGAATAGAATTCCGCCTCTTCGCGCTCGGCGGCAACACGAATTTGGTGCTTGGTATCCGGGTCATTAATGCACACAAAGTGCCAGGGTTGGTGGTTGGCACCACTGGGTGCGGTGCCTGCAGCAAGAATGCAGCGTTCAATCAGTTCGCGTGACACCGGCCGCGACGAAAAATCACGCACCGTATGACGCTGGCGAATACACTGGTAGTAAGCCCGCGCGCGGGCGAGTGCTTCTTCGTCACTAAGCTCTTCACGTTCAGGCAGCGGGATCGGTTGGTAATGGTAATCCATGATTGCATGCTACTTGAAATCACACCGTTCATGGTAGGCTTGGCAATTCAATTTCAGGCAGGCACAGGGAGGCCAAGCATGAGCAGACTCACCGGTTTACTAGCATTGCTACTGGCTGCCCCGCTAACAGCGGGCGACGCCCAATGGGCTGTGGTTATCCACGGCGAGAATTTTCAGATGGCCGCCGGCGCATCGGCCACGGCCGAGATTATCGATGGCCAGTTTTTGCCGGAGAGTTTTGCCGGCAAGCAGGTCTTTGTGCGCACCCAGCCGCATTATGAGCTGGATGGCTTCCGGCCAGCCAGCTCTGCCACAAGCACGAGTGATACGGCTTCATCGGCAGCCGCCGTAGCCGGCGCTTCCGGAGCTGAACAACGAGATATGAGCCCCTTCGGACCACTGCCGGATGCCGGCCTGGTGCGAATACAGGATGGCGATTTTCGCGGCTGGTACTGCCGCGGTTTAGTGGTCACACCGCTGGGCGGCCGTGATTACCGGCTTTCCTGCAACGAAAGCATGCAATTCCAATAATGGGTGACGGCTGAAAAACCAGCCAGCTGGTACTATTTGAAACCACCGTTCACTGAGTGCAACCGACATGACTGTTACCGTCGCCGCCACACAAATGGCCTGCAGCTGGGACACATCCGCCAATGTAGAGAAAGCCAGCCGTCTCATTCATCAGGCGGCTGAACAGGACGCGCAGATCGTACTCATTCAGGAGTTGTTTGAAACCCCCTACTTTTGTATTGATGAACAGTCAAAGCACTTTGACCTGGCGCACACCCTGGAAGAACAACCGACCATCAAACACATGCAGGCACTGGCGCGTTCCTTACAAGTGGTGCTACCGATATCCTATTTTGAACGCGCAGGGCAGGCTTACTTCAACTCTCTAGCAGTGATAGATGCCGACGGCGAGATTGTCGGTCATTATCGCAAGAGCCATATTCCAGATTCGCCGGCCTATGAAGAGAAGTTTTACTTCAGCCCCGGGGACACGGGTTTTCAGGTGGTGCAGACACGCTATGCCCGCATTGGGGTTGCCGTGTGTTGGGACCAGTGGTTTCCGGAAGCGGCTCGCGTGATGGTGCTACAAGGCGCACAAATGCTGCTCTACCCCACAGCCATTGGCAGTGAAACCGCCGACCCGACCCTGGATAGCAAGGACCACTGGCAAACCACAATGCGCGGGCATTCAGCCGCGAATATGGTGCCGGTGATTGCATCCAATCGAATCGGCACGGAGCAAAGCCAGGGCGAAGAAATCACTTTCTACGGCTCTTCGTTTATTACCGACCACTGTGGTGCAATGCTCGCTGAGGCCGACCGCCACACTGAGACAGTACTCACCGCCAGCTTTGATCTCGCTTTCCAACACCAATATCGCCGGGCCTGGGGTGTATTCCGCGACCGGCGCCCGGATTTATACAAACCCTTACTCAGCCTCGATGGCCACAGTGACTGAGCGCGGCTGAATGCGCATTCGCATTACCCGAGAGTTACTGGCACTGTCCTGCCTGGGAACGGTTGCCTTGTTTCAACTGCTGTCTTTGCCAGCCTTGATCGGTGTGCTGGTGGACCGTTCTCCATTGACTGAACAGCAGGCAGGCTTTGCCGCCTCGGCCAATTTTCTGGGTGGGGCGATTATTGCCCTGGCGCTTGCCTTTCAAATGGGCTATCTGCGCTTACGCCAGTTGGCTGTGTGGGCACTGGTGATAACAGCACTGGCAGACGCGCTGTCGGCCTTCACGGTACACAATTACCCATTGTTTCTGCTTGTTCGATTTGTCGCTGGGCTCGGCAGTGGCGTGGTATATGTAGCCACGCTGGCTGCCTTCAGCCGATCCGCTGACCCGGAGCGCGGTTACGGTGTGTTCGTCACCTTGCAATTCATATTCAGTGGCCTTGTGCTGTATGTCTTGCCGGTCTACTCGGCGCAGCTGGGAGTGGCCGGCATGTTCACCATCATTGCTACCCTGGATGTGTTTGCATTGCTGTGTTGTCATTATGTTCCAGCAGAAGCAGCTGCTGAAAAGCAGGGTAAGGCCTACTTTGGCATGCAACTCGACCAGAACTCGCTTGCCAAGCTATTCGGTCTCTCTGCGATGGCTGCCATGCTGGGCTTTGGCATCTACGAAGCCGCGATGGCGGCCCAATTCTCCTATATTGAACGCCTAGCCGTTTCCTGGGGGCTCTCGTCCCAGCAGATCGGGTCTGCCCTGCTGATTCAGTCTCTGGTGGGTATACCCGGGGCTTTTACCATCATCATTATCGGCCGCCGGTTTGCCTACCTCGGCCCCTTGCTGGTGGGCATCGCCGTCTCGATTGTGGGCCTGTTAATTCTCATTCACGGCCGTGGCTTCACCGCCTTTATTGCCGGTGGTTGCTTACTCGGTTTTAGCTGGGCTTATTGCCTGCCCTTCATTCAATCGCTGCTCGCATCCCTGGACCGCAGCGGCAGTGTGCTGGCTGCGGCTTCCTTTTTTACGACGCTTGGCAGCAGCGCGGGGCCATGGCTGGCGGCCCTGCTGCTGGGCGACTCGCAATACTTGCGGGTATTGTGGTTGGCCATTGGATTATTTGTGCTGGCCGTGTTGTGTTTTCTGGTCAGTGATCGCAGCAAAAAGGTCACCTCAAGCCACCAGGCTTTGACTTAGCGCAAGAATTCCTATGCGCTGCGGATATACATTGGCTAGGGCGAAGAAAAGCCAGGCCAATGGATAGCTCGAAAACAAGTCTCAACAGAGTCATCAGCCTTCCCTTGCTGGTGCTGTACGGTCTGGGCACGACGATTGGTGCCGGGATTTACGCCTTGGTGGGCGAACTTGCCGGGAAGTCCGGTTATCTCGCTCCGCTGGCGTTTCTGGTGGCATCCTTATTGGCTGCGTTGACGGCATTATCGTTCGCCGAATTGAGTGGGCGCTACCCGCGCGCGGCCGGCGCGGCTTTGTATACCCAACAGGGCTTCGGCTCGCGCCATCTCGCACTGCTTGTTGGCCTTGCGGTCGCACTGGCCGGCATTGTGTCCTCGGCCGCTTTGATCAATGCCTTTGTCCTGCAGACCGGGTTATTTGTGGGCCTGAATCCAATGCTGATGACAGTGCTGGTGGCTGGCAGTCTTTTTCTGATTGCTGCGTGGGGTATCGCCGAATCCGTGCGCCTGGCAGCATTCATAACCTTGCTGGAAATTGGCGGATTACTGGCGGTGATTGCCGTCAGTGGCGACGCGCTTCGGCAGTTTCCAGAGCAATTCCCGAAATTGCTGCCTGGCGCGTCTTGGTATGACGTGAACGCAATATTCGCCGGGGTTTTGTTGGGTTTCTACGCGTTTATCGGCTTTGAAGACATGGTCGATGTCGCCGAGGAAGTGAAAGACGTCAAGCGAAACCTGCCGCTGGCGATAATTCTGACGCTGCTGGTCACCACAGTGCTGTACTGCCTGATTATGTCGGCTGCGGTGATGGCATTGCCCCTCGACCGGCTCGCAGAGAGTAAAGCACCGCTGGCCCTTGTATTCAGCAGCCAAAGCGGGCTGGACCCACTGCCAATTTCCTTGATTGGCATAGTCGCTATCATCAATGGCGCACTGATTCAGATCATAATGGCCTCGCGCGTACTGTATGGCCTAGCCTGCCGAGCGCAATTGCCGGCCGTGCTTGCTACCGTGAACCCGCGTACGCGTACTCCAGTGTTTGCCACCAGTTTAGTCAGCGCCATCGTACTGACATTTGCATTGTTGGGCGGCCTGGCCTCGCTTGCAGAGGCCACCTCAATCATTATGCTGAGTGTATTTGCCCTGGTAAACCTGGCGCTCTTTCGCATCAAAGGCCGAGAGCCAAACGCATTCGGCGTGCTGCTATTTCCCCGCTGGGTGCCGGCATTGGGCTTTGTGTTCAGTACAGGCTTTGTAATGGCGCGACTGTTTTAGCGATCGTCCGACTTGTGGTATTGAGCAACAATCTATTCGATATTCCAGCCACTGAGATAAACTAAACTGCCGTGCGGTTGACAGTGATGGATGGTCGGGTGGTGTGCCATCATTCCATCAACGAAAGGAAATACATGCCTTTTAGCACGGCTGATTAAACAGAAGCATGTTGTAAGTTCGCGAAAGTCTCTTCGTAACACCGCTGTGTCGCTGTTGTTTATTTCCGGCGCCGATTCCGACTTTAGCAGCGTCATTCTTGTCGTCTACAGTCCCCAATAAGCTGCTGCGATAACCACTCAATGACTCTTGGGCACCATTTAAGGCCGGAATTGATAGGCTGCTCTTCTGCGTACTTGAATCTATACGAGAACATTCATCAGTGATTAAATTGCTCGCGTCTAACACCGGAACCTCAAGATCATTCACAGCAGCGCTTATATCTTGCTCCGGCGCATTAATCGCAAACTGTCCAGGATCACCCGATACCGAAGTGACAAGAAACACTGAGCTGGCATCACGCAGAAAAGTGTCCGCATTAATACTAATCTGCCCGCCATTTCCAGCATCAGCACTGGCGCTCAGCAGTGAGCGTTCGACCAGGACCAGCGCTGCTGCCTGTTGCGCAGTACCGATAGTGATGGAGCCGCCGTTGCCACTACTATCGGACGAGCTTGAGCTTGCCGTTAAGCCGGTCTGATTGAACAAACTAATCTGCTCCGCAAGCAGGGTAATATCCCCACCTCCGCCGTTTTCGGAAGATGTTTCAACAAACCCATTATTCAAAGCTATTTCTTCTCCAACAATAGCAACGCGGCCAGCATCCGCACTACCGGAGGCAGCTGTGGCGATAATACTGCGCTGGTCTATGATCACGTCAGTCGCATTTAGGACTACATCACCTCCACGTGCACTACCCAGAGTGCTCGTGGCCAGAAATGATTCTTCGCTGATGCTGAGAGTTGTTGCGGCCGATACAACCACGTTACCGGAACCACCCTGGGCAAAGCTATTGGACTGAACAGTGGTATCCGTAATTTCGATCAATCCGGTCGAGGTGAAAAATAGTTCGGCTCCCGGAGCTTGTGCTAGTGAGCTGCCTTCCACGGTGGAACGAGTTACCACCAACTCATCCAGAGAGTTAATTCGAAGGCTGGCCGGTGTATCCAATGAATTACTGCTCTGCGTAGAGGTATTCAGTAGTGAGTCTGTTAGGTTAACAAATCTAGCGCCGAGATCGATCGACCCCGCTGAACCGTCTGCTGCACTTAAACTTGAAATTATTGCCTGATCAAGAGTCAGCTCTTCAGAAGCTAGAATCTGCAACATGCCTGCACTACCACTGCCGGTCGTCAAAGTTGACAAATTCGCTCCTGGAACATTCCCTGCTGTCGCACTGGAAATACTGTGACCAACAATGCGAACATTGCCAGCATCACCGGCTCCACGGGCAGTACTGGTGATAGAAACAGGACCCAAAATGGCGACCGATCCTGTATCGCTAGTGGTGGCTATTCGGATATCCGCACCCGCTCCTGCACCAACAGTTGAACTGTCAATTACTATCCCACGCGCTTGGTCTTCCGTGACGATGGCTTCACTAGCATCCAGCATTACATTTTGGCCGCTAAGAAATATCTCTCCAGCCTGCGCCAGGTCCTGCACATTCTCAAGGCGCCCGCTATTAACTTGAAAACTCCCAGCAATCATCAGATCGGAGCCGGCGGCAACAGTAATTGAACCAGCATTTAGATCACCATTACTAATGCTTTGGATAGAATTGGTTTCGCCAACTGAAGTAAGAACAATATTCTCACTGGCTTGTAAAACAATATCTGCGGAAGCACCATCTGTTGCTGCGCTGAATAGGGTCGAGCGATCAAGCAGTAAATCACCGTTTTCAGCAATCAGGCCAATAAGTGGTGTGTCAATATTTTCGTTAGCGCCGGTCGACAATACACTCGTAAATTCTCCCACTATTCTATCCGCAAGAAAAATTACGTCGCCTGAGTTTCCGCCACCGCCACTGAGCGTTCCAACCAATGTTCGGCTGTCCGGCGAACTGCCAAGCAAGTTAATATCCTGAACAGCGTTCACGATAATGTCGCCCGCGTCGCTTAGACCGCTACTGGTGGTCAGAAGCTGACTTTCCCTTGCAAGGAAGGTGGTAAGCGGAAGAGACTCGCTGCTACCAATTACTATATTGCCTGTATTGCCCAGCTCGGAGGCAGTCATCAGCTGGACTGCCTCGCTGCTTAACAAGGTATTGTCGAGAGCCAGCCCGCTCGCGTCGATGAATATTGATCCGGCTGGATTTGCGCCCGAGGTACTTGTACGCAGTATGGAATCAGTAAATACCGCAGCATCCTCCGCTCGCAGCCGAAAGCTCACTTCATTGGGTGTTGTCAGCCCATCTAACACTGAGTTGTTGACCAGAATATTGGCAGCATCAATTGAAACCGTGGTAACTGATTCAAGAGGGTTTGATACCGCGGTTAAATTCGCATTGTTGATTTCTACCGTGCCAAGGGTTCCAGATAAGCGATCGGCCTGATTGGAAAACAGCTCAACACTACTGCCATCACCCGGGTGAGTGCTTAGCGCAATAATCTCCATGCCGCTAGACACCAGCTGGCTACTGTTTGCGATCGCTCCCGCATTGTCAACAAAGGACCCGAGTAAATCTCCTGTAATCACTACGCCGGGGTCTGCAGGGTCAACACTCGTGCCAATCAGATGAATGTTCGACAAGAACACTTGCGGATTGAAATTTCCCGAATCCAAAAATTGCAGGCTAATGCCGCCCGGGACCAGGTTCTGTGGCAAAGCCTGCTGGTCCAGAAAGCCAAATTCGACCGGGTTGGCAACAGACAATGTTGAAGAAAGGTCGATGTCATGAGAAAAGATACTTTCGCCATTGTCGAATCCCAAGCGATTTGCAGTGCTTAGATACACCGAACTCACATCAAAACTGGCGCCATCACCAAGCAAAATTCCATTGGGATTCAACAACCATAGTACAGCAGAACTTGGCGATACGTCTGCCCCATTTAAAAAGCGAGTAGCGACTGCACCATTGATCAGGCTGGGTGTTATACCTGAGACGCGGGCAATAATATTGTCCAGCTCGAGAGAGGTGTGGGTAAACGTCACCAGCTCATCACTCAGCACATTAAATCTACTGAAGCTGTGAAACAAATTGGTACCGGCGAGTTGGCCATCACTCTCGCCGATTTCAATTGCGCCCGATCTAAGAGTTCCATTTGCATTGGGCCCGATGGAGCCATCAAACTCCACTTCAGCGAAAGCACCGCTGGTAAAGTAAAGCGATGCAAGCATAATCCAGTGGCCGATAGGCCTGACGTTCGCATCATCGCCTGCCCGTCTTGTGCTCGCCATATGGCCTCCTCAACCGATGCTGTTGCGCCAAACGTTCTTTTTCGGAGTGTACTGTATTTAGCCCAGGATACTATGAACTTCGCAGTTTATCTCAAGTACCAATGGTTCATTGATGGCATTGCGCGAGCGCGATTATTCGCCTTTAATAGCCCTTTAAGGGAATCCAGAGGCCGGAATGTCACCGCAATATCGAGCAATACTCTTTTGCGATATTTGCGCCAGTACCGACTTATACCAAAATCTTGGTGATCGTGAGGCGCATGCAAAGATTACCGCGGTATTAAAGTCGATGCGAGAGCACGTCAGTCAGGCTGGTGGATCAGTGCTTAGAACCGTTGGCGATTCCGTATTGGCCGAATTTGTCGCTTGCGAACAGGCATTGGCTGCCTGCCACGCAATGCATCTACAGAATCAGGCCAGTAATTTGCAGATTCGGGCTGGCTTTCACTGGGGTGAAGTCATCCATGATTCCGGCGATGTTTACGGAGATGCTGTTAATCTGGCCGCGCGCGTGTGTGATTTTGCGAAACCAGGAGAAACCATTGTCACGAGCGAAGTCGAAGCGCTTCTTCCTGAAGCATTGCAAAAACGACTCACGCTGCTCGATGTAGCAAGCTTTAAGGGATTCAGCAAATCGACACCTGTTTTTAGAGTCCAGCACGCCAGCGATAGCACAGAGCAAACCAGCGTGAACCGCTATGAACGCCTTGCGTCTGATATTCGGAGAAGTCAAGCCTGTCAACTGTTACTTAGAAGCGGCACACAGACTAAGAAACTTATCGAGCACGATGATCAAGTACTTATCGGCCGTGCCGCGGAGAGTGATTTGATTGTCTCCAACAAAATGGTTTCCAAGCTTCACGCCCGGGTGGAATGCCGCCGCGGACGATTTGTCTTCATTGATCAATCTACAAACGGCAGCTTTATAGCAAAGCACGATGAACCCTATGTATTTGTGCATCGGGATTCCATTACCTTGGATAGTCGAGGCCAAATCAGCCTGGGCATCCCCCCATTCGAACATTCCGATTCTTGCCCAGATTCGGCAAGCACTGATCACCTTATTTACTTTGCACTGAGTGCTGCATCAAAATAGTGCCGCTTGGAGCAGCATCCACAGCGATGTCCATAATACGGATGAGAGCACAATTGCTGCACTGAAATACAGCACGTTCTTCATTAGCATGGCTTTCCACTCTATAGAACTGGCTATTGGTTCAAATTAAAAAAAGCCTGGCGTCCTTGCCGGGCCTACTGCTGTTGTGCTGCTTCGTGGAGAGCTACTTCGTCACAGCACAGGTCTATTGTGCGGTAACCACAATATCTAGGATGTGCTAAAAAGCACGTGTTATGAAGAAGAGGGTGTTAATCGATGGCTTCGGCGAGCTTGTTTAGATCAAGCAATAGCAGCTTTTGCGGCCCGTTTTTTTGCACCAGCCCCATTTTTACCAGCGTATTGATTTCTCGGGTTACTGCCTCCCGCGTCGTTGCAACTCGACTAGCCAGTTCGACATGCTTTGGTGCTGGATCGAGCAAAACTCTATTTCTGTCTTCTTGTACCGCTTCGTTTGCGCTTTTACCGAGGCGATATAGCTCCGCCCGAATACGCGCTGACACGCCCAGAGCGGTGAATTCGAATACCCTGTCAGTCAAGCCACGAATGTTCGCCGCCAGTTGTTTCAGCAAGCGTTGATTGACAGTGGGGTAGCGCGCTAGCAAATCTCGAAACACTTCCGCGGTCGTACTGACGGTTGTAGTATCTTCCAAAGCGACCACATCGGCAGCCCTGGCGGCGCCGTCAATCGCTGCGAGTTCACCGAACACATCACCAACGCTTTTATCGTGATAAGTAGTTTCCTTACCGCCTTTGGAAAAACTGGTAATACGGACACGGCCGCGGCTGATAAAGTGCACATCGCTACTGTTCTGGTGACGAGCGAGTATCAGTTCCTGACGAACAAAGTGGCGCACCTTGCAACGTCTAGCGATGTCGGTAAAGTCATTACTGGATAAACCCTGGAATAGCTGTATTTCACTCAGCAGTAGCGGTCTGGCAGGTTCCAACTCTCTGTTCATTTCCTTGCTCTGGTTTCTGCGTTGCACAGCAGAATTCAGAGTATAATGGCGATCACGGTGGAAGCAAAATAACGATCAAGTGGCAGAAGATATCCCCATTAAAATCCCCGGGTACCGAATAGAGAAATTGCTTGGCGAAGGCGGCATGGCCCGCGTTTTTCTTGCGGTTCAGGAGGGCTTTGATCGTCCGGTTGCATTGAAGGTTATTTCGCCGCAACTGGCTGTAGACGCTGAGTTTGGCCGCCGATTTTTGCGCGAAGCGCGAATTGTCGGTAATCTGACGCACACCAACATCGTTCCTGTGTACGACGTTGGCGAACAAGACGGCCTCTATTACCTCTCCATGGAGATACTACCCGGGGGCGATTTAAAATCCAGGTTGCAACGCGCAATAAGTCAAAACGAGGCACTGGAGATAACCGCACAAATAGCCAGTGCACTGGCGTATGCACACGATAAGGGCTTTATTCACCGCGATGTTAAGCCTGACAACGTGCTCTTTCGAGATGATGGAACGGCGGTCTTAACGGATTTTGGAATTGCGCGCACCGAAAACGACTCAGCTGATATAACCCAGATCACCCAGGTTCGAGCCGTTATTGGTTCACCAAAATATATGAGCCCAGAACAGGCTACTGGTGAAAAGCTGGATTTGCGTACCGACATATACAGCCTTGGCATTATGCTGTACGAAATGCTGGCCGGTTCTGTGCCATACGACGGCAAAAACATTACTGAGATCTCCTTACAACGTGCCGAACGGCGCAGCCCGCAGCTACCTGCTCAATTCGGCCCATTGCAGCAGTTGACCAATAAGATGCTGGCCTATGATCGACAATCCCGTTATCAAAATTGTCGCGATTTGATCGCCGACATAAAAAGAACCCAACAAGGTCTGGAGCTTGCAAATACCACTGAATCTACTGTGGTCTACACTCCTCCCGACACGGCAGCTAAGTCCAGCTCCTCGAGTACAAAGATAGCTACGTCGCTGGTCGCTGTTGCGATTTTGATCGCTGCGGGAGTCTGGTACCTGCTAGATCGACCTGCACTTCCAGACCCGCAGGAACAAACTAACAACGCGGAGCAAGCCGTCGCAGAGGTGCAACAGAGCAAATCCAGCGCAGGGCAAAACAATCCGGCTGTTATTAAGCCTGCCGAGTACTTTGCATTTACTGAAGCCATCAATTCCACTAATCAAGCACCGGCAAATCGCTTTCTGCGAGAATACCCGAATAGTATTCTCGGCGGGATTATAAGAATAAAAGTTCTCGGTGACACTTCGCTGCTTGAGTCTTTGGGTGCGCAGGCAGAACAAAATGATGTTGCCTCCCAGGTAGTACTGAGCGAGCTATATGACACTGGCTGGGGTGTTGACAAAAACCTGCAACTCGCCAAGCAATGGGCCGCTAAGGCGGCTGAATCAGGGCAGCCTTTCCCCTTGTATCAGTATGCAATGCTACTCATAGGTAACGAGCCGACAGACAGTGAAATGCGCACCGCACTTGCGGCTTTGGAGAATTCTTCCCGCCAGGGCTTTTTCCTGGCACAAACTATCCTGGGAAACCAATATTTTGCCGGTACTGTGCGTGATCGGAATATTGAAGAGGCGATTCGATTATTCGAGCTTGCGGGCGCTCAGGGTGACAGGAACGCCCTTTTTAATTTGGGGCAGATTTATGACGGGGGGATTGGTATAGACAGTCCTGATCTTGATAAAGGCAAAGGCTATTTCTTAAGAGCGGCTCAGCTCGGCCATCCCGACGCGCAACAATATTTGAACTAGCAAGCCAATGAATGTAGATTTAGTGGCTTTCTAACTTTGAATGATTATTCAACCAATAGTTGTAACCGCCTGTTTAGGGAATAGTCTTTCTCTGACATACCCGGATACAGAGGCTCCTGCTCGCCTTTCCCATTAATCTTGATACGCTCTTTCAGTACAGGATTCGCAGCGGCCATCACTTTCTGTACCGCTTCCGCTCGTGCCCAGGACAATTTCATGTTCAGATCAGCCGAGCCGCGCGCATCGGCATGCCCAATCAGCCAGATTGTTTTTCCAGCGTATTTGTCGCTGGCAAGCTCTTCAATCAAGCCAGGCAACCTCTGCTTTGATGCTTCATCCAATTCCGTCTTATTGGTCAGAAAATTCAGGCGAATATTGATGGAACGCTGGATAGCCAGAGCAGCGAAGGCTTGATTGCTAAATCCTCTGGTAATTAGCTGATCCTGCCCCGACGCATCGTTCATCAACAAATCAAGCTCCTGCGTGGTTTCGATAAGCCAGCCTGGCGGATTTCGATAGATTTGCAGTGCCGATTGCAGCACCGGTAAAGCCTCGGCGCGATGACCGCTCTTTAAAAGTACTGAACCATAGCCAGCAATTGCTGCGGCTTGCTGCTCTGATGTCTCAGCCATATTCTTCGCCTTGACATAGGCTTTTTTGGCATCAGTAAACTTGCGAATGTCTTCGTATAGCTGCCCGAGGTAGTGCCACCAAGCAAAGTCTTCACAGGTTGAAATGCCTTTTTTCATAACCCGAACTGCGTCCCGGGTTTTTTTCTCCTGCTTTAACTGTTTCGCCTGCTGCAAAGCGTCACCAGAACACTCGGCGGCCAAAGATGGCTGAGCCACAACAATAGAAAAAACAAGCAGAGTGAAGAATCCATGCTGCCAAATACGCCGGCCGTGGTCTTTTATAAATAATAATGTGCTCACAAACGCTCTCCCACACTTTGTGATTTCAATGGCAAGTATGAAACACTGTGTGTATTCCAGCCGTGATAAATATCACCGAGAATCGGCCTCGGCAATCAGTCTTAGCTCGAAATCGGCTAATTTAGAACCTCTGGGGTCTGCAATTAAGGTATAGCTGCCTGCGCTAGGCAGCACTATCGGTCGATTACTGCCAACGTAACTTTTGTATATACTGGTTCGACCATCCGGAGCAAGCAGCTGAAAATCGGTAGTTACCGCCGATCTAAGCACCTCAAGATTCACTTCCTGGCCTACGTTTACAGTTAGGCTGTAGCGAATTGACTGCCCTGGTAGCTGAGTTTTCCCGGCTATATATTGCCCCAGTTCAATCACACCTCCATCCAGATTAACTGACTCAAGACGATGCAGGCGAAACTCGAACTCGCTCAGACGATCGCCGCGTGGGTCAACCATTAACTGATAGTTTTGATCGTCAGGAATTTCGAGCGCTTCTCCAGTATCGCTGTAAGTAGACAGAAGCTTGGTTCGGCCATCCTGTGACGCAATAATAAAATCTGTGGTCGCACTCACATCGCCGATCTCGAGATAAAGCGTATCGGCTTTCGACGTATCCAAGGCGTAAACAACACTTTGACCAGGAAACTCAGTGGCTGATTCTTGCCAT
>JAUIHW010000047.1 GCA_030431775.1 Gammaproteobacteria bacterium
CAAAACACGACAACTACCCAGTCAATCCTTTAGATTTCTAGCTGTTCCATCCTCTTCTATGCCCATGCGAATCGCGGCTGAGTGGCTCCTTCTATTGCGAACCGCCCCTTTATCCGTCCTATACTCCCTGTTCCTGATTATAGGGCTTCATAAAGGTCTGGTAGTAGACGGTGTTGTGCAACTGCTCGCGTGTGATCAGGTCGTCCAGGGCAACAGTCTCACCGTCAGGCAAGTCAACCAGTGGCGCCAGTGCAGAGTAGTTGTTGGCGAAGTTGAGCATGTCTTCTGGCGAGTAATCCGCCCCGCCCACATAGGAAATGCCCGCATCGCCAGGGGTTGGCACACGCAGACCGATCACCGTTTGGCAGGGCATACACAGCGTGCGCAATTCGGCCAGGAAATCTTCCCAGGGTTTCTCCTGGAAGTGTCCACGGTATAAGGCGGCTACCAGCGATGCATACTGCTCGACAGATAATGGGGTATCCTGTGAGGAAATGCCGGCCAGGTCGGTGGATTGCTGCATTTTCTTGGCATTCATAAGGAAAATGTTCTGCTTGGCATTCAATGCTGCGAAACAAACGATGAGTGTTCGCCTGTTGCCTGGATGGTAGCAGAAAACGCCGACTAGCAGAGCTGTGTGCAAAACTGACCCTGCAAATGCATGAGGCAGGTTGACCTTATTACAGGGTATTGTAGAGAAAACCAGAATAACGGAATTGACGCTATGAATGCTGAAGTTGCCCGAAAGGTCACGCCGAGAGTGCTGAGCCTGCTATTGCTTGCGGTGGGCAGTTGGCTTACTGCCGGTGGGGTCTGGCTGGTGAGTCTGGGAGGCTCCCTGTATTACCTGCTGTCGGGACTGGTCACACTAATTGTAGCGCTGCTGGTGTGGTGGGGGCATTTGCTGGGTTTGTGGCTATATCTGGGCTTGGTGGTCGCCACTCTGGTTTGGGCTCTTGCCGAGACGGGTCTCGAATTCTGGTTGCTGTTACCCAGGGTGGGTATGCCGCTGGGGCTGGCGGTGCTGATTGTGCTGGTCTTAAGGCCTGGTACTCGGCCAACGTCAGGGGTTGGTACTGGCAATGCTTGCTGGGCAGGCATCAGCGTGATCGCCACGGCCATTGCTGTGCTGACCACCGCGTATTTCGGCAGCGGTGAATCGGGCGTTTTGCAGGCTGCGCATTTCTCCCTGCCTTCTACTCCTGCTCAAGCCTCTGCCGCCAACTCCGCAGACGCCGCCCAATGGCGCCATTATGGCCGTACTCAGGCAGGAACACGTTATGTGCCCTCGGACCAGATCAACACTGACAATGTGCACCAGCTGCAAGTGGCCTGGCGTTACCAGACCGGCGATCGACCCGAGGCGTACCCGCAGGCACACAATGCCTATAGCTTTCAGGCCACACCACTCAAAGTGGATGACAGCCTGTACCTTTGCTCACCCCGCAATATTGTGATTGCGCTGGACGCGGAGACCGGGCAGGAACGCTGGCGCCACGATCCGGACATTGACGCCAGCAGTGTTTACATGCTGGCCTGTCGGGGTGTGTCTTACCATGAAACCCCCGCGGCCGATGGGGTCTGCTCTCGACGCATTCTTGTTGCCACACTGGATGCCCGTTTGATCGCACTGGACGCTACAACAGGTGAGCGTTGCCCGTACTTTGGCAACGGCGGCGAAATCTCGCTGCTTGATGGGCTTGGTGAGGTTAAGCCCGGTTATTATCTGGTCTCTTCACCACCGGCTGTTGTTGGTGATGTGGCAATGGTGGGTGGTTTCGTGCTGGACAATATGTCGGTGGATGAACCGCCAGGTGTGGTTCGCGGCTTTGATGTTAGCACGGGGCAGCAGCGCTGGGCCTGGGATACCGGGCGCCCTATTGAGGCGGGCCCCTGGCAATCGGGGCAGCCGTATACTCGAGGGTCGCCGAATGCATGGAGCCTGTTCAGCGCCGATGAGGCACCGGGCCTGGTGTTTGTGCCGACCGGCAACGCTACGCCTGATTACTTTGGTGGCCAACGCACCGCTGACCAGGATCGTTATTCAAGTTCGGTGGTAGCGCTTGAGGCGAGTTCGGGGTTGGTACGCTGGGCATTTCAAACAGTGCACCACGATCTGTGGGACTACGACGTGGCCTCGCAGCCGGTGCTCGTTGATCTGCAGATAGATGATGAGTTGGTACCGGCATTGATACAGCCTACCAAGCACGGCGAGATATTTCTGCTGGACCGCCGCAATGGCGAGCCTCTGGCCGCGGTTGAAGAACAAGCGGTGCCGCGTGGCACGGTACCCGGTGAAATCTACTCCCCAACGCAGCCTGCCTCAGTGGGTATGCCCAGTCTTACCCCTGCGCCAATGACTGAAAAGGATATGTGGGGAGCGACGGCACTCGACCAGCTATGGTGTCGAATTGCGTTTCAGCAATTGCGCTACGAGGGCAAGTTCACTCCGCCCGGGCTGGATCGTAGCCTGTCCTGGCCCGGTAACAACGGCGTTACGAACTGGGGCAGTGTGTCGGTGGATGAGTCGCGTAAGCTCATGGCTGTTAATTCCTCCTACATGCCACTGCTGTTGAAGTTGCTGCCGCGGGATGAAGCGCCACCAGGAGAGCAAATTTCGTTTGATGAGCGCGGTGTGCCCATCTCGCCTCAAACGGGCACGCCTTATGCGATCAGTACCGAGCGGCCGTTTATGTCGCCATTGGGCGTGCCGTGCAATGCGCCGCCATGGGGTCGCCTGTCGGTGATTGATCTCAACACCCGTGAGCTGCTCTGGCAACGCCCTTTGGGCTCTACTCGTGATGTGGCGCCGCTCGGTATTGCGATTCCCGGGGCTTTTAACCAGGGTGGTTCAATCGTTACCCGGGGTGGACTGGTGTTTGTTGCCGGAGCGCAGGATGACTATCTGCGCGCCTTCGATATAAATACCGGTGAACAGCTGTGGAAGGGCCGCCTGCCGGCGGGTGGTCAGGCCACACCTATGAGCTTTGTGTCTACCAGAAACGGCAAGCAGTATGTAGTGATTGCCGCAGGAGGGCATCAGTATATGCAAACGACCATTGGCGACTATGTAGTTGCCTTCAGCCTTCCGGAGTGAACTGGGCCTCGGAATGGGAGGCTTGTTGTCGCTAACAACCCACTGCGGACTTATACGGTCTGACCGCCATGCTCCAGCCGCTCAGTTCCTCAAAAAACCCACAGCGCGCCTCAGGTGTCTCAAAGCGTTCGTCTGCTGCCAGCTCGGCCATCAACTCGGCGAGTGTAACGGTATCCTCAGACATGCGAATACCGCCAGATTGCGCGTCATCAAAGACCATGAAGCGTTCATTTTCTTGCTGCCAGGGCAGCCATCTGGTAGCAACGGGCTTGCCTTTGTTCGGGTCGCCATGGTGGGCGAAGTTACCCCAGTAGTTCATCATGGCCTCGGACAATGCCAGCCGTCCTTCCTCATCGCCGCTATTATTGACCAGCTCGGTGAGTGGACCCAGCGAGACCCCGCCCAGTACGAAGGGAATCTCGAACGCGTGGGCCGCGCCGAATATAGCCGGTAGGTCCATCCACAGCGGCGACCCCAGATTATCCCAATCAAAACGGTATACATACCTTGGTGTTGCAATAGCCCGGGCAGGCGCCTCGGCGCCGGCGATACGCCACTGCACTGAACCATAGTAGGCATCGCGATCATAACTTTGCGGATCGTTTTGCTTCATCCAGAAGCCGAAATAGCGGCTGACTCTGGCCGGGTCCTGAGCCATAAACAGTTTGAATTCGTCGTGATTGGTGCCAAGCATGACGGGCACCTGGTTGTACTTGCCCGACTGCAGCGCCTCAAGTAGTGGAGCGCCTGGTAGAACAGTTCCGTCGGCGATCACCGTTGGCATTTCAAGCATCATGTCTTCGGGTGTGGCCATGTAGGCGCTAACCAGCTCATAACCCTTCAGCGAGCGCAGTTCAGCCACAGTATTCAAGTTGTGTTTTTTCAGTAGCTTATCAGCCATTGTATGGCTGGCGTTTTTCTCAACCGTGGTCGCACCATTGATGCTGACAGAGTTTGCAATGCCGCTTTGTGCAATTGCCCGGTGGAACAAACCATTGGCCTGCGCCGAGGCCAGTAGCGCAAATACGTTAACGCCACCGGCTGATTCACCAAAAACGGTGACATTGTCGGGGTTTCCGCCAAAGCCGGAAATGTTCTGCTGTACCCATTGCAAGGCGGCAATGGTGTCCAGTGTGCCATAGTTGCCAGAGCGGTCATTACTGTTCGCATCCTTCGGATGCAGGTCCTGGTGATAAAACCAGCCCAGTGGGCCAAGGCGATATTGAATGGCGACGAAGATAATATTCTGTGACAGGGCAAGCTGGCTGCCATCGTAAGGGCTGGCATCACCCATGGAGTTACCGCCGCCGTGAATCCAGACCATCACCGGCAAAGCAGCACCTTCATTTGCGGTTTCGGTATTTTTTGGAGGCGCGTAAATGTCCAGTGTCAGACAGTCCTCATCGCCAAGCACATTCTCAATCACACCTGCAGTATCGGTATTAAAGCCAACAGGCTGAAGACAGGGTTTGCCGCGCTCGGTGGCTTCCCTCACGCCAGGCCAGGGCGGCATGGCTTGTGGAGCACGCCAGCGCAGAGCGCCAAGCGGCGGCTGCGCAAAAGGAATTCCCAGCCACTGATGAGCCCCCGCCGCATTGACGGACCCTATCAATTCACCGGCGGGCAGGCTTCTTCTGGTGTCAGCTGCAGCCACTACCGCACTTGCGGAAGGATCGTCACCGCCACAGGCGGTCAAGCCGAGAAGCATCAATAGCATGACGAGCAGCGGGGTTTTAAACAAAGACATCAGGTTTCCTCTAGTAATTTCTTGTGGCCTCTGTACCAGTGCGTGGCGCAGTGCTCAGCCCGGAGAGGGTACACCAGCCAACATGCCTGTTCCAGAATTACTGAGCGTAAACATCAAGGTTGCTGCCAGCCTGGCGTACAAGTGGCTGCAAACTGTTTATACGCACTTGCATGATTTCGGTTAATGCCACAATAAGTCTGTGTAGCGACTCTGTTAAAATATGCATATAATATACATGATTATTTAGGTTCTCAGACTTAGTGCTCGTGCTATGAAGAAAACACTGCGGCGATGACAAAATGCGATTTGAGTCGCACTCCAACTGTGTTTAAGTAAAAGGGGTTTTGCACATGAATTTCAATCAAAGAGCTGCAGAGCCGCAACTCATTTGCACATGTAACGATTTTTACCGACACAGTATCGAGGAATCAATTGCTGCGGGCTGCGAAGATGCCGACGAAATGATGTTTGATTTAGGTTCACAATTTCGTTGCGAAGTTTGTCGCCCGTTAATCAATCGATTGGTGTTGCGCAAAGTGGCAGCGGAGCAGGGTAAATAACAGCAGCCTACTGCGGCGTGGGAAGCACGCATTCTTGCGCAGCAATATTCCAGGTATCGAAAAAACTCTATAGACGAGATTTAATTGGCTTCATTTTTCGGAAGATCGAGCAAAATTGCATGGATTGCACCGGTGCACTGTTTGCGGTTGCTGTTATCGCGAACAATCTGAGGGGTAGTGCGGTCAATTACTCCTGGACCGGCGAATACTTCGATACAGATTAATCACAAACAGCCAACCCAGCACGGCAAAACACAGCGTCCACGCCACTGCAGCCAGAGATAGAAGCAATAGTTGATTAGGCGAAGCAAATAAAGTTGCTGCCACCCTGAGTAGGGTCGCAATGGCTACGGTGGTAAGCATCCATACTACCAGTGTTGATGGCGGTGGTGTTCTTCTCAGTCGTTGATAATGTATGCGACTCATAACGCCGCTGGTCAGGCTGCCCAGGGCGCCGACAGTAATAATATGCAATACACCCGTCTGCTGCGAGTTAGTAGCGATTGCCAAGCCGAACAGGCAAAGCCCAAGGCCTAGCCAGCCGTAGCCTATACAAAGCCCGATCAGGTCCAGTCTTGATCGACAGTACCAGAGTTGCCAACGCAACAGCCGCACGCCAATCAGCAAACCTGACACTACGCACGCCAAGCCAGCTATGACATTGCCGCCGGGTACAAGTAGTGCGGATGTGGCCACCACCAACAGAATGATAAAGGCTGCCTCAATACGCGGCTGTACCCTGGCATCCAGTTCGCGACCTTGCTTATGAAACTCGCCCGCAACTGCCGGTGCAATTATCCGGCCACCCATGAACGCCATAAGCATCGCGAAAAATAAAACAGCTTCGTGCAAGATCAACTGCGTGCTAAAAGGAGTGCCAAGCTTCTGCGCTAACAGATAGGCTGCCGGCAACAGACATAATCCGCCCAGCAGTGGTATTAACATTCGATTGCGCCATTTCTTCGCTGCAAGGAAACGAGGTACGATGTGCCACGCTAATGCCAGCCCAAAAAGACCTGAAAAAGCCAATGCCTGCACGCTGAACGGTGCGCCGAATTGGGCAATTCGCGCAAACAGCCACAGCATTAACAAGCCGTCCAATAACTTTGGCTGGGTGGGCCCCAGGGTATAACCAGCCACTACCGCGAGTGCGAACCCAAACAGCATTTCAAAAGCGTGCCCCTGTCCGAGCAGTGCCTCTGGCCAGCCACTGGCCATGGCAAAGACCGACAAAGGCACTGCCATGGACGCGTAGATGCAAGCCGCGGGGAAAAAGAGGGAATGCGCCCAAACAGGCTTGTTCATAATGGCTTTTTGCATGGAGTCTTGATCGTTCAGTGACACAATAGTGAAGGGATGGAGCAGACTTTGTGCACTCCATCGGCACTACTGGTGTGGGATCTATGCCTGGCGTGACAGTTTAGCGTGACAGTTTAGCGCGACAGTTTAACAAACCTCTATCCGATTTGAGGCGACTCTTGCTGTATCAGCGGTGTCAATCTTGCAGTGAATGTACATGTTATTGCCATGTAGTGCCCAAATGCCGACGGGTATCACAAACAAAATGTTGCTACACTCGCGCCCCGTTTTTGCCAATGTCTTTTAGCTGTATGAATAAAATTCTGTTATTTCTATTGTGCGCTGTTTCAAGCGACCAGGCTACTGCAAACAGTACGGCCACCACACTGGACTTAACGACCAGTTGGGCAGGTATATCCGCGCTGATTGTCTTTGTCGTGGCCTACATTCTGGTGATTCTGGAAGAAAAAATACATCTTCGAAAGTCAAAGCCGGTTATGTTGGCCGCGGCAGTAATATGGATAATCATTGCGATTGCGTACAATGAGCATGGAATAACAGATGTTGTTTCTGCGAGTATTCGCCATACTTTTCTGGACTACGCAGAGCTGTTCTTCTTCCTGCTGGTTGCAATGACCTACGTAAATGCGCTGTTGGAGCGCGGCGTTTTTGATGCGCTGCGAAACTGGTTGACCTCGCGTAGCTTCAGTTATGTGAATTTATTCTGGCTGACCGGGTTTCTGGCATTCTTTATTTCACCCATAGCCGACAACCTCACTACAGCGCTGATAATGTGCGCGGTTATTCTCTCTGTCGGTGAGGGGCAACCACGCTTTGTCGCGGTGGCCTGTACAAACATCGTGATCGCTGCCAATGCCGGTGGGGCGTTCAGTCCGTTTGGTGATATCACTACATTGATGGTGTGGCAAAAAGGTATTCTGCCATTCGGTGATTTTTTCGCACTGTTTATTCCGTCGCTGGTGAACTATCTAGTGCCCGCTTATTTTATGCAGATGACACTCCCCGAAGGCTCTCCTGTAGATGCGAAAGTTGATGCAAGCGCATTGAAGTATGGGGGCATCAGCATTGTTTTTCTGTTTCTGCTCACCATTGTCACGGCGGTGTCATTTCACAGTTTTCTTCACATCCCGCCCGTATTCGGCATGATGGCCGGCCTGGCCTATCTGAAAATGTTTGGTTTTTATCTGCAGCACAAATCGAACTTTTGGCAGAACACGATTGGCAACCTTCCCAGCTCCAGCAGTGACCCCTATGATTTCGATGTGTTTTCCAGAATTGCGAAAGCTGAATGGGACACCCTGTTTTTCTTCTACGGAATAATCCTGTCCGTCGGAGGGCTGGGCTTGATTGGTTACCTGAGCATAGTTTCACAAACGATTTATGGCAGTTTTGATCCCACCTATGCAAATGCGATGGTCGGTGTACTGTCGGCGGTAGTGGACAATATCCCTGTTATGTTTGCTGTTTTAACGATGAACCCGGATATGTCATCGACGCAATGGTTACTGGTTACTCTTACCGCTGGTGTAGGCGGCAGTCTATTGTCAATAGGGTCTGCAGCGGGCGTTGCATTGATGGGGCAGGCACGCGGTCAGTACACTTTTTTCAGCCATCTGCGCTGGACGCCAGTGATTGCATTGGGCTACGTGGCTAGTATTTGCGTACATTTGCTAATAAATTAGTAACCGGGAGCATGATGCAGCGGGCGAAATTATGGGGCCATTGAGATGCAGCGTACAAGGCGATCAGGCATCTGCGTTTATGGTTGTTAACGGCTCATTTTGTACACGGAGCGCATTGGAGAGAAGCAATGTCAAAACCTCTGGATGATGAATCAGGTGGAAAGCAACACGAGTATGCGTCGCCACCTTGTTATAGTCATGAGGTTGATCCGGACTATATGGGTTTGAGTTCCGACAGCCTGCCAAACCCGTCATCGTCGGCCTGGGAACGTGTTAACGCATGGCGAAAGCAGACGCGGTCACAGCTTAGAGCGCTGCGTGAAGATTTAAAAGAGCAAGCAAATGAGCGTTGTTCCAGTGAAGTCATTACTCAGTTAAAGGCAACTGAACTGCCGGGAGATCATCGAAAAGTTGGATGTTACTGGCCGCTTGCAGGCGAAGTCGATCTGCGACCATTGATTTCTGACCTGTTTACCCAAGGGGTGCAAGTCGCTCTTCCTGCCATCATTGAATCCAGTCAGTCGCTGGAGTTTTGGCGCTGGGTTCCTGGACAGACATTGTGCACTGCCGGTCGCTGGGGAATTCCTACGCCTCAAAAACCAGCACCGTTAACGGTAAGCGTTCTGCTAATTCCGCTGCTAGGCTTCGACAAAGATGGATATCGCTTGGGCAATGGCGGCGGTTACTATGATCGCACTCTTGCGAAACTTTCCCCGCGACCGCTCACGATTGGCATCGGCCTGGAGTGCACGCGGTTACACACTATTTACCCACAAGCTCATGATATTGCAATGGATTACATCGTGACTGAGGCTGGGGTGTACAAAACCAATACCATCGATGATCCTGCATTTCGCCTAAAATAGCGACGCTTTGCAATCCTTTAACAGTACTTTGCGATCCAGCTCTGTTCATAACTCATTGTCTGGCTCCCAGTTTTTCAATTATTTCTCGCGCTTCAGTCACAATCGCTGTGACGATAGCGCCAGCAGATTCGATGCCACTAATTTGGCCAGCCACCTGCCCCGCGAACATTGCCAGGCGATCCAGGTCGCCAGTCATTGATTGCAATGGAGAGTCGGTACTCCATAAATAAAGCGGGCGCCCGTCTTCCTCGCCAACGACTTCACGTTGAATCGTAGCTGGATCATAACCGAAATGGCGATCGCCGAGGCTATCGGTCATGTCGTTTGCTAACACGCGTACTGGAGAACCTTTTGGCCAGTTAATTGCAAACGCGTCGGTATGAACGGTCTGATGAGCGTTCGCTTCTAGCACGTTTTGCTTGTGCACAGAGTGAGCAAAAGACTCTATGCTGGCGAGAAATGCCGTGCCGCAATGGATACCCTTTGCGCCAAGCGCAAGTGCTGCGACAAGGCTTGCACCGCTAGCGAAGCCTCCGGAAGCGATCACAGGAATAGACAGCTTAGCGACCATCTGTGGCAGCAATACCATGGATGTGACATTACTGTGCACATGACCGCCGGCTTCAACGCCCTGGGCAATAATCGCATCCGCGCCGGCTGCCTCGGCGTCTAAGGCCTGGTCTATTGAGCCGAGCTGATAAATCACGCGCATTCCAGCGGCTTTGGCAATTTCCACAGCAGTGGGTACAACGTCCCAGAAAAATACCACAGTCTCCACACCAGCCTCAGTGCAGGCAGCCAGCTCTTCGTCAAAAAGAGCAGGGTCAGTTGCCGCTGGAATCAGATTGACGGCAAAAGGCTTGTCCGTTTTTCCCCGCACGGCCGCAATTTCACTAGCGATTAGCGCAGGCGACTCACGCACCATTCCCAAGCAGCCATAACCGCCGGCTTCAGATACCGCCGCGGCCAATTCCGAACGTGCCACGCCGCCCATGCCGGCTTGCAGTATCGGGTAACTGCAACCGAGCAAATCACAAATAGATGTGTAGAGAGTATCCGACATATTGCACCCAAGAGAAGATGATTTCGACTGAATCGCTGTTTAATGCCTTGCAGAAAACTGCCTAAAAAAGGTGATGCGTCTCTTGATCAGCCGACCAGTTTAACCAGTTGCTTATCGTTCACTACCAGATCTGCCAATGTGACGCCATCAAGAAATTCAAGAAAGGCTTTGCTTGCATCTTGTAGCGCCAGCTTCAGCTTGCATGATGGGTAATACGGGCAGCCGCCATCTGCCTCGCAATCAACAAGTTCCAGCGTAGGCTCCATGTCTTCGACAACAGCACTCACGCGGATAGAGTCTTTCGGCTTTGCCAGTCGTAACCCACCATTTCGCCCGCGTACAGAATCGATGTAGCCCAGAATAACGAGCTTATTTACAATCTTCATCAAATGATTACGGGAGACATTAAATCGCCCGGAGAGGTCCTTGATGGTTTGTAGCTCATCGGGTTTTATCGCCAAATACATCAATAATCGCAGCGAGTAGTCGGTGTGTTTGGTAAGCCTCAATTGTAACTCCGTTGACTGAAACAGCCATCTTATAACCATTATCGATAAAGCGCGAACAGCTGCGAGGGGTAGCTGCCATGCTGCGCACAAAGTCGACCACGACAGCGCCTTTATCATCCTGGCCTGTTTGCTACGCGACGCAACGCAAGCCCCGACGTGATCAGTGGCTGAACTGGCTAGCCTTGCTGCCGGTGATCTGGTTGACTATATAACTTTAAAGATATATTGTGAATGCTTCTTTAAGGGGCCGTGGTTAGTAGCCCGTCTATGTCTGTGTTTATATCTTTGCATGGCGAAAAGCAATCAGTCAGAACAACACCAATCGCCTTCAGCTAACTCAGAGCCTTTAGCTAACTCAGAGCAGCTCGGCAAACGAACGCCGGGGCGCGGCTATGTAGTGGTGGTTTACGGCTTGTACATTGCCAGCATCATGGCCGTGGTCACCGCACCCATTGGTGCTGTTATTGCTTACCTGCAGTTGGGGAAGCGCGCTGCCTGGCTAAATACTCACTTAGTTTTTCAGCTGCGTACGTTTCTACTGGGCGTTGTTGCGATACTTGTCGCTCTTGCGTGTTGGCGTACATTCGGCTGGCTTGATCTCGCCCCTGTGTACGCATGGTCTTTTGGGTATCTGTTTTTTACAGTGGCGATCGCCTGGATGATGGGCCGCTGCGGTGTTGGCATTCACCGCCTGATGGCCAATCGCAGCATTGACGCGCCGAAAAGCTGGTTGTTTGGTTTAGGGGCTTAGCAATAGTTATCGAAGCCGCAGATCAAGACGATTGGGGCCCGCTCTCCAGTTTGCCCGGTAACGCGCTGATGTGGGTGTTGATACTCAGCGAAATGCTGGTTTTTGCGGCCTTTTTTGCGATTTTTTCCTGGCAGCGAGCGTCTGATCGTGCGCTGTTTGACAGCTCACAACAATTACTTAACCCGGTGCTGGGTGGCGTCAATACTATGTTGCTACTCACTAGCGGTTTGTTTGCGGCGTTGGCGGTTCAGGCAATTGCAGGCGCAAGAATACAACGCTGTCGGCAGATGTTGGCAATAACGGTTGGCCTTGGGTTTGTATTTTGCATAGTTAAAGTCGTTGAGTATGCCGACAAGATTGGTGCCGGAATCACACCAGACACTAATACTTTTTTCAGTTTTTACTACCTGTTAACCGGCTTTCACTTTGCGCACGTGTTATTTGGGATTGGTTTGCTGGCGATCGCAAGTTGGCGTACATCACGCAGCAATGTAGAAACCGTGACCGCGTTTTGGCACATGGTCGATCTGATCTGGGTGATGTTATACCCATTGTTGTATTTGCTCAGATGAATCGCGACGAAGGCTTACCGGGCACACGAACCTTGCTGATTACCTGGCTGCTGTTGATGATGCTAACACTGCTTTCAATGGTGTCTGCGCAGCTAACTGATCGGGAAGAATGGGTGGCACTACCAGTGTATGGCGCGGCGCTGATTCTAATCAGCACCGTATTCAAGGTGCATCGGGTATTAATGGTCTATTTGAATTTGCGAGTGTCCTCTGCGGCCTGGAGAGGGGGCTTTCTGTGCGTGCTATTGCTTACGCAGTTGCTGGTTTTTGCGGGCTTTGTCGCTGCACGCGGGCCCTGAACAACAGCTCTTCAGTCTTCATCCGGGAAGTCGGGGTCTGGTGGCAAACTGTCGCTCTCGTAGCGCGCCCAGCGTTCCAGTCGTTTTCCGATCTGCATCAGCAGCCACACCAATAGTGGCGCTACCAATAATAGCCCGACACCCCAGTCGAAGCGGTTGATTGCTAACGCGAACGGAACCACCAGGCAAGCGCAGATTGTCAGGCCGGTTAACATGGCTATCAGTGGTCTTGTCATAGAGCGTACTCCTTGGGCGGGCTCAGCTCGCGATGATCTGCCGGTATATGCCGGGTAGGGCAAGCGACAGATGCTCTGGTTTGTGCACCATCGCATAAGCGCCGCGGCCAAACAAATGAGCAATATAGTGGTGCGCCTCGCTGTCGATTGTGACACCAAATACCTTTATTTCTTGCTGCCGTGCATCCAGAATCGCGCGCCGCGTATCTTCAATGGCGTACCGCTCTTCATAGTAATCATCATCATTTGGTTTGCCATCACTGAGCACCAGTAATAATTTGTGCTTGTTGGGGCGTTTGGCCAGCTCGCTGGCTGTGTGGCGAATGGCGGCACCCATGCGGGTATAGTGGCCGGGTTTCAGCGAGTTGATACGACGCTCGGTCATTTCAGACATCGGCTGGTCAAATGTCTTCAACGTATTTACCCACACTCGGTGGCGCCGGTGAGAGGTAAAGCTATTGATGCTGTAGTCGTCGCCACAGCTGGCCAAACCATGTGCCAGCACCAACAAAGCCTCTTTTTCAATGTCGATCACTCGCCTGCTGTCTACCCAGGCGTCAGTTGAAAGCGACACGTCTATTAAAATTGATACGGCCAGATCGCGCGCTTGCGCCCGGCTGCTCATATACAGCCCGGAATTGCTTTCACCCACGGCAGCAAAGTCACATTGGGCCCGAATCACTGCATCCATGTCCAGTTCGTTACCGTCTACCTGGCCGCGCAGCCATTCTCGGCGTGGGCGCAAGGCTTCAAACTGACGCCGTACCCGGCGAATACGGCGCCGGGTTTGATCGTCAATATTCCAGTGATCACCTTCCTCATCATGTGCGCCGTAGATCACCCGGCAATGATTGTGTTGATAGCGCTGCTTGCGATAATTCCATTCGGGGTAGGTGTTAACACCTTGCAGTGCACCTTCGCTGACAGTTTTGCGTGATAGGTCCAGGTCCATTTTTAGTTGCGAAGTAGCGCGTTGTTGATTGGGGCTTAGGGTAATTTCATCTATTTGTTCGGCGTTTTTTTTTGCATTCTTGTCTTCGTCGTCATCAACCAGGCGGTTAACATTGACCATGTCCGCAAACGACAGGATTTTCTCGAAACGATTAAACACCAGTGGGTCATCACGTTCGGACTGGTCCTGACGTCGACGTTCGGCTTTTCGCTTGTCTGGAAGTTGCTGGTCGGCTTGTGCGGCCGGCTCAAGCGAATCGTCAGACTCGGCGTGTTCTTCAGTAGTAGCACTCATGCTACCGAGGTTTGCCCATAAGGGTACTGGTAGGGGGTGTCGGTAATTTGGTGGTGCGCGAAATTCACGCAGGCTCAGTGATTGATCTTGCACAGCAGCTATACAGCGTTCAGCTTCTTTGGTAAGTGGCTCTGTAGACCCTAAAAGAAAACAAATTGCCGCCTCTATGGCGGCTTCAACCGGCGGCAATGTGCGCTGTGGCCGCATCGTTAATGTTGCTTTGCGCAGTGCGGCATGCCGGGTTTGTAAGCCAGGAAACTGGTCGAGCACGCGACCGGTTGCACTATACACTTGTCGCAGGGCACTGATATCCTGGCGTAAGGGGTCGATAAAACTGTCGGTAGGTCGGCTGGCGGCCAGCAGAGCAGCAAGCCAATAATACATATCGCGATTGAGGTCGGCATCATCAAACAGCGCGATACTTGGCGGTAACAGCAGATTTTCCTCATCAAGGCGAGCACAGTCTAATCGTTCTTCATGCAGCCCGATGCGCTGGCGCATACTAAGCCGGTGCGAGGAAGTACGTGCTGCCACCGAACTAACAGCGACGCCTGCAGGGCCGCCACAGCTTCGAAAAAAAACCGCCAGGGGCCGCGCAAGGCTGTCCAGTCTAACGGCAGCGTCGGGGTAGTTCGGGAAGCTGGAACTGCGTGCCGACACCCAGCGGTGCCAGTAACGGCCTACGATCTCTTCAAATTCCAGCCACTCTAGCATGGCAATAGGCAGGCCTGTCAGTCTTCGCCGAAGGTGGCGCGTACGGACTCCATCAACCCTTCTTGCACGTCGGGTTCGTCGCTCAATGGCTCAACCAGCGCGGCTTCAGCCGCCTGTAATACAGGCATACCGTTGGCAATCAGCGTTGCGCAGTAGATCAGCAGTCGGGTCGACACACCTTCTTCCAGGTCTTGCCCTTTCAGTGTTCGCAGTCGTGCGGCCAGGTTTACCAGAGAGGCGCATTGCTGCGCTGCCAAGCCACTCTCCTTGGCGACAATATCACGTTCGACATCCGGTGGCGGAAAATCGAAACTCTTGGCCACAAAGCGTTGTCTGGTGCTGGGTTTCAGCGATTTCAGTACATGCTGGTAACCAGGGTTATAGGACACTACCAACATAAACTCATCGGGAGCCTGCAGTAACTCGCCAGTACGCTCAAGCGGCAATAAGCGCCTGTCATCGGTTAAGGGGTGTAAGACCACCGTCACATCTTTTCGTGCTTCAACCACTTCATCCAGATAGCAGATACCGCCTTCGCGTACCGCCTGGGTGAGTGGGCCATCTACCCAGCGCGTTTCGCCACCCTGCAGCAAGTAACGACCGGTAAGATCGGCCGCTGTCAGATCATCATGACAGGACACCGTGAACAAAGGCCTACCCAGCCTGGCAGCCATGTGTGCTACAAAGCGTGTTTTGCCGCAACCGGTCGGGCCTTTGAGGAGCAGCGGTAAATGTTGGCGATAGGCCTGCTCGAATAGCTCGCACTCATTGCCAATTGCCTGGTAGAAAGGCAGGCTATCGGTAGTTGCTGATACCTGCGCGGCGCCTTGAGGCGCTAGCGCATCGTCATTGCAATCACCCGACAATGCGGCTGACTTCATGTGTTAGCAGTGCTCGTATTCGAGGTGATGCCGGTCTTACCCGTGGCGGATGCCTGATTGCGTACCGGGCCAAATATCGCCACAAAGAAGATCACTGCTGCAACGGCGACCAGCACGCCGGCGCCAAGGCGCATGTAGTAGAACAACTGCAATTGATCCTGAACTTCCATATAGTTCATGCCCATTACGCGTTGCAGGTGTGTTTGTACAACACCGGCAAAGGTCAGAGTGAATGTCATGAAGCACATGGCCGATGTCATTAACCAGAAGCTCCACATATTAAGCACCTGGTTGTAAGGCTGTACGCGCCGCATCTGGGGCATTGAGTAGGTGATGATTGCCAGCACCGTCATCACGTAGGCACCAAAGAAGGCGAGGTGTCCGTGCGCCGCTGTAACTTGAGTTCCGTGGGTGTAATAGTTAACAAACGACAAGGTATGCATAAAGCCCCACACACCAGCACCGAAGAACGCCAGGGTTGCGCTACCCAGTGTCCATAGCATGGCACTTTTGTTCGGATGGTTGCGCTGCCCCTTCCAAAACATGAAAAATGCAAACATTACCATGGCGAAGAACGGCAGCACTTCCAGCGTAGAGAAAATACTCGACAGTGGTTGCCAATACTCGGGCGCACCAATCCAGTAATAGTGGTGCCCGGTGCCCAGCAAGCCGGAAAACAACGCCAGACCGACAATCACATACAGCCATTTTTCGATTACTTCGCGATCCACACCGGTCATTTTGATCAGCAGGTACGACAGCAACGAGGCCATGATCAATTCCCACACGCCTTCAACCCACAGGTGTACAACCCACCACCAGTAAAGCTTGTCAACGGCAAGATTGCTGGGGTTAAAGAAGGCGAACAGCCAAAAGACGGCCGCCAGCCACAATCCAAGCATCAACACGATGTTAATCGCGGTTTTGCGGCCTTTGGCCAGTGTTAAGCTGGTGTTGTAGAGAAACATCAGGAAAGAGATAGTGATCAGTATTTTGGACCACAAGGGTTGTTCCAGAAATTCTCGACCCTCGTGAATACCCAGCTGATAACTGACCAGGGCTCCTGCGCCTGCGACGGCAAAGATCGCCAATTGCACGTATGCGATCATGGGGCTGTGAATATCGGTTTCTGATTCCTCGGGTAACAGGTAGTAAGTAGCCCCCATAAACCCCATCAGAAGCCAGACCACCAGCAGGTTGGTGTGGCTCATGCGTATGATATGAAAAGGCATAGCCTCGGCAAGAAACTCCGGCATGATGTAGACCACAGCGGCCAAAATGCCAAACAGAATCTGCAGGGCAAACAGGGCCATTGCAACTGCGAAGAATGGGAAAGCTACTCTTTGTGTTTCATATTTCATTGAAGTGATCCTTCTACAGTTAAATCCTGGCGCGAACTCAGGGTGTTTGTTCAGCCCGCCGGGGTAGGTGGCCAACCCTGCGTGTCTATCGAGTCAGTCCACTCCAGGAAATCGACCAGCGAATCCAATTCGTCGTCGCTGAGATCAAATTTGGGCATTACACGGCGCCCGGGAACATTCAGCGGTTGCGCGCGAATCCAGCCTTTCAGGCCTGCGCGAGCAGCATCGGCGTTGTCGCGGCCTCCGTAGCGAGTCCACACATTACCCAGTTCGGGCGCAAAATAGGCTCCTTCGCCCAGTATGCTGTGGCAATTAATGCAACTGTGTTTTTCCCATACATGTTTGCCTTGTTTGACGCTCTCGGTAAGCGTCTGCGAATCGGTAGACACGTTAACCATATACCAATGGGTGTGCGCGGTTAGCGCTGCAAAAACTATAAAGAAGAACAGTGACCCGCCATAGAATATGTTGCGTGCCGCCGATCTACTAAGCGTTTCGGCCATGGGGTTCTCCTTGAGATGAGCTAACGATAGTGACCTGTCACTACAACACAGGCCTTGATATTATAAACATATATATGGAATGCATAATATTATTGCATGTGTAAAACAGCTTGGCTACCGTTAAATCATCGCAATGAAATAACGGACTTCTGCAATAGTAGATAGATTAAAACTTGCGCGATTAAACTTATAAATCACTGCGTCAGTCTGAATCGCCCGTTAGAGTTGTAACGGCAAATTTAAGCGGTGTATTTAGACAGGCAGCGGTTGCAAGCGCTCAAATTTTTCTCAAATCAAATTTTTCTCAAATATAGCTGACAGGTATTGCCAGCGTATTTCAGTCCAGTGGAAGATGTTTATCCAACATACAAATCACCGCGCCGTCGCCAACTGCGACTTTTAAATTACGAAGCGTTGTAAGATTCTTGATCATATTTTTGTCGGGGGTTGCCGACCGCTCACCGCAATTTTGATATAGGGGAACAGGGCAGGGGCATATTGCACTTCGTCGATGATTAGGGGGTGGATAGCGCTGAATAAATAACGCTGGGTCAGATTGCGCGAGTTCTCTATCGGGCAGCGAATCCAGGGATTCATAGTTCGCGCTCTTGCCAACACAGTGTTCAAGTAGTGTTGTTTTGCCTACCTGTCTGGGACCGGTAACCAACACCACCGGGAAGCTGGAACCGATTGATTTCAGCGCCTTTGAGATAAGTACATTATTATCGTCTATTATGGAGTCAAACTCCACAATAGACGGCTATTGTTTGCTGCGTCAATTAGGCGATGGCTCTGAAGAGTTGCAGAGACTTGCAAGATATTGGAATGTAAAAAAAACCCGGGTGCATAGCCCCGGGTTTTTTCACTACCTGAACGTTTTTAGTTGAAGTAGTAGTTTGCCGTCACACCGTACGTTCTTGGCGGTGCGTACAGCTCAACCGATCCACCAAAGCTGCTCACAATGGCGTGTGAGGTGATCAACTCATCGCTTAGGTTTTTACCCCACAAGGTCACATCCCAGTTACCTTCGGGTGCAGTGTATCGAGCCCCTGCATCCCACACCGTGTAGTCATCATGGAATGACACGCCCTGGTTGCTGGCTTCTGTGTAGAAGTTGTCGGAGTACGACCCGCTAACATCTACGCTTAAGTCACCACCATTGCCAAGTGACGCGCTGTAGTTAACTGCCAGCGAATACTTGTTTTTCGGTGCTCTTGCCGCAGTATTACCATCGAACGCGCCACCAATTATCTTGGCATCCAGTCTCGAATACATACCAGTCAACGAGAGGTTAGACGACAGCTGCGCGGCAAAGTCGATTTCGATTCCGTCGGTCTCTGTTTCCAGGTTTTCTGACAGCAGCGTGAAGTTCTCCAGGCGGAAGTTTTGCTGGTCTTCATTCTTCAGATCAAAGTAGGTGATATTGAACCGCAGACGGTTATCCAGCCACTCTGTTCGAGCCCCAATTTCCATGTTGGTGGCATTTTCAGGAGACAGAGGCGCTTCGGCCAATTCAGGCGTTGTGTTTTGCGACACGAACAGACCGCTCTTATAGCCTTTTGACCAGGTTGCAAACAGCATGTGATCGTCGCCTATTTTGTAGTCCAGCGTGACTCTTGGCGTAAATTTGCTCCAATCCTTGTTAAGGCCTCTGAAGTCATACGTAACGGTTTGCGGGTTTGCCATATAACGATTGTCCATCGTTTTATCGTCCTTGGTATAGCGGCCGCCGAGTGTTAAGTCGAGTGAATCTGTCATCGACCATGTGAACTGGCCGAATACAGCCATGCTTTCGTTTGTCGCATTCTGCGTCCAGGACCGATCAAGCAATAAGCCTGGGTTAACCACTTGACCAAACTGGATAGGCACATTGGCGAAACGGTCGACATTTTCTTCAAACAAGAATGCGCCCACTATCCAGAACAAATTGTCGCTCTGTTGGGACAGGCGAAATTCCTGCGATATCTGGTCAGCATCATCACCTTCATTGTCTTCAACGCCGAGCATTGCGGGTGGTACGTCCAGACCAGAAAGTTGTTGTATCCAGTCGTATTCCAGTTCGCGATACGCGGTTACCGATACAAGCTCCATGCCATTACCAAATTCGTGCTGAAGTCGCATTGAAACGCCGAACACATCACGATTAGCTGCTTGCTCAAGGGTGATACCGCAAGTTCTCGGGTCAGTGGTGTTGGAGTCGATCGCTATCTGCTGCAAAAGCGGAACAAATGCGCCGCCTGCATTGTGATCTTCCAGCGGATTGTCAAGCTTGGTCAAGTTACGGCAGCGGCCGTTATTCTTGTCTTTCGCGTAGTCCATTGAAAACACAACTTCGGTGTTGTCACCGGCATCCCACAGCAACTTTCCTCTAACACTTAAATTGTCTGCATCATCAAGCTCTTGACCACTTCGGTTGCTTTCAGCATAGCCGTCACGATCTCGTTTGCTCAACGAAATCTTACCAGCCCAGCGCGGCCGGCTTTGAAACAGCAGTGCATCACCCGACGAATCTAAACCAGATAAAGTCCGATTGGGGTGTCTCCCCTCAACACCAGTCATGCCACACAGCGGTCTCACAGGATGGCTTCGTATTTGAGGGTCATATTCCGGCTGATGTCATGCAACGGTTTCTGGACGACCCGCCGCCAAAAGCGATTGGTTTGGCGGTGCCCGGTATGCCGATAGGCAGTCCCGGGATGGAGATGGGAACCCGGCAGGATGAATACGATGTGTTGCTACTGAACAAGGACGGCAGCGACGCCGTCTACGAACGTATTGGCGGGAGCAACTGATGCGTACAACCAGCAAATTTATGGCCGTCGCAATTCATCGCATTCTACGATGCTCAATTTGACCACGTTCGCAAAGGAGAACGACACATGACCCCATTGTTTCAACCCCTGCCATATAACCGCCGCCGTTTTGTTCAAGGATTAGTCGCCGGTGGTGCGCTTGCCGCCACACCTCGCTGGTTGCACGCCGCCCTCAATGATATGACCGAACTGGGCTCGGCCCCGGTACTCAGCGGCCGTGAAATTAACCTTGTGATCGCCGAAACGCGAGTCAACTTCACTGGTGTTTCGCGCATGGCAACCACCATCAACGGCTCCATTCCGGCCCCGACACTGCGGCTCCGTGAGGGAGATGAAGTCACCATCCGCGTAAGCAATAATCTACCAGTATCTACTTCCATCCACTGGCACGGCATACTGCTGCCATACCAGATGGATGGTGTGCCGGGTATTAGTTTCCGAGGGATCGCACCCGGAGAAACGTTTATATATCGGTTTACTCTCCGCCAGAGCGGCACTTACTGGTACCACAGCCACTCTGGTTTTCAGGAGATGACCGGCATGTATGGCGCCCTGATCATTGAGCCGCGCGAAGGTGAAAGGCACCAGGCCGATCAGGATTTCGTCGTTGAGCTTTCTGACTGGACAGACGAAGAGCCTATGCACGCTTTTAGCAAGCTGAAAGTGCAGAGTGACGTCTACAACTTTAGTCAGCCCACCTTTTTCGATTTTACAGCCGACGTTTCAAAGATGGGCCTGCAGGCGGCATTGGAAAAGCGTCAGATGTGGAATCGGATGCGTATGAACCCCACGGATTTAGCCGACCTCTCGGCGGCTACCTTCACCTACCTGATGAATGGCACCACGCCTGCAGGCAATTGGACCGGGAGATTCAAGCACGGTGATCGGGTGCGCCTACGGTTTATCAACGCCGCCAGCAACAGCTTTTACGATGTGCGTATACCGGGTTTAAGACTCACCGTTATACAGGCGGATGGTCAGGATGTTGAACCGGTCACTGTCGACGAATTCCGTTTTGGTCCAGGTGAGACCTACGATGTTATGGTCGATCCGAGCAACGATGCATACACTATTTTTGCTCAAAGCATGGATCGCAGCGGCTACGCCCGCGGCACTTTGGCCTTACAACAAGGCCTGGTCGCGCCCATGCCCGAACCAGATCCGGTCGAATGGTTGACCATGGCGGACATGATGGGAGCGATGAATCATGGTGCTGACAAGGATGGCATGGACCATGGCAGTATGAATCAAGATTCTATGAGCATGGGTGCGCCCGAGACTCGCACGATGCCTCATTCAAAAATGTCCATGGACCACAGTATGCACGGCATGCAAAAAGATTCTAAAAATCCCTTAGCCAAGGCTTCATCCACCGTACGTCATGCACGAACGGAATATGGAGCGTCCGTCGACCAACGAGTCAACACGCCAAGTACCAAGATTGACGACCCGGGAATTGGCCTACGTAACTTAAGTCAACGTGGATTGCGTCCAGAGGGCCACCGAGTGCTGACATTGGCCGACCTAAAATCTATCGATGGTGTATTGGATGATCGCCGACCTCCCGCCAGAGAATTGGAACTTCACCTCACCGGCAACATGGAACGCTACAGTTGGTCCTTTGACGGACTGGAATTTGGCAAGAGCACGCCAGTTTCCTTGCGACAAAATGAACGCGTTAGAATAATTCTGCAAAACGACACAATGATGACACACCCCATGCACTTACACGGCATGTGGAGTGAGTTGGAAACTGATCAAGGTGAATTGCGGGTTCGCCGCCATACGATTCCCGTACAACCTGCGCAGCGTATCAGTTACCTGACAACACCTCATGATCTGGGGCGCTGGGCCTGGCATTGCCATTTGCTGTTTCATATGGACGCGGGGATGTTCCGCGAGGTGGTGGTGTCATGAGGCTAATTGCGATGAAACAACTGACTCTTCTGCTGGCTTTTACGGCTGGCGCACTTCATGTGAATACAGCGCTCGCGCAGATGGATGATGGCGAGATGCGAAAGCAAGCGAGCAATGACTCATCCGTTGGTCGTGATCCGCATGCGTATTCCGATGGCTTCACATTGACTGAGGGGCCGTACTCGCAGACTGGGCCGAGGCAATTGAAGCTGGCTGACGAGCACGCGTTTTGGGCGGTGTTGGGCGATCGTCTGGAATATCAACAAGACAGTACCGATAGTGCGGTTTCCAGCACGCTTTACGATGTTCAAGCTTGGTATGGCACCACGTTTGACCGATTTGTCGTCAAAGCGGAGGGAGATATAGCCAATGGTACCTTGGAAGAAAGTTCGACTGATCTGCTGTGGGGCCATGCGTTTAACGCCTATTTTGACACTCAACTAGGCATTCGGCTTGACCAAACCGATAAAGGGAAGAATCGTCAATGGCTAGCTCTGGGATTTCAAGGCCTGGCGCCGTACTGGTTTGAGGTGGATATCACCGGCTACATTGGCGACGAAGGTCGCACCGCTCTATCGGCCGAGGCTGAGTACGAATTACTGCTTATCCAGCGACTTATTCTGCAACCCCGGGCGGAACTGAATCTCTTTGGCATGGATGACCCTGAAAATCGTGTGGGGTCTGGCGTCTCAAACCTCGGGCTAGGGTTGCGCCTGCGTTATGAATTCAGCCGTCAATTTGCGCCCTACGTGGGCGTGGAATGGACGAACACTTATGGCGACACAGCGGATTACCGAAGAGCAGATGGCGAAAGTACATCCGATACAAAGTTCGTCATGGGACTGCGATTCTGGTTCTAAGCATCAACACAAATTCATCACTGACACTTCAACCTCAAGGGGAAACACTACCATGACTATCAAACGCTTCAATCCGATCATTTTACTCGCTGCTCTCGGCCTCACTTTGACCGTGCAGGCACATAGCCCCAAAGAGCACATGACAGACGCCGAGCAACCGAATTGCAAATCAATGAGCAATATGGATCACACAAAGATGGATACGAATGATCCAGTAATGCAGGCCATGATGAAACAGTGCATGAAGGGCATGCACCCTAACGAATCTGAGCAGGAAGAAGCGCAGCTTGATCCGCAAGACGACGGGAAACGCTCAGCCGAGCAACACTCAGAACACCAACACTGATCAAGCCCTGGAGGCGACATCATGACTTTCAGAGTTTATTTTAAGAGCCTGGTTATTACCGCCGCCTTAGCGTTGTTCGGTGGCGGACTTTTCCTCTACTCGGGGCTCTATCCAATGGGCGCCGATGTGGAACACAATCGGTTTACCTACTGGTTGCTGGAGACATTGCGCGAACGCTCTGTTGCACGCTCCGCCGATGCTATTGAAGTGCCACCGGGCCTTGACAGTTCTGAGCACTTACTGTCGGGCGGCGCGGATTATAACGATATGTGTGCAGGGTGCCATTTGAAGCCGGGCAAAACGGACAGTGACTTCACGTTGGGCTTGTATCCGGTGCCGCCCAATCTAACACTGGCTCATGATGAGCACGCGGATGCGGATAGTGGGCAAATTGCTCGACGTCAATTCTGGATTATCAAGCACGGAATTAAAGCCTCCGGTATGCCCGCCTGGGGACCCACCCACGACGATCAGCGCATCTGGGCAATGGTGGCGTTTCTACAAAGATTGCCTGACTTAGATCCCGAGCAATACCAAATCATAACGGCACGAGGCGAAACCAATGGCTCTTCACATCACTAATCGGAGTTGGAGGACATTGGCGCTTGTGTTGCCTGCACTAGGTATACTTTTTAGATCGGCGCCACGCACGTGTGCATTGGCCTTGCTCGTAGGACTCAGCGCGTTGTCGGTCTCGTCTACGCAGGCCCAGCAACAGCCATTAAGCCTGGCTGAAGCTGAACAACGAGCGATCCAGCACGAGCCGGGTCAGAAAGCGTTAAAGGCCCGTGCTAATGCGTTAGAGGAACGGTCAGTGATGGTAGGGCAGCTGCCCGATCCCAAGCTTCGCATGGGCATGGCGAATTTCCCACTGGAATCCGGCGGGTTTACTACTGAAGGCATGACTCAGGCCCAGATCGGTATCCGTCAAGCTTTCCCACCTGGGAAAACACGTTCGATCAGCGCTCGTCAATTTCAATCGCTGGCCAAGGCAATGGATCGGAACGCGGATGCCCGGGGTCGCGATGTACTCACGTCGGTTCGCAATGCGTGGTTGGAGAGCTACTATTGGGATCGGGCTCATTCCACACTCTCAGAATCGCGGCCCTTTTTTAGTGACCTGGTCAACATTACGCGTTCGCTGTATGCCGTTGGCAGTAAAGATCAGCAAGACCTGTTGCGCGCTGAACTCGAGCTTAGCCGACTGGACGATCGGTTGATTGACATCGACCGACAACGCGCGGGGGCTCGAGCCGAGCTAGCGCAATGGATAGGGGAGGAGGCCAGTCGTCCATTGGCGGACAAACTTCCGGCTTGGGAACAACTACCGCGCCTCGAAACACTGCGCGAGGCATTGAACTCGCACCCAGCCATCACAGCCGCCGATGCGCAAATAGAGGCACAAGTCGCCGGTATTGACTTAGCCAAAGAACAATACAAACCGGGTTGGGCCCTGGATCTGGGCTACGGCTATCGGGACGGAATGCTGTCAACCGCCGGCTCGCGCTCTGACTTTTTAAGTCTTTCCGTCACCGTTGACTTGCCGTTTTTCCGCAAGAACCGACAGGATCGAGGCCTGGCGGCCGCCCTAAGTGAACGTCATGCGGCCATGGAAACAAAAGATGAGTTGTTGCGACGTCTGAATCGACAACTCGAGGCTGAATACTCCCGTTGGCGCGATCTCACCCGTCGGGTGGCGCTGTATGAGACAAGAATCCTGGGGCAAGCCGAGGACCAAGCTAATGCGGCCTTGGCCGCTTATCAAAGTGAGGCCGGAGACTTCGCTGATGTCATGCGTGGCTTCATCGACGATTTAGATACGCGCCTCGACCACATACGATTGCAGATTGAGCGGACTCAATCCTACGCCGTGCTCGCCAATTTAGGAGGTTTACCGCAATGAGGAAAAACGGGGTCATGATTTTTGCCGTGCTAATTGCCGTGTTGATCGGCGCAGCCCTTGGGCGTTGGTGGTCACCAACTGGAAGTAGCGCAGGTGACTCCAAAACAAGCGACCGAGCTATCCTCTATTGGAAAGCCCCAATGGATCCGAACTATCGTCGCGACCAGCCCGGGAAGTCGCCGATGGGCATGGATTTGGTGCCGGTTTACGCCGGTCAAACGGGGAGTGAAGATCCTGATGTGGTAGCCATCGACGCGACCATCGTAAATAATTTGGGTGTGCGCTCAGCGAGCGTTGAACACACTCCGCTATCGCGTCGAATCGAGACCGTTGGTTATGTCGGATACGACGAGGACACGTTGCACCAAATCAACACACGGGTGCGCGAATCCCGGCCGGTCGCTGTGACGCTTTCGATACAGGATGCCGAGGCACTATTTGACCAGCTGCCTCCTCTAGCTGCTCCGCCAATAATTCAAAATTAGCCGCCAGCCATGGCATGTCCTTATGTTGCTCGGCGCCTTTGTCCAGCTGCTGGAACAGCAAATCGAGCAATACACCCACCAGCACAA
>JAUIHW010000048.1 GCA_030431775.1 Gammaproteobacteria bacterium
GGCGTTGACAAATCTATATTGTTCGCAATTGAGGCGCGGAAGACCAGCTCATTGACTTTGTACACTGTGCCCAAATAAAACTCTCGCAGCGTCGCAGTCAATTTGCTGTCTGGAATTTTATCGAGATAGATCCACAAGGTATAAACCAGCGCAAAATCGCCAGCATCAGTCATTGCCCATTCAAAGTGCTTGTTTGGATTGATGTGTACCTTGTCATGTTCGACCGATGCTTCGAAAGCATCCGAAAACATGCGGTTAATGCGTTTCTGGAAATCATCCAGAGCGGCCATGCGTTCGTCACGATCCAGATGAGCAAGATCCGGGTAACCAATTTTATACTGCAGATAGCGCCGGATTCCATCAGTACTTGCGATACGGCTCAAATTATCGATTTTACCCTGCAACAGCCGACTGTTGCGCAGCACAGTTCGATTGTTATTCCGTATATCAAACAATACGCTGTAAATGAATGAGACCTTGCTGATGATAAACTCATCCTCATAGCCGTCTATACGCACCAGGTCACCGCTTTCCAAGGATTGGGAATTCAGCATCATCAGGCCGCTCATCACATCCGGCGCCCAATGACTGCTGGTGAAAGCCAGAAAGGCGAAGATAATGCCGAAAATACCGGTGGTTTCCAGCATGCTGTCGGCGCCCCAGAACTTAATCAAGGTGTAAACAACCAGCGAGCCGATCAGGACCGCCAGCACAATATTCATGAGTCGGCTGCTGTAGGTTTCAAAATAATGTACACCATCATCCACAGGACGGGTGCGACCGAAGCGGCGCAGGGAATAGAATGTGCTCAGTTGAAAGAACACCATGCCCAGATAGACCGTCATCAGCGAATAGACAAGCTGCAGTATCAGCTTGCTGTATTGCGGAAACAGGCTGATAACCAAAAGATCTGCAACAACCAGCATGCAGATCAGCGCGCTCAGGGCTCTGGATATCGCAACTCGATCACCGTAATCATTGCCCGCACTGGTTGCTTTGATCAAGCGGCTGGCGCCAAAAAAGAACCCCAGATTGACCCCCAGCAGCAACAGGTGCAGCACCCATTGCGCTGTGCTCAAGCTATTAAAAATGTCTATCATGCATCAGACCTGATCCAACCCCCCGAACATTGTAACCGATCATTCAATTACTCTTAAGACTGACTCAGCGAGCGCAACATCCATGCCGTTTTTTCGTGAATGCGCATCCGGTCGCTGACCATCGCAAATACAGTTCTGATCTATTGACTATTTTGTTTGCCTAACCGGTTCATGCGCAGCAGGCCGCTGTATTTTTTGTACACTTCGAGCGCCGCTCGACGACTGATCGCCAAACCGGTTGGACCATCACGCCAACCCTGCTTGATGAAATACGTAGTCAGGAACCGAGCCGCTGCGGAAACTGCAGGGCGAAGTGGCGAGATATTTTTACCATTGGCATGCATTTGCTGCGCTGCAAGCTGAGCGTAACGATCCAGTCGTTGGTAATGTTCATCCGCCGTGTAGTAAGAATAGTGATACAGCTTGCCATCCAGGCGCTCTTGCTGATAGTCCGGCGGGATCGCCAGCGCTTCGTGCACAAAATCACCCTGCCATTGAATACTGCGACGATCGAATATCCGCGCCTTCCACTCCGGATACCAGCCGCAGTAGCGAACCCAATGGCCACAATAATTGGTAAAGCGATCCAGCAAATAAACGTGCTGTGCTTGCGGTTGTAATGCAATCAAGGATTGCGCCAACTCAGGCGACACACGCTCGTCCGCGTCAATGGACAATATCCAATCGTTTGCGGCCAGCGAGTTGGCAAAGTTCTTGGCCGCCGAATAACCAGGCCAGTCAATGCTCTCAACCTTCGCACCCTGTTCCTCTGCCAGCGCCACGGTTGCGTCTGTACTGCCGGTATCCACTACAACAACATCAGCACACACTGCTTTGACCGACTGCAGACAGGCGACAATATTGTGCGCCTCATCTCGGGTAATGATGACCGCAGATAGCGCACTCATTGTCGGCGATACTGCAAACTTAGACTGTATAAGACAACAATAACCAATGCGTAGATAGTTGCCAAACGCCCGCTCATCAATAAGGCTTCGGCAAGCCCGCAGATAGCAAAAGATAAGACGAAAGCCAGCCCAGCACCCGCTATAATGCGTTGTTCCTGACATCTGGCCGCCCGGCTCGCTCGCCAGAAAAACTGGCCCGGTACCAGATACAGTAGCAGTATGGCCGCCAGACCGAGGAGCCCTTTGTGTGACATTGCGTTCAGCAGTTCATTGTGGGCTGAGGCTTTGCCGTCATCACCGATGTGCCTGCTGATTTCCCCTTGTTCAATCAGCCGCTGCTTGATTTCTGCTCTTTGCTGGTAGTTCGGGCCGCTGATTGGATGGGTCTTGAAGGTGACCCAAGCCGTTTTCCATAAGTCCAAACGCCTGCCCAGCGAGTTCTCCAGCACTTTGCCATCCGCCGACTGGTACACCATTTCCTCCCCCGCATAATACTGCTGCAGGTTTTCAACCGCTGCATTCATGCGCTCCTTGACCATGGGTGAAAAACTGTAGGCAACTACTATGACCAGCAGTACCAGCACCATCGTCGGCAGCAAGGTTTTCAGGGCGTAACGGCCCATCGCCCACTGGGCCAGCAGTGGCGTACACAGTAATGCCAACCAACTGGCTCGCGTGCCGGACATGACCACAATCAGCACTGTCGCAAACACGCTGGCCAGGGCAAACAGGCTCCAGAGTCGGTGTTCACGATCCAACACGAATTGGGCGACGGCCAAAGGTAGCAAACAGACAGCAGCAAAAGCCGAATCCAGCAAGCCCAGCCCGAAGTCAAAACGCACAACGCCATTAAAATCGAAACGCGTATCCTGGTACAGATCGAGGCTGAGCACCAGGCTACAGGCCAACAGCGCGGCGCCACCGGCTGCACGCAATATCCAAACAAGCCGCAGTCCATACAATGGCAGCACCAGCAAGGGCACAATAAACAGGGTGTAGCGCAGTGGGGCATCCAGAGGACGGCCTGAGCCACTGCTCACGGCCATTGGTATCGCCGCCACCGTGACAAACGCCAGCGCCAGCACCCAAAGGTGGGGCACCACCGCACGTTCGCGACACAAATGATAGGCACACACGCTCACCAGTATCAGGATGGCTGCCTGACTGAGGTAGTGACTGATGATTGCACTGCCAAGCGCAACAACTATAAGAGCATTTATAAGGTGCGCTGTGCGAGTGTCGGCTGAATGGCGTGTCGACATGGCGGACTATAATGTGCGTCGCCTGCTGTTGGCGCAAGCGATAAGGCCCAGCGCTGCCAACAAATGCACAATTACAATCCCTTAGCGCTTATAGGCCCGCATACCAAGCCCGAAAGAAGCCACCAGATCACGCATTACCTCGGCAACGCCACCGCCGAAAGTATTGATCTGACAGCGTTGATATTCATCCTCCAAAGCACCATTCAAAAAAGCGCCTGGCGAATCTTCACGAATCAAACCCTGCGAGCCAACAATATCCAACAATTGCCGCACCGTATCAATCACCACCTCGGTACTGTAGGCCTTCATCGCCGAGGCAAAAGCCGGTTCTGGCTCACCACGATCAATCTGCCAGGCGGCCTTGCTATTCAACACACGCATAGCAGACAACTGATGATGCACCCGAGCCATGGTTATCTGCACCCAGGGCTCGTCAATTGGCCTCTGACCACTTGGCTGTGGTGTCCTCGCCCAGTCCAGCACCTGGCGGTAAAGAGCCAAAGCATTGATACCAGCCGCGGCCAGACCAACTCGCTCATGGTTCAACTGCGAAGTGATCAGCTTCCAGCCACCGTTAATTTCACCTGCGACCATGTTGACTGGACATCGCATGTTCTCATAGTAAGTGGCATTGGTTCGCACACCGCCAACCGTATAAATGGGCGACAGTGAAAACCCCGGCTGATCAGTATTCACCATCAGAATACTGATACCGTTATGCGGTCGCTCGGCATCGGGGTCCGTGCAAGCGGCAAGCCAGACGTAATCGGCAGCTTCTGCCCCCGAGGTAAACACCTTATTGCCATTAATAATAAACTCATCACCTTCGCGCTCCGCACGAGTGCGCAGAGCAGCCAGATCGGTTCCGGCCTCTGGCTCCGTGTACCCGATTGCAAAATGCAACTCTCCGGCGGCGATCTTCGGCAAGAAAAATTCCTTGTGCTGATCGGAGCCATGGGCAATCAATGCAGGGCCTACGGTATTCACGGTAACAAAGGGAAAAGGGGCACCGGAAACCCGCGTTTCCTCAAAGAAAATCAGCTGTTCCACAGCCCCGAAACCCCGGCCGCCATATTCCTCCGGCCAGCCAACAGCCAACCAGCCGTCCCGGCCCATCTGACGAATTGTGTCCTTGTAGGCTTGGCCCGCCTCGCGATAATGCACCTCTTTTTTCAGTTCTGGCGTCATCAACTTGGTAAAGTAACTGCGAATTTCGCGCCGCAGCGCCTGTTGCTGATCACTGAATTCTACGTGCATGATTCACTCCCGGAGAACGCAACAATGACATCGCCAACCACATGGTCACCCAGCTTATTGCGGCCGGTTATCTGCAGCACCAGGCTGCGGTCCGATTCGCGTTTAGCAATGACCTCACCCTTGAGGCGCATACAGTCACCCGGATAATTAGGTGCCCCCAATCGGATAGACACACGCTTCAGCACTCCGTGCGGTCCGGTCCAATCGGTGACATAGCGGCCCACAAAGCCATTGCTGGTCAGGATATTCATAAAGATATTTGGTGAACCGAGCGATCGCGCGGCATCCTGGTCATGGTGAACATTCTGGTAATCGCGCGAGGCGATAGCAGCCGCGGTAATCAACTTGGCTGTGATATCGACTGCCAACTCCGGTAATTGGTCACCAATTTTTACGCTATCAAAGGTAATTTCGTTCATACCACAATTCCCAAGCCCGAATCCGCGGCCAGCAGGCGCCCGGTGTCTGCCAACTGCTGTCGCGCACCACCCAGAGTAAACTCCAGTTGCTTAGCCCAGCGAAAATAGCGATGAATAGGATAACTGACATCGGCGCCCATTCCGCCGTGCAGGTGTTGGGCGGTATGACTGATCCTGTGGCCAGCCTCAGCCGCCCACCATTTTGCGGTGCGTGCATCCAAGCTGGCGTCTTCGCCAATCGCCAACAGCCAGGCGGCGCGTTCGACACTGGCACGCAAGGCGATGCAATCTATGTAACCGTCCGCAGCGCGGTGGCTGACGGCCTGGAAACTGGCCAGTGGACGGCCAAATTGTTGCCGCTCACTGACATAGGCTGCAGTGCGGTGCAAGGCTTCCTCAACCACACCCAACTGTAGGGCTGCAATCCCGGTGCAGGCGAGTTGTAATGCCGTTTCTATAAGGCCCGAACCGCGCAGCAAGCGTTCAGAATTCAGTTTCAGATTGCTGATTTCAAGCCGCGAGTGCATCAAACGGTTGCTTACCTGCTGAGGCACCAGATTTACCCCATGCTCGCCTGGCTCCAGACAATACAGGGCTGATTCTGCATCCACCGTGACCGGCAATAAAATCAGCGCGGCCTGTTCTGCAAATGCCACATCATCGACTTCCACACTCAAGCATCCCTTACTAACCGCCGGCAACCGATTCTGTAAGAGGGGCTGAAGTGCGATACTGAGATGGGACTGTCCCTGCACAACGCCTCCCAGGTATCGCTCGATGATTGCCGCTTCAGCATAACGCTCCAACAGTGCCGCTGCACAGGCAGACTCTAACAACGGTACCGGGGCCAACACCCTGCCCTGAGCCTCCAGGACCGCCGCCAATTCCAGTACTGTCAAGCCACTTCCACCAAACTGCTCGCTGATCGTGACAGAGGTGAGCCCCGCATCGCCAAGAACTTTCCATAAAGCCGCATCCCAGTTTTCTGACGAATCATCAAAGCTGCGCTGATACTCATCATCAACCTGGCCCTGAAAAATCTGGCTTGCCAAATCCTGCACCGCGAGCTGGCTCTCTGACATCTGGAAATCCATCAGCCCTGTCCTGCCTGAGCCGCCGGAATATAGTGCAATGTACGAAAACGCATCTCTCCCACCAATTCCTCGCGCTGGTTCCTGTATTCAAATAGTTGAGTCATAAAATAGCCCTCGCCCAGCCCAGTGCTCTTGCGACCGGAGACCGATTCAATGGATGAATAGTGGTGTATGTCATCACCCTCAACAATTGTTTGGTGATAATCCTGCTCACAATTGGTCGCCACCACACCATTAAAGCCGGCCTCGTAAAACACATCGATAATGGGCAGGCCATCACTTACTTCAATGCTCGCGGAGCCCGGAGGGTGCTTCCCACAATAACCCACCATGGTCCAAGCCTGCAGCATGGTGGCCGGCGCAACGACAGCATTGTCAGTACCGTACACTTCGCTGGCAAGCGCGGCATCCACATAGACCGGATTGCCATCGCCCATCGCGTCACACCAGTGTCTAATCATGGCACGGTTTACCTGATCCCAGCCAAGATACGGGCCTTCACGTACACCCACATAGGATTGCAGCCTGCTTTCCAGCTCCTCTTGCGTCATCAAATCCAAACCCTCAATATTCAGCGCCCAGTTTGCCTAGCCGCCCGGCTGTTACCAATTAAGATTACGTAAGTGTGCAGCGACCGTAGTGTTGTTGACTGGTACACTCAAGCCATGGACCTGAGCACAGTCGACTTATCGGACCGGGCGTTGTATGCCGGCGGTTTCCCACATGCCCTGTTTGCGCGGCTGCGAGAAGAGGCTCCGGTGTTTCTCCACCCGGCCACACCCGGCGTCATGGAACGAATCGGTGAGCCCTTTTGGGTGGTCAGCCGATTTGCGCACGTACGCCAGGTCAGTCGTGATACAGAAGGCTTTGCGGCAACCGATGGGCCAGCAATTGAACGTTTCGCTGAAGATCGGCGCAACCTGACCATCGTATCCATGGACCCACCGGATCACCGTCGCTTGCGAGGCCTTATCAGCAAGGGCTTTTTCCTACCCCGTATGGTGGACCAACTCAGCGAGCAAATCGAAACCTGGTGCCGTCGTATCGTTGATGATCTATTAGCAGACGGCGGTTGTGAGTTTGTCAACGATGTCGCTTACCGGCTACCGATGAATACCATCGCGGATGTTGTGGGCATACCGGAATCGGATCGGCAAGAACTGTTTGAGCGAGTAAATCGTTTGATGCTTGCCGGTGAGCCCAGCCTGGGTATCGATGAAACCGAGCGCGCCGAGCAGGAGGCGGCTATTTTCAACTACGGCATTGAGCTGGCTGGGGAAAAACGAGCCAACCCGGATGATGGGGTGTGGTCAGCACTCACCCAGGCCGAATTCGAAGACGAATCGGGTGCTACCAGCCAGCTAAACGATTTTGAACTGGCCTTGTTTTTTTTAATCCTGGTGATTGCCGGCAGCGAAACAACCCGCAATACTTTGTCAGCAGGACTGTTGGCTTTCGAGAACAACCCGGAACAAAAACAGCGGTTCATCGCCGACCCGTCGATTACCGACCTGGCCACCGAGGAGCTGTTGCGCTGGACCAGTCCGGTGCTGTTTTTTGCTCGAACAGCAACCCGCGACACCGAACTGGCAGGGCAAACAATCAAGCAAGGCGATCGGGTGTCAATCTGGTATCCCTCGGCCAACCGCGATCCCGCCGAGTTTGCTGATGCCAATCAATTTCTGGTCGACCGCCCAGTCAACCGACACACTTCATTCGGTGGCGGCGGTCCGCATCTTTGCCTGGGTGCTCACCTCGCGCGCAAACAAATTGGCTGTCTGTTTCGTGAGCTGTTCAGTCGCACGGAAGCTCTGCATATTGGGCCCACCCACTGGTACGTAGCGGGGCTGCACAATAATGTGACCTGTTCGTTGGCGCCGTACCAGGTCGAGCTTGGCTAGCAGCCTTTAGGGGTCGCTGCGGAGACAGTACTTGCCGGTCTCGGGTTCCTGTGCCACGCTGGGCTCCCATATCATAGCCCGCTGATTTCAGCGCACTTCTTTAACCAGCGAGTCATTAAGCATGAGCGATATCGAAATTGCCCAGAAGGCCGAGATTAAACCCATCCAGGAAATTGCCGAGAAACTGGGCATTCCGGATGAGGCCATCAGTCCCTACGGACGCACCAAAGCCAAGATTGACCTGAATTACCTGCAAGGCCTTGAAAACAAGGTCGACGGCAAGCTGGTTTTAGTCACGGCTATCACGCCAACTCCTGCTGGTGAAGGCAAAACCACCACGTCAGTGGGACTTACCGACGGCCTGAACAGGATCGGCAAAAAAGCGTTGGTATGCCTGCGCGAACCCAGCCTCGGCCCCTGCTTTGGAATGAAAGGCGGGGCTGCCGGCGGTGGCTATGCCCAAGTCATTCCTATGGAAGACATTAATCTGCACTTTACAGGCGATTTTCATGCCATTGGCGCAGCGCATAACTTATTGTCCGCCCTTATCGATAACCATATCCATTGGGGTAATGAGATGCAAATCGATGCGCGTCGAATTACCTGGAAGCGCGTGGTGGATATGAACGATCGTGCCTTGCGACAAATTACCTGCTCGCTTGGCGGCCCCGGCAATGGCTTCCCTCGCGAGGACGGCTTCGACATTACGGTCGCCTCGGAAATCATGGCAATTTTCTGCCTCGCCACAGACCTGGACGATTTGCAGGAGCGCCTTGGACGCATCGTGGTGGGTTATACGCGCGAGCGCAAGCCAGTACATGCCAGGGACATCAAAGGTGTTGGTGCCATGGCCGTGTTATTGAAAGATGCCATGGCCCCCAATCTGGTGCAGACCCTGGAGCATAATCCGGCCATAATCCATGGAGGACCTTTCGCCAATATTGCGCACGGCTGTAATTCGGTCATCGCAACCCGCTCTTCACTCAAACTGGCCGACTACGTGGTAACGGAAGCCGGTTTTGGTGCTGATTTGGGCGCAGAGAAGTTCTTCGACATCAAGTGTCGCGCGGCTGGTCTGAAGCCAGAAGCCGCGGTTATCGTTGCAACCGTGCGCGCGCTCAAAATGCATGGCAAGGTGCCAATGGCCGAACTGGGTGAAGAAAACGTGGATGCACTGAAGGCTGGCTGCGCCAACCTGGTCCGCCATATCGAGAACGTTAAATCGTTTGGTGTACCGGTTGTCGTGGGCATTAACCGTTTTGTCAGCGACACGGATGCAGAGATTTCCGCTATCAGGACACTGTGTGAACAGAACGGTGTTAAAGCTGTGGAATGCACCCACTGGGCCGACGGCGGTGCGGGTACTGAACAACTCGCCCACGAAGTCGTGGAATTGGTGGAAAATGGGCACGCTAACTTCGCCCCGCTTTACCCCAGCGACATGCCGCTATGGGATAAGATCCACACAGTCGCGACGCGCTTGTATCGAGCGGACGATATCATCGCCGACCAGAAAGTGCGCGATGAAATCAAGCGTCTGCAGGACAATGGTTATGGGGAGTTCCCGGTTTGCATCGCCAAAACACAGTACAGTTTTTCCACTGACCCCTTAATGAAAGGCGCACCTACCGGACATGTGCTCCCAATTCGTGAGGTTCGCCTGTCGGCGGGCGCTGGTTTTATTGTTGTGGTTTGCGGGGACATTATGACGATGCCAGGCTTGCCGCGCGAGCCGGCCGCTAACCGTATTGACATTGACACCAATGGTGAAGTGGTCGGCCTGTTTTAAACCGAATAAACTTAATCGACATCAGCGCGTAATTCAAACCGGTTGGCGGCGCGATTCTTAACCACGGCATCGGCATCGAAAACCTGCCCGCTCATGGCAACGTAAACGCCGGGCAATTTGCTGTGCAGCGCGCCAAGCGCGCAGCCAACGTTGAATACAGCATCGGTCTGATAGAAAGCCGCCGGCTGCAGGGCGCCAGTTAGCACAACGCACTTACCGTGAATGCTCTGCAAAGCCTTGGCCGTCTCGGTCATGGTGTCGGTGCCGTGAGTAATCAGAACTTTGTCAGCCGCTGCTTTTTCAACACAACGTCGGATCAGTGCACGATCGCTGTCGGTTATCTCAAGACTGTCTTTTCTCATTAACGCTTCAACCGTGAAGTCAAAGCCTACGTTCATTCGATGGAGCAGTTCAGTAATCACTGGTTCTCCAATCTGATATTCACTGCGGGCGTCAAAATAGACTTTGTCGATGGTTCCACCCGTGGTAATAATGTGAACGCTCACAAGCTCGCAAATTCCTTCTCAAGCTTCTTGGTCTGCTTTTTTGACAGTCCACCAAGCACATCAATAGCCGCGCGAACTCGTGCCCGGGTCACTTCCGGACCGAGCAGTTCCATGGCATCCATAATGGAAAAGGTAGCCGTGGTGCCGGCTGTGGCAACAAAAAGCGGAGCAAGAAAATCCGCAAGCTTGATATCCATTTTCTGTGCAAGATCCTTTAAACCGGCAAACAGCCCAGCACGCGACCAGTCTGGATTCTGCTCCATCCACCACAAGGCAAACTGCAGGACTTTAACTTGCTCGGCCTGCTCGAGTTTATTGTCGGAAAAATCACTTTCGGACAGTTCAAGTAAACCGGCAAAAAGGTAACTGATTCTTGGTACAACATCGCTGAACTTCTCTACCCGGCTCTGAATATGCGGCAATATGCGTTGCAGACGCTGCTCATTCAGGCCCCAGTCCACCAGACGCTGAAAAAACTGTTCGGCATCCAATTCGTCGCGAATCCACTGACCATTCAGCCAATCCAGTTTTTCAACATCAAATATCGGCCCGCCCAGCGACACCCTGCCGAGGTCAAACTCCGCCAGCATGTCCGCCAGTGAGAACTTTTCCCGCTCATCGGGCATTGACCAGCCCATACGCCCCAGATAATTCGTCAGCGCTTCCGGCAGATAACCCATGCGCTGGTAATAGCGAATACTGGTAGGGTTTTTACGCTTGCTGAGTTTACTCTTATCCGGGTTACGCAGCAGCGGCAAATGACAGAGCTGCGGCATTTCCCACCCCAGGTATTGGTACAACAGCTGGTGCTTGGGTGCTGAATTAATCCACTCTTCCCCACGAATCACATGCGTGATCTGCATCAGGTGGTCATCAACCACATTGGCCAGGTGGTAAGTTGGCATGCCATCGGCCTTGAGCAAAATCTGCATATCCACCTGCTGCCAGTCGATCTCGATGGCACCACGCAGCAAGTCCTGAATCACACAACTGCCCTGCTCCGGAATTTTCATGCGAATGACATGGGGCTCGCCGGCAGCCAGTCGGCGCTGAACCTCCTGTTCGCTCAGCTGTAACCCGCGGCCGTCGTATTTAACCGGTTCTCCCGCGGCCATCTGGTCTCGGCGCATCTGGTCCAGCTCCTGAGGCGTGGCAAAGCAGCGAAATGCATGGCCGGATGCGAGCAGCTGCTCAGCATAATGGCGATAAATTTCAGCGCGCTCACTCTGCCGGTAAGGGCCGAACTCGCCGCCCTTGTCCGGACCTTCGTCCCAGTCCAGGCCCAGCCAACGCAATGAGTCGAGGATGGCGGTTTCCGCGGCAGCAGTGCTTCGTTGCTGGTCAGTGTCTTCTATTCGCAAAACAAACTGGCCGCCGTGCTGGCGAGCAAAACAAAGATTGAACAGCGCGATATACGCCGTGCCTACGTGGGGGTCGCCGGTGGGCGACGGCGCTATTCGGGTTCTAACGGTCATGCAGCAATCTCAATAAAGGACTGCAAATTATAGGGCTTGTGTTCGGCTGCGTCACATTTGCCACCAGTATTCTTGTAAATCAGGCTGCTTGGTCCGCGTTGATAACTGCCCGGCAGCGCCGCATAATGCTGGCAAAGTTCAATTACGAGGTGTCGCATGAAAGGTTTACTGGAGGGCAAAATCTGCGCTGTCACTGGTGGTGCAAGCGGAATCGGCCTGGCAACGGCACGCCTGTTTGCCGAGCACGGTGCCAGTATTGCGGTGATCGACAACGATGCTGCGCACCTCGAAACCTGCCGGGAATTGTTTGCAGAACACAACTGGCCATTACTGGCTTTCCATGGCGATGTTTGTGATACCGGTAGTGTCCGTGAGTATTTTAGTCAGGTAGCCGATCAATTCTCTGGCTTGCATGTGCTGGTCAATAATGTGGGCGACTTTCTTGGCCGGATCAAGCCTCTGGCGGATATGAGCGACAGCGATATAGACGCCCTTTTTGCAGTGAATCTTCGCCAGGTCATGATTGTCAGCCGGGAGGCATTGGGCCTGCTCAAAGCCAGCGCTGCAAAGCTGCGCGCCGCGGGTGATACCACCAATGCTGGCAGCATCATATCTATTTCTTCCATCGAAGGTTATCGTGGCATGCCGAACATCACGCCTTACGGAGCGTACAAACTTGGCCTGGAAGGCTTTACCAAAAGCCTGGCACTCGAACTGGCACCGGATCGCATCCGCGTCAACGCGATTGCACCGGAAACCACCCAGACCGAGCAAGTACAGCCACGGCAGTGGATGACCGAGGACGATTATCAGCGGCCAAATCACTGGATTCCACTAGGCCGTTTTGGTGAGCCGGAAGACCACGCCGGCTGCGCCCTGTTTCTCGCCAGCCCGTTATCGCAATGGGTAACCGGCACCGTGATTCATGCCGACGGCGGCGCATTGGCCGCCGCCGGGTGGTATCTGACACCGCATGGCGCCTGGACTAACACCCCTATTGTGGACCGCAGCGCAATCAGCGGCCTGATGCCCGAAGATCAATGAGCCTTAACCATCGTTTTTCGGTCGCTCCAATGATGGACCTGACCGACCGGCACGCTCGCTACCTGCTTCGTCTGATCAGCCAGCGCACCTTGCTCTACACCGAAATGGTCACGGCAGATGCGCTGTTGTATGGGGATGCGGGCCGCCTACTTGCCTACAATCCTGAGGAACATCCCTTGGCTTTGCAACTGGGTGGCAGCGACCCGACCAAGCTCGCTGAGTGTTGCCGCCTGGCACGCGATGCCGGCTACGACGAGGTTAACCTCAATGTGGGCTGCCCCAGCGACCGGGTGCAGGCAGGACGATTTGGCGCAAGGCTAATGCTGGAACCGAAATTGGTGGTACGCTGTTTCGAAGCGATGCGCAACGCCAGCGCCTTACCGATCACGGTCAAATGCCGAATTGGAGTCGACGAACAGAACCCTGCGGTAACTCTGCCCGCATTTTTGGCCGACCTGCAAAATGCGGGCTGTAAGACCATTATTATCCATGCTCGCAAAGCGTGGCTGAAAGGCCTGAGCCCCAAAGAAAACAGGGAAATCCCACCGCTTGATTACGAGCTGGTTCATGCCATGAAAGTGCAATTTCCAAAATTGAACGTAGTCATCAATGGCGGCATTCGCTCTGTGGCGCAAACGCTTATCCAACTTGAGCGGGTGGACGGTGTCATGATGGGACGCAAGGCCTACTATGAGCCTTATACCCTGCAAGCAATCGACCACAAGGTTTTTGGTGATTCTCACAAACCCACCAGTCGACAGGAAATTTTTGGGCACTACCTGCAATACATAGAGCGCGAGCTGTCACAGGGCACCCCGCTCAAACAGATGAGCCGCCATGCCTTAGGCTTATTTCACGGTGAACCGGGCGCCCGTGCATTCCGCCGCCACATCAGTGAGCTGGCCTATAGGCCTGGTGCTGGCTTACAGGTTATGAAGGAAGCTGCGCGGCTGCTGCACTGAGCGGGCCTGCGGTATACAATGCCGCCTGTGATCAAGTGGACTCAACATGAATAAACTCGAACAACTAAAACAAATGACCGACGTCGTTGCCGATACCGGCGACATCGAAGCAATCGCGCAATTCAAACCGTTGGATGCAACCACCAACCCCTCGCTGCTCTACAAAGCAGCTCAGCTGGAACACTACCAACAACTGCTTGACCAGGCTCGCGAACGGGCTGGTTCGGTGTCTGGCAGCCAGCAGGAACAGCTCGACCTCTGCACTGATCAGTTCGCCGTACTGGTGGGAAGAGAGATACTGGACCTGGTCCCCGGCCGGGTATCCACCGAAGTAGATGCCCGCCTGTCGTTCAGTGAGTCAGCAATGGTTGAGCGCGCTAAACGCTTGATCGACCTGTACGCTGAGCTCGGCATTCCACGTGAGCGGGTACTTATCAAACTGGCTTCTACCTGGGAAGGTATTCGTGCCGGCGAGCGGCTGCAGCAAGACAATATCGACTGCAATCTTACCCTGCTGTTCGGCTTCGGCCAGGCCGCTGCCTGCGCGGATGCGGGCGTATTCTTGATCTCACCGTTTGTAGGGCGCATTCTGGATTGGTACAAGGCAAAAACCGGCGAGCAGTATGATCAACAGACTGATCCTGGCGTGCTATCCGTTAAGCGAATTTACGACTATTACAAGCAGCACGATTACGCGACCGTGGTGATGGGCGCCAGTTTTCGCAACACCGGTGAAATTGAAGCGCTGGCCGGTTGCGACCGGCTGACCATCAGCCCGGCCTTGATGGATGAGCTGGCCGCCGACGAGGGCTCGCTGCAACGTCAATTGGACCCAACGAAACCGCTGGCTCTGGAAGACAAAGAGGTGCTTGACGAACCGGACTTTCGTTGGCACCTGAACGACGATGCCATGGCAACTGAAAAACTGGCGGAGGGAATTCGCAACTTTGCAGCGGATCAGGTGCGCCTGGAACAATTACTGTCGAGCTAGCCCGTGTTTACTCGCTTATTCAATTTATTTGAGCTTCCAGAACCGGAAGATGAGGCGATCGGTGTCGAGCTGGCATCGGCGGCATTACTGATGGAAATTGTGTTTGCCGATTACAACTGTGATGACACTGAACTGGAAGCGGCGCAACAGGCACTTCGGAGCCGTTTTTCCCTGCCCACAGAACAACTGGACGGACTGCTGGAACGTGCCCGACAATTGCACTCGGATGCCGTTTCAATCCACCCTTTTATTGACGCAATCAATAATGATTTTGATGAAACGCAGAAATACCAGTTAATCGTAAACCTTTGGCAGGTCGCATTGGCAGACGGCGAACTGGACAAATTTGAGCAGCATTACATTCGTAAGATCGCCGAACTGCTGTATGTTCCACACAGCGATTTTATTCGCGCCAAACTGGAAGTCATCGAAAGCACCCCGCCTGGAAACGACGGCGAGTCCTAAGAACACTCTGGGCGGCTAATGGCTGGCCTGATTGGCCGGCGTTGTCTGTTCCAGAGTTTCAACAAGGTCTTTGAAGCAGGCGCGATTCTCCTCACTGAGCCCCATCAGGGTCCGGTGAGCTTCCAGAACTCGGCTCTTGACTTCCTGTTCAGATGCCGCCGCAAATGGAATTTCACCGAATTCACCCGTGGCTTCCAATTGGGTATCGCGAATGTCGAAGATCCGTTCGAAACACATGCTTTCCAGCAAACGTTGAATGCTTGCATCGGTCACAATTACGGCCGGCTTGAACTGATAATCGCGCTGTGAGCGTACCGCAATCTTGGCGAGCAGGCCCAGCGTCGTACTGTCAAGGCCCTCGGCATCGCTGAGGTCAATCACCACACTGGCAAAATCGCCATCGGAAAACATGCCCTCGATAAAGTCATCGAGCGCCGTGCACAAGGTCAGGCGTACATCCCCCTGGAATTTCAGGACGTACACCCCGTCATGATTAGCCTGCAATATCTTTCCCGCCTGCATCAGTGCGCCACCGTGAACAAGGCGATGTCATCCGGCGCGGCATCAATCGCGTCCAGTTCCAGTTGTTGGGAAAGCAGCGCAAGATCAGAATCATACCGGTCACAACGCTTTAGCAATTCCGCTTCTTTGTCGAGCAAATCATCGGGTGACAGTAGTTCAAGAATCCCATCCGTGAATAAATACATGCGAAAACGCTCAGGCAGAGTCAACTGCAGCTCTTCAAATTCGGTATCGGCTGCAATCCCGACCGGCATGCCACTACCAGTAATGTATTCCGATGGCTGATCGGGCTGGCACAGAATAGGACAGGGCAAATGACCGGCATTACTGTACACCAATTGCCTGTTACGGGTATCCAGAGCCGCGACAAACATAGTAATGTGTTTACCAAGGCCTGTCTCCAGCAACTCCCTGTTCGCCTTAGCCAGCAGTTTAGCCGGAGACAATACCGAATCATCGCCATGACGGCCAAAGTCGCTCCGCATGCGCGCCGTCAGGTTTTTTAGGAGCACTGTTACAAACGCTGATGATGCGCCATGCCCGGAAACGTCAGCAATCATGAAAACCACATGATGCTTGCCAACCGTGATGTATTCAACAAAATCGCCGCTCAAATACAGAGAAGGAATAATGCGGTGGTCAAACTCATAGCCAAGCAGATTTTGCGGTGCAGCCGGCAGCATTTTCAGCTGCACATGGCGCCCGGCCTGCTGGTCCTTCTGGAGGGCCGCTACATTGGCCTGCAGTTCCTGATTGGCACGCTCGAGCTTACGCCGGTAGCTGGCATTCTCACGGCGCAGTTTGGCGCGCTCAAGACTGCGATGAATCGCATGCTCCAGGACCTCCAGGTCCAGTATGGGTTTAATGAGGTAGTCGGTGGCCCCAATGCGCAGCGCCTCAACAACATCGGCCATGACGCCGGCACCTGAAATTACCACTATCGGTGTGTCCTGATCTTCCGCAGAAATTTGATGGAGAACGCTGATACCATCGAGACCGGGCATGCGTAAATCACAGATCACCAGATCTGGGTGGTGATCACGGAACATATCAAGGCCAGTGAGGCCGTCATCAGCAAGCAGCACGTCGAAGCCACTGTCCTGCAGATAGGCGGCGATGCTTTGCCGGATAACACGGTCATCATCAATGACCAAAATACGTTTGGCAGTACTCATTTCGAGGGGTAGTTTTAGCGCTGCAACCTTGCCGATGGTGTCAGTAAACGCGAAGCTGCGCACGGTACTTGTTTACTGAGCAAGATGCAAGTTTTCACACTCAATTGACTGCCCAAAAAAATCCCATAGACTACGCACTTCCTTACATCTGTATCCATTTGAACCTCGAGGCCACTATGAGTTCCACCAGCCAGGCGACCGACAATAAACGTGCATTCATTCGCTTGAAGCTGAACAGTAAAATTTTGTTACAGAAGCTGGGAGATTCAGCGACCTACGAAGGCACGTGTGTCGACATGAGCGGCGTGGGCCTGATGGTTGCCAGCAGTGCACCTCTGCAGGTAGACGATAAGGTCATCGCTAAAATCGAAGCGAAAGGTTCTGAAATCGTTTACCACACGACGGTTAAGCGGCTGGTCGAAGAAAATGGCGAACAGCGTATTGCCTTGAGTATCGATGAGATACTTGACTAGCGCCCTAGGCACCCAGGTTTAGAAATCTTCATCTCCGAAATCATCCATCTCCACTTCGCCATCGTTCACGAGGTATTCCCGGTTCTGCAAATAGGCGTCGCGTAGAAACAGATAGCGGTCGCCGCTGATCAGTTCTTCCGCCGCGAAAGCATCGGCACGGAGGTCGACGAAATACCCGGCTACCACAGAAAGCCGCGTTGGATCATGGTCAATGTAGGTAATCGGGTTGGCGTAGACATCCGGAACCATACCAAAGCCGTCTCGAACCGTGCTGGGACCAAGAAAGGGGAGTACCAGGTATGGCCCTGATGGCACACCCCAATACCCCAGTGTCTGGCCGAAGTCTTCCACTTCGCGTTGCAAACCCGCGTGCTGGGCCACGTCAAAAAAACCAAACAAGCCAACGGTGGAGTTCAGCAGCAAGCGCCCGGTATCGACCCCTGCTTTCTTGAATTTAAGCTGCAGCAGATCATTCAGGATCGTAATGGGTTCCCTGGCATTTTGAAATACATTGGTAATTCCATCATCAATCACATCCGGGGTGACAAAGTCGTACGCCTTGGCAACTGGTTTTATCAGCCAGCGATCGCCGAACTGATTAAAGGCATCCACCTTTCGGTTCCAGCCCTCCCAGGGGTCCACGTCAGCGGCCGCTAGGGGCCCGTATAAAGGCAGCAACAGGGCCGCTATTACTAAGAATATTCGCATTGTTCTAGTCCGGTGAACGGATTGACGTACCCAGAATAATATCAAGACTACGCAATTTATTCAGTGTTTTCCGTCCGCTTTCAAGCACTTGCTCGGGGTTGGGATGCTGCAGTTCATCAGCAATCTGGCCCAACATCCGACGGCCGGTCGTATCACCCTCGCCCGCTTGCAGCAAAGCCAGCATTCGCGCAGTTACCGCATTGCCCTCCATGAACTGCACCTGATCCTTGCGGTTACGATACACCAGTAAATAGCTTGCTTCCTCAGGGGGTTCCTGCGGCTGAAATGATGGACCAATCCGATGAACCGGGAAGCGGTAAGCCAGGGACATCAGCAGTGGCGAGACGACCGGACATTGCTCCAGCAGATCACCATCGGGATCAACCGGAACATCATCAAGATCAATATCGGCCAGGTCCAGCGCGACCTCTACCCACTCGTAATGAGCCAGCTCCTGCAAAAACGGAGGCTCTTCCACTACAGTGGGTCGCTCGCTTTGAAGATACCGGACAAACTCCTCAGTAATTTTTGTGAAGTATGGCGTATTACATTGATAATTAAGCATAAAGTCTCTGATCAGACGCTGCCAGTCTTGCTCAGAGAAAAGCTGATGAATGATGGGAAAGCCACGCCGCATAAAGCCTTCCACATTACCGAAGAACAAATCACGATAGATATTCAGGCGGCGCTGCTCAATGCCACGCGGTGCCCGCGCACTGGCCGGGTCGCGGATATAGTCCGTAAGCTGAGTTTGCAGCGTCTGCGTCTGTTGTAAAGTCAGTCGCATCAGACCGCCTCGCTGCCAACACTGCACTGCTGCTGAAGAGCGCGTATAACCTTAATTTCGTTTAGTAATTCTGGGATAGGCGGAATATTAAAGTCCCGTTCTAGCAACGTGGGCAAAACCCCAAACTCCTTGTAGGCCTGCTTGAGAAGTTGCCATACTGGGTCGATCACATCTGCGCCATGGGTATCCACTTTTAGATCATCGGCTTCGTTGAAGTGCCCCGCCACGTGGATGTAGTGTGCCTTGTGCCCAGGCAAACCTGCCAGAAACTCGTAGGGATCATAGCTATGATTGATGCTGTTTACATAGATGTTGTTCACATCCAAAAGCAGGTCACAGTCCGCCTCATCAATCACAGCATTGATAAATTCAAGCTCGGTCAGCTCCTGTGCTGTCACGGCATAGTACGATGCGTTTTCCAGGGCAATGCGCCGTCCCAGAATGTCCTGCGTTCGGCGCACCCGTTCAGCAACATAGTGCACAGCTTCTTCAGTGAAGGGGATGGGCATCAAGTCATACAATTGACCGTGATCGCTGCAGTAAGTCAGGTGCTCAGAGTACAGAGGGCACTGATACTCGTTTATGAAGTCCTTGATATCGTGAAGCAGCGGCTCGTTCAACGGCGCAGTGCCGCCTATATCAAGGCTTAAGCCATGCAGGGTGATCGGGAAGCGCTCGGCAAAGGCCTGCAACTGCTTCTTAAAACGCCCGCCAACTCCTATCCAGTTTTCCGGCGCAAGCTCGAAGAAATCAACGTCGCGTGACCCGAAAGCGTCGACTTGCGACGAGAAGTCACGGCGTAACCCCAGCCCGGCTCCTTGTATCACTTACTTGGTTTCCTTGATCTGACAATAAAACCGCCGGCGAACCGGCGGTTGATTTTGACAAAAAAAGCGAACTCAGTGCTTAGCTACCGCATTTGCCTTCGCCGCACTTGCCTTCACCTTCAGCCTTGTCGCCGCCGCATTTGCCTTCGCCACACTTGCCTTCACCTTCAGCCTTGTCGCCGCCGCATTTGCCTTCGCCGCACTTGCCTTCACCTTCAGCCTTGTCGCCGCCGCATTTGCCTTCGCCGCACTTGCCTTCACCTTCGGCCTTGTCGCCGCCACATTTGCCTTCGCCGCACTTGCCTTCACCTTCAGCCTTGTCGCCGCCGCATTTGCCTTCGCCGCACTTGCCTTCGCCACATTTACCTTCAGCGCCTTTGTTGGCAAGGTCGTAGCCAGCTGACAGTTCTTGAGCCGCGAACGGATTCGCTGCTGCTGACGCTGCCGGCACTAACGCCGACGCAATAAATGCTGCGCCAACTGCGGCAGCTAATGGTTTTAATGATTTGTTCGCCATGATTACTCCTAATCGATTAACGGTATAAGTGATGCGGCCAATGGCCATCGCAGACTATGACACACAGTTGCTGCTGTAGTTTCTCAGATGGCAGGAAATTTTTGGCAATTTACCAAAGTTGATCCGCAGTCATGCGGGAAGCAGATCATCGCTGGGCTCCTCGTCCTCAAATGACTGTATGCTGCCTTCGGATGCCAGCCAGTCCTGAAGCAGCGGAAAGTGGTCTTCTACCGCTTGTTCAGCAATCAGCATTTCTATATGCCCATAATCCTGCTGACTGCCGGTACTTTCGCTCAACACAATCAAACGCCCGTTGTGCTCACCCAGCTCAGCTATAAACGCGCGCACGTCATCCGGGTGACCGTAAACCGTGTCTGCGGCACAGGCAAAATACAGACTGGGCGGATATTTGCGGGTCTTGGCTGCAATACTGTAGTCATACTCATCAACCGGGTCCTTCCACTGTGAATCAAACATCCACCGCAAGGCATCCACGAATGTTTGCCGCGTTTCGTTGCTGGTTCCCAGCTTCAGATCCTTAGCCGGCATATAACCAGTGATGGCTGACGCAAACCGTAAGCCGGTCTTCCAGAACCCTCGCAGAGCCAGCGCTTTGCGCCAACCTCCATCACCGACCGCGCGGCGACAACCAAAGTACACCATCGCGCTGACCGGGCAGAACTCCTCCCCATAGCGCGCGAAGAAACTGCTGGTCAGCACTCCTCCCCAGGCGTGACTAATCCAGATCTGCGGCACCGGTCCGCGTTTGCGCACGATCGCCTTGATAAGCGCTGGCAGATCTTCATTAATAGCTTCATGCAAGCCCTCAGAGGACTTTGCTCCCACAGCAGGCCAGCTTTTACCCCGACCGCGCAGATCGGCCACATAAACATCATAGCCCTGCAGCGCCAGGTACCAGGCTAAGCCACGGCCACGCGCCGAATAGAAAATCTTGCCATCCTCGGCCAGGCCGTGCAGCATGAAAACCGGCGGTCCGGGGCTAAACTTGTCCTCGCAAATCCGCTTCAGGTGCAGCTGTGGGCCGGCACCGATGGGAACCATCATAGACTCGGCGTAAAACTGCTGGGCTCTTTTATCCATTGGCTTGTTCGTTCTGATGCGGTTTGACATGACGTTGCTGCCAGGCCGCCTTTAACCGGGTTTCAGAAACCGGCTGCGCGGTGCCCAGCGACTGGGCAAACAGCGATACGCGGTATTCCTGCAACAACCAGTAAAAAGGATGGCTCAACCAGTCCTCCGCGCTCATGCTATGGCCCAATTCCGCCCAAAGCCGACTTTCCCAAGCGCCAATCTTCAGTTGTTGCTGAGCGTCACGCCCCTGCTGTTCGCGCAATCTCGCCAACCGCCGCGCGGCCGCCCGCAGATAACGTGGGTAATGCGCCAGCTGCTCAGCGGTGACCGTCGCCAGAAATTCTTTGCATAGTAACGCCTTCAGCTGCTGCTTAACATCCTCTACAGCCGCCTTAAAATAGGAAGAACTCACACTTTGCAGCCCCTGTACTGTTTCATAGTGGGTCGAGAGTATCTGCGCGAACAGCTCTTCCAATGGCTCAGCCGCCTGCACCAACACTGACCGCCCCTTCTTCAATTGCTGCTGGAAAGTCCCCGGGTCACGGGGCAGGTATTTGTCGCATCCAAAAATCTCATAGAAAACGCGCTGGATGCAGTCTTCTCTATAACGCTCAGGATCAGGGAATACAGCCAATTCCAGACGCTGTTGATTGTTCTGGAATTGCCGACCACGCAATAGGCGTGCCTGCTCTGGCAGCGCACGTTGATACAATCTCGCCAGCGCCCAGGCACTGTGTCGGCGCGCATCCTCGACTTTGAAAAATCGTCGTTTCACGACCCGGTCCTGTTCATCCAGCGTGAGACCGGGATAAACCCGGTACTGCAAACGCAAATGCGTCAAAATTTCTGCTTCCGGAAGATGTGGAAAACTACGGGGCAATACTTCTTCACTGGCATCGCTGACAGCAAACGGGGTACGCATACCAGTCTGCCCCGGACTATCAGGTTTCTTTGTCCGAGCCTCGGGGTGCTCTGCCTGAACGGCTCTTGGCCAGGCCCGGTGGCTGGACACCAGCTGGTCGGACGCATTAAGAATGCTGACACGGGCAAAGAAATAGTCCGGCACACGCGGCAAATCCCAGTCGTCAACCTCCACCACGACTCGATGGGTATTTGCCAACCAGTATTGCAAACGCTCTAATAAAGGGCCGCCTTGAAGGTGCAGCTCCTGCACGCTGTTGCGTACTGTGTCGGCTATCGGCACGAGGGGCTTGCGCAGCCGCTTTGGCAGCGACTTTAGCAATGCTATGCATTTCAACTCAAACCAGCCGGGCACCAAATCATCAAAGGCATGGTCGGGTAATGTTGGGCGAAGAAATTCAGGAACCAGCACCTCGATACCATCCTCCTCCTCACCCGGACAATAACGGTAACGCACAGCAAACTCATTGCCATTTAACTGTATAACATCAGGGTAACGCTGCAGCTCAGATTCCGGAACGCGCTCCACCAGGAAATCATTCAAGCTGAATTGCAAACAAGCCTGCTGCTCACTGTGCAAGCCTGCATACCAGCGTTCAAAGCCACGCACAGAATTCACCTTTAATGGCAATTGTGTTTCGAAACGATCTCGCTGAGCCTCTTCTGTACACAACAGCTCCGGCCGTCGCAGCTTAGCCGCCAGTTGTTCTGCCTGCTTGACCAGTTCAGCGTTATGAATGGCGAATGGCAGATCACATTGCCATAATCCTTGCACAATGCCCTGCGCAATAAATATCTCCCGAGCGACTGCAGGTTTATGTGGATGTAAATCTACCGGACGCTCGCTAGCAATATTCAAGCCTTGCAGACTCGCTGCTTCCAGGGCTTTCACAGTACCTGACTCGGTATCGAAAAACGGCTCGGAATATTCGCGCTGAACCAGATGATGGGCCGCATCCAGTGCCCATTGTGATTTGATCTTTGCAGCCACCCGGGCATAGACCGAACTGGTTTCTACTATTTCGGCGGCTACCATCATTGGCGGTGGTTTGGCCGCCAGAGCGGAACCTGGAAACAAGCGGAACTGACGCTGGCGTGTGCCGGTATACCATCGTTTCTCTCCAAGAACACCGATATTGGTGACAAATCCGGCCAGTATACTGCGGTGAATGTTTTCGTAACTGGCCTGCTTGCGCTTGCTTTTCAGCCCGACATCCTGCACCAGACTCTGCAATTGAACATGAACGTCCTGCCAATCACTCACCGCCTGCGCTGACAAGTACTCCCGACGCAATTGCTTACGCAACGCCGCACCTTGGTGCTTTTTTCCCAGCTGTTGAACGTGGCGCCACAGCTTCAGGTAGCTCAGAAAGTCTGATCGCGGGTCCTTAAAACGCGCGTGCTGACGATCAGCTTGATCGCGCTGTGCAGAAGGCCGTTCTCTGGGGTCACTACTGCTGAGAGCGGCACAGATGATGAGGGCATCGGGCAGGCAATTCAACGTCGCGGCCGCCAGTAAAACGCGCCCCAATCGCGGCTCAATCGGCAAGCGCGCCAATTGCCGGCCTATGTCTGTGAGCTTATTGCTTCGTGCTTCTTCTGGCTGCAAAGCCTGCAGCTCCTGCAACAGGCGCAGGCCGTCTCTTAACAGACGACCGTCCGGCTGGTCAACAAACTCGAAGCGTTCGAGGTCAGCCACTCCCAGCGACCGTAGCCGCAAAATGACCGCTGCAAGGTTGGTACGCAGTATCTCTGGCTCAGTGAACTCAGGCCTTTCGCTAAAACTCTGTTCGTCGTAGACCCGTATACACAATCCGGGACCAAGTCTGCCGCAGCGCCCGCTGCGTTGATTGGCACTGGCCTGGGCAATTGGTTCAATCGGCAACTGCTGTATTTTGTGTTGTACGCTGTAGCGACTGATTCGGGCATAGCCGGTATCAATCACAAAGCCCACCCCCGGAACGGTTACCGAAGTTTCCGCGATGTTGGTCGCCAGGATCACTCGGCAGTCAGTCACCCCCGGTTGAAATACCCTGGCCTGCTGGCGCGCTGGCAGCCGCGCATACAGTGGCAGTACTTCCACACTGTCGTCCAAGCGTCCGCGCAGAAAACGACTGGCGTCATGGATTTCCTGCTCGGTGCTCAGAAAGCACAAAATATTTTGGGCATTGCTGTCTGCGCAACGGTATAGCGGGTGGCGTTGAATCTCTTTGAGCGCCGCCAGCAGATTCTCATTCAGTTCAGAATCGTCTGCGGGCGGCCGATACAGCACTTCCACCGGGTGGGTTTTGCCTGCCACTTCGATGATCGGTGCGCCATCGAAGAAATCGGAGAAACGCTGCGTGTCGATAGTTGCCGATGTGACCACCACTCTTAGCGCCGGGCGCTTCTTACAAAGACGCTTCAGATAGCCCAGCAAAAAATCAATATTCAGCGAACGCTCGTGCGCTTCATCAATAATGATGCAGTCATAGCAACGCAACTGACGGTCGCGATGTATTTCGTTCAGCAGCACGCCATCGGTCATCAGTTTTACACGACAGCCTTTGGCATAATGCTTGTCAAAGCGAATTTGGTAGCCTACCTCTTTTCCCAGTTCGCATTGCATTTCCTCAGCAATTCGCCCCGCTACGGTAACCGCAGCCAAACGACGCGGCTGGGTGTGGGCGATTTGCGCTTTTTTTCCAAAACCAGCCTGCAAACACATTTTGGGAAGCTGGGTTGTTTTGCCAGAGCCTGTATGCCCTGCAACCACCAAAACCTGATGCTCACGCAGTGCTGAAACGATTTGTTCAACATGCCGGCTAACCGGCAATTCGGGAGGAAAACTCAAGCGCATGGTTATAGGTAGGGTGAGAACAACCAGAAAAAAGCATCGCGGATTCGCCGCGGGAGGCTTCGCCCCCTTAGCTCTTTGGCGGTTAGCCGGTGGGCCGCTGCAATGCTCTGACGCGCGTGCATGTCCATTTCCAAGCCAAAATCCTGATCATAAACTTCCACCACCAACTCAAAATTCAACCGGAGACTGCGTGCGTCCAGGTTGGAGGACCCTAGCTGAACGTAATATTCGTCGACGACAAATAATTTGCTGTGCACGAATGGGCCCGGCGAGGTATATATTT
>JAUIHW010000112.1 GCA_030431775.1 Gammaproteobacteria bacterium
AGTGTGTCAATTTCCCGCAGTTCCCCCTGGAATCGCTCCATCGCCGCATGGCGTTGTTGGTCAGCCTCATCAAGGAAGGTTGCATCCACCCAGCTATTGGCAACAACCACAAGCCCCAGGGAATAGCGCAAGAATGCGATGACGAGAAACGTACGTAAAAGTGCGCTCTGTATCTGAGCACTGCCCAGAAACAGGCCGATGCCCGTCGCGACAGCGATGATAGTGAGAAGGATATTGAATAGCGTGTCTGAGACTATGACCAGAAGAATTTTCTGTAGCGCCAGTGAGCCCAATGCGATGAGCACGACATCAGAAAAGCGCTCAATGAGGTCATTCACCGGGTCCAATACTTCGCCAATCGTAAATGTGAGGAACGGAATGTTGATCTCTGTGCCCTGAAGCAGGGATACCAGGGCATTGATACCTCGGGCAGTGCCATAGATTAATCCCCCGCTTGAAATCGAGGTGTTGAGCTCTTCGGAGGAGTAGCTGTCCAGGATGCCGTACCAGGCTAAGGTGGTAAGGCCTATGAGTACGATGAGCCACAGGCAAATCCTGGGTAAGGTATGTTGAGCCGCAGAATTGTTCATTGTGTGTTCGGTTGCCCCTACGCTTTAACTGAGTCTAGTCCAGGCGCGATTATTCGAAGGATGATCGGTATTAAGTTGGTGCATTCTAACGCGCTTCCATGCGAGTCGCCCCGTGTGTGGTGGGACGGGCCTGGGGTGGCCCCATGGGGATGGCCATAGAGTGGGAGAGAATGGCGCGGACAGGGTGGTCAGTTGTACGCATGCGAAGCAAAACTGCTGTCGCGGCTCGAAGAGGCCGTTTAGGGAAAGGTGCGACAATCAAGACAGACGTAAGGAAAGAGATTGTTGGCGCCTCTGGTCAGAAAACAACTTTCACAAGTGATTTGGCTAAAAGGAAAATTAGGAAAGTCGAAAATCTCTAGACCAGGCTGTATACACCCCACGACTTAGGAATTAGAGGAAGAGCAACGGCATCACCGGGCTCTTCATCATCAAACGGGGGGCACCGGGATTCATACAACTAACCGGGCGAATGTCAAAAGTTAAGTCAACAACCTACGTGCTCGTAGTTCAGCGTGCTTACCTGCGATTGCGTGGCCTCTAGATCCACTACGGGGCCGTCCTGTAGGTAGGCATTGAAAAATGAAATGAGGTAGTAGGCCATCTGGGCGTGGTATGTCGGACCTAGCAAGCCGTCCCTCCAGGCAAAATGACCCGCCCCGTCGAATACCTGCACGTACTTCGCAGGCGACGTCTGGTCATAGGTTCCGTTCGCCTGTATCAACTCGGGTGTAATCGCGATATCGAGGGTGCCGCCCTGGTAAAGCGTCTGGTCGTTTGTCATGTCGCCGACCCGGTACTGTACCAGATACGGCCTGTGCCATGGCGACAGCGCTGCAACCGCACGTATCTCGCTGCGAGTCCAACTACCCCATGCTCCTGCAAGCCCCATGCAGGTGTAACCGCCCATCGAGTAACCCATGCAGCCGATCTGACCGAAGTCTTGGACGTACTGTGCATAGGAACTCCAGGGCAATGCGTCGAGTACCGCGTGGATGTCGTCGCGCCGCTCGCGATTGGTCTGATCGGTCCAGTTTTCCGGGTCGGTCCACGCAACATCCGGTGTCCTACTGCCCGAGTAGCAGTCATCATGTTTCGGTGCGACCACGATGTAACCTGCGTCTGCGAGACGGCTTTGAATCCCATCGTTGCCGCCGGGGCAATCGCCCATTCCGTGTGAGAAGATGACCAGCGGATAAATGCCGTTGCCCGCCCGCCGAATCTCAACCTCCACGCCCCCGATGGTCTCGGTAGTCAGAATGTCCCCCACTGCCGATACCGCTGGGAACAATGCGAGTGCGAAGATCAAGCAGATTCGTCTCAAGACCGATACACCAGAGGTGGAGTGGTCAGTAGTGTTCACTGCAGGGCGAGAAATACCCGTGAAAGCCAGTGCATATTTCATCGATAAGACGCCTCATTCTACTATCGGGTCGGTTACCATCGGGCCACGGTGCCATAATGGTGTCGTTGGGAAAAGCCGGTTTCGGGAACAGAGTGCTCCATAAGTGGAGCAATAGCCCCATCAGCTAGCGTGGCTTTCTGAAGGAAATTCTACCAATACAAAGGCGCTACTACCTAAGCCGATCCTCTAAGAGAAAATCGATCAAAGCGCGTGCCTTCGCCGGAACATGCCGCGACGTCGTTACTGCGTAGAACTCCCAGGCGTCCAGTGTCCACTCAGGCAATACACGTTGAAGTTGCCCCTTGTCTACCAGGTCTTTGACGACCCAGTTGTGCCACACACATATACCCATACCTGCAAGGCACAACGTCTGCAAGCTTTGGAAGTTTGCAACGCTGATGCGCGCACTGGGAGAAACCGTTTCCAACGTGCCGCTGGCCCTATTTACCAGACGCCACTCAGGAATCCTCAAGTGTCTCAATCCTTCATGCTCGTCCAACTCTGCCGGGGTAGTGGGCTTACCATATTCCTCGATGTAGTTCGGTGATGCATACAGCCCGAATTCTTCTATGCGAACAATCTCCCTGGCTACCACGTCCTCCTGCGTAACTGGCCCCATCATGAACGCGATATCCACACCCTTTTCCAGTGGACTGGGTACATCCGAAACGATATCCAGTTCCACCGCAATCTCGGGATAGCGCAGACTGAAAGCAGGTAACAGAGGTACAATCCATTCATTGGCGGGGACAACGTTGGCAACAACTTGTAGCTTGCCGCTTGGTGAAGTCCGCAAGTCGGTCAACTGGTCCTGTGCCAGCCTCGCTTCTTCCAGGATGCGCTCGCAGTTGGCGAAATGGAGTCTGCCAGCGTCGGTGAGGGTTACACGCCGGGTGCTACGATCGAAAAGGCGCAGGCCAACATCTCGCTCCAGCTCGGCGATACGCCTTGACACGGTGGAGTTTGGTATCCCGAGGCTGTCTGCTGCGCTTCGAAAGCTCTTTTTCCGAGCGACCTCCACAAATATTTTCATACTACGGAATATATCCATCGCGTTATTATCCTGCATATGGAGTAGTTGATTACAAAGGATCTACTCTAAGCCATTGCGAAGATCCACGAAATGGCCATGCCTGGTTCGATCGCCTGATACTGGCCTGGCAACACTGGCAAAAAATTCAGCCCGGGAGGAGGCTGCTCGCATTATTGAGGGAGATACTGTCAGGAGAGCTACGATCACACGCATCAAGGGAAGTAGATGCGAATGCCTGAGTCAGTATTCAGTGCAATTACCGGCTCAATGTTGGGTGCAACTGAAGACATCAGTAGTAGTCGAGCAGCCTGACGCACTCGACGCCTTTGTATGTGCAGCGAGGCCTTGCGGTAGAAAATGGTGTCCGGTAGGTCGATGCTGTCGAGTCATTGTGGCGTCATGTTCGCTGAAGGCTCGGCATAAGATCGGCATTTTGCCAACTATTCAGAACCTGGCGAGTACCCAACCTGAATTGTCTCACCACCAAACTCAATCGTATCGCCGCCAACAATCTTTCTCCACTTGCGGGTTTCCACCTCACCATTCACAGAGACCTGACCGTCCCCGATGAGCAATTTGGCCTCACCACCGGTGGTAACCAGTCCCTCGAATTTCAGGATTTTGTAGAGCTCTACAGGCTCTTTGGTCAGTTCATCAGCATCATCGGGATTTCAGGGTAGGTGCGTTCAGCGAATGGAGTAGGGCAGTTGCTTGAGATTTGAAGCCCATTTTCCTCTGGCTGGAGGAGTTAACTTGTCAGTACCATCTCAAGCAGTTGGAAAGTGACTGGGAAAATCAGGCCGTATAAGACTTAACCTGTCCATACCAGATACAATTACCCACAATCCCGGTTCCTGGCTGACCGAAAGGCATCGTCTATGAAAGAACTCAAATCTGTTTTTCTTGTAACAATACTGCTGACTGCTCCATTGCAGGCCAATAGTGCCGAGCAGGAGCCTGCCAACCTGCTGGAGAACCCCGGTTTTGAAGAGAGAAGAGCCAACCAAAAAGCTGTCGCCTGGAGTGCGAAACGCCATGCTGGAAACACAGCCTACAAATTTGATCTTGATACCGTCGTTTTCTTCAAGGGGAAGCAAAGCTATAGAATTGAACAACACGCTGACCAGGACTATGGCATGGTCAAACAGAAAGTCATGCTGCCGAATAAAAAAGCCGAACGGTTCACCTTCAGCGCCATGCTTAAGACCCAGGATATTGTCGACAGTGGACTTCCCAGGGTTTACTAGACGCCCTCTAGCCTCGAAAAATACGCTTCTTCAAACTTAACCGGTGAAATGCCTCCGGTATGACTGTGGCGCTTCACTGGATTGTAGAACATCTCAATAAAACTG
>JAUIHW010000049.1 GCA_030431775.1 Gammaproteobacteria bacterium
AGCAGGGTTTTTCCACGGTAATCGCGCAGCGCCTTGCGGCTGCCATCGGTCGTTTCAACTTCAAAGTCGTATACAGTGCTCATGCTGGCCTCCCAAAGGTATGCCTTAGTGCGTTCGCCGTCAGTATAGGTCTTTGTATCGCTGCTCACAATTGCTTATAGTAAGTCGTTAATTATTTGAGGAGTACCTTATGCCCTTAAACCCACAGGCGCAGGCAATGATTGATCTGATGGCCGGCAATGAACCGGACCCTAGCAGGTTGTCAATTGATGAGATGCGCGCAATGCCGATTGCAGCGCTCACTCATGAACCGCCCGTGGGTACGGTTGAAAACCGCACGTTGAGCTTGAACGGAGCCGCTATTCCGGTCCGTATTTACACCCCGAATACCAATGGGCCACATGCGCTGATGGTGTACTTCCATGGGGGTGGTTTTGTGTTGTGTGGCCTGGATACTCACGACAGTACCTGTCGCACGCTGTGCAATGGAACCGGGGCGGTTGTTGTTTCTGTGGACTATCGGCTTGCGCCTGAGCACAAGTATCCGGCTGCCGCGGAAGACTGCTATGCAGCCACCTTGTGGGCAGCAGAGCATGCCAGTGAGCTGGGTGCCGATGCGCAGCGTATGGTTGTCGCAGGTGACAGTGCGGGTGGCAATCTGGCTGCCGTGGTTGCGTTGATGGCGCGTGACCGTCTTGGTAGCGATAACGCGCCATTGAATATTTGTTATCAGGTGCTTATTTACCCGGCGACCGACTGTAATTTTGAGACCGCCAGTTATCGTGATAACGCAGAAGGTTATTTTCTCAGCGCCAGTGTGATGCGTTGGTTTTGGGAGCAGTATTTACCTGATGAGTCGGCTGCCGCACAAAGTTATGCCTGTCCACTGAAGGCTGATCTTGCCGGCCTACCACCGGCGTTGGTCATTACTGCTGAATATGACCCCCTGCGTGACGAAGGGGAGGCCTATGCGCAGCAATTGCTGGCGGCCGGTGTGCGCACTGAATTGATCCGCTACAGTGGCCAGATTCATGGTTTTGTGGGCATGGCGGACGCTATTGATGATGGTGCACGGGCGCTGGCGACTATTGCCGATAAAACCCGGCAAGCTGTGGAGTAAAGCAAATGCCTGATTTGCGAGTCAGTATTGTTCAGAGTGATCTGCTCTGGCATCAGCCGGCCGCGAATCGGGATATGTTTGAAGAGCATGTTCGTAAGCTCAGTGGCTCAACCGATCTCATTTTGTTACCTGAGATGTTTACATCTGGCTTTACTATGGAGGTGGACGGTCTTGAGGACATTGGTTCGCCAACGTCTGACTGGATGCGCGAGCAGGCCAGGCTTAGCGGCGCCGCTCTGTGCGGTAGCACCGTGTACAAAACAGCGAATGGGCATGTAAACCGACTGCTATTTGCAAGCCCCGACGGCGATATTACTCATTACGATAAAACCCACCTTTTTCGAATGGCCGGCGAACATGAGCGCTATGTGGCGGGCGCCCGCCGGGTTGTGACTGAATATATGGGCTGGCGCATTCTGCTACTGGTCTGCTATGACTTGCGCTTTCCGGTATTCTGCCGGAACCGGCAGGATTACGACCTGGTGCTTTGTGTCGCGAATTGGCCTGCCGCGCGGCGCCACCCGTGGCGGGTATTACTGCAGTCACGGGCAATCGAAAACCAGGCTTTTGTGGCCGGAGTAAACCGTGTCGGAGAGGACGGCAACGGAGTTGCCTACAGTGGCGACTCAATGCTGGTGGATTTCAAAGGCCATGCTCTGATCGACCGGGAGCCCGATGAGAAGTTTGTAGCGACAGAAACCTTGAGCCTCAAGGCGCTGGAGAATTTTCGTGAGAAGTTTCAGGCCTGGCGCGATGCCGACGAGTTTTCTTTGCCGCAATACGATTGACGCCGCTACTGCTCTCTTCAAGTATCGTAACTGGCTTGTTGGTAGCTGCTTTACTAAACCCCCAGTAATGTCGCCCGCCACTACATCGTATTACGATGTTCCTTCTATTTGGTGAGCTAGTGTCAAAAACCAGCAACCGGGGTGGAAAGTGTTATTGAGCGGAAAAATTGCACTGGTTACAGGTGGTGGAGACGGAATTGGTCGCGCCACGGCGCTAACGTTTTCTTCTGATGGTGCAAAAGTGGCTGTTGTTGATGTGCGTTTGGCGGCTGCTGAAGAAACGGTTGCGCTGATACAACAGGCGGGCGGTGATGCCCTTGCGGTTGAAGCGGATGTGGCTGATGAGGCAGCTGTTGAGGCCATGGTTGCTGCGACGGTCAATCACTTCGGCGCTCTGCATTGCGCTTGTAACAATGCAGCGCAGGGAGCTGGTTTCAAGGCGATTGAGGAACTCCAGCACGATAAATGGGATCGCTGCCAGGACGTTACCCTGAAGGGGGTCTGGTTATGTATGAAATACCAGATACCGGCGATGCTCAATTCTGGCGGTGGTGCAATCGTCAATATCGCGTCGTTGTCGGCCGAACGGGGTGAGGCCATGCAGGCAGCGTACAGTGCAGCCAAAGGTGGTGTGATCGCCCTGACCAAAACGGCCGCCGCTGAAAATGCACAACGAGGAATTCGGGTTAATGCCATTAATCCTGGCGGCATTCTCACCCGTTCGTTGGCCTATTACCTGGACAAAGTACCTGGTGCGAAAGAGCGCACAATGGCCGTGCATGCCATGCGCCGTTTCGGCAAGCCGGAAGAGGTTGCGGATGCTGCCAGTTACCTGTGCTCGGATCGTTCCTCGTTTATTACTGGCCATGCTCTGAATGTGGATGGTGGTATAACGGTCAACCCACATACTTTATAAAACTGCGCCATTCCTTACTGGAGCCTGCCATGTCTTTGAGTCAACACGAAGCCGCGACCACTGAAGTTGATAAGCGCGAGCTGCGCGAAGCCTGGGATGATCTTATCGCCAGTATGCAGGCAGCCCGTGACGTGATCGACAGCCCGGATTTATTCGCGCCGGAGCCCACCAGCCGGGTGCTAGCGGAAGGATATCGCTATCTCGCCGGTTTTGTTCATCATGGTATAGAGCGCACTTTTTTTGCAGACCCGGAGTTTCCGGCCTTTCGAAATGCGCTGTCAATCTTCAATAAATCCACCATTGAAAATGCGGATGCGATTTATTTTTATGCGCCAATCGACGGTCGAAACCGTTACCTGATCAAGGGCAAGGCGGCTGATTGCCGGCACTGGCGGGGTGAGCCGCGTGCCGCGCATGGCCCGTACGCGCCGCAATACCTGATTTTCGAAACGGCCAATGGGCCAATGTCGGGCGACACGGGTGATTTGCGAGAGCTGGCTCCTGGGGTGCGTACCGGCTTCGGTAAGCTGGACAGCTCAGAGATGCTGGTTGATGCCAACGGCGAGTTTGAGTTACTGCTGGGCCCGGAAAAACCGGCTGACTACCAGGGCAACTTTATTTGCACGGTAAAAGGGCCTGATAAGAGCAATCCCGAAGGCCCGGATCGTTTTGCCACTTTCATCAGTGGCCGGCAACTGTTCTACGACTGGGAACATGAGGAATCGATTCACCTCAGTATTACCAACCTTGATCGTGAAGGCAGCCACCCTCCGGCGCTGATGCCGGCGCAATGTGCGCAGGCACTGCGTGATATGGGGTCAATCATCAATGGCCAGATGCGATTCTGGATGGATTTCTATGACAAGCTGTTGAATGTGCACGGCAACCATGGTTCACCGGAGGATGGAAAGTATTTTTTCCCAGTGAACGGCTATAACAAACCCAATGGCGCATCCAGCGATACCGGAGGCGGTATGAGCACCAATGTGTATGCGGGTGGCATATACGACCTGGCCGAAGACGAGGCTCTGTACATCGAGGCACGCTACACCGGACAGCCGGTGTACATCAGTGTGCATTTGAGCAATTTGTGGGGTGAGTCACCGGACTACGCTAACCACCAGAGCAGCCTGAACGAATACCAGATGTACATGGGTCCCGACCGGGTGCAGCGCTGGGTAATCTCTCACAGGGACCCGGGTGTGCAAAACTGGCTGGACACCACCGGTTTGCCAAGAGGATTCATTTCCCATCGCTGGGCCTACTCGGAGCCACCAGAGGAGCGGGATTACCCGGTAATAAGCGCTGAAAAAATTTCTCTGAGCCAGGTGGACGACTATCTTCCGGCGGATATGCCAAGACTGACTTCAGAACAACGCCGCAAAGAAATCGCGATCCGCCAGGCGCATGTCCAGCGCCGCTACCGAGTGTTTTAGTCAGGCTAGTTGACCGGCTCGAGCCTTGCGGAGGCTTTTGTCTGCGACCGCTGTTTCTCGAGGTGCTGTTGCAGCTGACCATCGGCCCGTTGCAGGCAGTGGCGGATGCATTCTTTCGGGCTATTGCTGCGAATGGCAACATGGGCTATTTTTCGGCCTTCGCTGCGCAGGGCCACACTGCATACGTAGACGTCGTCCTGCGAATCTCGGCCGATACTTCGGCTGAGGTTGATTCGACACTGCAGAGGTATCACAGGGTTCTCGGCGAACGCGAATCGGGCTTCTCGTTCGATAACGGAATGCCAATCACCGCTCAAGTGCGGATCGACCGAAATAGAAAGCACTTACAACTCCCGAAAATCCATAATGTGTTGCGGTGAAAGCAGAAATTTTAATCAGATTGCTTGCTAAGTGTACAGTAGATTTTCTTTGGCCGCACGCCCGGCGGCCGCTCTCAGCAGGGCTCTATCATCGCTAGGCGGAGTGCGGAACAGCCAAACTCATACTGAGTCACAATTGGCCGCTTTGCTCAGTTACGGCTGACTCGTCGCCACAGGTACTCAACAGGCCCCTGGCGAAATGTTTTCAGCCACAGCGTGCTGAAGAACACCAAAAAAACCCAGCAGGCTACAACAATGGCGAACAATTCCAGCCGCGAGAGCGTATTAAACAGCGCCAGACCGGCGCCGGAGAACAGCAACAGTCCGATCACACTTTGCAACAGGTAATTACTCAGTGCCATTCTGCCAACCAGCTGTAGGCGTGATCGTAGCCAGGCTAGCCATACGGAACTGACCCAGACCTGGAGCAGGCAAAGATAAAACAGCGCCATACACAGTCTGCCCAGCTGGTAGCTGGGCGAAAAGCGAGGGGTGGTCCAGTAGACCGCGTACTGAGTCTGTACAGCCATGTAAAGCTCATAGCCATTTATCAGCATCGCTATGACAAAAGAAAAGCTGATGGCCAAAACCGTCGTTTGCCTGCTTCGTCTGGTATCGCTTAGCAGTCCAAAACGGTACAGGGCCATGCCGATCAACATCATGGACAGGGAGTCCCACATATCTCCTGTGACGAAGTTGATGGTTTGTGTCTTCAGCACAACCGGTATGTTGTTGCGCACCAGCTCAAAATAGGGTGCGGTGGCGTCCTGTACCTGCTGTGCAATCATGTCAGCGGTAGGCTGGTGGGCCTGCAGCGAGCTGCTGAATCGGGCCGTGCTGGTGGGGTCTTGAGCCGCGAGGTCCGCGGCAATTGGGTATTGGACCATGAACATCAGTGCCAATACAGTGCCGCCAGCGGCTAGCAAGCGCTTTGCCGAGGTGTTTCTGAACGCGTAAAGCAAAAGGCCCAAGACCGCATAATCATACAGAATGTCACCGCTCCAGAGCAGCACATACCCGTTAAGCAAGCCGATCAGCAAGAGCGTGAGACTGCGCTTGATGTAGTGCCCGGTAGAAAGTTTGTCGCCCAGCATGCAGACGCTTGCACCAAACAGGATCGAAAACAGCGCGCGCATCGTGCCTTCGGCAAACAGAAAAGAGAAGGCGAAGACGAAAAACCCGCTGCCTGAATCTGAGCCGTCCACGCTGGGGTTATAGTAAGCGGCACCTGGCAGTCCGAAGATCAGAATGTTCATGATCAGCATGCCAAGCACTGCCACGCCGCGGGCAAGGTCAAGAAGCTGAACGCGGTTATGTGATTCGATCAAAATTCGTTGTCAGCAGTGGTCAGTGGCTCAGGGCTTGCGCTGTGGCTGATCCAGCCGAAATATCAGCCCGCCTTTGATGACTACCGGAACCTCGCGCAACAGGTGTAGGTCAGCCAGCGGATCTCCACGGACCGCGATAAGGTCGCCAAAGCGCCCAGCCTGAACCGCTCCCAGATCAGCGGATACGGCCATGTGTTCGGCTGCCAGCGAACTCGCCGATTTGATCGCGTCCATGGGAGTCATGCCAAGCTCTTCCATGATCGCAAATTGCCAGCCTCCCATGTGGTGCGGTAAAACGGCGGCATCGGTACCGTAAAGTATGGGTACACCCACAGCATAGGCTTTCTTGAATACTACCCGTTGCGCCTCCGTGGTGTCGGTATTGCGACGCAAAAACTCCTCCGGGTAGCCCTGCTCGCGACCAATCGTGTCAGTGTAAGTTCCGTTATACACATCCATAGAAAGCGCCACCCCGCGTTCTGCGGCCAGGGCAATAGTGTCATCTTCCAGCAGGGAAGCGTGCTCCAGTGAATCGACACCGGCCCGAATGGCGTCCTGCCCGGACTGGTCACTGTGCACATGCGCGGTGACTTTGACCCCATGGCGCCTGGCTACCCGAACGACAGCTTCTATGTCGTCCTGGTGCATCTCGGGGGCGCCGGGATCGGTACCGAGAGAAAAGACTGCGCCGGAAGCAATCACTTTCAGAAAATCCGCGCCGGCGTCAATTGCCTCTTGCGTGCGCTGGGCAAACTCGTCGGGGGTACTGGCGATACCTTTTTGAGACTCCGGTGGAATTTTCTCCGGCGGTATTTCTGGGAAGGTCAGATCGCCGCCACCGCCGGGTATGGTCAGATACGGCCCCGCAGTAAGGATTCTTGGCCCAGCGGCCTCACCTGCGCGTATCTGGGCGCGCGCTGCATACACCGCATCAGGAAACCAGGCGCCCACATGGCGTACCGTGGTAAAGCCAGTCTGCAATGTGGTGGAGGCGTTCTCCAGAACCAATGCGAGATTGTCTTTGGGCGTACGCCGCGCGTACACACCATAATCCGCCGAATCTTCCGGGTTGCCGTCAAAGTGCACGTGAGTGTTGATCAGCCCGGGCAGGCAGGTGTAATCGCTGAGATCAAGCAATTGAGCCGCTGGGCGCACTGCGCCATCCTTGATGGCAATAATACGGCCATCGCGAATTTCTATCAGGCGGTCGCTGACAGCTGCGTCTGCCAAACCGTCGATCAGCATCCCGCAGCGCACACTCAGGTTTCCGCTGTCTGGTTTATAAGGTGTTGATGTCAGCACCGAGGCTTGGCTGCAACCGACGAGCAAAAGAATCGAAGCGATAAGCAGATAAGGCATGAAGCGTCTCATTCTTGCGGCGAGGTTGCCCAGTATAGTGTCTTTACGCTGAGGACTCACGCCGCACAAGTCCGCAAATTGTCGGATTAATCGGGTATTGGCTTCTGGTAGCTGCAGCCTGGCGAACCCGGATGGCGCGCTGCGCATGGAGCGCTATCTATAATTCGAAAAAAACAAACAAATAGGCCGCATAAATCGATATTAAAGAATAATTCGAGCAGCTAGAATGATCAGAGAGAGATTCCTTGACCGGAGAGACCAGTGCGTCACCTGAATTACAGTCATCTGCAGTACTTCTGGACGGTTGTTCGAAAAGGCAGCATCGCCAAGGCATCCGAAGACTTACATCTAACACCGCAGACCATCAGCGGGCAGCTGAAGCTGCTGGAAGATTCAGTTGGCCAGCCCTTGTTCCACCGGGTTGGGCGCGGCCTGGTTCCGAGTGAAATGGGCCAGGTTGTTTATCAGTACGCGGATGAGATTTTTTCCCTGGGCGCGGAGTTGGCACAACGGGTGCGCAGTGGCGATGAAACCGTACCTTTGACCTTTCATGTCGGGCTGGTAAATTCCATTGCCAAGCTGATTTCCTACCGTATTGTGCAGCCGGCTCTCGAGCTTGAAGAAAATCTAAAGGTGGTTTGTACCGAAGGTAAGCTGGAAGACCTGCTGGCTGACCTGGCGGTTCATAAGCTGGATATTGTTATCTCTGACCGACCGGTACCGGTTGGTCTGAACTTGCGGGCATTCAATCATCAATTGGGGGAAAGTCCTATCGCATTCTTCGCGCAGCCACGCAACGCCACCCATGCGGCACGCAAGTTTCCGGCTTCGCTTCATCAGGCTCCCATGTTGATGCCTGCAGCCGGTAATGCACTGCGGCGTGGTTTGGACGACTGGTTCGAGCAACAGGGAGTCGCACCCAGGGTGGTAGCCGAGTTTGACGACAGCGCCTTGCTAAAAGCGTTTGGTGAGGCAGGCACAGGGATTTTTCCCGCACCTGCGGCAATAACCGAAGAAGTGGAGCGTATGTATCACGTTCGATGTATTGGCATTGCCGAAGGCCTGGTGGATTCCTACTATGCAATTTCCTCTGAACGCAAAATTAAACACCCCGCGGTAGCCAGTATCACTGAAGTAGCTCGGGAGTCTTTATTCAGCGGTTTGTAGGTGTTTAATAGCGTCTACTGGATGCTGGCGGTGCTGTGATAAGTTTCGTAGGCCGCTGCTTTGTGCTCAAGATGACGACGAAGATCACGACGAGCGCGCTGTAAACTGCGTCTAATACAATTTTCCACGCGTTCACTATGGGTCGCAACATGGGAAATCTTGCGTCCATCACAATGAACCACGGTGCTGCAACAAAAAACTTCCCGCTGCATACTGTTACCAGTGGCCCTGCTTAAATTTACCCGAAACCGAACATCCCGGCCCAAATTGGGCGGTAAGGTGAGTAGTGCTTCCCTTTCAATTATGGATTGCCAGTCTTTCGGAAGGTCATGATCGATGGTGACGCTAAGCACTTTACTGCTCCTTACCTCCAAATTTGATGGATCGGCACAATAGCAGTACAGGCTAATTCAAATTCAGGATTTGACCAGCAGTTTTGTGTCCATAACACTGTTCGAGAATCCCGAGTCTAACCTCAAACAAGCAGTACTTTAGCGAGTTAAAGCATCGATCGGAACGAGCATTATCTGCGAAAGAATCGGTTTTTCTTGCAGTATTTTCTGATCCATAGTTAGAACCGTGAAGTAGGCAAAAGGCGTTGAGGTAGAAATGATTGATTTAGGCAAGCTGGTGAATACTCTGACTGGCCCGAGCAGTCTCGGTGGTGGACTGGCGGCTGGTGCAGCAGGTGGTTTGATGGCAGGTGCGCTAACCGGGAAGAAGGGCAAAAAATTCGCTAAATCCGCAGTCAAGGTTGGAGGTGCTGCCTTGCTCGGCAGTCTTGCCTGGAAGGCCTATCAGTCCTACCAAGCCAATAAGCCAGCTAGTAACGGGAGTGAAAGAATGAAAGATGTCGTGACCTTGAAAGAACAAGATTTTGCGTTGCCAGACGCGTCTAATGATTCAACACAGATTTTATTAGTGCGGGCCATGATTTCTGCGGCAATGGCTGATGGCCATATCGACTCCATTGAATATCAGCGAATTTTTAGCGAAATTGGCGAGATGGGTTTATCAGACAAAGAACGCCTGGTATTGCTGGAGGAAATGCAAGCGCCTAAAACAATCGAAGAGCTTGCCGCTCGAACGGATAATCTGCAAACCGCGATGGAAGTCTACGCGGCCGCACTTATGGTGATTGATCAATGCCGGCCTGAAGGCTCGCGTTATCTCACGCAATTAGCCCGGCAACTTCAACTGCCGGAAGGCCTTACTGATGCTCTGCGTCAACGCGGTCAGGAGCTGAGCGCTGTCTCAGCTGCCTGACTACGCTGTCGCCGCTCCGTGGGGTGTGTCGTTGTTGGACCGCAACGACACCCCCTTTTTTTTCTCCAGCAAAAAGCTGAGGAGTGGATTCGCCACGCCTTGCCCTTATATTCGTCAGGCGCCTTTCACGAAAAGCCCGCTGAATAACATGACAGCAAGGAATACGGCGACCCACAGCACCATACTGCCAGTCGGCCACTGGCGCGACAGGGTCAGCTGGAGCAATTTGCGGTTGGCCCAAAACTCGGGCCGTAGTGCCGGGGAAAGCAGTTCCAGTAGCCCGTCTCTAGCGGCCGCCAAGCGGCTGGAAATGCGCAAGGCGGCGCTGGGCAATAGCCGTCGCCAAAGCCATTCAATATCGATGTTGGTTGAGCGCAGCTCCGGCGGGTACATACCTCTGGTATTTAGCCACACGAACGCAAGCGCAGAGAAAAACAGCAATTGCGTCTGGGTCAATACGTGAGTCACGTCGTATGGACTGTAGTCATAGTCATAGGGCAGCAACTGGTACAGTAGCTGTGGCTGACTGCCAATAGCGATACACAATACTGCCGCAACCGCCATTGCCAACAGCATGTTAAGTGGCGCTTCTTGCGTTCGTATACCGGAGTCATGATGGAAAAACGCAAAGTATGGGATCTTGATGCCGGCGTGATGGAAAACGCCCGCGGCCGCGAACAGCATGGCGAGCCAGACCCCATGATAGCCTTCGTTGACCAGCGCCGACATGACCATGGATTTACTCACAAAGCCATTAAACAGCGGGAACGCAGAGATTGACGCGGCACCAATCATGCAAAGAACCGTGGTTTTCGGCATCGACTTGTACAATCCGCCCAGATCAGAACCGTTGATCCGGTCAGTCATGTACAGCACTGCGCCCATGGACATCATCAGCAGGCCCTTGAACAGCACATCGTTAAAGGCGTGGCCAACAGCACCGTTCAGGGCCAAGGCTGTGCCAACGCCGATGCCACACACCATAAAGCCGAGCTGGTTGATCATTGAGTAAGCCAGTACTCGGCGCAGATCGTTCTCGATCACTGCATAAAAGATGGGGAAGCACGCCATGACCATGCCGATGTACACCAGGGGTTCTGCTCCGGGAAAACCGCGAGCCAGGGCATAAACGGCGGCCTTGGTCGTGAACATACACAGAAACACCGTGCCGGTTGGGGTGGATGCCGGGTAACCGTCGGTAATCCAGTTGTGCAGTAAGGGGAAGCCGGCTTTGATACCAAAGGCCAGGAATAGCAGCCAGCTGGCACCACCTGCCAAGCCGATTTCGTTAAAGCTCAGATCACCAGTATTTACCCAGTGCCACAGGGCGCCGGCCATCAGCAATACCCCTGAGAGAATTTGAAACAGCAGGTAGCGGATGCCGGCCTCGGCACTGCCCGGTCCACGCCCGGCCCACACCAGAAATGCTGAGCTGAGCCCCATGACTTCCCAGAAAACGAATAGCGACAGCAGGTCTCCGGCAAAGACGGCACCGATGGCAGACGCCACGTAGAGCAAGGCGGCACAATGTTGCATTGAGTCGCGAACCTGTAACGCAAACAGTACGGCGATGAATGCGCCCAGATGGAATAGGTAACCAAATATCAGGCTTAGACGATCAACGCGGTAGGGCGTAAGCTCCAGGTCGAGAATTTGGATGTGCACCACCACGCCGGGATCGACACTGAGCAGATGCAGGCCGCCAAGAACAGGCGCCAACAACATGATGGCGGAACGCAGCCAGCCGCGTGTGACCAGGGCCAGCACAGCCGCGATGGCCAGTGGCAGAAAGGCAGGGATTTCAGCGGTCCACATCGTAGTAATCTTCCCCGCGCATCAGCAGCTTGCGCATTTCCTTGGCAATTAACACCAACACCACGCAGGCAACAAACCCGAAGATCGGATAGAAACCTGGTAGCTGTTCAGCGGCTACATAAACTTTGCGTTTCACAATCAGGTCCAGAAGAAACAGAATGCCGCAGGCGATGTACAAGCTCATACGGATCTTTCGCTGATTGGCTGGTTTGTCCAGCCAGTCCTGAGATTTTTGCTCACTCATGAGGCACTCGCTCCGGTTTGGACAACGCGTTGCATCAGTTCATAGAACAGGTCCGGAAACAGAAACAGCGCAAAACAGGCAACGCTGGTCACGGCCATGGCCAGTAGGCATGGCCATGGCGCTTCGCCACCTTCGTAATTCTGGCCGCTACGGAAAAACGCGCGTGCCGGAATCGACAGCAGGTAATACACGTTCAACAGCGAGCTCAGCAGTAATATGCCGAGTAGCACCCAATGCTCGCTCTGTATCGTTGCCAGCGACAAATACCACTTGCTCCACATTCCGCCGAACGGTGGCAGGCCGATAATACTCATGCTGCCAATCGCGAAGGCTGCGAAGGTCCACGGCATTTTACGACCCAGGCCGTCAAGCTGACTGACTTCGGTGCGATGGGCTGCGACCATGATCGCACCGGCCGCAAAGAACAGGGTGATCTTGGCAAAGGCGTGCATCACAATATGCATACCGCCACCCAGAATACCCATCGGACTGGCCAGCAGCGCACCCAGCACTACGTAGCCGAGCTGGCCAACGGTGGAGTAGGCCAGCCTGGCTTTCAGGTTGTCGCGAGTCATTGCAATCAATGATGCCAACAGGATAGTTGCACCGGCTATGTACAGCAGGCCATCGGCTGCACCAAAGCCTAGAATACGCTCGGCGCCGAACAGATACACCACGACTTTGAGAACAGTGAATACCCCGGCTTTTACCACCGCCACCGCGTGCAACAGCGCACTGACTGGAGTGGGGGCGACCATGGCTGCCGGCAACCAACCATGAAATGGCATTAACGCGGCTTTGCCGATACCAAATACACACAAGGCCAGAAGCACGGTGACCTGCCAGGCTGGAATACCCTCTGGCAGTATGCCGCCTGCTACAAACTCCAGTGTGCCAGCCACGGTCCAGATGCCGATAATCGCCAGTAACTGAAAGGCAATGGAGGTGCCGATCAGTGTCCCGAGATAAATGCGTCCACCGCGTTTCGCTTTTGCTGTTCCGGCATGCGTAACCAGAGGGTAGGTCGCTACCGTCAAGGCTTCGTAAAATAGAAACAAAGTAAACATGTTGCCGGCTATTGCCACACCCATGGTGGCAGCAATCGCCACGGCAAAGCAGGCGAAAAACCGCGTCTGGTTTTGTTCATTGTGGCCGCGCATGTAACCGATTGCATACACGGATGTCACTATCCACAAAAATCCAGCCAGCAGCGCGAATAGCATGCCCAGTGCTTCCAACCGTAATACCAGCGGCAGGCCAGGTATGGGTTCCGCCAGCAGTAGCTCGGGCTGCGTGCCTGCCATCACTGTCGGCAGCAAGGCCAGAACAACACAGAACAGTACTGCACCTGTTAGCAGGGTGATTGCTTCACGCAGGTTAGGCCATCGGCCGGCCAGGACGACCAGTACTGCGCCGATCAGAGGTACCAGTAGCATTAATGCCAGTAGGGTTACGGGGTTCACGGGCCACCTCCCAGCAGAGTGGTGGCAGCCTGTTCGGCAACGCTGAGCGACCAGCGGGTATCGACCCCGAACCAGATGTTGGCAAGGGCCAGAATCCAGATGGGAATCAGCAGTGAAAGCGGCGCTTCCTTGAGCTGATTCGGGCCGGCGTCCGGCGCTCGGAACCAGGCTGTTTCAACCAGCCGCCAAATATAGATGACGGCAATCAGCGAGCCTCCTAATACGACGATGGCCAGCCACCACCAGCCAAGCTCAAGCGCCGCCTGAACAATAAGCCATTTGCTAATGAAGCCGGCGGTGAGTGGTACGCCAATCAGGCTCAGCCCACCGATAACGAAGGCAGACATGGTCCAAGGCATGCTGTAGCCAATGCCACGCATCGCCGTCACCCCGGTGGAGCCCAGCCGATACATAACCGCGCCCAGCGCCAGAAACAGACAACCTTTCATCAATGCATGATTGAAAAGATGCGTTAGGCCGCCGGTTATACCCAGCACGGTTCCCATGGCCACACCGATGATCATGTAGCCAACTTGCGCAACGCTGGAGTAGGCCAACAGTTTTTTCGCGTCATTCTGGCGAATGGCCAGTAGTGAGGTGGCAAAGACACCAATAACCGACAGGGTAAGCAGCACAAACTGCAGCGGTAATGCACCGAAAGAGTAATTTACGCCGAACACCGTGAACAGCACCCTGACCAGGGCATATACGGCTACCTTGGTTGCGGTAGCGGCAATAAAAGCACTGACAACCGAGGGTGCAAAGGTGTAGGCGTTGGGTAGCCACAGGTGTACCGGAAATACTGCTGCCTTCAGGCCCAGCCCGGCAACAATGAACGCAAACCCGCTCAGGACGGTGCGTTGCTGCTCGACTTCTGGCAGTCGTTGGGCAAGATCGGCCATGTTAAGTGTGCCAGTCGTTGCGTACAGCAGGCCGATGCCGATCAGAAAAAAAGTCGCTCCTATGGTGCCCATCATCAAATATTGATAAGCCGCGGTCAGAGCGCGGCGGTCCCGCCCAAGACTGATAAGCACATAAGTAGAGAGCGATGAAATTTCGAGGAACACAAACAAATTAAAGACATCGCCGGTCATGGCCATGCCCAATAAACCGGCAAAGCACAGCAGGTAGAGGACGTAAAAAAGGTTGATCTGTTTGGCTGAAATCTCGCTGGCGATACTGCGGCCTGCAAACGGTGTCACGACCGCCGCAATCAGTGAAACGATGAACACAACCAGCGCGTTCAGGGCATCTAGACGGTATTCGATACCGATCGGAGGTGGCCAGTCTCCCAATGCGTAACTTTGCGTGCCGTTCGCAAGCACATCATTCAGCAGCAGGCATGCTCCGCAAAACACCAGCCAAGTGGTTGCCGTGGCCACAACCCAGGGTGCACGACCATTGGGAAGCAGCAGGCACAGGGGTGCGGCCAACAACGGCAAAACAACAATAAGCGCGAGAATTTGGTCCATAGATTTATCTTATAGCTCCGTTATCCACAAGCCGCTTGGAGCGGCATCAGAAGCTGCTATCCTGCTTGTGGATTTCATCCTCCTCGACGGTGCCGTAAGCCTCGCGAATACGAACAACCAGCGCCAAACCAAGCGCCGTGGTAGCAACGCCCACTACAATGGCGGTCAAAATCAGCACATGCGGTAAGGGGTTGGCGTACACTTCGGTTCCTTCGGTAAGAATTGGCGCGGCGCCACCCTCGATGTAGCCAAGACTGATGTACATGATGAACACAGATGTCTGGAAGATGTTGAGGCCAACAATTTTCTTCACGAGATTGCCCCGACTGATCACCGTATAGAAACCAGCCATCATCAGGAAAATCACCACCCAGTAATTGAAATGTGAGCCAATATCCATTGTTCAGCTGCCTGCTCGAGTGTCATCACTTGGTAAGTTACGGCCGACAAACACATAGAAGATAGCGATCATCGTGGACGTTACCGTGATACCTACCCCAAGCTCCACGAGCAGAATGCCGTAGTGCTGCCCGTCTTTTGCGTTTTCTGCGAGAGTATCGTAAGAGAGAAAATTGCCACCCAGCAGCACGGTCGCGAAGCCAACAGCTAAATAAAGCAATACGCCACTGGCCATCAGTACTCGTAGGGCGGACGGAGGGACAACACGGGTTGCATTATCAAGCCCAAACACCAGTGTGTAGAGAATCATTCCCGCCGCGAAAATTACGCCGGCCTGAAACCCTCCTCCCGGACCGAAATCGCCATGAAACTGCACGTACAGCGCAAACAGCAGAATGAATGGCAGCACAAACCGGGTAACAACTCGCAATATGAGGTGATGCTGCATCAGGAATTCTCGCTCTCGTCACGTTCCCGGCGGGAAAAGCCCAACAGGGTCAAAACGCCAACGCCTGCGGTAAACACCACCACAACCTCTCCCAGCGTATCAAAGCCTCGATAACTGGCCAGCACAGCGGTTACCACGTTCGGAATACCAATCTCTTTTGGCGACTCATACAAATAATGCGGAGCAACATGGGTATGAACCGGTGCGGCTGCCGAGCCGAACGCGGGCATGTCGGTTGTGCCATAAACCAGCAGTGCCCCGGTAGCCAGCACCACCATAAGCGGTATGAGCGGCGTATGCGTTGGCCGCTTCTCCCGACGCTCTGTTAAAGCCAGGGTCGCCAGCATCAGCATGGTGGCCACACCAGCGCCGACAGCCGCCTCGGTAAACGCGACATCAACCGCATCCAGCAACACAAAAAACGTAGCCGACAGGAAGCTGTAAATCCCGAACAACATGACAACAGCGAACAGATCGCGCAAGCGAATCACGGTGACCGCAACCACAAGCAGAAATACCAGAATAATGAGGTCAAGAATAAATTCGATCACTGTCCACCCTCAGTTTTTTCCAGTGGTTTCATGCCGCCGTGCAAAGCGGCTTTTGCCAGCGCATGGGTGGCGGTCGCTCCGGTAAACCAGAGAAACAGTAATATGAGAAGTAGCTTGATACTGGCCACACTCCAGCCGGCCAGCAGAACCATACCCAGTATGACCAACAGGGCACACAGTGTGTCAGTAACACTGGCGGCGTGCATACGTGTGAACAGGTCGGGAAAACGCAGCATGCCCACCGCACCGATGACTCCGAATAGCGACCCGGTCACAATCAGCAAACCGGCAATGGTTTCAATGACGCTCATCGGTGGCCTCCAAAGGCTCAACTTCAGCAGCGGCCATGTCTCCGTACTCGATGAACCGCAACACTGCAATGACTGAAATGAAGTTGATCAGCGCGTAGGTAATGGCTATGTCCAGTACGTCCATGCGTCCAAACAGGAAGGCCAGCATCGCAATAATCAGCACAGTCTTCGTGCCAAACACATTGGCAGCCAGAATGCGGTCATACACACTGGGGCCCAACACAGCCCGCACTATTGCCAGGCCCATCGTTACCATGACTGCCAGTAGCGCTGCAATCAGCATGCCTTATCATCTCCGGTATTGGGTATCTTACGATCGAAAGTGCCCGAGAGTAATGCTTCTGCACTGGCCTCAGTCAGTGCATGTACATCAATGGAATCGGGGTGCAGTTCCAGAGAAACCGTACCGGGCGTTAGCGTGATTGAATTGGCGTGGATCACGCGATCAAGGTCATTACTCTGGCTGGCAGAAACCTTAATGACGCGCGGGCTAATGGAGGCGGGCCGAAAAATGGCGCGTGTCACTTCCACATTGGAACGGATAATTTCAATCAATAGCCACATCCAGTAACGCACTATCCTGGCGAGATAGCGTACCGGATGGCTTTCTGGGTGAATAACCTGCATGCGGCCGCCAAGCCACACAACCAGCCAGACAGAAGCAAGCCCAAAGCCGAGGAAAAGGGGTTTGAATTGCCCGGAGAGCACCAGCCAGAGGACCGCAAGAATAATTGTCATGTTGATTATTCGACTCAAAAGCCGGCTCTCCTGGTAAGCATTTGTAATTCTTTTGCGCCTGAACAGAACCGTCTTTTAACTAACGTGACTGCTCAAGGCTTGCATACAGGAAACCGGTTACTACCGGCCTCTCAAGGGTCGCAAATATTATTGCTGCAACCGCCAGAAACTAAATGCTGTCTTATCAATCCTTTGTAAAACAAGCAAAATATCTTGCCCGTAGTTATGTTTAAAAATAGCACATCTCTCTGTTACGGCAAGCTTCCGCTCGGAGCTTACATCAACCAGTTGTCAGCGACAATCCTGACCGTGCAAGGAGTTTTGAAATGTCGAATAAGAGGCAGGCTAAATATTGCTCAGAGTTACCGGCGGATTGACAGAAGCTCGCAAGCCATCGGCCTAATCAGAAATTGGTTCGTTACGGGTCCAGTCAAACAACCCCTGGTCGCGCTCTTTAACCGCCTGCTTCCAGCCCACAGCTTCGGAGCGCGCTTTGAAATTCAGGCCTTCCGGGCTATGCCGCGAGATACCATCAAACAGGGTTGCCAGGCGCTGGGTTTGCAACAGGCCCGAGGCCTCCATAGCCTGGTTGATCATCATTTTCTGCATGGCAAGCTGGTTGATGGGTACGCTGCTCATGCGCTGTGCCATCTCTTCCACGCTGGCATCGAGTTCACTGGCCGGCACGGATTTTAGAACCAGGCCCATCTCTTCAGCTTCCTTGCCGGAGATCTTGTCACCGGTGAACAGCATGCGTTTTGCCTGCTCGGCGCCAATCCGGTACACCCACATCGCGGTGGTTGGCGTGCCCCAGACGCGCGCCGGCATGTAACCGATTTTAGCTTCGTCCGCCATAAACACCAGGTCTGAGCACAGGGCAATATCGCTGCCGCCAGCTACTGCAAAACCGTGGATTTTGCAGACTACCGGCTTCATGGCCCGCCAGAGCGACATGAAATGCTCGGTGTTGCGCCACATAAAGTGGTAGTCCTTAAGCGGGTCCCAGGGCATCTCCTGGGTTGCTTCCCGACCACTACCTTCGCGTTGTTCCGCGTAGTAGGCCATGTCATAGCCCGCGCAGAACGCCGGCCCGTTGCCCGCTAAAACCATAAGGTGCACCCGGCGATCAGCCTCGGCTTCGGCCACGCAGGCGGCCAGCTCGGCTGGAAGTTCGTCGTCGATGGCGTTCATAACGTCTGGCCGGTTGAGGGTGATGCGACCAATGCGACCATCGCGCTGGTAAAGTACTTTGCTCATGCCTATGTGTGACGCCTGCAGTAAGGTGGGGTGGCAATAGGGTATCAGCCATTCATTTTTCCTGCTCTGGTATTCAGCGCGGAAATAGCAAAGATTAAGAGATTTACGCCATCAATGTTGGGCATTTTCAGACAGCCAGCAAACGCTGCCTTATAATAGGCAGCTTTGAAGTGAATGGAGAATGGCCTTGGTTTTGGAAGCTTACCGGGAACATGTAAAAGAACGCGCGGAGCAGGGCGTGGTGCCCAAGCCGTTGAGCGCAGAGTGGACCAACGAGTTGGTGGAGGCGCTCAAAAACCCACCAGCTGGCGAGGAGGAATTCCTGCTGGACCTGATTGCAAATCGCGTACCACCAGGGGTAGACGAAGCGGCCTATGTAAAGGCCGGCTTTCTGACGGCGCTGGTCAATGGCGAGGTAAGCTCCCCGGTGATCAACCGTGAACTTGCGGTGGATCTGCTGGGTAACATGCACGGTGGCTACAACGTGGCAACGCTGGTTAGTCTGCTGGACGACGCGGAGCTCGGAGCGCAGGCGGCCGAGGAGCTGAAAACCACCATCCTGGTATTCGAGGCTTTCCATGACGTGGCTGAGAAAGCCGACGCAGGCAACGAGCACGCCAAGGCGATTCTGCAAAGCTGGGCTGAAGCCGAATGGTTCACGCAGCGCGATGCGGTACCGCAATCCATCAAGATGGCCGTGTTCAAAGTGGCCGGTGAAACCAATACCGATGACTTGTCCCCGGCTCCGGACGCCTGGTCGCGCCCGGACATCCCCCTGCACGCGAGAGCAATGTACAAAATGCCCCGCGATGGCATCACTCCGGATGAACCCGGGGTTACTGGCTGCCTAACGCAAATAGATGAGGTCAAAGCCAAAGGCTTGCCAGTCGCATTTTTGGGTGACGTGGTGGGTACCGGCTCTTCCCGTAAATCGGCCACTAATTCGGTGCTGTGGTTTTTTGGTGAGGATATTCCCGGCGTGCCCAATAAGCGCTCGGGCGGAGTGTGTATTGGCTCCAAAGTGGCACCGATTTTTTTCAGCACCATGGAAGACGCTGGCGCGCTGGTGTTCGAAGCGCCAGTAGACAATATTACGCACGGCTCCGTGGTTGAAGTGCGGCCCTACGACGGCAAGATTCTGGGCGAAGATGGTGAAGTGCTGAGCGAATTCGAACTGAAGTCAGACACCATTCTGGATTCGGTGCAGGCCGGTGGGCGCATCAACCTGGTGATTGGCCGTGGCCTGACTGCGCGGGCGCGCGACCACCTTGGCCTACCAGCCTCCGAGGTGTTCCGCCGACCGGAAATGCCGGTTGAAACTGGCAAAGGATACACGTTGGCGCAAAAAATGGTCGGCCAGGCCTGTGGCCTTGACGGCGTGCGCCCGGGTGCTTATTGCGAGCCGCGCATGACCACGGTGGGGTCACAGGACACCACCGGCCCGATGACCCGCGATGAGTTAAAAGACCTGGCCTGCCTTGGCTTCACCGCCGATCTGGTCATGCAGTCGTTCTGTCACACAGCGGCTTACCCGAAACCGGTGGACATTGAAACCCAGCACACCCTGCCGGACTTCATCGTAAACCGGGGGGGCGTATCGTTGCGTCCGGGCGATGGCATTATTCATAGCTGGTTGAACCGCATGCTGTTGCCGGACACCGTGGGCACCGGGGGCGACTCGCACACCCGCTTCCCGATGGGTATTTCCTTCCCGGCAGGCAGTGGACTGGTGGCCTTCGCGGCGGCCACCGGGGTGATGCCGCTGGACATGCCGGAATCAGTATTGGTGCGCTTCAAGGGCGAAATGCAGCCGGGTATTACCCTGCGCGATCTGGTGCACGCCATTCCGTACTATGCCATTCAGCGCGGCTTGTTGACGGTTGAAAAGAAAGGCAAGAAGAATGTGTTCTCCGGCCGGGTGCTGGAAATTGAAGGCCTGGAGAACCTTACGGTTGAGCAGGCCTTTGAACTGTCGGACGCGTCGGCCGAGCGCTCTGCCGCCGGCTGTACCATCAAACTCAGCGAAGACACCGTCGCCGAATACCTGCGCTCCAACGTCACAATGCTGCGTTGGATGATCCAGCAGGGTTATGGCGATGTGCGCACTCTGGAGCGTCGTGCGCGCAAGATGGAAGAATGGCTTGAGAACCCTGGCCTGCTGGAAGCAGACGCCGATGCCGAGTATTTCGAAACCATTGAAATCGACCTGGCGGAAATCACCGAGCCCATCGTCTGCGCACCTAACGACCCGGATGATGCGCGTCTGCTCAGTGAAGTGGCTGGTGACAAGGTGGACGAGGTGTTCATTGGCTCGTGCATGACCAATATCGGCCACTATCGTGCGGCCGGCAAGTTGCTGGAGCAGGTCAAGGGCGGCATCCCAACCCGTTTGTGGATTGCCCCGCCGACGCGAATGGATGAACACACGCTGATGGAAGAGGGGTATTACAACATCTACGGTGCCGCCGGTGCCCGAACCGAGATGCCCGGCTGCTCGTTGTGTATGGGCAACCAGGCGCGCGTTGCCAAAGGTTGTACCACATTGTCAACGTCCACCCGTAACTTCCCGAACCGCTTGGGCGAAGGCGCCAATGTTTACCTGACGTCTGCCGAGCTGGCGGTGGTTGGCGCCATCCTCGGCAAGTTGCCAACCCCGGAAGAGTACATGGAGTATGCCCATCGCATTGACTCAATGGCGGATGAAATATTCCGGTACATGAACTTCGATCAGATTGAAAGCTTCCAGCAAGCGGCCAATGAAGGCCGGGAAATTGCCGTGCAGCAGATTGATGTGGTGAAGGCATAGCTATGGTAGAGAGCACAAACCTGGCGCTCGCCCGGTTTGTGCCATCAATCACAAAGCTCTTTCCGGGTCACCCATTACGGCCAGTACTTTCAACAGTCGCTGCCGGGTTAAGAACCGTGGCATCTGCAGCATCAGGCGGTTAGCTCGGCCAGTCACCACAATGGCTTTCTTGCGCTTTTGCAACGCGGCCAGCGCTTCTGCAACAACCTGCTCTGTGGTTTGAATAACGCTGTCTGGCAGGTTCTGCCCGTCCGCTTCGCCGCCAGTGGCCTGAGCGATAAACTCAGTTTCGGTTACACCGGGACACAGGCCCATCACATACACCCCGCGGTGGCGCTGTTCTTCCCACAGGCACTCGGAAAAGCTGGCAATAAACGCCTTACTTGCGCTGTAAGTAGGTTGCGCCGGTGTTGGCAGAAAAGCCACGATGGAAGACAGGTTGATCAGGGCGTCGCCGTTTTGAGCCTGTTGCAGAAAGCTGTGTGACAACTCCATTACGGCCGCGCAGTTGGTGTGTAGGTGCTGGCGCTGTATCTTGAGATCAGACTGGTAGAAGGGTTGCAGTACACTGGCGCCCGCGTTATTTACCAGCAAATGTATTCTTTGTTCCTGTATGGCCTTGGTGACAGCCGCAATGCCCTGGCTGGACGAGAGGTCTGCCGATACCGCCTGGTGGCCCGTGCCGGGCAGTTCGTCCAGAAGGCTTCGCAAGCGTTGTTCCCGGCGTGCCACAGCAACAATGTTATACTCCAGGGAAGCCAGCTGACGGGAAAATTCATACCCGATGCCAGAGCTTGCACCGGTAACCAGCGCGGTTTTGTTCACCCGGGTTGTTCCAGCTGGGCTGCTGTTTCTGCAGCCGTTCGCTGAACCAGCAACCAAAGACCACCGATGGCCGCAGCGGGGCTTAGTACGGACCACTGCAGGTTCAGACCCACCCACTTAAGCCAGAAGCCCCAGGCACCCTGTTCCAGGTTGCGGTAATCCACCAGAATTTCCCCCAGGTAGATCACCGAGGTATTGCCATAGAAGGCGCCCCAGTTGGCCAGAATAGCCATGCCCAGGGCCGACTTGTAATACTTGCCTTTGCTCAGCCAGTAGGCCGCCAGTATTTCGAAGAAACCGGAATGTGACAGCAGGGCTTCATGTGCCAGCTGGGCCTCATGCGGGCGCATGTAGCGTGTGTCGGCCACCGAGTACAACCACCAGGGCCAGAAGAACAGTTGGTCCGGTTGCAGCTCGCTACCCAGCTGGTACAGGTAGGTAACTTTCATGTACACGGCCGGCAATTCCCATAACAATTGAGCACCGCCGCTGGTGATTAACCAGACCACCAGAAATTCATGCCATTTTTCTGTCCACGGCCTTTTTTCGCCGGGGTTGTCAACAAAAGCAAACAACGAAGCCCAGTAACCGATAAACAGGCTGATCGAGACGTAAATATCCGCCGGTGTCGGGCCCACGATACCAGTCAGAATGAGCAGCCAGGTAACGGCAAAAGCTCCAGGTACCATAATGCCGGACGCGATATAGGCACTGCGCCGAATGTTAAATCCGTGGCGGGTAGCTGGACTCCATTCGTTCATTGTGGGAATGGTAAAGCTTGCAGGAGTGGGTGTTTTCATTAGATTGTCCTCCAATTGGGCAGTAGTGTAACCCACGGAGAATCACTCCAATCCGGCTTAATATTACAGGGCGTTAGTGTGAATATGGCCCCGCCAGAGAAAAGTTATTGAAGCCCGTCCGGAACAATTCCTTCTAAAATAGGCTCACACTCCGCACGCGAAGCGGCTGGCATGGTTAAGATCAGGCGGTCGGCCCCTGCATTAAACAAGTCCGCAATGCGCGTCTGGCACTGCTCGATTGACCCTACGATGCCAATGGTCTGTGCAAACTCATCGGAAATTGCGCTTAAAGCTAATTCGGTACCGCCTTGCCTGTAAGCCGCCTGAATTGACTGCACATCCTCTTGATAGCCCAGTGCGGCCGCTGCTTTGGCATAAGGGCTGTTGGCCTGGCTAAAGTATATGGCGATACCAAACTTAACCAATGGAAGTACCTGGCTGCGGTCTTCATGCACTGCTAGCTGGAAGGTGGGCGCGATCAGTGGCCGCGGTCGCCCAAGCGCGCTGGCTTCCTTTTGTAGCAGTTCGGCCCCCCAGGCGATGGCCTTTTCTGGCAAATTGGCGGGAATCCAGGCGTCGGCTTTTTGCGCGCAAAGCCGCAGGCCTTTTTCCAAAACCGCACCATGCCAGATGGGCACGGCGTCGCGCACCGGCTGGAATGCCAGTTTGACTCCACCGGTTTGAAAAATCTCACCGTCGTAAGGTGAGCGGTCCCGGGCCCAGATTTTGTGACACAAGTCTATGGTTTCTGAGGTTCGCTGTAGCGGCTTAGAAAACCGCAGGCCATGCCAGCCCTCCACCAGGTTGGGCGTGCTGCCACCAAGGCCGAGAATAAAACGCCCGTTTGACATCTCGTCCAGCGTTGCCGCGGTGGACGCCAGCACGGCCGGCGAGCGGGAAAACACATTGGCTATGCCGAGGCAGACCTTGATGTTCTCTGTTGCCGCCAGCAGCCGGTCGCACAGTGTGACACCGTCGCGGCCGAACGACTCGGGGATTAACAGACAATCATAGCCCAGTTCATCAGCCAGGCGAGCGATCTCCAGCGTTTCCTGCCAGCTGCACATGCGGTCCCACAGGCCCAGATTCAGGCCAAGTGGAAGACGGGTGCCTTCAGTCAAAGGCGTTGCTCCTACAGGTGTGATTTCCCAATGTCACAGCTCGCCGACTTAGATATCTGCGCCATTGATACTGGCTTCTAGCAGTTCAGTACTGTTGCCCTCACTGTCCTCCTGCTTGAGCAGAATGCCATTGCCTACCGCATACCAGGAATCGCTTGTGGTTTCAGTAGAGAATGGAAAACCTGTAGGGGTGGCTTCGCTGACTTCTCGATAGTGGCAGGCGTCAAACGTGCCAGCCGGTACAGTGACACTCTCAATTCCCAGAAACGTGGTCTCGGCTTCGATGCTCAACGAATCGGAAAGCTGTTGGCCACCCGCGTTTGTGATCACCTCGCTGTTGTAGCTGTCGGTGAACCGGTCACCCGCTGACAAGTCAAACCGGAACAGGCTGAA
>JAUIHW010000050.1 GCA_030431775.1 Gammaproteobacteria bacterium
GATAGGTGGACTGTAACAGCGAGAGACTGTCCTCGGTCAGCGGCAAAAACTGCTTGGGGTACAATTGGCGCGAAACAGGCCACAAGCGGCTTCCAACACCACCGCTTAGCAAAACGGGAATAATCATGGACGGTCAATACAGCAATATTTATTCAATAATAGACGGCTAATGCCTACTTCGTTAAGCTCTTTTCAATAAAAATCAGCCGACGGGGATACAGGCCGTGCGGCACAAAACCCTGTACAATGGCGGCCCGCCCAGGCGTGCTGATCATTAATCAACCTGCGAGTACATAATGAGCTTGAATCAATCACAGTTTAGCAAACAGGAACTAGTAGACTGCGGAATGGGCCGGCTGTTTGGGCCCGGCAATGCCCAGCTACCGATTGATCAGATGCTAATGATGGATCGCATCACACGTATCGATTCGGAAGGCGGCGACTATGGCAAAGGCATTGTTGAGGCAGAGCTCGACGTTCACCCTAAATTGTGGTTTTTTCAATGCCATTTCCCGGGCGATCCCGTGATGCCAGGCTGCCTCGGACTGGACGCGATGTGGCAGCTGGTTGGATTCTACCTGGGCTGGCGTGGAAATCCGGGGCGAGGTAGAGCACTGGGTGCCGGTGAGATAAAATTCACCGGCCAAGTTTTACCCACTGCCAGCACAGTGAGTTACCGTCTTAATCTTAAGCGTGTTATTGAACGCAAATTGATCATGGGTATCGCCGACGGTGAAATGAGCGTAGACGGCAAAGTAATCTATACGGCCAAAGATCTGCGAGTCGGTCTGTTTACTGACCCGAATGCGGACGCTGAGGTCAGCTAATTTTTTGGGGGGGGGCACATGCGACGAGTCGTTGTCACTGGAATTGGGGTTGTTTCCTGCTTGGGAAATGATCTGGAAAGCATCCGCGCCAGCCTGCGCGAATCTCGGTCTGGCATTTCATTTCGAGAGGAATACGCGGAGTTGGGCTTTCGCAGCCAGGTCTCCGGCCGCCCGGAGGTGGATCTTGCAGCCAGCATAGATCGTAAGAAGTTGCGTTTTATGGGCGCTGCAGCTGCCTACGCTTACTTGAGCCTGGAACAGGCCATTGCGGATTCAGGCTTAAGTGAAGATTTGGTGTCGAACACCCGCACAGGCATTATCGCCGGCTCCGGCGGTGCCTCTTCCGCCAGCCAGGTGGAAGCCGCCGACATAATGCGTAACAAAGGTGTAAAACGTGTGGGCCCCTATCGGGTTACCCAGACTATGGGAAGTACGGTGTCGGCTTGCCTAGCGACGCCTTTCAAAATAAAAGGCGTCAATTACTCCATATCATCAGCATGCTCAACCAGTGCACATTGTATAGGCAATGCCTACGAACAGATTCAACTCGGCAAGCAGGACATTGTTTTTGCCGGTGGTGGCGAGGAAGAACACTGGACATTGAGCTGTTTGTTTGACGCCATGGGAGCCTTATCCACCAACTACAATGATCAGGCGGCAAAAGCCAGCCGCGCCTATGACATAAATCGCGACGGTTTTGTGATTGCCGGCGGTGGCGGCATGCTTGTTTTGGAAGAATTGGAACACGCCCAAAAACGTGGTGCGCCTATATATGCTGAAATTGTTGGCTACGGGGCAACCTCTGACGGTTACGATATGGTAGCCCCCTCTGGGGAAGGCGCTGTGCGTTGTATGCAGCAGGCACTCAGCACGGTATCCGGGCCTGTCAACTACATCAATGCCCACGGCACAAGCACCCCGGTCGGTGATGTCGCCGAGCTGCAGGCAATTCGTGAAACTTTCCCATCCAACATACCGACGATCAGCTCAACTAAATCTCTTTCCGGTCATTCACTGGGTGCAGCCGGCGTGCAGGAGGCCATCTACAGCTTGATCATGTTAAAGGAAGATTTCATCGCCGCATCGGCCAATATTGAGCAACTGGATGAAGCCGCGGAAGGCCTGCCTATCGCAACCAAAACCATAGAGAACGCCGGCCTGGAACGAGTCATGTCAAACAGCTTTGGATTTGGCGGCACCAATGCGAGCCTGGTCTTTCAAAAGCCAGCGAGCTGATTAATTGGCAGGTACCTAACGCTCTCACCCGCATCGATGCGCTGGCCTGGTGGGATCACTACCAGACCGTCGGCCCAGGCCACACTGCTGAGCACACCGGAACTTTGGTTTGGGTGGAGCTCTGCCACATTTGCGCCTGCAGCCGACTGGCTCAATCGCACACGAACGTATTCTTGACGCTGTGCCGGATTGTGCCAATCGAAGCCCGCAACAACGTCAAACTCCTGCGGCAACACCGGGCCACTGACGCCCTGCAGGCGAAGCAGATAGGGCCGAACGATCAGAGTGAAGGTCGCAAATACCGATACCGGATTGCCCGGCAAACCAAAAAACGGGGTGCCGCCGACATGGCCATAAGCGAGCGGTTTGCCCGGCTTGATCGCCAGCTTCCAGAGTGACAGGGACCCAAGCGCCGAGACGGCCTGTTTAACAAAATCGGCCTCACCAACTGAGACGCCACCAGTGGATATAATCAGATCTGCTCGCTCAGAGAGGTCCTTGAGCTGCGCCTTGGTCACTTCAAGACTGTCCGCAACGACACCGGCATCAATCACATCAGCAACCAGGTTTCCAAGCAGCGCCTGGAGCAGCACGCGGTTGGAATTGTAGATTTTGTTGGCCACCGGCGGGTCACCTGGCTCAAGTAGCTCATCGCCAGTTGACAGTATCGCTACGCGAATGCGCCGCCGGACAGTAAGCTCTGCTGCCCCGACCGACGCTGCCACGCCCAGATGCGCCGGCTGCAGGCGTTGGCCGGCAAGCAGCACCCGCTGCCCGGCAGTGATATCCTGACCGCAGGGGCGAATGTTCTCTCCCTTTTTCGGAATGGACGTCGGCCGCACCCAGGCGTCATCAAATTCACAGTCCTCCTGCATCAACACGGTATCGGCCCCATGAGGGATTGTCGCGCCCGTGAATATCCGCACGGCTTGACCTTTGTCGATAGTCGCCGGAGCAGCCCCCGCGAACACCTTAGCAACGATACGCAATCGCTCGCTGGTATTCATGTCGCAATGCCGCACGGCAAAGCCATCCATTGCGCTGTTATCGGCAGGTGGCACATTCAGGTCCGAGCACAGATCGACGGACAACACCCGATGCAGGCAATGCTCAAGCGCCAGGATTTCCGCCGTCTGCACAGGGTTAGCATCCTGCAAAATCTGCCGTTGGGCGTCGGCAACGCTCATTAAAACGGGCACAGTATGCTCTCAGTGCTTGCCAAGCTGTTTGTGCAACACACCAACAAAGTTGCAGGGTCGATGACTGCCATCCAGCTGGTCCTGCAAAATGCCGGACCAAGCCGTTTTACACGCCCCCGTTGAACCAGGCATGCAAAAAATCGCGGTCTCATTAGCCAGGCCGGCTAAGGCGCGTGACTGGACGGTGGAGGAACCGATCTCCTGAAAAGACAGATAGCGGAATAGCTCGCCAAAACCATCGATCTGCTTGTCGAATAGGGGCTGCACTGCCTCTGGCGTGGAGTCTCTACCTGCAAAGCCGGTTCCTCCGGTCATAAGGACGACCTTAATATCGGGATCAGCAATCAGAGTAGATAGGCAGGCTCTGATCTGATAAACGTCATCTTTAATAATTTCCCGATAAGGCACACGATGGCCCGCAGCTACGCAGGCATCGTCGAGATAATCGCCGGAGGTGTCATTTGCAGTAGTTCGAGTATCAGAAACAGTAATCACTGCAATTTCAAGTGGGGTGAACTCCGAATTGGCCATTGCTCCTCCAAGTGTATCGGGCATTACCACGGCCGGCGTTGGATGCCGAAACTGTTGCGTACTTTGCGACAATCGACTTCAAAATTCAATTCTTCTCCAGAATCATCGATGGTCAGATAGCTGTCCGGGGCTAGTTTTTCGAGGAGCAATTTAGAACTGATCACCTCTTTCCCGCCGACGTGAAAGACACCGAAATTACGTGCGCCTGCATCTGTCTGCAACAATATCGCATACACAACCCTTGCCAATTCAGCAGGCGACACTGGGTTGCTTCTGGCAGCAACGACCTTATCCGGTGCCGCGTGGTAACCGATGCCCTGCTGGATTTCGGAGGGCAGGTAACCATGGTCGCGGCCAAGCAACCAAGCGGTACGAATGATGATATGGCTTTTAAACTGGTTCTGAACCAGAGTCTCCCAGCGCCGCCAGACTTTAGCGAGATCCGAGGCCGGAGAAGGCTTATCCTGTTCAGTGTACGCCCGGCCAAGCCGGCCGTTGTAAACCAGTGCACTGCTCAAATGGACGACTGGAATATTTCGCCGGGGTATGACCTGGCAAAGCTTTTTAACACTTTCCACCAGATGGAGACGTCGCCGAAATGACAGGCGTTGTGTAGGCACCTCGGGTGCGAAAAAAACAGCATCCGGAGCGCTGCTGCCAATCTCAGCCAGCAGCTCTGCGTCGATCGATTCTGCAAGATTGGGAAGCGCTATGCGTCGACACGAAAAACTTGAGCGGGACAGCATGGACGCCAACTCAATGGCAACCTTATGCTCCGCCCCAAGTAACAGCACATTCAAAATGGAATGTCGTCATCAAAGTCATTGAAATTGTCCCCTGCTGGCGCTGCCTGTTGTTGGGGGGCTGCTGACGATGGCGCTGCTGCGCCACCGCCTTGCTCGTATTGGCCACCTGGGGTGCCTGACGCGCCGCCACGACTGTCCAGCATCTGCATTTCACTGGCCACTATTTCCGTGGTGTAGCGATCCTGTCCAGACTGATCCTGCCATTTGCGCGTCCGCAGGCTACCCTCGACGTAAACTTTTGAGCCCTTGCGCAAATACTCTCCAGCTATTTCGCCGAGGCGATTGAAAAACACGACCCGGTGCCATTCGGTGCGCTCCTGTTGCTGACCGGTTTGCTTGTCTTTCCAGCTCTCGGAGGTAGCCAGTGACACATTAGTGACCGCATTGCCGCTGGGCATATAGCGTATTTCCGGATCCTGCCCGCAATTACCGATCAAAATAACTTTGTTGACTCCACGTGCCATTGTCTACTCCTCTGCTAAACCTTCGCGAAACTATACTGCATAAAACACAGCCAGGGAAACCGCCATTCAACACTGCTGCCCGCAAATCAGTGATGTGGCACAGATCTTTCCGGATTCTGCGGTGAAACTGCTGCTCTTTCCTGGCGTGCAAGCGCCACAAGCCAGAGCCCGGCCAGCGTGCTGCCAAGCCAATACACGGCCTGCTGATCAAACGAGCCCAGCAACCAGCCTCCCAAAGTACCGCCAAAGAACGCCCCCAAAAATTGACTGCTGGAAAACGCGCCCATAGCAGCACCACGGTCAACATCAGGCGCACGTTTTGACAGTTCACTGGGCAAACTCGCTTCCAGGTAATTAAATGCCGTGAAAAACACGACAATGGCGGCAATACCGGCCACAAAGCTGGCACTAATAGTCGCCAGCAACACCTGGCTCACCAGCAGCATCAGCGCGGCTAAACGCAAAAAAGGGCGACCCTGTACCCGACGTTCCGAGTAAATTATGGCCGGTACCATTAGAGCGAACGACCCTAACAGCGTGGCCAGATAGATCCAACCGTGCTGACTGACTGGGACACCCCAGGCCTGCAATAATATTTTTGGCAGCACCAGGAAATTGGCGGTCAGCAGCAAATGCAGCATAAAGACGCCGCCATTCAACAGGCGTAGGTTCGAGGCGCTGAACCCTACTTTAAAAGCAGCCTGCATCGAAGGCGCCGCGTTACCCGACGCCCGTTTTGGCGGGCCAGGCAGGCGCAGTACCAACACCACAGACAGCAGCGCCAGGCCGGCAATAATGTAAAACAGCCCGGAAAGACTCCATAACTCCGTCAACATTGGGCCCACTACCAGGGCGATGGCAAATGATACGCCGATCCCGGCCCCTACCATGGCCATCGCCCGCGTGCGATATTGCTCGCGAGTCACATCACCAATAAATGCTGTTAGAACGCTGGCTATGGCCCCTGAACCCTGCAGACATCTGCCCACGATTAGCGCTGCCATCGATTCTGCCAACGCCGCAACCAGGCTGCCAAGAAAAAACAGGGCCAGGCCGCACAGCAGCATCGGCTTGCGACCCAAACGATCAGACCAATACCCGAACGGTATCTGCAATAGCGCCTGAGTAAGACCGTAGCAGCCAATCGCCAAGCCAATCATCAGCGGTGTACTACCCCGGTAGTCAACGGCCGCAATGCTCATGACGGGAAGCACCATGAACAGACCCAGCATACGAAGAGCAAAAATCGAGGCGAGCGACGCAACTGCGCGCTTTTCAAATGAGTTCATAATGATGCGACCTGGCAAGCCGGCGAATTTTACCACGCTCGACAGGCGCAGGTGGTTCAGACTGCAATTTCTGAGAACCTCAATTCATCGACTTTCTCCCAATTTGAACGGTATACTCGAGCGTTGGCCAGCAGTATGTTCTCAGTCGATCTATGGACACTATCAGTATTCGCGGGGCGCGGACACACAACCTCAAAAACATCAACCTTGACCTACCCAGAGACAAACTGGTGGTCATCACCGGCTTGTCTGGCTCCGGCAAGTCCTCTTTGGCCTTTGATACCCTTTACGCTGAAGGCCAGCGGCGCTATGTGGAATCATTGTCAGCGTATGCCCGTCAGTTTTTGTCCATGATGGAGAAACCGGACGTAGAGCATATTGAAGGTCTGTCGCCCGCCATATCCATAGAACAGAAATCCACATCCCATAACCCCCGCTCGACAGTAGGCACGATTACCGAGATATACGATTACCTGCGCCTGCTTTATGCCCGTGTGGGTACACCCCGCTGCCCGGACCACGACGAGGTTCTGGAAGCCCAAACTGTGAGCCAGATGGTGGATTCAGCGCTTTCACTCGGCGAAGGTCGACGCCTGATGCTGCTTGCCCCACTGGTGCGCGACCGCAAAGGTGAGCACCTGCACGTATTCAATGAGTTACGCTCTGGAGGCTTCGTGCGTGCCCGGGTAAACGGCCTGGTGGTTGAGCTTGATGAAGTACCCCGTCTGGATAAGAAGAAGAAGCATACAATTGAAGCCGTGATTGACCGTTTCAAAGTTCGTGATGACCTTCAGCAGCGGCTCGCCGACTCGTTTGAAACCGCCCTGCAATTAAGCGATGGTCTGGCCGTGATTTCACCGATCGAGCCGGACGAAGGCGAGGAAATCACCTTTTCTGCCCGCTTTGCCTGCCCAGTCTGTGGATACAGCATCAATGAACTTGAACCGCGGATGTTTTCCTTCAACAATCCGGCCGGCGCCTGTAGTGACTGCGATGGACTGGGCATAAAACAGTTCTTCGACCAGGACCGTATTGTGCAACACCCGGAGGCCAGCCTTGCAGAAGGAGCGATCCGCGGCTGGGATCGCCGCAGCGTTTATTACTTCCACATGCTCACGTCGCTGGCGGAACACTATGGATTTGATATCGACACGCCCTTCAACAAGCTTCCTGCCAAATTTCAGGATGCCATTCTATTCGGTAGCGGAAACACCAGCATCAGTTTTAATTACGTCAATGATCGCGGTGACGTTTTCCAGCGCAACCATCGGTTTGAAGGGGTTATTCCCAACCTGGAACGCCGCTACCGGGATACTGAATCACAGATGGTGCGCGAAGAGCTTAGCAAATACATCAGCAATCAGGCCTGCCCAAGCTGTCATGGCACAAGACTATCCCGGGCATCCCGGCACGTTTTTGTCAATGAATTGAATTTGCCAACGGTTACCGCTATGCCGGTGGGTGATGCACATGATTATTTCAGCACCCTGAGCCTGCCAGGTCGACGCGGCGAAATCGCCGATAAAATATTGAAAGAGCTGCGTGCCCGGCTACAGTTTCTGGTGAATGTAGGCCTCAACTATCTGACGCTGGACCGCAGCGCGGAAACTCTGTCGGGAGGCGAGGCTCAGCGGATTCGTCTGGCAAGCCAGATTGGAGCCGGCTTGGTTGGGGTTATGTACATTCTGGACGAACCGTCAATTGGCTTGCATCAGCGTGACAATCAACGACTGTTAAACACCCTCACACACCTGCGCGATTTGGGAAATACTGTGCTGGTTGTGGAACACGATGAGGACGCCGTTCGCGCCGCTGACCATATCGTTGACATAGGGCCAGGTGCTGGCGTGCATGGAGGCCAGGTAGTCGCTCAGGGCACACTGAATGATATCCTAAAGTCACAGTCCCTTACCGGCCGATACTTGTCGGGCGAGCTGCAGATACAAATACCGAATTTCCGCACGGAGTTTTCCGCTGATGCCTGCATACGACTGCGCGGAGCCAGTGGCCACAACCTGAAAAGCGTCGATCTCGAGATTCCTCTTGGCCTGTTTACCTGTATAACCGGCGTATCCGGCTCAGGTAAGTCCACTTTAATCAACCAAACACTGTATCCGTTGGCTGCAACTGAGCTTAATGGAGCCAGTACACTGAAGGCCGCTGCGTACGCGGAAATTGAAGGCCTCACTCTGGTCGACAAATGCATTGATATTGACCAGAGCCCGATTGGCCGCACTCCGCGCTCTAACGCGGCCACCTACACAGGCATATTCACGCCTGTTCGCGAACTGTTCGCGGGCACGCAGGAGGCCCGTTCACGCGGCTACAAACCTGGCCGCTTCAGTTTCAATGTCAAGGGTGGCCGATGCGAAGCATGTCAGGGAGACGGCGTCACCAAAGTCGAAATGCATTTCCTTCCCGATATCTATGTCGCCTGCGATGTTTGCAAAGGTAAGCGCTATAACCGCGAAACATTAGAAATCCGTTATAAAGGCAAGAGCATCGACGATGTTTTGAACATGACGATCGAAGAGGCGGCGCAGTTCTTCACTAATGTTCCGGCGATAGCGCGAAAGTTGCAGACTCTAATTGATGTGGGCCTTTCCTACATACGCCTTGGCCAGGCGGCTACAACGCTTTCCGGCGGGGAAGCACAACGCGTCAAGCTTTCGCGCGAGCTGTCCAAGCGGAGTACCGGAAAAACACTGTATATTTTAGACGAGCCAACGACGGGTCTGCACTTTCATGACATCCAGCAACTGCTGAACGTGCTGCACCGCTTGCGCGATCAGGGAAACACCGTAGTCGTCATTGAACACAATCTCGACGTCATCAAGACTGCTGATTGGATTGTCGACCTGGGCCCGGAAGGCGGTTCGGGTGGCGGAGAGATCATTGCCAAGGGCACACCGGAAGAGGTCGCTACCACTCCCGGTTCCTATACGGGCGAGTTTCTCGCCAAAATGTTGAACGCTGGTGCTGAGGACGAACGCGCTTCCGCCTAGAACAGAAACTCAGTCATCTTCCTCTTCGAGATCATCGTCGTCGAAATCAGGTTCTTCTGGCACAGGGCGGTCAACCAACTCAACATAGGCCATGGGCGCAGCATCACCCGGGCGTAAGCCACATTTCAGGATGCGAAGATAGCCACCCGGCCGGGATTCGTAACGTGGACCCAGCTCAGCAAACAGCTTGCCAACCGCTTTTTTATCGCGCAAGCGATCGAAAGCCAGTCGGCGGTTAGCGACCGAATCCTCTTTCGCCAAAGTGATCAGTGGCTCGGCCACTCGGCGCAACTCTTTTGCCTTCGGTAGCGTTGTTTTAATCAATTCATGCTCGACCAACGATGCTGTCATGTTGCGAAACATGGCCTGCCGGTGTGAACTGTTGCGATTTAATTGTCGACCGCTGTGACGGTGGCGCATTGTCGTAACCCTACTACCTGTTTATTGCTCAGTGCCAGCCTTAGGAAGCCAACACTCTCTCATCATTTTTCAAACTGGCCGGCGGCCAGTTTTCCAGACGCAAGCCGAGTTGCAGCCCGCGCGAGGCAAGCACATCCTTGATTTCAGTCAGCGACTTCTTGCCGAGATTCGGTGTCTTCAGCAGCTCGACTTCTGTGCGCTGCACAAGATCACCAATGTAATAAATGCTTTCAGCCTTCAGGCAGTTGGCAGAGCGCACGGTCAGCTCAAGATCGTCAACCGGCCGCAATAGTATCGGGTCGATTGCGTCTTCAACTTCCTGAGGCTCGTCGGCGGACTCGCTTTCCAGGTCAACAAATACAGCCAGCTGCTGCTGCAAAATTGTTGCTGCGCGCCGGATTGCCTCTTCAGGATCCAGAGTTCCGTCTGTACGCAGATCAAGTACCAGCTTGTCGAGATCTGTGCGCTGCTCAACCCGGGCACTTTCCACGACGTAGGATACCTGATGGACAGGACTGAAAGTCGCATCCAGAACCAGGCGCCCAATCGAGCGAGTTTCTTCTTCACCTACCGTACGGGCATCTGCCGGTACGTAGCCGCGTCCGCTTTCTACTGTCAAACGCATGTTGAGCACGCCATTGTCGTTTAAATGCGCAATAACGTGCTCGGGGTTTTTAACTTCAACGTCGGCTTCCAACTGCAAGTCGCCCGCTGTTACCACGCCTGGGCCGGTTTTATTCAAGGTCAGCGTAGCGTGATCTTTGCCTTCCATTCGAACGGCAATGCCTTTGATGTTCAGCAGAATATCAATCACATCTTCCTGAACACCCTCTATGGTGCTGTACTCGTGCAACACACCATCAATGTCAACTTCGGTAACCGCAGCGCCAGGCATGGAAGACAGCAGAATACGCCGCAAAGCATTGCCCAGCGTATGGCCAAAACCACGCTCAAGTGGTTCAAGAACCACCTTGGCTTGCGTATCACTGACATCCTGTACATCAATAACGCGTGGGGTTAAAAATTCCGTTACGGCACTATGCATAGGTCACCTGTTGCGTTGTTCCAAGTTCGACGTCGTATTACGTCTGATTATTTCGAATACAGCTCGACGATAAGGTTTTCGTTAATTTCGGGCGGCAGATCGTCGCGTTCGGGCAAGCGTTTGAAAGTGCCCGACATCTTGCTAGCGTCCATTTCTATCCAGTCCGGCTCTCCTCGTTGGGCCGCTAAAGCCAGCGCCGATTGAACCCGCAGCTGCTTCTGGGCCTTTTCGCGAACCGAAACGACATCGCCTTCCGATACCTGATAGGAAGGGATGTTGACTGTTTGACCGTTCACAAGTATCGCTTTATGCGCCACCAGTTGGCGTGCTTCGGAACGAGTAGAACCATAACCCATACGATAGCAGACGTTATCAAGACGCCCTTCCAGTAGTTGCAGCAGATTCTCCCCGGTCGCACCTTTGCGTCGAGCCGCCTGCTTGTAGTAGCTGCGGAACTGCTTTTCCAGCACGCCGTATAGCCGGCGGACTTTTTGCTTTTCCCGTAACTGCACACCGTAGTCAGACAATCGACCACGACGGACGCCGTGTTGCCCCGGCGCAGTTTCAATTTTGCATTTGGCATCAATCGGGCGCACGCCGCTCTTCAGAAAGAGGTCAGTGCCCTCGCGACGCGAAAGTTTGCAAGTTGGTCCTAAATATCTAGCCATACTTCGTTCTCTCTATACCCGGCGCTTCTTGGGTGGTCGGCATCCATTGTGAGGAATGGGGGTGACGTCCTCAATATGGCTGATGTTAAAGCCACAGTTATGCAATGCACGAATGGCAGACTCCCGGCCTGGTCCAGGCCCTTTAACCCGAACATCCAGATTCTGCAAACCATACTCCTGAGCGGCGGTTCCCGCCCGCTCTGCAGCGACCTGGGCTGCAAACGGTGTGCTTTTGCGTGACCCACGAAAGCCGGAACCACCAGCTGTTGCCCAACTCAAGGCGTTGCCCTGCCGGTCTGTAATGGTCACGATCGTGTTGTTGAAAGAGGCATGAATATGCGCAATGCCTTCGGCAACGGACCGCCGAACCTTCTTTTTAGTGCTGGACTTAGCTGACTGCTTGGCCATGTGTACTCTGCTCTGCTTCTGTTTGCTCTACTTACGGATCGGCTTACGTGGCCCTTTTCGGGTACGCGCATTGGTTTTGGTTCGTTGCCCACGAACCGGTAGACTCTTGCGATGTCGCAGCCCCCGGTAACACCCAAGGTCCAGGAGACGCTTGATATTCATGGACACTTCACGCCGCAGGTCACCCTCTATGGTCAGCGCGGAGATGGCCTGACGCAATTTGTCCATGTCTGATTCGTCCAAATCGCCAATCCTGGTCTGCTCATTGATTCCGGTACTGGCGCACAGCTGCCCCGCAGTGGTACGCCCGATACCATAGATGTAGGTCAACGCGATTACCGCGTGCTTATTGTCCGGAATGTTGACACCGCCGATACGTGCCATGCGTTTGCTCCAATAGTTGCCTGAGTCTTTGTTTCAATACCCGTACCAGAGGCTTACTGATACTTACGCCAAAAAAAGGCGCGGAATCTTACCGCTAAAGCCTTGAAAATTCAAGAACTTTCGAGGCCGGCCCTAGCCCTGGCGCTGTTTATGCCGTGGCTCAGCCTTACAAATCACGCGCGTCACGCCGCCACGCTTGATAATCTTGCAATTGCGGCAGATTTTCTTCACCGATGCTCTAACTTTCACCTTTCTTTCCTCCAGCTTTGGCCGTTCTAACCACTAACGACCGAATGTCTTGATATTGGACTTCTTCATCAGGCTCTCGTACTGGGTGGACATCAAGTGCGACTGCACCTGCGCCATAAAGTCCATCAACACCACTACGACAATCAATAACGACGTTCCACCCAAATAAAACGGCACGTTCCAGAAGACCACCAGAAACTGCGGTAACAGGCACACCAATGCCATGTAGATGGAGCCGAACAGCGTAAGTCGGGTCAGCACGTTGTCGATGTAGGTCGCCGTCTGCTGTCCCGGCCTAATACCCGGCAAAAATGCACCGGAACGCTTCAGGTTATCCGCCACATCATTCGGGTTAAACATCAAGGCCGTATAGAAGAAACAGAAAAATATAATCAGCGCGGTAAACAGAATGATGTTCAGTGGCTGGCCCGGGCCGATAATCAGAGCGAATTCCTGCAACCAGTCCATGTCGCTCGCGGATTGGCCGAACCATTGCGCAATCGATGCCGGAAACAACAGTATGCTGCTCGCAAAAATGGCTGGAATCACCCCAGACATGTTAACTTTCAGTGGTAAGTGGCTGCTTTGAGCCTGCATCATTCGGCGGCCTTGCTGGCGTTTCGCATAGTTGATGGTAATACGCCTCTGCCCACGCTCAATCCGAACAATCAGGTATATGACTCCGATCGCGATTACCAGTATCCCCAGCAATACCAGAATACTCAATTCGCCCTGGCGAGCCTGCTCAAGCGATTGGCCGATTGCACTGGGCAGACCAGCGACAATGCCCGCAAAAATCAGCATCGAAATACCATTACCGATGCCACGCTCAGTAATCTGCTCTCCAAGCCACATCATGAATACTGCACCAGTAACCAGCGACGTGATTGCGACAAAATGGAAAGGGAGGCCGGGCGTTAAAGCAAGGCCCTGGCCGGCCATACCGACCGACATCCCCGTGCCCTGAATAAGCGCAAGCAGTACAGTTCCATAGCGGGTGTATTGGGTGATTTTACGTCGGCCTGCCTCACCTTCCTTCTTCAATGCTTCCAGAGAAGGTGTGACGGCAGTCATCAGCTGCATGATGATGGAAGCGGAGATATACGGCATGATACCCAGTGCCAGAATACTCATCCTCTCCAATGCACCGCCAGAGAACATATTGGCAAGCCCGATAATAGTGCCCTGGTTCTGGTTGAACAGTGCCTCCAATCGATCCGGGTTTATACCGGGTACGGGTATATGAGTACCAATCCGGTAAACGATAATGGCCATAAACAGAAACCGAATACGCGCCCAAAGCTCGCCCAAATTGGCTTGCCCGCCCGTACTGTGTGGTTCTTTCTTTGCCATCAGGTTTCGTTTAGCCCTGCGCCATTACTCAATCGAGCCGCCGGCCTGCTCAATTGCAGCACGCGCACCTTTAGTCACAGCAATACCCTGCAACTTGACGGCCTTGTTTAGTTCACCGGACAAGAAAACCTTGGCGCGCTGTATCGTGTTTCGAATAACATCCGCGTCTTTGAGCGCCTGAAGAGTAATAACCTCAGCATCTACCTTGTTCAGCTCGTCCAGACGAATCTGTGCGGTCACGCGTGAAATGCGAGACGTGAAGCCGTACTTCGGCAAACGCTTCTGCAAAGGCATTTGCCCACCTTCAAAGCCCGGACGCACGCGCCCGCCCGTACGGGATTTCTGGCCCTTGTGCCCGCGGCCACAGGTTTTACCCAGACCACTGCCAATACCTCGCCCTACTCGCTTGCCAGCGGTTTTGCGACCGGGCGCCGGAGCAATGCTGTTCAAACGCATTTTATCTTCTGCTTCGGACATCACGAGACCTCTTCAACCTTCAATAAATAATTGGCCTTATTGATCATGCCACGAATTGCCGACGTATCCGCGACCTCAACACTGTGACCGATACGGCGTAAACCCAAGCCACGCACACAGGCTTGGTGCGCTTTTAAGCGCCCGCTGATACTTTTAACCAGCGTAACTTTCAGTGTTTTCGTATCCGCCATGGGCTTACCACCTATTACGACATTAATTCAGAATTTCTTCGACCGACTTTCCGCGCTTCAAGGCCACCTCTTCCGGCGATCGCATGTTTTGCAGGCCTTTAAAGGTTGCTTGAACAACGTTAACCGGATTGGTCGAGCCATAGCACTTGGCCAAAACATTGTGCACACCAGCCAATTCCAGAACGGCACGCATCGCACCTCCGGCGATTACACCGGTACCGTCGGATGCTGGCTGCATATAAACCTTGGACGCTCCATGGCTGGCTTTGATCGGGTATTGGATTGTCGAGCCGTTAAGCTCAACATCAATCATGTTACGGCGCGCGGCTTCCATCGCTTTCTGGATCGCTACAGGCACTTCGCGTGCTTTACCACGTCCGAAGCCAACCCGACCATTACCATCACCGACTACAGTCAATGCAGTAAAACCGAAAATCCGACCACCTTTAACCACTTTGGCCACGCGGTTAACCTGCACCAGTTTTTCTTGCAGGCCTTCACCGTTTTTGTCTTTCGCGTCTACAAATGCCATTCTTCGCTACCTTTGCCTGCTTGGCTTAAAACTCAAGCCCGGTTTCACGCGCAGCGTCTGCCAGCGCCTTTACCCGGCCGTGATACTTATAACCCGCGCGGTCAAATGCCACCTTGGAAATTCCGGCATCTTTTGCGCGCTCCGCTATCAATTTCCCAACCGCTTCCGCAGCCTGTACGTTGCCGGTTTTTTCCACCTGAATGGCTTTGTCCAGGGTAGACGCACTGGCCAACACCTGGTCACCGCCTGGCGTGAACACCTGGGCGTAAATGTGCCGCGGGGTGCGATGCACAGTCAGCCGGTGCACTCCGAGTTTACGCATTTGCAGTCGGCTCCGCTTGGCGCGGCGCAGTCTGGAATCATTTTTTTCACTCATCGCTATACTCGCTTCGCTAATCTAGCGCTACTTCTTCTTGGCTTCTTTACGTCGTACATACTCGTCGACATATCGCACTCCCTTACCTTTGTAAGGTTCCGGTGGACGAAAAGCCCTGATTTCCGCCGCCGTCTGGCCAAGCAACTGCTTGTCTATAGACGTCAACACAATTTCGGTTTGACTCGGCGTTTCCGCGCTTACACCCTCTGGCAATTCAAAATCAATTGGGTGCGAAAAACCAAGAACCAAATTCAGTTTTTTACCCTGCATGGTCGCACGATAGCCAACGCCATTCAGTTGCAGCTTCTTCTGAAAGCCATCTACAACGCCAACCACCATATTGTTTACTAATGACCTGAACGTTCCCGCCATCGCCATGGAGGACCGGGCGTCGTTCACCGCCTTGAAATGCAGCGCACCGTCTTCCTCAGAGACCTGAACCAGGGGGTTGATATCCAGCTCCAGGCTCCCTTTGCTGCCTTTGACTGCAATATGCGAACCCTGCAGATTCACTTCCACTCCGGAAGGGATAGTTATGGGGTTGCTAGCTACTCGTGACATCGTTTCCTCGCCTAGGATTCACTTATCATCCGGAATAAACCGGCTCGTCAAAATACCGTACACAGAACTTCGCCGCCGACACCCTGATTCCGGGCAGCACGCTCAGTCATTACGCCCTTACTGGTGGACACTATTGCCACCCCCAAACCGCCGCGGATCGTCGGCAAGGCATCTTTACCCACGTAGTCGCGCAGGCCGGGACGGCTGACTCGATCGATTTCTTCGATGACCGGCTTACCATCAAGGTATTTCAGCTCAATCTTTAACTCGGCCTTATTACCCGGCTGCTGTTCAACTGCGTGGCCCAGAATATAACCTTCCTCTTCCAACACTCGTGCAATAGCGGTTTTAAGCGTTGACGCAGGCATGCTAACTGAAACCTTAGACGCCATCTGGGCGTTGCGGATGCGGGTCAACATATCTGAAATGGGGTCTTGCATACTCATAAAACTGTTTCCAATATCAGGCGTTTGCCAGGCTTACCAACTCGATTTGACCAAACCGGGCACGTTGCCCTTCATGGCGTGCTCGCGCAGCTTGTTACGGCACAGGTTGAACTTACGGTAAACCGCATGCGGTCGACCGGTAAGCTGGCAGCGCCGCACTCCGCGTGAGGGGCTGGCGTTACGCGGCAGCTTTTGGAGCTGTATCTGTGCGTCCCATAACTCTTCTTCACTGGAGTTTGGACTTTTGATAATCGCTTTCAGCTCAGCACGCTTCGCTGCATACTTGGCCACTGTTCGTTGGCGCTTTTTCTCGCGCGCTATCATTGATGCTTTTGCCATATTCTTTTCCTGCTGAACTCAGGTTCTGAAGGGGAAATTGAATGCTTTTAACAGAGCCCGACCTTCTTCATCGGTCCGCGCTGATGTGGTGATCACGATATCCATGCCACGCAGCTTATCGATCTTGTCGTAATCAATTTCCGGGAAAATAATCTGCTCCGTCACGCCCATCGCAAAATTACCGCGGCCGTCAAACGCTTTGGCGCTCAAACCACGAAAGTCACGAATTCGTGGAATGGAAACATTGATCAGGCGATCGAGAAACTCATACATTCGATCCCGACGCAGGGTTACTTTCGCACCGATTGGCCAGCCATCACGAATCTTGAAACCCGCTATAGATTTGCGTGCCTTGGTGGAAACCGCTTTCTGACCACTGATCTGCTCCAGATCACCCAATGCGTGCTCAAGAATTTTCTTGTCACCCACCGCTTCTCCAAGCCCCATGTTCAGGGTGATCTTGGTGATCTTGGGCACTTCCATAACATTCTCTAGGCCAAGTTCCTGCTGCAGTTTTGGCCTCAACTCAGTGTTGTATATCTCTTGCAATCTAGACATTACGCATCAATCACTTCTTGAGTGGATTTAAAGACCCGAACCTTCTTGCCATCTTCCAGCACTTTTATTCCAACGCGATCAGCTTTATCCGTCGCGGAGTTAAAAATAGCCAGATTGGACAAGTGAATCGGAGCTTCCTTCTCTTTGATACCACCCTGCTCGCCAACATTCGGGTTTGGGCGAGTGTGCCGTTTTACAATATTGACTCCGGACACTATGGCACGCCCGTCTGCCCGCAACTCCAGCAGCTTACCGCGCTTGCCTTTGTCTCGGCCGGTCAGAACAATGACCTCGTCATCTCTTTTAAACTTCTGCATGGTGATAATCCGTCTACTATCAGCGTTACAGCACTTCCGGCGCCAAAGAAATAATCTTCATAAACCGTTCCGTACGCAACTCCCGGGTAACCGGGCCAAAAATACGTGTCCCGATCGGAGCGTTCTGCGCATTCAGCAATACCGCTGCGTTTTCATCAAACTTAATCAGGGAACCGTCCGGGCGGCGCACACCTTTTTTCGTGCGCACCACAACAGCATTCATTACCTGACCCTTTTTTACCTTGCCGCGGGGGATGGCTTCCTTAACGGTGACCTTAATGAGGTCGCCAACCCGCGCGTAGCGTCGGTGAGAACCGCCCAACACTTTAATGCACATCACCCGGCGTGCACCGCTATTGTCTGCTATCTGCAGATAAGATTGTGTTTGAATCATGCTGCTATCTCGTTCTCTCTATCCAGGCAGACCGACTAAATCTGTACGGCTCGTTCCTCAATTCTAACCAAAGCCCAATTCTTGGACTTTGACACAGGCCGCGATTCCGCGATGGTTACTGTATCGCCTATACCGCATTCATTGTGCTCGTCATGCGCGTGAAGCTTGGACGAGCGAGTGATGAACTTGTTGTATACAGGATGGCGAACACGTCGCTCAAACAGCACCGTGATTGTCTTGTCCATCTTGTCGCTGACAACCTTACCTGTCACGGTACGAACAATTTTTTTGCTTTCGTCGCTCATAATTCGCTCGCTTTCTCGGTCAGAATCGTTTTGACCCTGGCAATATCTCGCTGTGTATCTCGCAGTAAATGCGTTTGACCCAGCTGACCTGTCGCCTTCTGCAGACGTAAACGAAACTGCTCTTCACGCAGTTTCAGTAATTCTTCATTGAGCTCGGTAGAACTCTTGCCGCGTAATTCCTCAGCTTTCATCACATCACCGACCGCTTGACAAATTCTGTTGGCACAGCCAGCTTGGATGCTGCAAGAGCAAAAGCCTCTCGCGCCAACTCTTCGGGAACTCCTTCCACCTCATACAGCATTTTGCCTGGTTGAATCTGAGCTACCCAATATTCAACGTTACCCTTACCCTTACCTTGCCGAACTTCCAGTGGCTTCTGGGTAATGGGCTTGTCCGGGAAAACCCGGATCCAGATCTTTCCACCACGCTTGATATGGCGAGTCATGGCTCGACGAGCCGCTTCTATCTGACGCGCAGTGATTCGTCCGCGACCGACCGCCTTAAGACCGAAATCACCAAAGCTCACTTCGCTACCGCGAAATGCCAGGCCTCTGTTTCGGCCTTTCTGCTGTTTGCGAAACTTGGTTCGCTTGGGTTGCAGCATGATTTACCTCTGATCCCTTACCGTTAGTTCTAGTTAGCTCGCGCTGGTTGGCTGGCAGGCTCCTGCTCGCTATCCAGCACTTCGCCTTTGAATATCCAGACCTTCACACCAAGAATCCCGTAGGTGGTCAACGCCTCATGAGTTGCGTAATCGATGTCGGCGCGCAGTGTGTGCAAAGGCACTCGGCCTTCGCGATACCACTCGGTTCGTGCGATTTCTGCACCACCGAGACGACCGCTCACCTGTACTCGGACACCCTGCGCGCCCTGGCGCATTGCGTTTTGCACAACCCGCTTCATGGCACGACGAAACATCACCCGGCGCTCCAATTGCTGCGCAACATTCTGTGCAACCAGCTTTGCATCAACGTCGGGCTTGCGAATCTCTTCGATATTCACAGTCACCGGAACACCCATGCGGTCAGCGAGATCTTTGCGCAAGCGCTCGACATCTTCGCCCTTCTTACCAATGATGATTCCCGGGCGAGCCGTATGAATGGTGACCCTGGCAGTCTGCGCCGGGCGAGCTATCTCTATACGACTTACCGAAGCATTGGCAAGCTTGGACTCAAGGTATTCACGCACCTGAATATCGGTAATCAGCTGCTGACCATAGTTTTTATGGTCGGCATACCACACCGATTGATGCTGCTTGGTGATTCCCAGCCGAATACCTGTTGGATGTACTTTTTGACCCATCTGATGGCTCCTGATTCTGACAGCTTAGCTGTCAGCTACCTTTATCGTGATGTGACATGTGCGCTTCAATATTCTGTCCGCGCGCCCTTTTGCTCGTGGTCGAATGCGCTTCATCGTTGCCCCTTCGTTAACGAAAATGGTCGAAACACGGAGCTCGTCAACATCAGCCCCTTCATTGTGCTCGGCATTGGCAATTGCGCTATTCAACAGCTTCTTCACAATGTGCGCGCCTTTCTTCGGGCTGAATGCCAGAATATCCAGGGCTTGCTCCACTGACTTTCCTCGAATCTGATCAGCGACCAGACGCGCCTTCTGCGCTGAGATATTCGCTCCAGTTAATTTGGCACTCACTTCCATCGCATCAACCTCTTCTAGCTAAGCAGCTCAACGTTTCGCTTTCTTATCAGCCGCGTGGCCACGATACGTACGAGTTGCCGCAAACTCACCCAGCTTATGGCCAACCATGTCCTCGGTTATAAATACCGGAACGTGCTGGCGACCATTGTGAACCGCAATTGTCAGACCAACCATTGTCGGGCTGACCATAGAACGGCGAGACCAGGTTTTGATCGGGCGCTTGTCGTTCTTTTCCGAAGCTTCCTCAACCTTCTTCAAAAGATGAAGGTCAATAAAGGGGCCTTTTCTCAATGATCTGGGCAATGTTCCGTCCTCTCTCTATCTACCTGCAGCGCCTATTTGCGACCACGACGTCGCACAATCAGATTATTAGTACGCTTGTTCTTGCGAGTTTTATGACCTTTCGTTGGCACACCCCATGGCGACACCGGATGCCGTCCACCAGAGGTACGCCCTTCACCACCACCGTGCGGGTGATCAACCGGGTTCATCGCAACACCCCGGACTGTTGGCCGAATGCCCCGCCAACGAGCTGCGCCAGCCTTACCCAGCGAGCGCAAATTGTGCTCCGAGTTGGACACTTCTCCGAGGGTCGCTCGACAATCGGATAAAATTTTGCGCATTTCTCCAGAGCGCAAACGCAAAGTCGCATACTGCCCCTCTCGCGCCACCAGCTGAGCAGATGTCCCGGCACTGCGCGCCATTTGCGCACCCTTGCCAGGCTTCATTTCTATACAATGCACAACGCTACCCAGCGGCATATTACGCAGCGGAAGACTGTTGCCTGGCTTAATAGGAGACTTCTCGCCGGACACCACGACATCACCCGCTTTTACGCCTTTCGGAGCGATGATGTAGCGGCGCTCGCCGTCACTGTACACTAGCAAGGCGATGAAAGCGCTGCGATTAGGATCATACTCAAGCCGCTCTACCCGCGCCTGAATATTGTCTTTATCGCGACGGAAATCCACCTTGCGATAATGCTGCTTATGCCCACCACCACGGTGACGCGTGGTAATGCGGCCGTTGTTGTTTCGCCCGCCACTCTTTGACTTCTTTTCCAGCAACGGCGCATACGGTTCACCCTTATGCAAATCAGGGTTTACCACTTTGACGACAAACCGTCGTCCCGGCGATGTTGGTTTAGCTTTAACTATGGCCATTTCTTACACCCAACGCTAATCGTATGCCCGCTCTTATTCGGGCGCCGTAATATCAATACTGTGCCCCTGCGCCAGAGACACGTAGGCTTTCTTCCAATTTGGCTTACGGTTATACCCAAATCGGTTACGCTTCATCTTGCCCTTGACACGAATTGTCTGGACACCCTCAACCTTGACCTTGAAAAGCTTTTCAACAGCCTGCTTAACTTCATTCTTGGTCGCATCATTGGCCACTTTGAACACGTACTGGTTGTTGTATTCAGTACACAAAGTGGATTTTTCAGAAATGTGCGGCTCACGCAAAACAACGAAAACTCGTTCCGGGTTCATGCCAGATACTCCTCGATTTTTCGCAATGCCGGCACAGTCACCAGCACCTTGTCATGGGCAACCAGGCTGACCGGGTCAACACCGCTGGCGTCTACCGCAGTGACCTTACTCAGGTTACGAGACGCGAGATGCAGGGCGTCAGTCAACTCTTCGCTAATAATAAGTACGTTGTCCAAACCCATTTCATCGAGCTGGCCGGCCAACAATTTGGTTTTCGGCTGATCCACAGCAAACTCTTCAACCACCACCAACCGCTGCTGACGGGCCAACTCGGAAAATATAGAGCGCAATGCGGCCCGATACATTTTCCGGTTAACTTTCTGGCTATGATCCTGCGGCTTGGCGGCGAATGTCACACCACCACTGCGCCAGATCGGGCTGCGAATGGTTCCCGCCCGCGCCCGGCCAGTACCTTTTTGCCGGAAGGGCTTGCGTCCACCGCCACGCACAGCGGCACGATTCTTTTGCGCCCGCGTACCCTGTCGAGCACCTGCCAGGTGGGCGGTAACCACCTGGTGAATCAAATCTTCGTTGTATTCTTTTGCGAAAGCCGCATCCGAAACACTGATCGTTCCGGCATCTGACTTACCTGAGTTAGCAATTGCCAATTCCACTGCGCGCCTCCCTCAGTCTTACTTGTTGGCCAGTTTTATGGCGGGACGAATAATCACATCGCCTCCCGGTGCGCCCGGCACAGCGCCCTTGACCAGCAATAGGTTACGCTCCTCATCCACGCGAACAACCTCTAGCGTTTGCACGGTGACCTGCTCAGCGCCCATATGACCGGACATCTTCTTGCCCTTCCATACCCGGCCCGGCGTCTGGCACTGGCCTATCGAGCCGTTAGCACGATGGGATATCGAGTTACCGTGCGTGGTGTCTTGGGACCGAAAATTCCAGCGCTTGATACCGCCCTGAAAGCCTTTACCTTTGGACTGCCCGGTGACATCCACCTTTTGGCCTGCTTCAAAGCGGCTGACGGTCAACTCCCCACCCACAGCAAGCTCATCAGAGCCGAGATCTTTTTCGCTCAAGCGAAATTCCCACAAACCCTCACCGGCTTCAACTTCAGCTTTGGCGAAGTGCCCGATTTGGGCTCGACTGAGATGCGAGGCTTTACGCTTGCCCGCAGTTACCTGAATCGCGTCGTAGCCGTCAGTTTCCGATTGCTTTACCTGAGTGATCCGGTTGGGCTGCGCCTCAATGACGGTCACGGGGATCGAAACACCATCTTCCGTGAAGACGCGAGTCATGCCGCTCTTGCGGCCTACAATACCAATGGTCATATTTTCCTCTCAGTGTACGGGGCTTTTACCCGCTATGGCCGCCCATTTCAGAGCGTTACACAGGCCCGATGCTTGCGCTGCACCCGGCCACAAACGGGCTACTTAGCCCAGGCTGATCTGAACTTCCACACCAGCCGCCAAATCCAGCTTCATCAAGGCATCCACGGTTTTTTCAGTGGGCTCAACAATATCGAGCATGCGCTTATGAGTGCGGATTTCGTATTGGTCCCGGGCATCTTTGTTCACATGCGGTGAAACCAGTACGGTAAACTTTTCCTTTCGTGTCGGCAGCGGAATTGGGCCCCGCACTTGAGCGCCAGTCCGTCTCGCCGTTTCGACGATCTCCAAGGTGGACGAATCAATCAAGCGATGATCGAACGCCTTGAGACGAATACGGATGCGCTGATTTTGCATGGTGGCTCAAATCCTAGTTACGAATGCGGTCGGGCCTTACATTTTCATACCGCTAAGGAGTGAAAATGTAAGGCCCGACCCAAAACACAGCAGAGCCCGGAAGGGCCCGGCAAAAAGGAGTGCGAATTCTACTTACGCCCCCTGGGGCTGTCAAGCAAAATTCGTGGGGCTTATTCGATGATCTTGGCCACGACACCCGCGCCAACGGTTCGACCGCCTTCGCGGATCGCAAAGCGCAAACCTTCTTCCATCGCAATCGGTGCGATCAGGCTCACCGTCATCTGGATGTTGTCCCCC
>JAUIHW010000051.1 GCA_030431775.1 Gammaproteobacteria bacterium
GGCATCTTTCAGGATGCTCGGGTTAAAGTAATTCCGCCCACTGCTGGTTTCCATCACCAGCTCAAGTAAGCGCTGATAGTGGTCATCATTGCCCACCAGGTCGATATGGCTTGCATTAACGATGAGCAGGGGTGAGGCGTCATAAAAATGGAAAAAATCGCAGTAGGCGTCGTTCAGGTTTTCAAGGTAGCTGCGATTGATGTGCTGTTCGGCCGGGATCGCCCGGTTCTGGATGCGTTGCAACAATACATCGACCGGTGCCTGCAGGTAGATCACCAGATCGGGGGCCGGAGCGTCGATGGTGGTTTGCTGGTAGACCTTGTCGTACAGCTCGAATTCCTCGTTGCTGAGATTGGCTCTGGCAAACAGGCGATCTTTGTCAATCAGGAAATCGGCAATGCGCACCGGTTCGAACAGGTCGGACTGACGCATATCATGGATTTGCTGGGCGCGTTGAAACAGGAAAAACAGCTGAGTAGCCAGGGCCCCTTCACCGCGGTTGCGGTAGAACCGTTCTAAAAATGGGTTTTCTTCAGCGCGTTCAAGCAGTACTTCGTAATTAAAAGTCAGCGCCAGTTTCTTGGCCAGCGTCGTTTTCCCAACACCGATCGGGCCTTCCACCGCGATGAAGCGCGGCACTCTGGCGCCTTCCGGGGCACTGTGCACAGTTGTGCTGTCGAGTAGCTTGGCGCTCACAGGGTATTCCCAGGCGTTGCGGTAAAAACGAAAGTATATCCCAGGCCCTTTGGGTTCAGCTACGCAGAGGCAGGGATGTGGCAGTAATTTTTTCCAGTGATTGAGCGCAGTCGATCAGCAGTTTGCCGTTGGGTAGTTGCAGCTGCGGTGCAATCTCCAGTAGTGGTTGGACGACAAAATTCCGCCGGCACAATTGTGGATGTGGAATCTGCAGGCCGGGGAGCCGGATCGACTGGTTAGCATACAGTAGTATGTCAATATCGAGGCTGCGCGGCCCCCAGCGCTGTCGTTTTTGCCTGCCCTGGCTTTTCTCCAGGGTTTGCAGATGCCCAAGCAAGCTGAGCGGGGCCAGCGTGCTGCGCATTTCCACCACGGCATTCAGAAAACGCGGTTGGATAGCAGGCCCCAGGGGAGGGCTGGTATAAATTGAGGAGTAACTTATCAGCCGGCATTGTGGCACTTGTTGCAATGCGTTGACAGCCTGCCTGAGTTGCTTGAGCGGGCGGTTGAGGTTGCTGCCAAGGCCCAGGTATACGGTGTGTCCAACCACCGGCGGCTTTACTGGTTTCCCTGAGATTGCTGGTTGCGCGGAGGTCGCCGGCGCCGCTTTCTGGGTGGCCGGCGTTTGCTGGGTGCTGGGCGGGCGCTTTCGTCTACTGGGTTTTCTTCCTGGTAGCGGGTCCACCATTCTCCCAGTCCTTCCAGGTTTTCACCGGCTTGCTCGCGCAACAGAATGAAGTCATAAGCGGCTCGAAACCGCGGATGGGCACGTAATTTCTCCGCTCGCTTACCGTCTTTAAGATGCAGGCGAGACTGAAGGTCCCAAATTTCGCGCATTGGAATCGAAAAACGTTTTGGAATGGCTGTGGTTTGCAATTGGTCCATGGTCGCTGCATGAGCGGCCTCGCGCAGGGCGTCGTCTTTGTACATGCCCTGGTCCAGGCAGGCTTCCCGCAACTCGATCACAGCCGGCCACAGCACGGCGGCATACATGAAAGCCGGGGTCACTGGTTTGTCAGCAGCAATCCGGGTATCCGTATTTTGCATAGTTGCCTGAATGAGCTCCAGGGCGTATTCCTGGCCATCCTCCAGTGCCTCGGCGGTTGCTGGAAACAGGTATTGCAACAAGTCGAAGTCGAGAATGATGTCCAGGGTTTTGGCAGCCGCCCCGCCCAGAAAGAGCTTGATGACTTCATCAAACATGCGAGCCGGGGCAACCTGGTGCAAAAGATGGCCGTTATTGCGCAGCGCGTCGGCAGTCTCCGGTGCCAGAGCAAAGCCCAGTTTGGCATGAAAGCGAACAGCTCGCAGCATACGAACCGGATCTTCCTGGTAACGGGTCACCGGGTCGCCAATTACCCGCAGAGTCTTGTTTTTGATGTCAGCCATCGCGCCGACGTAGTCGATAATCTCGTTGCTCTGGGGGCAGAAATACAGGGCGTTGACTGTGAAATCCCGGCGAATGGCGTCACCGCACAAGTCACCGTATACATTGTCGCGCAACAACAAGCCGGTATCACTTTGCTCGGACTCATGATCGTCGGTGTCGCGGGCGTCATGAGCGGCGCGAAAAGTGGTGACCTCAACCACTTCCCGGCCATTACGCACGTGCACTATCTGGAAGCGCCGGCCCACGACGCGGGCGCGCTTAAACAGTTTAACGACATCGTCGGGTCGGGCGTCGGTGGCAACGTCAAAGTCTTTGGGTTGCCCGCCGAGCATCAGGTCACGGATGCAGCCGCCTACCACATAGGCTTCAAAGCCGTGCTGTCGCAAACCGTCGACAATCTCGATTGATTGCGGGCAGATGTCACGAATTTGTTCGCCAATGTCAGCGGCGGGATATCGTTCGGCTTTTGTTAAAGCTTCAGGTTCGTTTGCCATATATTTTTTAAGCGGTACAACAACTGCAGGCGCCTAGCAGGCAGGCGCTGCGCGAAAAACATGAAAGTTTACCACAAGCTGGGCATTTCTCCCCCGAACCTGCCAGTCGCTGGGCATGTTGCCTGTGATTAACGATATTGGATGCGGAGCAGTTTTGGCAGGCGAGTGAAAGGGGAAAACAAGGTTTTCCCCATCCAGGCCTTACTTCTTATTGTTATGCAGATTATTGTTTTTATTTGTTGTTTTTATTTTGAACTTATTAAAGCAGCAAGCATGCCAGCTTTTCAAAAACCAACAATTTCAATGGCTTGCAAAATTAAGCTTAGGCGAAATGAGAAATTAGTCAAATTTTTGTTACAAATTCACACCGGAAACGTTACTTTGCGAAGCTGAAGTAACAGTCAGCGACGAATAATTGACAAACAAGGTGCAGGAAATGGCGCTTTTTCAGCGGTTGGCGCTGGCCGCAGCGCCTTTCTTTCTTGGAATGCCAAAGCGCTGGCGACGCTCCCAAAGGCATTTGCGGCTTACGCCCAGCTTTTGAGCCAGTTCGGTCTCGCTCATGTAATCCTGGTGCTCGAGGATAAAACGCTGGAAATAGTCTTCCAGCGACAGTTCCTCAGAGGTGTCGTCGGCATCGGATTCAGCCGGTTTTGGGGCAGCTTTTAGATTGGCCCCTTTAACTTTTGGCTTCTCTGCTTGAGTATCGGTTTGGACAAGCTCCAGGTCGATGCCCAACGCGCTCAGCGGAATGCTTTGCTCTTCGCTCATCACCAAGGCACGCTCGATCGCGTTTTCCAGTTCGCGCACGTTGCCCGGCCAGGTGTAGGTCATGATTCCCTGGATGGCCTCGGGTGATAAGGCCAGTGGCTGCTGCCCGAGTTCTGCCGCTTTCTTGCTGATAATGCTCTCCGCAAGCTGAAGAACATCCTTGCCACGTTCTCGCAGTGGCGGCAGGTTAAGGCTCAGCACATTAATGCGATAAAACAGGTCCTGGCGGAATTCACCCTGCATGGACAGCGAACGTAAGTCGCGGTGTGTGGCGCTGATCAGGCGAACGTCGACTTTGATGGACTCGGTGGATCCAATCCGCCGAATTTCGTTTTCCTGAATAAACCGCAGTAGCCGGGCTTGTGCTTCCAGCGGAAGCTCACCAATTTCGTCGAGAAACAGCGTGCCGCCATGGGCGGCTTCGATCAGGCCGCCGCGGCTGGTATTGGCGCCGGTAAATGCCCCTTTCTCATAGCCGAAAAGCTCCGATTCGATCAGGGTTTCCGGAATAGCCGCACAATTCACGGAGATCAGCGGCTTATTCGAGCGCCGACTTTCCGCATGAATCGCTTTCGCCACCAGCTCTTTACCAGTGCCGGTTTCTCCGAGGATAAGAGTTGTGCTGTCGGTTGGCGCAATTTTATGTACCGCTTTCTGCAAACGCTGCATTGCAGCGCAGCGGCCAATAATGCCTGACAGCGGCGTGCCAGGGGTCTTCGGCTGGGCTTGCTGGTCTTCCGCCGTTTGCCTGATGATGCGCTGCACAGCCTCCAGCATGTCATCATGGTCAAACGGTTTGGCGATGTAATCGACCGCGCCCATTTTCATCGAGTCAACGGCCGAGCGCAGGCTTGCGTAGCTTGTCATGATCAGAACCGGGGTGTTGCCGGCCGGGCGGATGAGGTCGGTTCCCGGGGCGCCTGGCAGCCGCAAATCGCTGATGATCAGGCTGAAATCAGACAGTTGATGTTTATTGAGGGCTTCGGCTACCGAACCGGCTTCCCGAACGCTGTATTCGTTGCGCTCAAGTAAACGTTTCAACGCCTGGCGAATAACAGTCTCGTCTTCAACGACAAGAATTGGCTTCATACATTCACTGCCAACCAAATGGCTATCGCTTTGCTTGTGCCTAATTGTAGCGCATATGCCTGGGCAATTTGAGTACAAATCGTGTGCCGCGGGCTGTTATCGGGTTTACAGGGCTTTCGATATGAATGCTGCCGGCGTGATCTTCAACGATGCTGTAGACCAGTGACAAGCCCAACCCCGTGCCTTCGCCAGGTTCTTTGGTGGTGAAAAACGGCTCAAAGATCTGCTCCTGAACATCGCGGGGTATTCCCTTACCGAAGTCTTCGACGGTTACCAGAAGGCTGTAGTCTTCCTGTATGGCATGAATATTGATCGTAGCACCCTCGTCACTGGCGTCGCGCGCATTGGCGAGCAGGTTGACGAACACCTGGGCAAGGCGTTGATTGTCGCCATTGGTGAGCATGTCGGCCGCAACACTCACCTCGAAATTGACAGTTCTGGCTTCCTTGTTGAGTAGCAACAGATTGATGGCATCATCAATACAGTCACGCAGTTTGACGGCGGCAAATTCCTGTTCCTCAGGATCGTTTCCGGTGCGCGAAAAATTTACTAACGATTGCACAATGCGGCTCACACGTTTGGTCTGGTTAAGTATTTCGCTTGAGCTGTCTGCAATGTCTGTACCCTGGTGTTCTGAAACCAGGTTCTGAGCAATACAGGCGATCCCGGTCACTGGATTGCCAATTTCATGGGCGACTCCGGCAGCGAGACGGCCGACCGAGGCCAGCCGTTCGCTGTGGGCAAGCTCCTGCTCCAGAATCTGTGTTTCTGTTAAGTCTTCTATCACGATGGCCTGGCTGCTTTGCGCTGGGTCTTCGGGGTGCAGGTAGGTTTTATGCAGGCTGACCCAGCGGTCCTGACCCTGGTCCACCACATGCTGTTTGTAGCGGTGATGATGGGTTGACTCGGTAAAATCAGTCAGCACATCTGACCACGGTTGGTCGATGCCGTGCACTGCAGAGCCGAGAACCGTGTCGGCCTGAATATTTGTGAGTTCAACCATGGCGCTGTTCCACATGGTCACTTCGCCATCGGCTCCGACAATGCACACGCCCACCGGCAATGCCTGCAGAGTCTGGCGGTGATAACGCCGCAGGCTGTCCATTTCAGCAGCCAACCCGGTCAACTCGGTTTGGAAGTCCTCCACGCGGCTCTCAATGAACTGGATGTCTTCGGTCGCACGGAGTTGTGTTCTGGAATACGGCAAATGACGATTGATGATTTCATAAGCCGTGGACGGCCCCAACAGCCCGGACAGGTTGGCTTCAACCTGCTCTCGTAAGCGGCGGAGTGCATAAGGCCTGCTTTCGGTTGGTTCCATGCCAAGATCTTTCAGCGCATTACTCAGCTCGCGTTCGGCCGTGCTCGCGCCGATAGCTGCGGTCAGACGATCTTTCATTTCTGCAGGGGAGTGTACGTCGAGCGCCTGACGCACCGGTCGGCTGAGCTCATCCAGCGAGCAGATTTCGGCGGCCATTATTTCCTCCTCACTCTGCGAAAACAGCAGCGAGGCGATGATGAACACCAGAATATTGACGCCCAGTGCTGCCAGCGTCCCAGTGTGCCATGCCGGTAGCAACTGCAGCTCAGCGGGCATGAATACGTTTGTTAATAAGCTGGTATCCGGTTGCAGCAGTGGCAGCAGAACCGTGTATGCCCAGAGGCTGAATCCAGCCAGCAAGCCAGCGACAAAACCGGTTCGATTGGCTTCCGGCCAGTACAGCATGGCCAGCACCCCAGGCATGAATTGAAGTGCGCCACTGAAGGCTGCGATGCCCAGACTGGCCAGGTCGTGTTGCACATTGACGATTCGGTAAAACAGGTAAGACATAAGGATGATGCCAACGATCAGAACGCGCCGCATCCATAATAACCAGCGATAGATATCCGCAGTATCGGGTTGGTAAACAGCCAGTACCAGGTGGTTCAGGCACATGGATGCCAGCGCCAGCGTGGCCACAATAATTGTGCTGCTGGCGGCAGAAAGCCCGCCGATGTATGCAAGCAGTTCCAACTGAGGTGCGTTTAAGGAAATGCCGATGCCCAGCGTGGCATACTGGGTTGGCACACCGATACCCAGACTCTGAGCGGCCCATAAGATAATCAGCACGGGCAGACTCAATAGCAGCAGGTACAGGGGAAATCCCCAGCTGGCCTGCCGGGTTGCCTGCTCGGTGGGGCGCTCGGAAAACATCATATGAAATGAATGCGGCATGAGCACGGCTGCCATGAAAAACAGCAGTAAAAAATAGCGGACCTCGGCTGTTGAGTTGTTCAGACTGGGCGATAGCAACGAGTTCTTTTGAGTCAGAAGCCAGCTGCTCAGGCCGTCAAATCCGCCGAAGACCTGCACAATACAAACACCGGCAATGGTCAGTAAAACAGTCAGTTTGGTCAGTGATTCAAAGGCTATTGCGGCAATCAGGCCGTCATGGCGTTCCTCGGTGCCGACATGACGCGCACCAAACAGAACAGTGAACAAAATAATTAAACAGCAGAAGCCAAATGCCAGCCCGCTCTGGCGCTGATCGCCGGGAAACAGTTCAAAGCTTGAGTTGGTGAGAATCAACACCGTGTCAGATACCGCGGTAATCTGCAGGGCAAACAGCGGCAGCATGACCAGCAGCATGACGACTGTCAGCGAAATGCCCGCCCACTGGCTACGGTAACGAAAGGCCAGCATGTCAGCCAAGGAGCGAAGTTGATTCAGGCGCGCAATGCGCTGCATGGGCGACAGTATCAGTGAGCCAAACAGGAATAGTGCTGAAATGCCAAAGAAATAACTGAGGTATGAGTAGCCATAGCGAGCCGCCATATCAACCATGCCATAGAACGCCCAGGCACCGGTGATGACCCCAAGCGACAGGATATACACGAGCGGGTGATGGGTGAGCCTGCGCACACGAGGATTACTCTCGACGAGGTATGCAATGCCAAACAGAATGCACAAATAACCCAAGCCGACGAAAAAGATCTGCCCGAGATCGAAATTCATGGCTCAGGAGCGCTCGCGATTGGCTTTCCTCTGACCGATGTAAACCGCAATGATGGTTCCAAGCCAAAGCAGGTGTGGCCGGTACCAGCTTGCGGGGCTTTGTAAAGCCCAGTCGACCCAGGAGGGTAGAAAGATCACTACAATCAGAATCAGCAGTAGCAAGGCGCGCTGAATATACATCGCGCAATCATACCTGAATCTCCGCGCGGGCGCGGAGCACCTGTGGCTGATAGTTGGCCATTGCAAACTGCAGCACTGCGGGTACTGTCAAACCGGCCGCTGTCGGTGGCGTGGCCTGACCCAGATAGTCCAGGGCCTTCAGCAAATTGTGCGTTGCCTGCCTATTGTCCAGGGCCACAGCGCCGGTCTGTTTGGCCAGCTTGTGCCCCTGTTGATCAACGAGTACAGGGTGGTGCGAATAGTTCGGTGGGCTGCCGTCGAGCAGGCCGACCAAATACAATTGGCGGGCGGTTGAGTCGAGTAAATCGACCCCCCGTACAACCTCATTGATGCCCTGGGCGGCGTCATCCACGCTGACTGCAAGCTGATAGGCAAACAAGCCATCTTTTCTGCGTATGACAAAGTCTCCCACAGTATCGGCCAGCACTTCCTGCTGCGCACCTTGCCAGCGATCGTTGAATTCAATAGCTGTATCCTGAACCCTGACTCTGATGGCATGGGGCTCATTGGCTGATATGGCGAGCTTGCGACAGGTACCGGGGTAGGGTGCGCCTAGCCCCAACGCGGCGAGCGTATTGCGGCTGCAGCGACAGCGGTAGGTCAGGCCAGCGTCCTCCAGGCGGGCGAGCGCTTGCTCGTAAACAGCTGATCTGTGACTTTGAAAAACCGGTTCAGCATCCCAGTGCAGGCCATGGGCTGTCAGTGAGTCCAGAATCGCCTCGCTGGCACCGGCTTGTTCTCGAGGGGGATCAATGTCTTCGATGCGAACCAGCCATTGGCCGTTGTTCGTTCTGGCATCAAGGTAGCTGAGCAACGCACAGCAGAGCGAGCCCATATGCAGTGGGCCGGTCGGCGAAGGGGCAAACCGGCCACGGTATACACCAGTCTGCTTATTAGCCGTGTTCCTGGCGCTCCTTGATTTCATCCAAGGTCTTGCAGTCAATGCACAGTGACGCAGTGGGTCTGGCTTCCAGCCGCTGAATGCCGATTTCTATGCCACAGGCCTCACAGTAGCCGTATTCATCCTGTTCGATCAGCTCGAGTGTAGAGTCTATTTTTCGGATTAGCTTTCTTTCCCGGTCGCGGGTGCGCAGTTCAAGGCTGAATTCCTCTTCCTGGCTGGCGCGGTCCGCCGGGTCAGGAAAATTGGAGGCTTCATCTTTCATGTGCATCACAGTGCGGTCGACCTCGGACATCAGTTCGTTGCGCCAGTTATTCAATATGGCGCGGAAATGATTCTTCTGATCTTCATTCATGTAGTCTTCGCTACGTTCAACTACATAAGGTTTAAATGCGGGCGTGGATTCACTACGACGACTTGCTACGCTCACGATTGGTTTGCTTTCCTTCTTGCTGGCTTTCTTGGTGGCTGCCCGTTTTTGAGCGACCGGTTTTGCGGTTGTCTTGGCTTGCTTAGCCGCCGGCGCCTTTTTCTTTGGTGCCGCAGCGGACGCTTTTTTTGCCGTCGACTTCTTTACTGTAGACGGTTTTTTAGGGCTTGCCTTCTTGGCGGTTGTTTTGGCGGATTTTGCTGTTTTTGCGCTTGCAGCGGGCGCTTTTTTTGCTGCACTTTTTTTCTTGACTGCAGTGGGCTTCTTCGCCGGAGACGTAGGCTTAGTCTTCTTTGCAGTTTTTTTCGCTGCTGTTTTGGCTGCCGGTTTTTTGCTGCTTGCTTTCTTAGCCGGCGCTTTTTTTGCCGGCGATTTTTTCGGGGCCGCTTTTTTGCTTGCTTTCTTGGCTGCAGTGGCTTTTTTGGCGGTTTTAGCGGTTGTCTTCTTTTTGGCAGCTGCCTTTTTGCTGGTGGTTTTACTAGCCTTTTTAGAACCAGCCTTGGCCTTCTTTACGGGCATGACATTCCCTCTGTGCGTGAAACGCGGAGAAACTACCAGAAACTCCGGTTCTTGGCTAGCGATACTACCGTGTAATAGGAGGGGTTACCGCGACGGCCCTTGCGGCTTGTTCAAAGATAGACGTAAAGCTTGCCATTCTCGACTTCACTGTCAACGGGCTCAAGACTGGCTCCCAGACAGGGCCCGTCTATGCACAGGCCAGTTGGAATTTCGAACAGTGCTCCATGGGTGGAACATTGGATATACTGTCCGCTTCGATCAAGGAACTGGTGCTCCAACCAGTGCAGTTGCACGCCTTGATGCGGGCAGCGATTTCGATAGACGTAACAATGTAGGTCTTTACGCGCCACCAACAAGCGGTGCCCCTGAATGTCAAAGCCTCGCGTGCTGCCTTCGGGTATGCTATGCACGCCGCAGAGTTCTATCATAGGATTTTTGTTTATGCGAACTTCGCTGCTTGTTTTCTTCCTGCTGTTCCCAATGCTCCTGCATGCTGCACCGCCTTGTCAACCACAAGCGGATTCGCCGCTGGAGCTGGTGTTCTGTCAGTTGAAGGCGGGTCGTTATGGTCGAAGCTTGCCAACCTTGGACGAGTTTCGGCGAAACCCGGCCACCATGCAGTATTTGTTGCTCAAGCGGCCGGCAAAAAGAGCCGGGATTGAATTGCGCCCGCCCACTGCAGGACAACAACCGGCTGTGGCCAGGAAGCCAAATGCACCGCTTCCTGCGTCCGCTCCAGCCCCAGCGCATCGCAGTGCTTGCGAATATCATCAGGAATGGCTGAAATGCGGTGCCCGAAGGTACACACTTGTTACTAATCGGTCAAACCAGCATCTTGAACCCGGTGCGTTATCCGGGGGTAATCGCCTGATTCTGGTGGAACCTGGCCCACAGGTAAACGAGCAGAACTGGCTGGCCGATGCCTACACGCGCTATATTGATGCAATGCTAAGCATCGGTTTGGGGGCTTCAACCTCAACCTATTCAGCGTTTGCTCATACCTACTACGAATTGCAGGCGCAGGGGGCGGATTTCTCCAGCCGTATCCAACAGAGCTTTGAACAGTTGAAAATTGATAAACGTACCCTGGCGGTTGCGCGGAAAAGGCCGAACCGCGCCCCGAGGCCACAGGAATGCGAGCCATTGAATGAGCGACTGATTGTCTGCAATGCCGAGGGCAAAAACTGGGTTTATGCGCTTTCGGACTGAGCGCTTGCCTGCTTAAGCGACGTTACCCCCAGGCGATGTTCGATGACCGCATTCATGCGTTGAACGCAGTCTTCCCCTTCGGTAATAATTTCCTTGGCGCGGGTAAAGTCCATCAAGCCGATATGGCTGAGCCGGGGTGTCAGTACCAGGTCGGCAGGCTCTCCGGCGAGTCGGCTGCGGGTAATACGGTCCTGCATAATATTAATTGAGCTTGAGACCACATTAAATAGCCCGGGAGACTCTTCATCGGGCGTCATCCACTGTTCCACTAGTGGCGTGGTGCGTTCCCGAATCGAGGCCTTCAGTGAATCAAAGAAGCTGGCCGACTCGTTGTCCCCGGCATCGCCTTCAACGCTGATAGCATCGCTTGTTTTGCCTGCCGTTGTTTCCACGTCGGGCTGTTCCGCTTGTCCCAGGGTGCTGGCGTTGACGATGACCTGGTCGCGACTCACCAGATCGCCATTAAGATTCACAGCAATGATGATATCGGCGCCAAGGGCTTTGCAGACAGAAACCGGAACCGGGTTGACCAAGCCGCCATCAAGCAGCCAGCGACCGTTTAATTGCACTGGTGTCAACATGGCGGGCAAGGCCATGGATGCTCGCGCGGCATCCCAGATGGAGCCCGACTGTAACCAGAGCTCACGGCCAGACTTCATGTCGGTGGCGACTGCGGCATAGGGGGTGTCGAGGTCTTCAATGCTGGGGTCGCCGAACTGTTCGCGAACAAACCGCATCATGTAGTTGCCGTCGGCCAGACCGCTGCTGGCCAGCAGGCGGATGTCCATGTGCTTGAGCATCTCATAGGTGGTCATTGAGGACAGCCATTGCTCGACTTCATCCAGTTTTCCCACCACGTAAGCGGCGCCCATAAAAGCGCCAATTGAGCTTCCGACGATGATATCCGGCTTCAGGCCATAGTGTTTAAGCCCGCGAAACACACCAATGTGAGCCAGTCCCTTAGCAGCACCGCTGCCGAGAGCAAGACCTATTTTGGGCCGGTAAGCATTGCCAGGCCGCTTAGAAGGCATAAAAGACCCCGATGAATAAGCCGTCCACCTGAAGGTCGGTGTCGATGATATCGGGGTTGCCGTCGGAGTCATCCACGTCCAGGTCATCAATTTCCAATTTGATCCGGCGATAGCCGGCTTCAACTCCAAGACCGTAGGAGGATTCCCACGCGACACGCAAATTGCTGTCTATAAACTGGTCGCCATCATAGGCAGCACCGTGCAGGTCGGCCGCCAGAGTAATCCCGCTGTCGCCGAATGTGTAACGAGCTTGCAGGTAGGGCAGTGGAAATGCCTCGTCAAAGCTTTGCCGGGCGAAGCTATCAGTACTGGTACTGCGGATCTGGAACGAGCCATCGATTATTCGCACAGTAATTCCCACGCCCAGATCAAAGCGTCCCTGCAGGGGTTGCCAGTACAGACTGATGTCGGTGTGACTCAGGTCCATTGCGGAGAATATTTCCTGTTCGGCATTGAATGTCACGCCCTCATAAGTGATGTCACGACTCAGAGTGCTAAAACTGTCGGTTTCCAGTTCGCTGTACTGGACTCGCACATTTGGAACCACCCCAAGCGGATGTTCCAGCAACAGATAATATGACTCGGCGTTTTCGCTGTCATAGGCCAGGTCATCATTGATCTGAACCCGACCCAGGTCGGAATTGGTGCTGTCGATAAAGCCACGGTAGTCCTGGACCCAGCGCCCATACCCCAGCTGTGCAGCAAAGTCCGCTGCCATCCCACTTTGAGGCAGGGCGGCCATCGTCAGGCTGATAATGCTGGTATAAAGCACACAAAACGGGCGCATATCGGCGGCCTCTTTCAAACAGTTACTCGCTAAGCGTAGCAAACGCTTTCCCGGCGGCTGTGATGGTCCGCTCAATGTCCGCCTCAGAGTGCGCGGAAGATACAAACCCTGCCTCAAACGCTGAAGGTGCCAGGTAAATACCCTGCTGCAGCATGGCATGGAAAAAGCGGCTAAACCGCTTGGCATCGCAGGCCATCACCTGTTTGTAGCGTCGTATCTCGACCTCTGTGCTGAAAAACAGGCCAAACATACCACCTACCTGATTGCAGCTCAGAGCAATGTCGTGGCGCTGCGCCGCGGCGGCAATTCCGGCAACTAACTGTTGAGTATGCTTTTCCAGACGCTCATAAAAACCGCTCTCCTGAACAAGGCCCAGGTTGGCCAGCCCGGCGGCCATTGCCAGCGGGTTGCCAGATAATGTGCCAGCCTGGTACACCGGGCCGGCAGGTGCCAGCTGTGCCATGATGTCGGCACGCCCGCCAAATGCACCAACCGGTAAGCCACCACCAATGACTTTGCCAAAGGTGCTCAGATCCGGTTGAATATCGTACAAGGCCTGCGCCCCACCCAACGCGACCCGAAAGCCGGTCATCACTTCATCGAAAATCAGCACGCTGCCATGCTGATCGCACAATTTGCGTAAAGCCGGCAGAAATTCAGCAGATGGGGGTACGCAGTTCATATTCCCGGCCACCGGCTCGACAATCACACAGGCAATATCATCGGGAAACTCGGCAAAAAGTGCGGCGACGCTGGCGCTGTCATTGAAGGTCGCGGTCAACGTTTCAGCGGCTGCAGCGCGCGTTATACCCGGAGAGGTTGGCTCGCCGATGGTTAACGCACCTGAGCCTGCTTTGACCAACAACGAATCCACATGGCCGTGGTAGCAGCCTTCGAACTTGATGATTTTCTCGCGGCCGGTAAAGCCGCGGGCCAGCCGGATGGCGCTCATGGTGGCTTCGGTGCCGGAATTTACCATTCTGACCTGTGCCATAGACGGCACGAGCCCGCATAAGGTGTCAGCCATGCGGGTTTCCAGTTCCGTTGGTGCACCAAAGCTGGTACCGCGTTGCAGTTGCTCCTGAACAGCCTCAATGATTGCTGGATGGCTGTGACCCGCCACCATTGGCCCCCACGAGCCGACATAGTCAATATACTGTTGGCCGTCCGCTGAAGTGAGCTGGCTACCCCGGGCTGACTCGATAAACAGCGGGCTGCCGCCAACCCCTTTGAAGGCTCGAACCGGGGAATTCACGCCGCCGGGAATGTGCGCCTGCGCGCGTTCGAATAACTGCTCGGATAGGCTCATAAGAACTCCTGTTTTGTGCTATGCCAGCCTGTTAGAAGGGTCGAACCACGGCCAGGATGACGATGCTGAAGAGCATCAGTACTGGCAGCTCGTTGAACCAGCGAAAATAGATATGCGAATGCTTGACCTTGTTTTGTTCAAAACCATGTACATAGCGACCGCAGGCCAGATGATAGCCGATCAACAATACGACCAGCACGAGTTTTACCTGCATCCAGCCCTGGGCGCTGTAATACGCCCAGTTTTGTCCGAGCAGCAGCAGCCCAAGTAACACGGCAAGAATTGCCAGCAGGCTCATAAAGCGGTATAGCTTGCGCTGCATGACCGCTAAAGTCTGCAAAGTATTGCGGTCGCTGGTTTGTGCCGAATTAACGAATAAGCGGGGCAAATAAAAAATGCCTGCAAACCAGCAGACGACGAAGGCAATGTGTAAGGCTTTGATCCAGAGCATAAAGACTACGATTTGCGCCTGCGTAACGGGTTGCGGTAATAGTTTTCAATGTCTTCACGCGTGATTATACCGCTGGGAGGCAGGTACAAGGCCAATGCCGGGCCAGAAACATACAGAGCTTCCGCGTCCTCATTGTTCATCAGCTCCCAGGCTTCCCGCAACGTGGCCTGCGGTTGTATTTCCGCCAGACGCCGTTTTTTACCGGGTATCTCCAACAGGTTGATCTCAAGGTTCTGCAAGTCTTCGGGGTCCTGATCGGCGCTAAGCTCCTCGATGTGCAGGATCAGGTCGGTTGAGTCGATCAGGCGTTTGGTTTTTTCCGGCGGCGCAACCAGTAACCAGCGAGGCCGGTTTTCGAGCAGGCGTTGAATCTGCTGAAATGTCATGCTGAGGGCAACGCGCCGAAAGCTGCGCTCCATCAGGTTTGCGACCGAGGCGCGCTGCAGTGCCAATGAAAGCGGGTCGCTCTGCACTCGAAAGCCCTGGCTCAGCAAAATGGCATGCTGTGCAGCATTCTGTTTGAACACGCCGTTGCTGGTGAGAGTGGCGGTGATTATGGCCAGCATGCCAGGTAACATGATGTGGGCGCTATTGGTCAGCTCTACGATAGTGAGCAGGGCGGTCAGAGGAGCATTCAGGACAGCGCCCACCAGGGCACCCATGCCCAATAACACATAAAACCCGGTTTCCGAGGCCAGCTCCGGTTGCCACTGATTACCAAGCAGGCCCAGCAGTCCACCCATTCCGGCACCGATAATAAGCGCCGGTCCGATAAAGCCCAGAGGCATTCCCAGACCACAGGATATGGCGGTCACCGCCAGCTTGCCCGCCACAATAACCGCCAGCGCCGAGAAAGCGATGTTATTTCGCAGGATCTCTGCCAGCGTGTCATAGCCCAACCCCAGAACTTCGGGTAAGTAATAGCCGACTGCGCCGGTTACCAGCCCGGCAAGAGTCAGTCGCAGCGCGATGTTGATGTGCGACAGACGCAGGCAGAGCCGCTGGACGCTGAGAAATGCAGCGGACACCAGGCCACAACACAGGCCCAGCATGGCGATAAAAAAGACCTCATAAAACGATGTCATTTGCAGCACTTCAACCGCGAACATGGGCTCGGCACCGAAAGATGCCCTGGTCATCAGAGTCGCGGTGATGGCTGCGAGAATGACCGGCGTAAAACCGGCAATAGTGAATTCCAGCATCACCACTTCCATCGCAAATATCACGCCGGCAATTGGGGTATTGAATGACGCGGCGATGGCGGCGGCTGTGCCGCAGCTGATCAGAATCCTTGAGCTGTTTCGCGGCAGGTGCAGAGTGCGGGATGCCCAGCTCGTGATTGCGGCACCAAGGTGCACCGCGGGCCCTTCCCGCCCGCCGGCCTGACCGCTCAGGATTGCTATGCTGCCGGCCACAAACTGCACAATTGCATTCCGGGCGGGCAGTTCACCATGCAGGTTATTGGTCACGTGGATGACATGGGACAAACCGACACTGCGGCTACTGCTTTTGACCGCCAGTAAGGCGAGACCAAGAAGCAAGCCGCCAGCTGTGGGCAATGCGAACCGCCACAGCGCGGGCAGTGCTTCAAAGTCGCCTGGCAGCCAGTTGTTCATTGGCGCATCGATGGTCCAGCGGAAAAGCAGTATGAAGCCTGCAGCCAGTGCTCCGGCCAGCACGCCGAGAATTGAAATGATCAATAAGGCGTCGTTGGCTGCCAGTCGCTTGCGGGTATAGCCCAGCGGCCGATTAAGGGTGCGATAGATGTACGCGCCTATCCAACGCTTTCGGTGTTTAGCCATTCAACGCAAACTGACTCTGGTGCCTGGCTGCTATTATACTTACTTGACGTTAGCGCTCTTTGCTGGTGCGAATGCCGGGAGATTGGAATGATATCAGTAGGAATCGTGGGAGGTACGGGTTATACCGGTGCCGAGTTATTACGGTTGCTGGCATTACACCCGCAAGCCAGGGTAGAACTGATTACCTCACGTACTGAACAAGGTTTGCGTGTCGCGGATTTGTACCCGGCGTTTCGGGGTTGTTATGACCTGACATTTGAGGCGCCGGATGCCGATCGGCTGGCCGCCTGTGACATCGTGTTTTTTGCGACGCCGCATGGGGTGGCGATGGAGCTGGTTCCGACGCTGATTGAGCGAGGAACCCGAGTGATAGACCTGTCGGCCGATTTCAGGCTGGACGACATTACCAGCTGGGAAAACTGGTACGGACAGCCGCATACCTGCCCAGAGTTGCAGAAGCAGGCCGTCTATGGCTTGCCTGAACTGAACGCGGAGGCAATTAGCAAGGCGCAGCTGGTGGCAGCGCCAGGCTGTTACCCGACGGCGGTGACGCTGGGCTTTCTGCCTTTGCTGCGCTCCGGCGTGCTTGCCAGCCATGACTTGATCGCCAATGCAGCTTCCGGGGTCAGTGGTGCTGGGCGCCAGGCCAAGGTGGATAATCTTTTTGCCGAGTTGAACGACAGTTTCAAGGCCTATGGTGTATCCGGACATCGGCATTTGCCAGAAATAGAGCAAGTGCTTGGAGCGGCCGCCGGGGAGCCCGTCAGCCTGACCTTTGTGCCGCATTTGTTGCCTATTATCAGGGGTATCCACGCTACCTTGTATGCCTCGGTAGCGGCGCAGGCAGATCAGCTGCAAGCTATTTTCGAAGACTTCTATGCGGCTTCTCCCTTTGTCGATGTGTTGCCGGCAGGCCAGCTTCCGCAAACACGATCAGTGAAAGGCAGTAATGGTTGTCGTATTGCAGTCAGCTTGCCGCAAAACCGGGGCAAGGCGGTTATTTGTTCAGCGATCGATAATCTGGTTAAGGGAGCTTCCGGTCAGGCAGTACAATGCATGAATATCATGCTAGGCTTAAGTGAGACCGTTGGTCTGGATGCCATAGCGCTGACCCCTTGAAGCGAATATGGCGTTTGGTGCAACCTCAGCCCTGATAGCCATAGTCAAAAATGCCGAAGGTTAAAGAAAGCAAGAAAACGCGTATGGTGGTTGTGCCGTACGACCCCAAGCGCAAGTTTTTGAGGTTTGCGTTGGTTTTGCTGTTATTGTCGGCAAGCTTTGCGGCCGGGTTTGTCCTGTCAAACCGGGACTATTTCGAAGTACGCGAGCAGCGAGATTTGCTGGTTCAGGAACTGGCCGACGCGAACCGGGCAAACAAAGAACATCAGCGCCGGGTAGCACAGCTGCAGATTGGCTCTAATGTAGACCAGGAAGCCACTAACCAGGTGCGCGAGAGCATGGCTGACCTGCGCAAACAAATTGCGGACCTGAAGTCCGAGATCAGCTTCTACAAAGGCTTGATGGCACCAAAAGACAGCGAGGAGGGTGTGAGCATTCGCAGCCTGGATCTGTTGGCCACGTCGAACCCACGCAAGTATCAGTTCAAAATGGTGTTGCAGCAGTTTGCCAATCAGCACCGCCTGGTGTCGGGGAATGTAAGAGTCAGTATTTTAGGGCAGCAAAACGGTAAAGAAGTTATTCTATCGTTGAGTGATCTCAGCCCTGACATTGCTGATGAGAAAATTAAGTATCGGTTCAAGTACTTTCAGAATATTGAAGGGGCTGTCACCTTGCCGGATAACTATGAGCCGAAGCGCATCGATGTTTTGGTGAAAGGTTCCGGTGGGCGCAGTGTCTATCTAGAGAAAAAATTCGGTTGGTTAACTCAGGAGGCGTAAGCATGTTTAAGAAGAATGAGAAAAGTGCACCCAAAAAGCCCAGCGGCGTCACCACTTTGGTGGCAGAAGGAACAGAGATCCTTGGGGATATTCGGTTCAGCGGGAATTTGGAGATTGAAGGCTCGGTCAAGGGCAATATCATTGCAGCAGAGGGCGCTGAATCCGCCATGCGCATTATGGAATCTGGCCGCGTAGAGGGTGATGTTTATGTGCCCAATGTGGTGATAAACGGCTCGGTCAATGGCGAGGTTCATTCCAGCAAGTACATTGAACTGGCCAGCAAGGCGCATGTCGAAGGTAATGTGCATTACAATATTATCGAAATGGTTCGTGGTGCCCAGGTCAATGGAAACCTGATCTATAACTCCGCTTACGCGGAAGAAGCGCCAAAGGCCAAGCGGCAAAGCTCCAATGATGAATTGAAGTTTGGCGCCAATGTCGATAAAAAAGGCGCGCCTGCGAAAAGCATGAAAGGCTTCGTTGACGGCAAGGCAAATGCCTAGCGATAATGGAGTGCCACGGTAAGCTGTTGACCGAGACATGACCGCAAGCTCCAATATCGATGACAACATTCTGCTACTGTCGGAACAGGCAGTGGCCAAGCTTAAGTCCCTGATTGAAGAAGAAGGGAATAACGAGCTGAAGTTACGGGTATTCGTAACGGGCGGCGGTTGTTCCGGATTTCAATACGGCTTCACCTTCGATGAGTTCGCCGCGGACGACGATGCGCAGGTTGAAAAAGAGGGCGTGGCTGTATTGGTGGATTCGCTAAGCTACCCCTACCTGGTTGGGTCGAGAATCGATTTCGTTGAAAATCTTGAAGGCTCAAGGTTTGTCGTTGAAAACCCCAATGCTGATACCACCTGTGGCTGTGGTTCCTCGTTCTCTATTTAGGATGTTTGGCAGGCTGGTATTTAGCTGCCTGTGATGGGGGCGGGGTAGATAGCGCCGGCCACAACATTGTCGCTGCAACTACCGGTCACGTTTGACAATGGGGTAGCCTGGCCATGCAGCGTCTGGCGTGCCAACCAGGCGAATGTACAGCACTCCACAAGTTCGGGAGCAATCCCAAGATATTCGGTGCTGCGTATGCTGGCATCCGGAATGTGTGTGCGCAGTTGCTTCAGTAATTGCCCATTGTAAGCACCACCACCACAGATGAAAATTTCAGGGAAACTGCCATGGTTTGCGATCGACTGAGCGACGCTGGTCGCAGTCAATTCCAGCAGCGTGGCCTGAACGTCGACTGGTGTCACAGCACCGCTCGAGTGTAGCTGCTGTTCGAGCCAGTCCAGGTTGAAACTTTCTCTGCCGGTTGATTTTGGCGGTGCCTGACTGAAAAAGGGGTGTGCCAGCAGGCTGTGCAATAGAGCCTTGTCAACGCTTCCCTGCGCGGCCCACTGTCCATTTTTATCATAGGGTTGCTGCAAGTGGCGGGCAGCCCAGGCGTCCATCAGAACATTGCCGGGGCCGGTATCGTAACCCAGTAGCGTCTGCCCCGGCTGCAGCAGACTGACGTTTGCCATGCCGCCGATATTCACGACAGCTCGTGCTGTTTCAGCGCTAAAAAACGCCTGGTGAAAAGCCGGGGCCAATGGTGCTCCATGGCCCCCGGCAGCCATGTCAGCGCGGCGAAAATCGCCCACAGTGGTTATGCCCGAGCGATTTGCGATTGTGGCCGGGTCACCAATTTGCAGTGTGTAGCCCCGAGATCCATCCTCACCGGGTGGCAGATGTCTGATGGTCTGTCCATGACTGCCGATGGCTACAATCTGGTGGCTGGCCAGGCCTTGCTGTTGCAGCAACTCACATGCACCGTTAGCAATCATTTCGGCGAGCTGGCCGTCTGTCTGCATTAGCTCGCTGAGCGTGACCTGCTGACCTTCGCATAAGCAACGCAACTGGCGACGAAATTCATCGGAGTATGTGGTGTGATGGTGCGCCACTGTGGCCGCCTGCAGCCCCTGTTGCGAGGGGGTGAAACACAGCAAAGTGATGTCGATGCCATCCAGGCTGGTGCCTGACATGGCTCCCAGATACAGTTCTTCGCCGGCTTTAGTTGAGCGAGTCGCGGGCATTCATCCCTGCTGGAGTAAAACTGCCCACGTCCAGTTCGGCAAGTTGATAAGCCTGTTGGTGTTTTTCCAAATTGGCAGCCAGTGACTCGATGTTCTCTTTGAAACGCAACATTTCCTTGTCTGCAATCGATTTGGCTTTTGGCAGTTTATTAAGAATGGTTCTGGGGTTGCGGTGAACGCCGTTGACTAGAAACTCATAGTGCAAGTGCGGGCCGGTGGCATAGCCCGTTGAGCCGACAGTGCCGATCGTTTGACCTTTCTCAACTTTCTGCAGCCTCTTAACGTAGCGCTTGGTCAGGTGCAGGTACTTGGTGGTGTATTGAGGGCCGTGACTGATGAAAATATAGTTACCATTAGCTCGCGAATAGCCGGCTTTTATGACACGCCCGTCGCCAGCTGCGTACACTGGTGTTCCGCGTGGTGCGGCATAATCAATGCCTCGGTGGGCCCGAACGCTTTTGTGAATGGGGTGAAGCCGCCGCAGGTTGAAGTTGGAGCTGATTCGGGTGAAGTCCAGTGGTGCGCGCAGGAACGCTTTCTGCATGCTCACACCATCCGGCGCGTAGTAGCCGGTATTGCCATCAGCATCGGTATAGCGGTAGGCAACCAGGCTCTCCCCAACGTTGACGTATTCTGCCGCAAGGATGTTGCCGGTGCCGATCTTTTTGCCGTCCAGATAAAGATCTTCGTACAGAATGCTGAATTCATCACCCTTGCGAGGGTCATAAATGAAATCGATAACGCCACCAAATACATTGGCCAACTGCATAATAATGTTATGGTCAAGGCCCGCTCGTTTGCCTGACATAAACAGAGAGTCTTCAAGCCCTGCGGTCTTGTAGCGCACTCGCCGTTCTGGCTCGCGCACTATGGTTTCAGCCGAGAAGTTTTCCCCTTGGCGGGTGTAAACCTGGCTTTCCAGCTCGTTTTTGCGATAGCGTAAGGCTTGAAGTTGCTGGCCTTCAATATGAAAGTCCAGTTCGTGGCCGGGATGAATCCGGCTTAGCTGTTTAGCGTCGGGGCAGCGCCCTAACAACTCATACGCATCGCGAGCCTGGAGACCAGCTTTTTTGAATACGTGGGTCAGCGTGTCGCCGCGTTTGATGCGCACACTCTTCCAGGCTATCTCTGTTGCCGGCGCGTCGTTGCGCGCCGAAGAGTCAGCAATAGCCGGCTCTCCGGCTGGATTTTCCGCTGTCTGTTCTTCCTCAACCAGCACGAAACCTGAGGTTATGCTGCCTGACGCCGCTGCGTCGCCTGGGTTCAATGTCTGATCGGCCTGTTGCTCCAACCCGCTCACCAGCAACTGCTCGCGCTGCGCCGCGGTATCGCTGTGCATCCGGTCGGCCTGAACGGTTGTTGGGGGTACCAGCAGAAAAATTGCCAGCACGATACATGACAACGCTGCCACCGCAATAATACGACTGGGTGTCCAGGCTGCCTTGATTGCGCCCGGGTGGTCGGAGGATTTGCTATTGTGGTTTTTGCCCGGGATCATGCAGATTTACAGCAATTTCTCAAAACATGCGCCAAGTATCTAATAAGTATAACAAAAGTATTCATTAGTTCTAGGCCGTTTGTAGAGTATGTAAGATTTTCACCGGGCTTGCAATTCCGCTTGTTTGCGGTATGGTTCGGCCCGCTCCAAAAACAGGGCTTTTTACAGCGGAGGAAGCACTATGGTTGGCGATTTGCTGGCCGAATTTGAATGGCGCGGCCTGGTGTCACAGGCCAGCAGTCCGCAGGACCTGGCGCAGCACCTTAAAAGTGCGCGGCGTACTGTTTATTGCGGGTTTGACCCAACTGCGGATAGCCTGCATATCGGTAGTCTGGTGCCGCTGTTGGCGTTGCGGCGAGTGCAGCAGCTGGGGCATCGGCCGATATTGCTGCTGGGCGGTGCCACGGGCCTGATTGGTGACCCTAGCTTTAAAACCCAGGAGCGATCTTTGAATACGCCGGACGTGGTCGCGGGCTGGGTGGAGAAAATTCGCAGCCAGGTGCAACCTTTTATCGACTTTGGGTCGGCTGATAATGCCGCGATCATTGTCAACAACCTAGATTGGACTGGGGAGCTGAACGTCATCAGCTTCTTACGGGATGTTGGCAAGCATTTCAGTGTGAATGCCATGATTCAGAAGGAGTCTGTTCGCCAGCGTATAGAGCGAGAGGGTGAGGGGATTTCGTTTACAGAGTTTGCCTACATGGTGTTGCAGTCCTACGACTTCGCAAAACTGAATGAACTGTATGGTTGTACCCTGCAAATAGGCGGCAGTGACCAATGGGGAAATATCACTGGCGGTATTGACCTGAGCCGGCGCCTGAATCAGCAGCAGGTATTTGGCCTGACCCTGCCGCTGGTCACTAAGGCCGATGGCAGTAAGTTCGGCAAGACGGAGAGTGGAACCGTTTGGCTGGACCCGCGCAGGACCTCGCCTTATGCCTTTTATCAGTTTTGGCTAAATACTGCCGATGCGGATGCTTACAAATACCTGCGGTTGTTTACCTTTCTTCAGCAACCCGAAATAGAGCGTATCGAGGAAGATGATGCGCAAGCCAGTGGCCGACGTGCCGTGCAGAGTATTCTGGCCAGGGAGGTTACCCGGCTGGTGCATGGTGCCGCCGGTGTGGCGGCGGCGGAGAGGATATCCGAGGCTCTGTTCAGCGGTGACGTCACTCGCCTGTCCGCCGATGATCTGGGCCAATTGGCGCTGGATGGTCTACCCTGTTTGAATGTGAATAAGGACCGCCTGTCTCTGCTTGAGGCGCTTATGGAGACGGGCCTGGCGGAAACCCCGCGTGGGGAAGTGACGCTTGGACAGGCAAGAAAGTTTGTGCAAGGCAATGCGGTCAGCGTAAACGGTCAAAAAATAAACGATTTAGAGTTTGACTTGCAGCCTTCATCTGCGCTGCACGGGCGTTTTCATGTTCTGAAACGCGGCAAAAAGCAGTTCCATCTGGTGCAGTGGAATTGATTGTCAGCAAATGGCAATTTTTTTTGCAAAGATGCTTGCGCAACATTAAGTCCTGCGTATAATACGCGCCTCTTCAGCGCTGAGGTGTTGGGGAATTGTTTGGCCTGGCGCCATTCAAGCTGTTTAACAATGAGATCAAGTAATACGTGTGGGTACTTGTTTCGTGGTGGTGCCACGGAGCAAATACTCGTCGATAGCCGAGGGGTGAAAACCCTGAGGCGCGAAGCAAATACTCATTTAATACTTAGTAGTTATAAGTAACCACGGTTCTTATATAGGTATTGATAGAGGCGATGCGTTGAGTGATTACTCTGAGAAACAAGCACTGAGGTTGGCGAGAAACGCTGTTTCGAAACCGATGAGGGTGCAACTTCCGGTGGGAAGTAAAAGACATATGATTTGAACTGAAGAGTTTGATCATGGCTCAGATTGAACGCTGGCGGCAGGCCTAACACATGCAAGTCGAACGGTAACAGCAGAGCTTGCTCTGGCTGACGAGTGGCGGACGGGTGAGTAACGCGTAGGA
>JAUIHW010000113.1 GCA_030431775.1 Gammaproteobacteria bacterium
TGCGCCAGCGATCCCACATCTCGGCTTTCTCAGGCTCTGTGTAATGTCGTCTCTTTCTATTACTCATCTGCAACATCCTCCTCTAACTGCTAGAGTTTAGGTGTTGCATTCACCGATTGAATCCACCGCCGCATAGCCGCCAGTCGCAGATCTTGAGCTATAATTTCTGCTACTGACCCACAGCCGCCGGTCGAGAAGTTGCTCAAAGACGCGATGAATCGTTTCAATTTTTCAATATTCTTTCTGACGCTAATTCATCCGGTGTTCGCTGGTGACCTGATCGAGACCAATGGAAATTTCGACGGTTTACCGGAAGCTATTGTGTTCGATTGCTTTCCCAGCGCGGACGAATCTGGCGAATATTTCGAGCCGCTCAATCGGCGCATGCGTATACCTAAGAACTTCGAGCAATCACCTGATGATCCGAACTGGTTCAACTGGAATGTCAGGATTGTCGGGGAAGGCGAGTCAATAGAGTTTCGTTTTGCCGCCATCCAGTTCGGCGAATTGGATGGCGGAATTGAATGGATCGAGCAAGAATTTACACGTCTATCCCGAGCTGCTGACAATGGCTATGCCGTCGATATTTACCTGAGGACACCGCAGCCCGAGGACTTTGCGAAAGACCACTGGCTTTTCTTCCTTACTGATGAGACATTCTTGAAGGTAATTGCACGTGCGGAAATTGACTGGAACTCGCTATTGACGTGTATCGAGTGACCGGTACTGGCCGAGAGGCGACGGACGTCTTGGTTGAGCTATAAATTCTGCAACTGACCCAAAACACACATTTGGGCTTTTGTTTTCTGGGCGGATGCGAGGCACGGAGAGAACGGCATGACTATGGATCAGATTGCCAACGTTGCGGAGATCGTCGGAACGGTCATTGTCGTTATCACAGTGATCTACCTGACGATACAAATACGCCAGACTAATTAGACGCTTCGTTCAAACACTGCACAAGCTACTCACGATAGTCTTGCGCTTGGTTACGTAACCCTTGCGACTGATGGCGACCTCAACAGGCTCTTCCGCAAGGGGTGTAGTGATCCGTCAGAGCTAGCGGAAGATGAGTTTGGTCAATACATTGCTTTCTGGACATATACAATGTACGCCACGCAAAACTGGCTCTACCAAAGAACCACGCAAAGCCCCCCTAATCCCACTATGCAGAGCCCGCTACTGACTCAAAGCGCCTGCCACAAATCCTTTACTTAGTAATTGACCTAAGTTTCTAGATCGCATACAGTTAGGCACATGCCTAACCAATCCATATCTCTTGATCGGGTGTTTTGGGCGTTGGGAGATCCGACGCGCTTTGCGATTGTGGAGCACCTGTCACAAGGACCTTCGTCTGTAAGTGAACTCGCCAAGCCATTCCCCATGGCTTTGCCAACTTTTCTGCAGCACCTCGGTGTCCTTGAAAAACACGGGCTGATTACGACCGAGAAAGTCGGAAGAGTTCGAACCTGCACACTAAACGCCGCGAGAATTGATCAGGCACGTCACTGGCTGGAGGTTCAGGAGAAGCAGTGGTCCATTCGCCTGGACGCTTTGGATAAACTACTGGAGAAGAAGACATGACGCACCAGAAGCTGATTATCGATCGAATATTCAATGCACCAATTGAAAGGGTATGGGAAGCCTTCACCAACCCAGATCTATTGGCGCAGTGGTGGTCGCCCGAGGGCATGACCAATTATCACGTGTCCACCGATGTGCGAGAAGGCGGCGAATTTCGCTACTGCTTCGAAAGCAGTGACGGTATAAAGTACTGGGGAAAAGGCGTTTATAAGACCATTAACGAGCCGACCTACCTTGCCTATATAGATTACTTTACTGACGCCAAAGGAAACCCAGTTGCGCCATCCCACTATGGCATTCCCGGCGATGAAATTATCCCGACACTTGTCGAGTTCTCTTTTACCGAGAAAGGCGAACAAACAAGCATGAGAATCACAGGTGAGAATCCATTTGATGCTTCGATGACCGAGGAGATGACAAAGAGCTGGAATTCTATGTTTGACAAGTTGGTGGGCGGTTTAAAGTAAGTCACGGCGAAAAGGCCAGTGACCGTTGCTGGCCCATTTCGCAATTCTCGAAACTCGATCAAAAGGCTCCCGGAGCATGCGAATTCAACTCTACGAGAACAAACTTATCGCCTTTGCGGCAACCTCCCTGGTTCTATTGGGTTTAAGCGCTTGCGTATCATCTGTAGTGCAGGTGGAAGAGTCTCCGGATGCTATTACGTATGCGCTGATCAACGCACTCTTGATCGATGGGATCAGTGAGCAGCCTGTACCCGACAGCACCGTTTTAGTTAGTCGCGGCAAGATTTTGGGCATCGAACACAATGATGAATTGCCTTTGCCTCCGAACGTGATTGTCATCGATTTGCAGGGTGCGGCGCTCTTGCCTGGTCTAATCAACACCCACGTCCACCTCACTCCTAATCAGGAGCGAGAAGCAGCGCTTAATGCCATGTTGAACCTGGGTGTGACAACGGTTCGAGACCTTTCCGGCAATCGGGATTTACTCGCGAGACTTTCGAGACCGAACGAGAAACGACCCAATATTATCTACTCGGGCACCATGTTCGGCGAAGGATTCATGGCTGACCCGCGCCTGCAGCGAACCTCCGCTCCTTATGCGCCCGGTGAAGCTCCGTGGATGAAGCTCATAACCGAAGAAACAGACTTGCCGGAAGCTGTGGCCGCCGCTCGAGAAGCCGGTGTCACCGGCTTAAAGCTCTACGCATCACTGGATGCGAATCTCATTGATCGCATTACGAAAGAAGCGCAGGCGCAGGGATTGATGGTCTGGGCACATTCCGTAGTGTTCCCCGCAGGGCCTGGTGACTTGGTCGCTGCCGGAGTGGATGAATTGATCCACAGCAAAGGCCTTGCTGCATTGGGCGCAGACAATGTGCCTGACACTTTTGCAGTCGGCATACCCCGGTGGATATCACAGCGGCCGTTTGCGAACCTCGATCCGTACTCTGAGTCATTCGCAAAACTGTTTGCCGATATGCGCGACAACGGTATCGCTCTGAATCCTGCATTAATTGCAGATGGTGATGTACGCATGCGTTCGCAGCCTCTACCGGCCAAGATGGCCGCAATGCGGGACTGGGCCTGCACGGCAACCCACGCGGCATTTGAAGCCGGCGTCACGATCAATGCGGGTACTGATTACTTCGGAGAGCCGAGCTTGATTTTTCTCGAAATCGAACGATTGACCGAATGTGGCCTGATGCCTGTGGATGCTATCAGGGCGGCAACTACTAACGCCGCTCATGCTGTGGGACTCTCTCGAACCCATGGCACTATTGAGGAAGGGAAAGTCGCGGACCTGCTCGCCGTGCAGGGTGATCCCACCGTTGGAATTTCCGATCTACGGAATACGGTGCTGGTTATGAAAGAAGGGCTGATTGTACGAAGTGCGCTGGATGACACGTAGGTAATCCCGGCAATAGTTTGGCGTCTTGTAATTACACAACCCAGTCAGCTCAAGCGCAAAAGCCGGCCTATAGATATATTTGCACTTACTGCCCTTCTTAAACGTTACTTAGCGAAACAACATGACCAGCAGAAATACTACAAGAAAAATGCGCTTTCGCTTGGCCATAACGGCGGAAGAATACCTGGCCTATTACCAAGGCAGTGCAAAAGTTGTTGTTGCTCGCACTGAACACAACAGGACTATTCGTTTTCCTGCGAGTGCCATTCGACAGTTCGTTACCCACGATGGTGTTTTCGGCAACTTCGAAATTACGTTTGACGAGAATAATAAGCTCATCGGTGTCGAGTCGGTAGACTAGGAAATCGGGCAACAGTCACGCTCAAACTTGGCGAATAGCTACTTTAAATTGTGTTCTCACCACGCAATGTCATCGCAAGATAACTACGTAGGCGGAGCAAGCAGCGGTATACCGCCCGAGTGCCGGTTGCTTAGGAAGTCGCTATTTATCCAGACGTGCAATCAGGCTCGATGTGTCCCAGCGGTTGCCGCCCATAGCCTGCACCTCGGCGTAGTATTCATCGACCAGCTTTGTCATTTCCAGGCTGGCGCCGTTCTTTTGCGCTTCTTCGAGAGCGATGCCAAGATCTTTGCGCATCCAGTCAACGGCAAAGCCAAAATTAAACTCACCTTT
>JAUIHW010000114.1 GCA_030431775.1 Gammaproteobacteria bacterium
GCAATTTTCAACCGGCACCACCGGCACCACAGACATAGAACTGTTTAATGCCTTTCCGGCGCTGAACGTTAGCAACGCGGTGTACCTGACGGCCATTCCAGGCAGTAATGACCTGGCGGTTGTGGAGCAGGATGGGCGTATTTTGCGGTTTGATTCGGCCAATGCTTCAAGCGCATCGGTGATGTTGGATATCAGTGCGCGTCAGCCCATGCAGGCCAATGAAGAAGGTCTTCTAGGGCTGGCGTTCGATGCCGATTATGCCAATAACGGTCGTGCCTATGTGCATTACACAGACCATGGCCCGCGACGCTCTGTGTTGTCTCGCATCGGTCGGTCTACCAGCAACCCGCAGCAGCTTGACCCGGCAACGGAGCAGGTTTTGCTGGAGGTGGCTCAGCCGTTTTCCAATCACAATGGCGGCATGCTGACCTTTGGCCCGGATAACAGGCTTTATATGGCGCTTGGTGACGGCGGGTCGGCGAACGACCCTCAGAACAACTCCCAGCGTCTGGATAATCTGCTTGGGAAAATATTGCGCCTGGATGTGTCTGGAGCCGGCGTGGCCGTTCCAGCCGACAACCCGTTTCTTGGCCAGGCCGGTGCGCGGGGTGAAATTTGGGCTTACGGCTTACGCAACCCGTGGCGCTTTTCCTTTGATCGCCTGACCGGGGATCTATGGCTTGGCGATGTGGGGCAAAATTCACGCGAGGAAATTAACATCATAACGCCTGGCGGAAACTACGGCTGGCGGGTGTTTGAAGCCGAAGAACGCTTCGACGACAGCGCCAACACCCTGCCAGACTCCGCATTCACCGCGCCGGTGTTCAGCTACGGCCGTGACAGTGGTTTCTCAATCACCGGCGGCTATGTGTATCGTGGCTCGGCCGCGCCCTCGCTGCAGGGCCAATACGTGTATGCGGACTTTGGCGGTGAAGTGTGGGCGCTCGAATACGATGGCAACGCCGTTACCAATAACCGCAGCCTGGGTATCTTGAACTCGGTTTCCTCTTTTGGCGAAGATGCAACGGGCGAGTTGTATGCAGTCTCCTTAGGCGGCAGCGTATTTGGGTTTCGAGAAGCCGGTGGAGGCGAGCCTGCCGCACCGGCACTGCTGTCTGATACTGGCTTATTCAGCGACTTAAGCGCATTAATACCGGTCGACGGAATGATCGAATACGCGGTGAATACCGAATTCTGGAGCGATGGCGCCCGCAAAAGACGCTGGGTCGGTATTCCGGATAATCAACAGATTGAATTCAGCAACAATGGCAACTGGACTTTTCCGTTGGGTACGGTGGTAGTGAAGCATTTTGAGCTTGAGTTGCAGGAAGGGGTACCCGAGAGCGCACGCCGACTGGAAACACGAGTGCTGGTGAATACGACAAACGGTTTTCAGGGCTACGTCTACCGTTGGAACGAAAGCCAGACAGACGCTAACCTGCTTGCCGGAAGTGAACAGGAAACGTATCAGATTCAAACAGCAAACGGTGGCCGCACCCAGGTCTGGCACTATCCCTCGCGCGCCGAATGCCTGGCATGCCACACCACGGCGGCTGGTGAAGTGCTGGGTGTGAACACACGGCAATTGAACAGGGATTTTGACTATTCCGCTGCCATCGACAATCAATTGCGCAGCTGGAATAACATAGAGTTGTTCAGTACCGATATTGGTGCAGCGGATGAATTGGCACAGATGGTGGATGCAACTGACGCGTCACAGCCGCTGGAGCTGCGCGCACGGGCTTATCTGGACAGCAACTGCGGGCAATGCCATCGCCCTGGTGGAGCCGCTGGCAGCGCGCTGGACCTTCGCTACTCTGTTGACAACAGCGAGCTGAACGCAATTAATGCGCTACCGCAAGGCCAATCAAATTCATCCGATGACCGCCTGATTGTGCCGGGCAACAGGAATACCAGCGTAGTCTGGCAGCGCATGCAGGCATTGGATCAGAGCAGAATGCCACCGCTGGCGAGCAACGAGCGGGACCGTGATGGTATTGATTTGATCGGCGAGTGGATCGATAGCTTGTAAGACAGTCCGCACGGCTGGCCATAAACCCGCGCATTGAGTCAGCACGAACTTCCAGGAGAACACAAAAATGGAGAAAATTGTTACCGGCCTGCTGTTGCTGGTAGGCGTCATCCACCTGTTACCCGTTTCTGGCGTTCTGGGCGTGGAACGCCTGACGGCCCTGTACGGCGTAACGTTGGCTGAGCCTAACCTTGAAATTCTGATGCGCCACCGCGCCGTACTGTTTGGGCTGCTTGGTCTGTTCCTGGTATATGCAGCGTTCAAGCCTTCGCTGCAAACACTCGCTGTTATTGCGGGTCTTGCGAGTGTAGTGTCATTTATTGCTCTGGCGTGGTCTGTGGGGGACTACAATCACTCTGTACGTAAGGTTGTTCTCGCCGACGTTGTAGCCATCATAGCTCTGATGATTGCGGCAGCAATTCTTTTGTTCAGTGGTAAGCAGAGCTAAGGCGCTCTGCTTCTTTGGTTTTACAGGATATGCTGTTCGCTGCGCAGGTTTTTTTCTTTGCCAAGCGGTGTTCGACCTGCTGTAAACTGGTGCTCAATAGGGACCGACTGCCTGGCTACCGATAAATGAAAACAGTTAAACCGGGTATTTACCAGCATTACAAAGGCCAGCGCTACAAAGTGCTTTGCGAAGCCACTCACTCGGAAACCGAGGAAACAGTAGTAGTTTACCAATGTCTTTATGGAGACTTCGGTATGTGGGTTCGGCCCAAAGCGATGTTTCTGGAGTCGGTGGAAGTATCGGGCCGTCAAGTGCCGAGATTCGAGTTTATTTCTGAGTAACACGGTATGTCAGCCACCGCCCAGGACGTATTGAATGCCCTGCAAGCCTTCGCCCGCCCAGACAAAGCGGAGTTTCTGCCGCGCTTTTTTCAGGCCCACCCCGGTGGTTACGGTGAGGGCGACCAATTTCTTGGCGTGGTTGTGCCAGACCAGCGTAAGGTTGCGCGCAAGTTTCGTGCACTTGGCCTAGGCGAAATGGAGAAATTACTGGCTTCTCCATGGCACGAGTGCCGGCTCACCGGCCTGCTGATTCTGGTGGAGCAATACTCGCGCGCAGCCAGCCCGAAGTCCGGCAGTGCGGCGCAGCAAAAACAGCTCGTCAGCTTTTATCTTGCGCACACCGCGGCCGCAAACAATTGGGATCTCGTGGATGCTTCTGCCCACAAAATTCTCGGTCATTGGCTGGTCAATAACCCAGGTGAGCGCGCTGTGCTGGACAAGCTGGCGCGCAGTAACAAGCTCTGGGAGCAGCGAATCGCGGTGATCGCTACCTTGCCGTTAAGCAAAGCCGGCGAGCTCGTTTACATTCAAAAGCTGGCGCGCCAACTGCTGGATCACCCACACGATTTAATGCATAAGGCCATCGGCTGGATGTTACGTGAAATGGGTAAGGTGGATGTTGCCGCCTTGCGCGCATTCCTGGCGGAGCATCATCAACAGATGCCGCGCACCATGCTGCGCTATGCGATCGAGAAACTGCCACCTGCTGAGCGCAAGCGCTGGATGCGAAGGGGTGCCAGGAGCTAGAGCGCGTTTGAGTCCTATGGCTGCATTGAGGGCAGCCACCATTGACGCGGCCCGATACAGCGGGGTAGACAGCGAGCTGGGATCGATTGCACCCGGAAAGGCAGCGGACATGCTTTTACTTGATGCCGAGTCAGGCTTTTTTTGCAACCAGGAACAGGCTGTTCGCACGGCCGTGGGTCCAGTGCTCCTGCGCTTCAAAACCGGCCGTTTCCATCTCTTGTAAAAGCGCCTTGGCGGTAAAGAAACTGACATAGGGCGCTTTTCCCAGCCATTGCATGAGTGGAATCACCGGCCGCATAAACCACATTCGGTCAGCGAGGCACACGGTGCTTGATATAAAGATGCCGCCGGGCTTCAATAGCCGATGGACCTTGGCCAGCGCCGCCGCTCGCTGCGGAAGCAGGTGCAGCAGGTTAAGCGCCAGCACCATGTCGAAGCTGCCATTCGCTGCGGTGAGGTCCTCTACGCTGGCTTGTTGAAAGCTTACATTTTTGATGCCCGCCTGCTCGGCTTTTTCGCGGCCGATGTCGAGCATGGCGGATGACAGGTCAGTTGCAAGAAT
>JAUIHW010000052.1 GCA_030431775.1 Gammaproteobacteria bacterium
ACGGCCCGTCGTTTAGGGGTAGCGACCGTCGCCGTCTACAGCGATGCTGACAAGCATGCGCTGCATGTCACTATGGCGGACGAGGCAATCCATATTGGTGCGGCGCCATCCAGGGAGTCTTATCTGGTGTTTGAGCGCATCATTGCAGCAGCGAAGCAAAGCGGCGCTGAGGCAATCCATCCTGGCTATGGTTTTCTGTCTGAAAATGCGGAGTTCTGTGAGGCCTGCACAGCCAACGGCCTGGTGTTTATCGGGCCGCCGGTGGGCGCAATTCGTGCAATGGGCTCGAAGTCGGCGGCCAAGCAAATTATGGAACGCGCAGGCGTTCCGCTGGTGCCCGGTTACCATGGCGACGAACAGGACCCTGCTCTTTTAAAGCATGCTGCTGACAATATGGGGTATCCAGTCCTGCTCAAAGCAGTGGCTGGCGGCGGCGGTAAAGGAATGCGTCAGGTTTGGCAGGCCTCAGAATTCGATGAGGCGCTGGCAGCGGCGAAACGGGAATCAGCCAGCAGCTTTGGCAATGATGACATGCTGGTTGAGAAATACCTGACGCAACCGAGGCATGTCGAGTTGCAGGTGTTCTGTGATTCGCACGGTAATGCTGTGCATTTGTTTGAGCGCGACTGCTCGGTGCAGCGCCGCCACCAGAAGGTGATTGAAGAAGCCCCGGCACCCGGCATGACCGAGGAGCTGCGACAGGCCATGGGCGAAGCCGCCATCCGGGCGGCTCAGGCGATCGATTACCAGGGCGCTGGCACTGTAGAGTTTTTGCTGGATGCTGATGGTTCGTTTTATTTCATGGAAATGAATACGCGTCTGCAGGTCGAACACCCTGTGACCGAAATGATAACCGGGCAGGATCTTGTGGAATGGCAGTTACGGATTGCCGCCGGGGAGCCACTGCCGCGGCGACAGGAAGAACTGAGTATTCAGGGGCACGCCTTTGAAGCTCGTGTATACGCTGAAGATCCTGAGAATGACTTTTTGCCTGCAACCGGTAAATTGACGTTTTTGCAAGCGCCGGCAACGTCGGCTAATGTGCGCGTAGACACCGGTGTGCTGCAGGGCGATGAGGTGAGTGTTTATTACGACCCGATGATCGCCAAGCTGATTGTTTGGGATGAGAGCCGCAGCAAGGCCTTGCAACGTCTTGTTAATGCGCTGCGGTGCTACCGCATTAGCGGTGTGACCACCAATATCGAGTTTCTATACAACCTGGCTGCCTCCGAGCCGTTCAGGGCGGCAGATCTGGACACCGGGTTTATCGACAAACACCGCGACCTGGTTTTTCCTACTGCTTTACCTACCAAAGGCCACGAAGTAGCGCTGGCAGCATTGTACGTGGTGTTGCACCAGGCACAGCAAGCCGCACAGGCCTACAGGGCGTCAGCCGATCGTCACTCACCCTGGCTCCAGTCCAATGCCTGGCGACTTAATGCGGCGAATATTCATCACTTTGAGTTGATCCTGCAAGAGCAGAGCCATGCCGTAGCAATTGAGCAGTCTGGCTTGGCTGACACAGCCAGTTATGTCTTGCGCGTTGATGGCAGGGAATATCAGCTAGAGGGCCAGCTGCAGTCGGGCGAGTTAGTAGCAAACATCGATGGCCATCAACAACGTGCAAGCGTTGCGAAGCATGATGGCAGCTACAGCTTATATACCCCTGATGGGGTGGTTCGATTTAGTTTGGCCGAACCTAACATTGGGGACGCTGATGGCGAATCTGAAAGCGCGGGTCTGCTTGCACCAATGAATGGAACCATGGTCAGCTTGTTGGTCGAGCCTGGTGTGGCTGTCAAAGAAGGCGATGCCTTATTGGTGATGGAAGCCATGAAAATGGAGCACACCATTCGGGCACCTAAAGACGGCAAAGTTACTGAGTTTTACTTTAAGCCCGGTGATCTGGTCGACGGTGGTGTGGAATTAGTAAATTTTGAAGAGCGATGACTCCTCGGGAGGATTAATGAGTACGGAAAGGATAGTGCGCGTCGCAAACGCGCAGGGGTTTTGGGGTGACAGTATGCTTGCACCCATCCGCCTGGTTAATGAGGGGCCGGTTGACTACCTGACTTTTGATTATCTGGCCGAAATTACTATGAGCATCATGCAAAAGCAGCGCTCAAGAAATCCTGAACATGGTTATGCGCTGGACTTCGTCCGCATGCTGGAGAAAATTCTTCCGGTCTGCAAAGAAAAAGGCATTAAAGTTATTGCCAACGCCGGTGGTGTAAATTCGAAAGCCTGCGCCAAAGCGACCAGTGAATTGATTGCCAGGCTGGGTCTCACTGGCATGAAAGTGGGTATTGTTGAGGGCGATGATATTCTCGATAGCCTGCCTGATTTAATTGCCGGGGGTGAAAGCTTCACTAACATGGATACCGGCGCACCGATCAGTGACATTACCGATAGAATTTCCAGCGCCAATGTGTACATTGGCGCCAAGCCGATTGTGGAAGCTCTGGAGCAGGGTGCGGACATTATCATTACCGGGCGCGCCAGCGACCCATCTCTGGTGGTTGCCCCGCTGGTCTATGAGTTCGGGTGGTCCATGGAGGATTACGACAAGCTGGCGGCAGGCACGATCATGGGGCATATCATGGAATGCGGTGCCCAGTGTACTGGCGGCAACTACACCAACTGGAAAGAGGTCAAGGACTTTGCACGCATCGGCTATCCGGTCTGCGAAGCCAAGGCAGATGGCAGTTTTATGGTGACCAAGCATGAAGGCACCGGTGGTCTGGTGAACATTGAAACAGTCACCTCACAATTGCTCTACGAGCTTGGTGATCCGCAAAACTACCTTGGGCCCGATTGCATTGCTGATTTCACCACTATACGGCTGACAGAGGTGAGCGAAGATAGGGTTGAAGTCAGTGGCATCCAGGGGCGAGCGGCAACTGATACCTATAAAGTGTCAATTTCGTACGCCAACGGCTACAAGTTGCTGGGATCACTGTGTGTACCCGGCCCTGACGCTGTTGCCAAGGGGCAGCTAATCGCCGATATGATTTTTGATCGGCTGGCATTACACGGATTTGATCTTCCGGAAGAACAGCGATTTGTCGAGTTCTTTGGCAGTAATGTGCTGCTGAAGGGCTTGGTGCAATCTTCCGATGAGCCGCACGAGGTGATGGTTCGCATAGGCGCGCGCAGCCAGGATAAGGAGGTTTTGAGTGTGTTGGGTACCGAGATGGCGCCCGTGGTTACCTCGGGTCCACCGGGTGTCACTGGTTTTGCTGGCGGGCGGCCTCGCCCGCAGGATATAGTCGGCTACTGGCCGGCCTTAATCGACAAATCAAAAGTAACAACGTCCGTGACTGTTAACGAGGTGTAGCATGGCTAAAGTGAAACTATTTGACATAGCAATAGCACGCTCTGGTGACAAGGGTGATGGTAGCAACGTTGGGATCATGGCGAAGACGCCGGAGTTGTATGATTTTTTGTACGAACAACTGACGGCCGGCCGCGTAAAGGAGTTCTTTAAAGAAATCTGCTTTGGCGAGGTGGAGCGCTATGCGCTACCTAACCTACAGGCGTTGAACTTCATTCTGTACGACTCGCTCGGTGGGGGCGGTACAGAGACCTTACTTACCGATGCTCAGGGTAAATGCCATGGCACTGGTTTACTGCACATGGAATTGGATGTGCCAGACGAGCTGCTGGTGTAAACTGCCATAAAGAACGAGGATTTCCAATGGCTATCAAAACCTTTTACTCCAGCGATTTTCCGCCCAATGCACTGCGGGTGAACCATATGCTGGCTCTGAAGGGCGTCAAGCTTGATTATGTTGATATCAACATGATGAAAGGTGAGCAGTTTGCGGACGGATACAAAGCAATTAATCCAGATCAGACCGTTCCAGCACTCGAACTGGATGATGGCACTGTGCTGAATCAGGTTGTCGGTATCTTGTATTACCTTGATCATGAATACCCTGACAAGCCGATGATGGGGCGCGAGCCGCTGGAGCAGGCGCTGATTTTGAGCTGGATTCACAAGATCTTCATGACCGGCCTGATGAGTATCGCTGAAGTCTTACGCAATGGATTTGCTCCTGGCTTTGAAGACCGTGCCTTGCCTGGCCCATTAAATGTAAAGCAGATCCCTGAACTCATGGATCGTGGTCGGCAAAAGCTGGATTTTTTCTATGAAGTTATGAATAAGGAAATGCAGGGCAAAGAGTTCTTGGTCAATGAGGCGGTTAGCCAGGCGGATATTGATCTTTATATCACCTGCAAGTTTGCGGCCATCGTTCGACAAAAACTGGATGAAGAAAAGCATTCAGCACTGGCTGCGCATAAGGCACGGCTGGCTGGCCTGTTAGGCGATGATTAACTGATTCGCATCGATCAGCTGGTGTTTGTCCGGTAGCGCGTAAGTGAGCAAAATTGTATCGTTTGACAAAGCGGCCAAGTCGCAACGGCAAAAAAAAGCAAGAGCGGCGACACTATGTGGTAATGGTCATCATAAATGGCTGGTCGACAAAAACAAGCAATTTGACCCCAAAGAGGGCAAGCTTGTCACCGTATATCGCTGTAAACGGTGTGGTCTGCAGAAAGTTACCGCGCACTGAGCTTATAGTCGCGGCGAATACACCACAGAGCAACTGTGAAACCCAGCAGCATCCATACCGGAGTCAACAGTATTATCATGGCTTCACCAGTGTGCCAGTTAACCGAACCATCGGCCAGGAGCTGATTGCCAGCACTTTGGTAGGGCGTTATATACCACTGATAGTACAAAACCGGCATTAAAACCCCGTAGGCTAATAGGCAAAATGCGCTTAGAGTGGTTGTGCTTGCGCGTTTATTATTTCGTTCTTCGATTGGCGTTGTATGCAGTTTTTGTCGATACTGCTGTTCAGCCAGGCTGACTTCGCCACGCCTCGACACACTGATTGTTACCACCAGGCTAACCACCGCGCCAATCAGGATTGGGTCAAGGTAGGCCGGTAGGTCGATCCATTGCATAAAGTCACAGAACTTTGGAATCACATTGGCCAAAAAACCAGAAGTAATGCCCCAAAAGGCGCCAGCAGAAGTGATTCGCTTACTCCATATACTCATGAATGCGACCGGGCCCCATGCCGATGCGAATACGGTGCCAACAAAGTAAGTCAGCCAAAAAATACTGGGCGGAAAAAACAGGCTGACCAGCAACGCGAGAAAACCAACCAGCAACATCGACAAACGGCTTAGTTGAAGCTGGTACTGTTGGTCATCGCTTCTGATTCGCAACACATCGTTATTAGTGCTGAAACCTACAAGGGAAAGAAATGTCGATGCGCTCGATAGTGCCGCGGCCATGATTCCAGCGAGCAGCAATGCACCCAGTAGTTCGGGAAGCACGTTCTTGGCAGCCCAAATCATGGTGTGTTCCGGCGGGGTGATGTCCGGTTTGCTGAGATTTACAACACTCGCACCAGCGTACAGAAATATCTGCACGAGAATCAGCGCGAGGCATGCCCAGATTGATGAACGTAAAACAACGTGCTCATCGCGGGCCATCAAATGCCGGCTGGACTGCCACGGGCTAACCGCGTACACCAGACCCCAGCTAAAGTCGATGATCAAAGTCCAGATCAGATATTCAGTCGGGTTCGCCCAAACAGTACCCTCACCAACTTCGCCATGCCAGGACAGCAAGTCTGGTTTAGAGTCCACTTGCGCAAGTTGATACACTGAAGTGCTCCAGCCGCCATTTAAGTCGACCAGATAGTAAAGGGCGAAAAAAGCTGCCGCGGTGAACAGCAAAAACATGATGGTGTCGGTTAGAACCACCCCTTTTGAGCCGGAGTACAGAGTAAACAGGGTATAGCTGGCCCAGGCGATGAGAAGCCCGGCGTGGTAGCTGATACCGGTCAGTTCTTGCAGAATCACAGCCGCTCCCTGGGTGACAGCGAGCAGGTATCCGCCCAAGGCCAGTACGATGGTGATCCCGGCCACGATCTGAACTCTTTGCGAATTGAAGCGTTGTCCAAAAAAATCCGCTACCGTTAGCGCCTGACTCCTTCTTAGATATCGGCCGAAGAATACGGCACCAAAAATATATCCAAGAGCGGCGGTGGGAGGAAACAACAAATAGGGGCCGGCCTGGCCTGAGTAAACGAAGCCAGTCTCGCCAAGGAACGCATTCGTGCTGAGAACGCTGGCGATCAGGGTGCCAACAATTAGAAGGGTGGGAGAGCGCCGGCCTGCTACGTAGTAATCATCAAGCCGTTTGACGCTGCGCCCCGCGTAATTGCCCACCGCAATGTAAACGACGATGCTGATGATTATCGCCGTTGTGTAAATATCCATTGCTTGCCAGGCGCTACTCATTTCCGCCTAGACTACCGACTGTGAGATAGCCTTGGCAAGGCGTGTGATGCTGACGGCTGGCCGGAACGGTTTCTTTTGTAACCTGGCTTACAGCATATCCTTGGCTTTGTAGTAGGCCATGCCAATAGCGAGCCCTGGGCGGCGCAGATAGCGCCCGCCAGGGAATGGCCAGTGACGAATGCCAGCCATGGCTTGCCAGCGATGCTGATCGCCTTGAATTGCCTCGGCCGTTATTCGGGCCATCATATGAGTGGGCGCAACACCGTGGCCAGAAAAGGCCTGAATGTAATAGATGTTGTCGCTGAGTGTGCCTAACTGTGGCATGCGGTTGATGCCGATGCCAATCTGTCCGTCCCAGGCGTGGGTGATTGCCGCACCCTCAAGTTGCGGAAAAATCTTCAGCATCTTGCGCTGCATCAGCTGTTCGTAATTGGCTGGCACAAGACCGGTGTAATTGGACAGTCCGCCGAATAAAAAACTGTTGTCTCCGGCAAAGCGGAAGTAATCCAGCGCAGTGCGCGGGTCACACACGGCAACGTTTTTTGGTAGCACTGATCGGGCGACTTCGTTACTCAATGGCTCTGTGGATATAACACAACTGCTGGCTGGCAATACGCGGCTGGCCAGCCTGGGAACCAGGTTTTGCATATAGGCGTTGCCGCACAGCACGACAAACTTAGCGGTGACCGATCCATGCTCCGTGCGTACTGTGGCAGGAGAGCCCGGCGCAAGAGACATGACCGGGGTCTGTTCGTAAATTTCAGCGCCCAGTTGCGCAGCCGCCTGCGCTTCACCACAACAAAGATTCATCGGGTGCAGGTGGCCGCCACCGGTCGCGTTGTACAGGCCCCCTATATAGGCTTCGGAATTGACGGTCTGCCGGATTTCGCTCGAATCCAGTAGCGCCAGTGCATGCGGGTAGTCGCTGGCCTGCTGTTCGCGCTGCACCTCTTCGAACCAGCGCATGTGTCTCGGCTTTAGAGCGACATCACAATAGCCCCAGGTCAAATCGCAGTCTATTTGGTAGCGGGCCACCCTCTCGCGAATGATTTCAACGCATTCCACGCCCATATGGGTAATGCACTGTACGCCGGCGTCGCCAATCTGTGAGCGAAACCGCTCCGGCGTATGGCCGATACCGCCGATAACTTGCCCGCCATTACGCCCGCTCGCACCCCAGGCGATGCGCCTGGCTTCCAGCAGCACAACGTGAAACCCACGCTCGGCCAGTTCAAGGCAGGTATTAACCCCACTAAAACCGCCACCGACAACGACCACATCGGCTTGCATATCACCGTGTAATACAGGATAGCGGGCAGCCAAGTTTGCTGTGCTGGCGTAGTACGAGTCGGTGTGCTCGCGGGTATTATCAGGAAAGCGAAGTCCAAACATCGGCGCGGAATGGTGATCGGCAGTGGCGTGGATTTTAGCAGCTTTCCAAATGGCGATTGAGTGATAATGCAAATCTGGAATACTGGCGTAAAAATATGACCAAGATGCAACCAGAACCACAGGAACACACTGGCTCGTACTACGCTGCAACAGTGAACTGGATCAGTGATTACCCAGCTCTGCAAGGCGAGCATCAGGCCGATGTCTGCGTGATTGGTGCCGGGTTTACTGGTGTGTCCACCGCGCTGCACCTCAGTGAGCGTGGCTACAAAGTTCGTGTGCTGGAGGCGAACCGGGTGGGCTGGGGTGCGAGCGGGCGCAATGGCGGCGAACTGATTGGCGGTTTCTCCGGGGAATGGAAGCTGGCCAAACGGCTTGGTTCTCAAGGCGAGGCCTTGATCTGGGAAATGCGCTGGGCGGGTCACGACATAATCCGCCAACGAGTGGCGCGCTACCAAATAGACTGTGATCTGAAGTGGGGTTACCTGGATGTTGCGATCAAGCCACGCGACCTGCGCGCGCAGCAGATGGAAATGGAGCTGTTGGCAAAGCATGGCTATGACCGGGAATATCGCCAGCTCAGCGCCGCGGAAACCCGTGAGCTAATCGGCACTGATGCCTATGTCGGCGCTTTACTTAATATGGGCAACGGTCATCTGCACCCGCTCAATCTGTGTTTGGGTGAGGCAAAAGCAGCCGTTGACCTGGGCGCTGTCATCCATGAGCAATCTCCGGTGGTGCGCATAGAGCAAGCTGCCCGGCCCAGAGTCGTCACCCGTCAAGGGGCAGTCACGGCGGACGCGGTGGTTTTGGCGGGCAATGCCTATCACCGGCTGGATCGTCGTTTACGTCACCATGCGCTGCCGGTGAATAGTTTTGTGACTGTTACAGAGCCGCTGTCGAACGAGCTGGTGGACGAAATCAATGCGCAGGATCTGGCGGTATGCGACCCAAATTTTGTGCTGGAATATTTCCGCCTCACGGCAGACAAGCGTTTATTGTTTGGCAGCCGCTGCAATTATTTTGGTTCCGACCCGGAAAGGATCAAAGCACTGCTGCGCCGTAAACTGCTGCGCATATACCCGCAACTCGCCGGCGTTACACTGGAATATGCCTGGGGCGGAACTATTGCAGTCACTGCCAATCGGGTGCCGCAGTTGGGTTGTCTGGAACCCAATGTGTTTTATGCACAGGGGTATTGCGGGCACGGGGTCAACAATACGCATCTGGCTGGCCAGATCATGGCAGAGGCGGTGGCAGGCACAATGGAGCGAATGGACGTATTCGCGAATGTAAGACCTATTCCCATTCCGGGTGCCTGGAGCTTTACCCGGCCCCTGGTGTCATTGGGCATGCTGTATTTTCAGTTACGCGATAAATTATAATTGCTTGCAGCCTGGTGGCGCGAGATCAGCCGATCAATGCGCCGCAGTTTCTGCTCCTGTAGTGGGTGCGTGCCTGAAAAATTCTGCTGGTACCAAAGAACATCCAGCCATAGCACGGCGCATTGCGCGGCTATATAGATACTCTGTTCGGCTGTATGGTCGCTCGCCTGGTAGGCCTCTAATAGCAACGTGGACTGTCGCGCATTCAGGTTTAGATAAATGCTCAGCGCAGCCAGGTCAAACCAGGGCTTGTTCAATTGGGCGAACTCCCAGTCAATAAATAGGGCGGAACCGTCAGAGACGAAACAGTTTTCGGCAACCAGGTCGTTATGTGATACGCAGAGCGGCGATGGGTGGGTGTGAAATTCTGCAAGGATGGGCTCCACCGCCTCTTGGGCGGCCAACAATTCTCCGTTTCCCGAGCCAAGATAACGCTCGCTCCATAAAAACACATCAAATGAGGGGCGATCGGCCAGAATCTGCGTGTCCATAGCATGTAGTCTTCTTAGGCTGCTGCCCAGGCACTCAATATCCGATTGTTTAATTGCTTTGTTTGCCAATAATGCTGATGATGGTATGGCTTCCATTAGCAAATAGCCGTGATTGTAAGGCGAATACAAGACCTTTGGTGTCAAGCCGCAGTCCGCAGCGTAGCGTTGCATTGTGACCGCCAATTCAGAAGGCCTCGCAAAACACTTCAGCACCAGCCGGCGCTCCGCATCGGCCAACAACACACTGTTGTGGTTTTGTCCATCGGCAAACTCGCGCACAATTATTGGCCTGTAGCTAACCGGCCACTGCCGCCAATCTGATAAGGCGGCTTCGAAATCAATGTTTGTCATAAGTCATCTGCCGGCGCCAATTCCGGTAGCCATAAAGCGCGATCAGCGAATAAAGGCCAAACAGGCCGGCGTACAGAACCAGGCCTCGCTCGAAGGATAAGCCGATGGCTACAACATCGATCACAATCCAGTACAACCAGTTCTCCAACACTTTACGCGCTACCATCCAGGTGGTGATGATTGCAGTCCAGGTGGTAAATGAATCCAGGTAGGGAAAGGCGGCTTGCGTGTAGCTAGTTAACAACAATCCGCTCACCAGCGTTAACCCTGCGATTGCAAGTATTGCGAACAAGTGGGTTGGCAATGACCATTGGCTAACCCTCAGTGGGGCATTGCCTTCGCCGCCGCGTTGCCAGTGCAACCAACCGTAGACGGCTATGATCAGGTAGAACACGTTCAGCGCAGATTCCATCAGTAAACCGGCTTGCCAGAACAGAACAATCGCGGTAGCTGTATTGACCAACGCGGCCGGCCAGCAGGCTATATGGTTTCGAGCCGCCAGAATCACATAGGCCAGGCCGAACACGACAGAAACCCATTCGAGCAGGCTGACTGATTCCAGCATAAGGATTGCTCGTGATTTCTAGAAAGTCAGCCTGGCTTTAATGCCAAGCACTCGAGGTGAGCCGAATTGATTGTAGGGCTCGACTACGTAGAGCTTGCGCGGATCGTTGCCGAAGCTGCCAAAGCCTCGCGTCTTGATGGTCTCATCCGTCAGGTTCTTGGCGTATACGCCCAGCCCCCAGCTTTCGCTGTCGTAGGACAGCTGTAAATCAAGCACAGTAATCGCGTCAGATAATTCGTCATGACGGTCAGAAAAGTAAAACGCATCTTTGCCGGCCAGATTCCCACTTAGCCGCCAGCGTTGGGCAAACTTCCAATTACCGCCCAGTGTCCAATGGTAGTCCGGCGCATGCGCCTGCGCGCGCCCTTTGAGATTGTACGGAATGCCATTCTCCCGGTCTGCCAGAATATGTTCGAAGGTTAGAAACTCATCAAACTCGGTATCCAAAAGGCCAACGGCCGCAAATAAATCCAGGTTGTCGCTCGCCTGCCAGTGAGCTTCCAGTTCAAGCCCTAAGTTTCGCCCGCTAGTTGCATTGGCGGTGTAGTCGGTAAAACTGCAGGGGCAATCGTCGCCTTCTAATCCGGTATCAATAGACCGAACAATGGATTGCTTGCTTTGGATGTCATTGCGATCCTGGTAGAACAGCGCCAATTGATAGCGTAAACGCTCATTGAATAATGTATGTTTGAGGCCCAGCTCATAGTTCAGCATGCTCTCAGTGCCGTATTCACGCAAAGCTCCCGGTATATCGGCAGCCAGATTAAACCCGCCAGTCTTGTACCCACGGGATAACAGCCCGTAGTACAGTGCGCCTGAATCAGCATGGTGCTCAACGGCCAGCCGGCCACCCCAAAGGGTTTCGTCCGGCGAGGCGTTGTTGCCCCCATTGTCCTGGTAATCCACACTACGTTGTTCGCCGCGCAGGCCAATCGATAATGACCATTGAGCATGCAGTTGCAGGTCAAGCTGGCCGTAAACAGCGGAGTTATCGCTGCTGAGCGCGCTGCGAAAATCGCTATCAGCAAAGGTGTATTGCCGTTGCAGATCAACAGACTGCTGGCGATGGTAAAGACCAGCAACCCAGTTCATAACGCCGGTATCTAGGCTCAGCAGGCGTACGTCGATCGTGCTGTTGGCATTGGTACGCTGGTAAGTATCAGTCGAAGAGTAAAACCAATCAAAACCCCACAGCTCGCTGTCGCATTCGGTGTTATCACAGATGCCAGGGTGACTCCAATCCTCATCATAGCTGTAAAGCAGCTTCGATTTGGCTCGGCTTAGCAGAGTTTCAAGCCGCAAGGTGTCAGTGAGTTGGTAGTTTAGCTGCAAGGAAGCTGCCAGGGTTTCCTGCTGGTCACGGCCTGGCTGATCAGAATAGGTTTCCCGTGTATTGTCCAGGCTAAACGCGTCATAGCCATTGTCGATGTCGGCATACAGAACGCTTAATGTCGATTCAAAGCGCTCGCCCCAGTCGCTGCTTACCCGCAGTTTGGCGCTGGTTTCGTCAATACGATTGGTGTCATCTCGGTTCAGAAACACATTGTCCACAAACCCATCGCTCTGATAATTTTGCAAGGCGAACCGGGCGGTCGTGTGCTCAGCTAATGGCCCGCTGATGGTCCCCCGCCATTCCTGGCCACCAAATTCCTCTGCGGCGCCTGTCAACTCGGCCTCAAATTCATCCGTGGGCCGGTTGGATACTATATTGATCATTCCAGCCAGTGCATTGGCACCAAACAAGGTACCTTGTGGCCCGCGCAGCACTTCAACCTGGTACACGTCCAGTGTGTTAGCAGCTGTGGAGATACCTGTAAGGTCGATTCCATCAACCAGTACTCCCACCGAATAGTTGACGGGTTCCTGAAATTCGCTGCGTTCTCCGATTCCACGAATCTGCAGGAAACGTCCACGCGACGCACCGCTTGCAAAATTAACGTTGGGCGTAAAGTTCAACAAGTCTTCAATATGGCGGGCGGTATGCCGTTGGATTAGTTCGCTCGTAACGACACTCATGCTGCCGGGCAATTCAAGAACATCTGCTTCAATTAACTCAGCAGTGACAACTATTTCGGGCAGTGTTGTTTGGTCACTATCGGCGGCCGCGGTACTTCCATACAGCAGCACGGCTATACTCGTCAGGATAGCGCTGTGTGTTGGCAATTGCATTGAGGCCTCTTTGCTTAAGTGTTCAAAAAGACCCGGAAGGCGACTGGAAATGGTTCGAACATCCCATCCCTACGCCGGTACTAGCCGGATCAGGTTCTTGGGGTTCGCGCTGTGGGCGCATCTCAGGTGTTAATCACCACCCCCTGGGTGCGATTGCTCGCGCTGGCAAGCGTACCATAAATGGTGGCGGTGGTATACTTTGGGCCATGATTGATACGGTTACTGATAATGAGCACCGACGGTAGAAGAAGAATCGCTCTGGATTGGCGCGTCCTCGTTGGACTTCTCATTACCACCGTTTGGATTACCGCTGGTTTGGTTTACCTGCTAGGTATTGTTGGTTGGAGCAATTTCGTATACCTGCCAACAGCGGATATAGGAAGTTTCCTTGAGGGTGCGTTCGCGCCATTAGCATTTCTGTGGTTGGTCATAGGCCACTTTATGCAGCAAAAAGAAATTTCCACTAATACCAAGGCGATTAATGTGCAGGAGATGAGTGCGCGACGTCTCGAGTTGCACTCCCGCCGGGAAAGTTACTTCAAATTATTGAGTCTGGTGCAAGATCAGCTGGGCGCAATTGCGTCTTTTCATTACTTTTCGGTTTGTGGGCCTACCGGCACCGGAGAAATGTCGCAGGAAGAATTCAACCAAAACCGGGCCGCGGCAAGCACAGGGGACAGCTCCTTGTTCGTCCGCTATATGATTCTGTTGGCTCTCAAGCACCAGGAAAACCCGGATGAATTGAACGAAGTATTCTTTGGTACCAGTATTCGCAGTCGGCATGCCGACAACTATGAAAAAACGTTTTCCAAGTTGCTGGTTGAGGCGAAAGCCGTCGACACGCAGGATATGGTCAGCAATGCATTGTTATACGGGTCAGCGTATGGCCGCTTGTATCACATTATCGTCAGTGTTCGAAACGGTGATCTGGAGGGGCCGATATTCGAGTTATCTAGCTCTTCGCTGCGTTCGAACTAATTGTCTCTTCGGCGGCAACTTCTTCCTGCCATTGAACAACATTATTTTCAATAAACACAAAGGCAACAATCCACATAAAGGCGTCCCAGAAGTCGATAAACTCGCCATAAAACCCCCAGAAGATTGCGATTGTCACCAGTACAGCATAAAGGCAGGCCTTTACGTATTTGATGGTGGTAAAGCCAAGCTTGCCAAGCGGGCCGCGCGTCAGCAGCCAGACTTCCACTTCCAGAATCAGGACAACCAGAATCCAGTCTGCCGAATTGACCACATCAGCGACTGAAAGCCACCATGACACTGAGAAATGCTGTGCGTCGGTGACCAGACCTTCGCCCAGCGTCAATAACTGTTGGCTCTGCGCAAGCGAGCTGCAGTTGCTCAGGTTGATTTCCGTGAAGCGCTCCAGGCTGTACATAAAGGACTGCCCAACACGATGACAAAGGTCTGGGTGATTTCCAGTGATGCTTTGCCAGCCTTGCAGCTCCAGAAAGGTCTGAAAGTAGCCGACAAAGGCGGAAGCAATAAATGCATAGCAGAATGAACGAATAATGGTAAACGTTAGTTTGATCGGCCGAGTCAGATACTCATCCGGAATAGTCCAGGTTTCCAATTCGAACAGCAGTAGCAGCAAGACCCAGGCGGCAGTATCGATGGTTGCGGCATACGCATTGATAAAACCTCCCCAATCAACACCATGAGGGTTCATCAAAACTGCAGCCGCTGCCTCTTCTTGATAAAACGCATAAATGTTGTAGGCCAGAATCAGATAGACAGCATATTTAAACAACTGAAATGCTGAAAATAGCTCGGTAGCGTTGTGAGAGTTTTCTTGGTGCATGGCCGCTACCCTGGGGCTTGAGTGTGCTACGTGTACTGGCATAGTAATTTGGCGGTAGTTGGCTGTAAACTGCGCTCAGGAGGATTCGATGCTCGACAAAAGTCAGATCAGTCTATGGTTCGACCAGTTGCCCCAGCCACAACGTGAACGACCGCGGCTGGAAGAGAATCTGGACGCTGATGCGGTTATTGTCGGCGCCGGGTTTACCGGCTTGTGGACAGCGTATTACCTGAAGCAGATGCAGCCGCGGGCTCGCGTTATTGTGTTGGAGGCTCGCACGGCTGGCTATGGTGCTTCCGGGCGTAATGGCGGCTGGTTGATGGGTACGCTCGAAGGGCTTGAGCAAATGCTGGCGCCAATGTCATTGGAGGAACGCCGGGAAGCTTACGCAGAAGTTCATGGCCTGGTTGACGAGGTTGCCCGGGTGGCCTCGCTGGAGGGTATTGATTGCGGGCTGGCCAAGGGCGGTGCGCTCAGTGTTGCTGCGCGGTTTCCGGAGCAGCTGCCGTGGGCCCGGGCCTATTATTCGGCCCTCCAGGCTGCGGGGCATTCAGAGCAGGACTATCGGTGGTTGTCTGCTGCCGAAACTGCACAGCGAGTGTGTATCGATAGGCCGCTTGGGGCTGTCTACACTCCGCACGTGGCCGCGATTCAGCCGGCCAAGCTGGTCCGCGGCCTTGCCGGTGCTGCTGAGAAGGCGGGTGTCTGTATCTTTGAAAACAGCGAAGTGTTGTCGATGTCCGGTCGTGAAAGCGGCTCAATCACAGTAAGTACCCAGGCTGGGTCTGTTCGCGCTGAGCGCTGTGTGCTGGCATTGGAAGGCTTCCACTATGGGTTCAATCCTAACCGTTCACATATCATTCCGTTGCAGAGCAATATAATCGCAACCGAGCCCCTGAGCACTACACAGTGGAATTCGCTCGGCTTTGCGAATCGTGAAACGATGTGCGATATGAGCCGCATGCACACCTACCTGCAGCGCAGTGCTGATGATCGGTTGATATTCGGTGCGCGCGGGCACTATCATTTTGCGGCCCGCTCCATGGGTGATCGACTGCCAAGCGAGCATGATAAGGGCTTCAAAGTGTGTCGCGAGCTTATGCAACGCTTTTTTCCGCAGTTGGGTGATGTAGAAATCAGCCACGTTTGGGCTGGAACATTCGGAATGGCGCGCCGGTTTCAACCGCACATCATTTTTGATCAGGAACAGGGTATCGCGACGGCGGGCGGTTACGGCGGGGAGGGGGTTGGTACGGCGAATTTATTCGGCCGAACCTTGGCCGAAATGCTTGCGGGCAAGTCGACGCTTAGAACTGGAATGCCCTGGGTGCATCGCTGTTCAGTGCGCGAAGCGCTGCCGCGCTGGGAGCCAGAGCCTTTTCGGTGGTTGGTCTATGCGCTGATTGCGCAGGTGTTCAGCTATGAGGAAGAACTCTATTCCAGGCCGTCCGCATCGCGTGCGCATAAACGCTGCATCGGGCGAGCCGCCAACGTGATAGCGCGCATTCTTGAATGAGCGAAGTAAGTAAATAAGAGGACGCATGTGAGCAGTATAGCGGTGCCATTGCAAGCGGGTCGCGTGCGTACCCTTTTGGAGGCGGCAGACCTTCCGCTGTCGTTATCGGTGGAAGTTTTTGACAGTGTGGACTCGACTAACGCTGCAGCAGCTCGAGCCGCGGCGCAGCATTCTGGCGCGGGCCTGTGGTTGGCAGACCAGCAAACGGCCGGCCGCGGCAGGCGAGGTAAAACCTGGGTCAGCCCTGCTGGCTCCAATCTGTACATGTCGTTGTTGTGGTGGACGCAGGCCGATGTTGCTGCGTTGGGCGGTGCCAGCCTGGCGGTTGGGGTTGCCGTGGCGGACACTCTGCAGGCGCTTGGGCTAGACTCTGTCCGCCTGAAATGGCCCAATGATATTTTGGTGGAACATGCCAAGCTCGGCGGAATTCTGGTAGAAATTCTGCAGACTGGCCAGAAAGAAACAGCGCTGGTGATTGGCGTTGGCCTGAACCTATTTATGCCTGCCGAGCAGGCCCGCCTCATTGACCAGTCCTGGACACAGCTGGCCAACCATATTCCCAGCGTGCCTGCGCGCAATGAACTGGCGGCGCAATTGGCAATAACGTTAGTGCACTGCCTGCAAAGGTTTGAAGTGCAGGGGCTGGCTGGATTTACAGAGCAATGGCAAACTCTAGACGCCATGGCTGGCCGGAATGTTCGGGTAGTGACGGGCGATTCGGTGGCGCTGGGCCGGGCTGTAGGCGTTGCTCCGGACGGTGCATTACGAATGCGCCTGGAGGACGGCCGCTTGGAAACATTTTATGCCGGTGAAGTGAGCTTGAGGCTGCAGGAATGATACTGGAAATTGATGCAGGCAATAGCCGGGTCAAATGGCGACAGGTCAGGGCAGATCAGCCGCCTGGGCAGGTACGTTTCCTGGAGCATGCGGCTTTGTCGGAGCTTGCTGGAGAGCTTGCTGGCGTGAAGCGAATCCGGGTAAGTTCGGTGGTTGGCAAAACCGAGAAGGCCTTGGCGACCATAGTCCAGGGCAGTGCTGCTTCGCTGGAATTTGCGCAATCATCGGCGTCCTGTGCTGGTGTTCAAAACAGCTATTCCAGCCCTGGCCTGATGGGCGTGGACCGTTGGCTGGCTATGCTTGCCGCTTTCAACAGCTCGATGGTACAACGAGACCGGGCCATTGCCGTCATTGATTGTGGTACTTCCATGACCATCGACTTCGTGGCCGCAAATGGTCGTCATGAGGGAGGGCTGATCATGCCAGGGCGGCAGCTTTTACTGGATTCCCTGACACGCCGCACGGACAAGGTATTGTTTGACCCCGCAAAGCGCTGTTCGACCGTGGCGCTTGCTTGCTCCACTGAGGAGGCTGTATTGAATGGCGCCATGAACATGCTGACAGGTGCGGTACACGCGGTGCATTCCAGAGACGTGGACTCCATCAGCCGACAGTATTTTTTGACCGGAGGAGATGCGGAGCTCATTGCCGGACATTTACCGGTGAAAGCTGAAGTTGTGCCGGATCTAGTGCTTGACGGCTTACAGTATGCGTTGCCATGATTCCGTAGCGTTCCGGTAGCGTCTGGCCTGGCGATTTGTTTATGCGCTCAATTGTGCTTTTTCTGCTGATTCTCAATCTGTGTTTTGCTGCATGGATTCTGTTTGTGCGCGACGCCCCGCCCGATATGGATGCCATATTGGAAAAGCAGATAGCTGACAGCTACCTGGATGTGCCTCGCTTGCAATTGGTGTCTGAGCTGGTCGCGGATGAGTCGCCGTTACAGACACCAGGCCCGGAATATGCCGCTGAAGAAAGTTGTTGGTTTCTGGGTCCCTTTGACGAACAGCAGCTCGCCAGCGATTTGCGGACTCGCTTGCGCGCGACTGGGGTTGACATTGACGTGCAAGGAATCGCCACACCTGTTGCGCCGGATTTCTGGGTGTTTGTTACGCCACAACCGTCGCGCCAGGACGCTGTGCGTCTGCTGAGGGATCTGCAGCGCCGCGATATCGACTCTTTTATCATTACCGAAGGCGAGAATGAGAACGGTATATCGCTGGGCTTTTACTCCAGTGAAAAGTACGCCCGCGAAGTGCAGAGCGAGCATGCTGGACAAAGCTATCAGGTTGATGTGCAAATAGTCCCGAGAGAAATCGACGAATTCTGGGGCGTCATCAGAGCCCAGGAGTACGACAAGCTCAGTGCTCAGGCCTGGGAGCGCTTTCAAAATGAAAACGGGGGCTTGTCCCTTGAGCAGAAATATTGCGACATCGTTGCCTCGTCCGACAACTTGGAATAGAATGCCCGCCGTTTCGCGGTCAATACCGCTTCTCGCATAATGCTGGCGTAGCTCAGTTGGTAGAGCAGCTGACTTGTAATCAGCCGGTCGGGGGTTCGACTCCTCTCGCCAGCTCCATTTAAAATCGGTCCTTACCGGGGACATAGGTAACAGATTATTCCGGCGGCAAAGGTAGCAGCCTTTAGCTAACCAGCGGCTTGCGTGCGGGTCTTAACGCATGTCGTAATCCGCATACCTGGGTTCTGACATTTCTCTCACAAAGCGTTCAAAGTCCCAAGGCCAGCTGGATGGTATGCCCTGTGCATCCAGATACCAGCTGTTGCAACCCCCCGTATACCAAACTGTAGACTTGGCGGCTTGAATACGCTCTTCGTTGAATTGTTCGGAAGCTTCGCGGGTTGGTGAGATCTCTCGACACTCCCCGGATTGCAGTTTATCCAGCAGTTGGTCAATGTAATGCCACTGGTGTTCGGCAATTTCAACCAGCGAGAAATTGCCCACCGGACCGTTTGGCCCGTTCAGCATAAACAGGTTAGGGAAGTCGGGCATGGCAATCGCGTAGTAAGCCTGCGGGCGCTCTGCCCAGTAGGTTTCCAGATCGAGGCCGCCGCGGCCGACGATTTGCATAGGGCGCATGAAACGGTCGGTTCGGAAGCCGGTTGCCAGGGCAATTACGTCCAGTTCATGCAGTTCACCGTCGCTGGTGCGAATGCCTTCAGGCTCTATGTGACTGATATCGGCCCGCACCAGGCGGGCCTGTGGGTGCTGGATGGCCTGGTAGTAATCGGGCGAGAAGATCAGCCGTTTGCACATTGGCGTATGGTCCGGCCTGAGTCGCTCTTTAAGCTCGGCGTCCGGCACGCTGTGCTCCAGGTTGTCGTAACAGGCCTGTTGCCATTGCTTTGCGGTGTCGCTGTCCGGCTGAGTCAGGCACAGAGTGTACTGTTGAACATTGCTGGCATAACCTTCCAGGTCCATTTCTTTCGCGAGTGCTGCAGGGTTGTTACGAAAGAGTTCGCGCTGTTCCTCGGAGTAATAACCGTTATCGACCGGCATTATCCATTGTGGATTGCGCACAAAGTGCACAACTTTTTCAGCCTTGCCGGCCAGCGCGGAAACAATCTGCACCCCGGTGGAGCCCATGCCAACCACGCCCACTTTCCTGCCTTCCAGAGGGACGCTGTGATCCCAGCGAGCAGTGTGAAAGGTCGCACCTTTGAAGACATCCATGCCCGGTATATTAGGGTGGCTTGGATGGTGCAACACCCCGGTCGCCGCAATCACCGCATCAGCGCGGTCGGTTTCGCCGTTTGTCAGTTGCAGCTGCCATTTGCGGTCCACAAAGTCCAATTTGCTGATTTCGCAATTGAAACGAATCAACTGGCTTACACCATGTTTGTCCGCTGTTCTCTCGAAATACGCCTGGATCTCATCACCGGGTGGCAGGTAACGGGTCCAGTCCGGGTTGCGTTCGAAGCTGTAGGTGTAGTGGTGGGAGGGCGTATCGCAGGTCAGCCCTGGGTAGGTGTTTTCACGCCAGGTACCGCCCAGGCGGTCTGCTTTTTCGTAAACCGTAATATTTTTGAGGCCTTTTTGGTGCAGCCGGATTGCCGCGAGAATGCCGGCCATGCCGGCACCGATGATGGCTATTCTCAGGTCGCGCATGTGTCTTCCTTCACCTCAGCTTCTCAATCTGACATTCACCCAGGATAATAGCCTGTGATTTAAATCACTGATATGTCAGCCTGGTAATTGCCATAAATGGAATTTTGTGGCAATTTTTCACACGTGGGCTCGTGGATATGAAGTGGATATGAAATAGGGCCCGGCTTTTAGACACAGACAATATCGATTTGCCAAGGAGGCGGTCATGGTTCGCAGGGGTCTGGCGCTCGCGCCGTTGCTTTTCTTATTCGGGTGTACTCACGGCCTGGATTTCTCCGGAGAGGGCTTTATCTTTGCTCTCAATGATCCGCAACGAAACTGCAGCAGTGCCACGGCGCCCTGCACGTTTACCATTCAGGAAGCCTACCGGGAAAACTATCTCGCTGTTCCGGCCAGCGGCCAGCGTTTTGTCGGTTGGGATCGCTGCGGCAATGAGCAGTCGTCCATGTGCTCGTTCAATGTACCGGCTAATGTGGTGGCGCAGTATGAGGGGCGAACCTTTGCCAATGCCGTGGCCCAGTTTGAATCCATCGCCAGCCGGTCGTTTGAAGGCGCGTTTGATGGCGTATACTCGGCGTCCAACGAGAACCACCCGGTCCGTTGCCTTGCGGTTCCCGCGGGCAGGCTAGCCTGCCGGGTGCGCAGGGCATCGGATGGTTCCCTGCTTTCCATGATTGACCTGAATATTCAGCTGTCTCCCGCGGGCAGCGGCAACATTGGCCCGAATGGCTGGAATATCAGCGGCGGAACGGGCAGTGAATACTGGGAGCCAGACGACTTTTTCGCCTACGACATCCCGGCGGTCAGCGGCTCGTATCGTGGCCGGCAAAACATGGTGTTCGAGTTTGAAAGCGGTGGGGTCGAGGTGGTTATCCAGCTCAATGAGTATCTGGCGTTTTATGACGTCACCTTGCCGCTGCGCTTTTTTGCTGAGGCCATCCCGGTGCCGTTCAGTGCGAACCCCGAAGTGACTCACAGCTTCGATGCAGAAGGTAATTACCAGGTCGATTTCAGCGACTGCGAGCTGGATGTGCAAATGCAGTTGATCGGGGGCGGGCTGAACACCTATTCCATAGCCGCTCAATCGACCTGCGCAAACCTCGGGGACAGCTTCACCGGCTTCGGCTTTTCCAAGCTGGACCCAGAAAACGGCTTTCTGGACCATGAGATGCTGATGTTCCCCGAAGGTTCGGGAATTCCTCTGTGGTATCGACCTGAAGGGGATATTGCCCCGATTCCTGGTCTGGCGCTTTAGAGAAAGGCGTCGATCAGTAACGCTGGCATCGGTCGCGCACCCTATCCGGCCGGATGGCAACGCGGCCACTTACGCACAAACCGTGCCTAAGTGCATCTTTCCTTAACTAATTGTTGACAAGCCCCTGGCCGATAAGGAGAATATCGGCCTCTTTTTGGGAGGGGTTCCCGAGTGGCCAAAGGGATCAGACTGTAAATCTGACGCGAAAGCTTCGGTGGTTCGAATCCACCCCCCTCCACCAGATTGATTATACGGTGGATTTGGGTGGCGGTTTCGGCCTTTTTTGCAGGTAAAAGAGGCGGGTATTGTTTAATGGTAGAACCTCAGCCTTCCAAGCTGATGGTGCGGGTTCGATTCCCGCTACCCGCTCCACGATTACCAGGTTTGATCATCGCAACCAAAAAGGGTACCAAGAACGAAGTGTTAAGCTCATATAGCTCAGTCGGTAGAGCACTTCCTTGGTAAGGAAGAGGTCACCGGTTCAAGTCCGGTTATGAGCTCCAATACGGGCAAAGACGGCATTAAGCCGCCTTCGCACAACGATTACACAGTGATGCCGGGAGACTTTATAAATGTCCAAGGAAAAATTTGAACGCACGAAGCCGCACGTAAACGTAGGCACGATTGGTCACGTTGACCATGGCAAGACGACGTTGACGGCGGCGTTGACACGGGTGTGCGCGGAAGTCTGGGGTGGTGAGGCCGTGGCCTTTGACGGTATTGATAACGCCCCGGAAGAGCGCGAGCGCG
>JAUIHW010000053.1 GCA_030431775.1 Gammaproteobacteria bacterium
AGAGCGGCGTCAAACCGCTGGAATCGAAGTGCAAGCTGGAGTCCATTCCGGGCGCCGCTGCCGGCGCACGCCGCGGCCGCATGTCCGATTACGGCCTGCAGCTGCGTGAAAAGCAGAAGCTGCGCCGCATGTACGGCGTGCTGGAACGTCAGTTCCGCAACTACTACAAGAAAGCCGCACAGCGTAAAGGCTCGACCGGCGAGAATCTGATCAAGCTGCTGGAATCGCGACTGGATAACGTCGTGTACCGCATGGGCCTGGCGGCAACCCGCGCTGAAGCCCGCCAGCTGGTCAGTCACAAGGCCGTTACGGTTAACGGCAACGTGGTGAACATTCCTTCCTACCAGGTGGCGGCCGGGGACAACATTGCCATCCGCGAGAAGGCCGCAAAGCAGGATCGTATCCAGAATGCTTTGCAGATTTCGGCCCAGGTTGGCCGACCCGATTGGGTAGACGTAGACGAGAAGAACCTGTCCGGCGTTTTCCGTTCCGCACCGGAGCGTGAAGATGTACTGCCGGATATCAACGAAAACCTCGTCGTCGAGCTCTACTCGAAGTAACCCAGGAGACAAGCGCAGATGTCTGACATAAACGAATTCCTGAAGCCCCGCACTGTGCGGGTGCAGTCGCAGACCGATAACAAGGCTCGCGTCGTCATTGAACCGTTCGAACGTGGTTTTGGTCACACCCTGGGCAATGCCCTGCGGCGTGTCCTGCTGTCCAGCATGCCCGGCTGCGCCGTGACGCAGGTGGATATTGATGGCGTACTGCATGAGTACACCAGCATCGAAGGCGTGCAGGAAGACGTGGTGGAAATCCTGCTGAACCTCAAGCAGCTCGCTATCCGCATGCATTCCCGTGATCGTGCCGAACTGATCCTGCACAAGAGCGGCCCCGGCGCCGTTACCGCTGCCGACATTCAGACCGACCATGACATCGAAGTGGTAAACCCGGATCTGGTTCTGGCCAACCTGACCAGCACCGGTGAACTGAAAATGAACCTGGTGATTGAGAAGGGTCGCGGTTATCGTCCTGCCAAGCGCAAGGTCAACCTCGAAGAACAGTCCGGCCGCATCGGCGAACTGGACCTGGACGCTTCGTTCACACCGGTACAGCGCGTCAGCTACACCGTCGAGGCCGCCCGTGTGGAACAGCGCACCAACCTCGACAAGTTGCTGATTGACATCGAAACCAACGGCACCATTGATCCGGAAGAGGCCATTCGCCGCGCTGGCAGTATCCTCAAGGATCAGCTCGACGTGTTCGTTGACCTGCAGGGTCAGGACGAAGCCCAGGCAACCGCTGCCGAATCGCAGGTTGATCCGGTGCTGATGAAGCCGGTGGATGAACTGGAACTGACCGTGCGTTCGGCTAACTGTCTGAAGGCAGAAAACATCAACTACATCGGTGACCTGATTCAGCGCACCGAAGTTGAACTGCTGCGGACGCCGAACCTCGGTAAGAAATCTCTCACAGAAATTAAAGAAGTGCTCGAAAGCCACGGTCTGGCACTGGGTATGCGCGTCGAAAACTGGCCGCCGGCAAGCCTGGCCAACGACGACGTTGCCGCCTGAGCACAGCAAGTATTAGAACGGTAATAAACCATGCGACATCAGAAAGCAGGCCGTATCCTCGGGCGCAAAAGCAGCCATCGCAAAGCCATGTATCGCAACATGTCGGCGTCGCTGATTCAGCACGAGACCATCAAGACCACGGTACCGAAGGCCAAGGAACTCCGCCGGGTCATTGAGCCGCTGATCACGCTCGCCAAGACTGACAGCGTCGCCAACCGCCGCCTGGCTTTCTCGCGCGTGCGCGACAAAGCGGCTGTCGGCAAGCTGTTCAATGAGTTGGGTCCGCGCTTCAAGGAGCGTCCGGGCGGCTACCTGCGTATTCTAAAAGCCGGTTTCCGCCGCGGTGACTCCGCGCCGATGGCCATCGTGCAGCTACTGGACAAGCCGGAACCGCAGGCTGAAGAAGTGGCAGCCGAGTAGGCAGCCCTTAAGGCAAGCACATCGAATAGGCCCGCTTTTGCGGGCCTTTTTTGTTGGTGGGATTGGCTAATTTGACCCAATTGCGCGCTGTTAGTAACTTGGTTCGGGTCGATTCCGACATTGGGGAGAATTTGGGGTGCTTTATTCTGCGATCAGAAGCCGGTTCCGGTTATCAAGCTGTTATATGCCCAAACAGTTTTTTACATCTTCGAGGATTTCAGTATGAAAACAACGATTACTTTTTTCGCAACGTTGCTCTTAGCTGGCTGCGCTGCCATGGCCCCCAGCAATCTAATTAGAGCTACAGGCGAACCAGACTTTGCCACGGAAGGGCTCGTGGCATTGAAGTTCCATGGAGATGGAAATGGCTCTTTCTTAAGCTATAAACCAAATCACCCAATGCAACTTATCATCAGAAAGGTCAATAGTCAGGAATACGCTTTCACTAACGTCAGTAACAAACGTCACGCTGTACTTCGCTTACCAGCCGGCGAGTACTATTTAGCGGGGGCTACAGCTAACGACATGTTGATAATCACAAAGTTTGATAGCGATGCTTATGAAATGGACAAGGCCCTGCCGTTTAAACCATTTTCAGTGATTGCTGGTGAAGCAGTGTATTTGGGAAATATCAAACTTAGCGGAGTGCGTTACGAACAACGCATCAGTGGCGAGAGCGACAATATTTCTTATACGTTCACAAACGATTTTGCTGAAGCAAAACCCATCGTAGAGGCGCTCATTTCCGAATATATACCCACATTTAAGGGCACCCTCCAGGAACAAGTACTTGAAGGCATATAACCAGTTGGGGCAATGCGCACGCTTCGCGTGCCGGACGCCTGGCTTCGCCAGCCGCCCCTGCCCAAGGCGTTAGGCGGCATGTCGACTGACGAAACCGACATCAAGATTAGTAACTACATGGCCTTGTTTGTGGATCTTCTAGGTCAGCGGCAAAGTCTCGACGGATGCGGCCTTCTGCCCGAGGAATTAGATGATAGCTTTATTGAAGTCGTTAAAAGCTCGATCGGCAGCATAAAGCGTTTGCATAATCAATTCGATGAATTCTTTGGTGCGCTTACGCAAGTGCGGCGCAACTGGGCCGTGCCGCAAGAGCACCTCGAAGAATATAATCAAGTGCAGGCCACAGAACTCAAGTTTCAGCGTTTTTCCGACGGGCTCGTTACTTTCGTATCCTTGCAAGATACAGGTAATTTGTCTGGAATAAATGGGGTATATGGGCTGATTGCATCTGCAGGCTCACTTTGTCTTCTCGGGCTTGCTTCAGAAAAACCCATTCGTGGCGGGGCAGACATCGCTTGGGGTGCTGAACTAAATGAAAACGAGCTATATGGTTGTGTCGTAGCTAACTCTTATAGGCTAGAAAGCGAAGTCGCCAAGTATCCGCGAATTGTGCTCGGGCAACATGTGGTCAATTACCTGCAGGCCGTCGCCCAGAATGGCGGGGATGATTTTGGCGCCAAATATTCTAGGGAGATAGCTGAGCTCTGTCTTGACCTAGTTTGTAAGGCACCAGATGGTGAATACATGGTGGATTTTTTGGGCAGCGGCTTTCGTCAGCATATTGCTAACAATTTAGAGTCGGTTGTTTTCGACAAAGCTTTATCCTACGTCGAAGCGCAGAAAGCTATTTGGGATAAAAGCAATAGAAAACTTTTTGTAAGGTACAGCACTCTTCATGAATATTTTCTCGCCAGATCTAGCATTTGGGCTTCGTAGCTATGCCGCCTAACCAGTGCAATCAGGCTGCGGCCTTTGGGCGCTGGACGGGTCGCTTCGCTCCCAGCCCCTGCTGCAGGCGTTAGGCGAACAACAATGTGTAATGCATTTGGCTTAAAACGTGAAATACCTGCGGCAACCAAGCGTCTTATCAGACAGCGTTGTGGATTCGGGTGCGTTATCTGCGGCTTGGGCATCGTTCAGTATGAGCATGTCGATCCAGAGTTTAAAAATGCGAAAGAACATGACCCTGAAGCAATGGCATTGCTTTGCCCCGGATGTCACAACAAAGTAACTACGGGCATGTGGTCAAAGTCACGCGTTAAACTCGCCATGCGTAATCCCAAATGCCTGGAGGTTGGGTATTCGCGAGAATTCTTCGACTCCTTTCAAAATCACCCAGCACTTCGATTTGGGGGAGTTCTGCTTAAGAATTGCCAAACCCCAATTCAAGTGGGTGGCTATCCCCTAATTAGTATTAAACCGCCGGAAGGTCCGGGTGCGCCTTTCCTATTTTCGGGTACTTTTACAGATTCAAAGGGAGAGGTCACCTTAGTAATTGAAGACAACGAATGGAAAGCCTATACAAGATCATGGGATGTCCAAGTTCTCGGGCCACGAATTACGATCAGGGAGGGTCATCGCAAAATCCATCTCGTTCTGAAAGCGAACCCCCCGGATGAGCTGGTGGTTGAGCGGCTCAGTATGTTGCTTGCTGGAATGAAATTTGAAGCGAATGGCGACCTATTAAGGGTCACCATGCCGAACGGGGTCCAAAACGACTTCACTTACTGTGTTGCCGATAATTGCCAAGTGGGTATGGCATTCTGATGATCGCGGAAGAAAAGCAGGTTTGTTCGCCTGACCATTTGGGGCATTACGCACGCTGCGCGTGCCGGCCGCCTGGCTTCGCCAGCCGCCCGTGCAAAAGGCGTTAGGCGTCGCTCAAGTGGCGCGCTACAACACAAACCTTGCATCAGAGTTTCATGTTTTGAGCGCTCTTTTTAGGCTCGGTGTTGACGCATATCTGACATTGGGTGACAAAAAGTCTGTCGATATTGTTGCCGTTGGAAGCGATGGAAACTGTATTGATATCGAGGTTAAGGGTGTAGCTGGGAAGCACCAATGGACGGTAGGCGACTTGGTTGGGCGTACAGGGTTTCTAGTCTTGGTGAGCTTCGATGGTCGCATTGATGATCCTCGAATAGCGCCCAGTTGTTGGGTCTTAACTATGAGAAACGCTCGAATGTTGACAGAGTGCTATAAGTCGAGAACGAATATTAAACGCTCTAGTCTCAGGGAAGTGCACCGCGACGCTTGGAACAAGATCGCAATTGCGGCAGGAGTTGATTTAGCGTGACGCCTAACCAGTTGGGTCAGTTTGCACGCTTCGCTCGCCGGACGCGCCAAAAGCGACGCGTCCTTCGCGACGGATATTCTGGCGCGGCCGCGCCGCTTTCACTGCGCCGTAGCCCAAGGCGTTAGGTGCGGAATCTGTGAGCAAAGCGTCAAACGAACAGCTCTTTGGCAAATATTGGTTCGAGTACCAAGCTGGAATGGCTGCTTATCGACAGGGGTATAAAGCTACCAACCCCTTTCTAGGGCAAGGGATTGACATCGACAAGGGCATTGCTTGGGATAATGGGGTTAGAGATGCGCGGGGGCCTTGGTACAAAGCGGCCGGCAGATGGCTGTTCTTTAATGGCGTGCCGATAGTGGTTACAGGGGGTTTTATTCTATATCTGAATTTATCCGAAAGCTTGGGGGCATTGCTGCGTTTCTTGCTGGAGATTTCGTATTTTCTGACGCTAAATACGGGCGTCATGATCGGGCTGTTGCTTTTTTCGGCAATATTGTTGGCTCCCGCATACGGGGCTTGGTATTGCGTATTACGGCTATTCCGAATTAGGTTCAGAACGTGGTACTAGAGACAAAAGAGGTTAGTGCACGTAACCAGTTGGGGTAAGCGACCGGAAAATACTTACCCGTTTTCTGAGCACCTTGCCGCGGCGCATGACCAAGGCTAAGAGGCCCATTTATGATTCTTCGAAAAACATGCATTGCCGCGAGCTTCTTGGCTTTCTTAGTTTCATTGCAGGTCTCGGAAGCCGCTGATTCTCAGCAACATGGGTACTCTACCACCACATTGCGCCAGCCTGTTTTCGGAATGGCTCAGGTCGCGGTAGAGAGTGCTTTTATAAACAATTGGCTCAACGCAAATTACGAAAAACTTACCAATGAACAGATGAAAGGGCCTCGAGAGCATCTGTACTATTTGGTTGATTCTTATATTAAGGAAATATATCAACGCGATGGAACAATACTCCCTGTTGGTGGTGATTTAATTCTTCAGACAATGCTTCGCTGGGCAGAGCCTCTAGGGGTTTACGGCGGGGCTTTGGCATACAACGCGGTTAAGTTGCCGAGCGCGCCAAAGCAGGAGTCCCGTTTAGAGCTTCCCGACAGTATTGCCCTGACCTTAGATCGAGACTTGTTTACCGTGAGGGATGAGCTAGGGAGCTGGGAATTTCAAATCCCGTATTACTTTATGGTTTTTGATGCCAGAGATTTCGTTCCAAATGGATTATCTCGGACTCAGCTGGTTTCACTATCCACAGGTGTAGCCCAAGATGCTAGTGAAGCTGGCCATTCCCAAGCCACGCTAATGTTCATGTTTTCACCAAATGTCGATTTAAGGGAATTTAAGGCCTACTGGCTTAGTGCCCTAGGCATCTCGGAGCGTTCTGAGACAAAGTTGCTGAAAGAAAGCGGTTGCAGCAGCTCTTATGGCTATGATGAGTCCATACTCCTTCATAAGGAAGTTGTTTTTTTGGAAAGCCAACATGGGGCCTTAGCGGTCGCGTATTTGGGTATAGATGGCACTTATCAGTGGAATCGAATTCATTTCGATAATTTTGTTAGCTCGGTCGAAACTCCATGAAATGCGTAACCAACGAGTTGAGGCAGGTCGCATGCTTGGCCCGCGACCTTTGCCTAAGCCGTTAGTGTTTAATAACAAGATAGGGAGGCTTTAATGAAGAATATTCTAGTAGTCATCACAGCATTTGTGTTTCTGCCAGGCTGTATGAGCTTTTACAACTTGCCCGCAGAGAACCTAGCTGTAACAGATTACCCGTCAACCCACAAAATTAAGCCGGAAAACATACTTGTTCAGAAGAAATACGGTAAACCGAGCGATATCAATTTTGCTTTTCTTAAAATTGACTCCAGTCACGAACCTCAAAAACACTACGACTTTCTAGCTCGCGCACTATCTGATTTGGGCATACCAGCCATATACACCGAGGAAGATATTGTTGAAAATATCATTTCTCGAGGATTGGATGTGCACTCTACTTCGACGTCAGATTTACTCTCGCTAAAACGGCTTGCGGACTCTATGGGAAAATTCATTGTCGTAGAGTCCGAAATAAAGTTCATATATTCAGCCCGATGGGAGAATTATTTGAAGGTAGTGGACGCCAGCATTCCTGAAACTCTTCTAGAAATTCGAGAGGGCGATGTTGTTTGGTCGAACTTTGATAAGGAGATATCGTACCCTAACGCTAACCTACTGCGCGAAGTATTCACAGATGACTTGTGATTTCTAGCCAGTTGGGGGCGTTCGCTCGCTGGACGCACCAAGTGTGGCGCGTCATCTGCTCTAAAGGGCCTGCAGCGCCCGCGCTGCTGCTCAAGGCGCTTCATTTCGAAAGACACAGTATATGAGAGCAGCAATATCCACATTTTTGCTAGTGGCGTTATGGGGGATTTCGGCTTCCGCAGAAGATCCCGATTACCATGCAGAGCGCATAGCGCTAGCCGAATCACCGGAGTACGCGCCATACTCGCTACAATTGCTTCAATACACCTTATTGAGAGAGCATCATGAACTGGCTTCTGACCCTGAAACCACCATCTCAGAGATAAATGCCCCGCTGCAGAGGCTACACGACCTATATCCGCTAAGTATTCAGGCAAATTTTCAAGTTGCTGTATTTCTTGAGTACGTGGCTAGCCTGACGGAACCAGCCGAAGACAAGGCGCAATTGTTAGAAATGGCAGCAGCAAAACGTACTAAAGCAGAAAAGATACTGAAAAGCATTACTCTGGGAAAGGATGGTAAGTCGTTTTCAACAGCGTTCCAGGTCATCAATATCATGGAAGAACATGCTGTACTGAACAGCATGGGATTGCAGCCAACAGGCCAAGCCTTGATTGAGAGCGAAGGCCAGATATTTGATGAATTTACAGCAACCGATAAAAACGGATCCGAAGTCAGTATTCTATTCGATATATCTAGCTTCTATGGAAAAGACGAAAAGTAACCAGTTGGGGCAATCCACTCGCTGCGCTCGTTGGATGCCGCGCTGCGAGCGCGCCCTTTGCGCAAGGCGTTAGAAGGCGTCGCAAGAATGCATAGAAGCTTCTCAAATAGAATTTACGGCTGCATTACAGCGAGCTTTCTGGCTTGGGGCCCATCGAGTGCTCATGAAAACGCGGAGAAAAACACCCTCGAACCAGGGGAAGGATACATTCTGGTATCCAGCAGCATCATGGTAAATGTTAGGGACTTTGTCCTTGCGCGACATGGCTCAAAAGATCGAGTTTATATAAAGCCTCACGGCGAAGATCTGCTTCTTAAAGCTAAAGCCGGGAACTATTATTACAAAACCATTCGGTCCTTTTTCGCCAACGTGTTGGCTATGCCACAGCCGGAACCCGACGATTTGCTTCAGACGTTTGAAGTCACGGAGGGCGCGATCACCTATGTTGGCTACTGGAATTTTGCTTTAGATGCCAAGCAAGCTGCGCCAACCCACGATTGGCTATATAAGGTTGAATACCCGCCGGAGCCGATGGTTGAGCTACTCAGTGGCCACCCATGGGTAAGTGAGCTCCCGCTCTTCGTGGCCGGTGTAGGCATTAAATTGACCCCTCTTTCTTGGGAATAGCAGATGCCTTCTAACCAGTTGGGGAATTTCGCTCACTTCCTTCGCTGGATGTCTGGCTCCGCCAGCCTCCCCAGCCCAAGGCGCTATAGGGCCGCTGCCATATGGCCAGGCCTTTGGTTAGACATAACGCGACTAAACCCATGATTTAGTTCTCTGCTAGAGTGCAGTCGATAAGGCAGTATTTAAGACTATGAGCAACGGTAAAGCGACATGACTGTCAGGAATCTTGTCCCGTTTGGGATTTTTTTCGCGCTGTTGGCATCCGGAGCGAATGCGGCCCTGCTGGATTTCACGGTTCCGACTGGCGGATACACCACGCAATCTTATTCAGCTGTTGCGGGCACGGACCCTAGTGCAGCTATAAATGCAAGCGGGCAGATCACTAGTAACGCTGGTTTTAATAATATTACGCTCGATGTAGTCGGTGAAGATCTTGATATTGTCATTAGCGCGCAGAGCGGCAATCCTTATTTCGATTCAGGATCAGGCGGTATGCCAGCGGGAGTGGGGATATGTCAAAATCTCACCGCAGCCGCACAATGTGACCTCAGCGGTTCAGACGGCCCGACTGTCGGTATAGGCGAGTACTTGGCTTTTAGATTTTTTGCCGATGACGGAAATGCTATATCTGTGCATCTCGGACAGTTTGTACTGCGCAACGCTGACAACGAGCTGTTTAACGGAAGTATTTTCGTGCACACGCAATTTGGGGAAGGCATCGGCGGCCTACCTGGCGGTTTTGATATTAGCGTTGTGGATGGTATCGCCGACTTTTCCAACGCGCCTAGTAGTAGTTCAGGATCACTGCTGGTTTCCGAATTTTTGCTTTTCGATGGTCATGCAACAGAAGAGTTCTATATTGCCTCGGCAACAATAACCACGATCGTGCCGGTGCCAGCCGCATTGTGGCTGTTCGCCAGTGGATTGATCGGTCTGCGGTGCATAAAGCGCCGATAATCGGCCTGATATGCAATGTTTTGTCCTATAACCAGTTGGGGAAAACCACTCGCTACGCTCGCAGTACGCCGTGCTTTGCGGCCGTTCTTTTCCTAGGGCCATGATTCAATAGTTCCATGCATCCCTTAGCAGCCTATCTCGCCTTCTGGCTGGTATTGATGCCGCTGGCTATAGTCAATGGACTGTTGCGCGAATACACCTTCGGCCCCTTGTTGCCGGAATTGAGAGCCCACCAGCTATCCACAGTAACCGGCATACTTATCATGACAGCCGCGGTCTGGCTGCTGGCATCGTTGTGGCGTCCGCCAAGTTCGGCTCAGCAGGCGCTAATTGTTGGATTTGCCTGGCTGGTGTTTACCGTTGCGTTCGAGTTTCTGTTCGGCCGGCTGGTGGCAGGACATTCCTGGGAGCGGCTGCTGCACGACTACAATCTTTTTGCAGGTCGGGTATGGCTGTTGTTTCTGGTCTGGATAACTGTCCTGCCCTTTGCCGTTTTCCAATTCCATGAGCGGGTCAGCTAACCGACAGCAAAGCCACCCGGACCGGCTCGTCAGCCTCTAAAGAGAAGGGCGCTAGATGGCCGTCTCAGGCGCTGGCCAAATTGGTATTCAGCGCATCCTGAATTTCCCGGATATCGCTGCCGGATGCGGCAACGATGTCGAGGAAGTTTTTCTCGCCAAAAAACACGGAACCGATAATTTCATTCGCGTCCGGGTGTTCTTCACGCACCCACGGGTCATTTTCCATCTGGTCGCGCAGCTTGGATGCCGCCAGCAGCAGGCCGATGGGTGCCGGCTCGTCAGCATCGCCTTCTTTTTTCAGCAGGTAATCCTGCACAGCGGCAGCGTCGCAGATATCGGGCGGGAAATTCCATGCCGTCAGCACTGCTTTGGAGGCAGCCGGGCCGTATTCAGCAATCGCTTCCTGATAATCGAGATTCTCGGCCAGCGTGGGATTGTCTTTCTGCACCGATATCATCAGGTACAGCATGCCGATCTGGTGCACCAGCCCGGCCAGAATGGCCTGGTCCGCATTGATGTCGGGAATCTGCCGCGCCACCACGCAGCGGTTGGCTGCCACGAAGTTGCTCCGCCGCAGGATTTCGCGCATGTCCTTCTTGATGGGCGCCAGGTAGGGTTCCTGTTCTGCCTGACGCATCGCAAATGCCATGGCGATACTGCGTATCAGGGTGGCGCCAAGACGGTTGAGGGCCACGTTCAGGTTGTCGACTTCCACACCGCGGGTATTGAAGGCAGCGGAGTTGGCCGTGCGCAATAACTTGGCGGTCAGCACCGGGTCGGACTGGATCAGCGCGGCAACATCGCGCATCGAAACCTCGGCATCGGCCAGCATCGCCTGCAGACGATTCACCACGTCCGGAAAAGCCGGCAGCTCAAGATTTTCTGTGCCGATTTCGGCAACCAAGTGTTCCAGATATTGAGCTGTTTCTACTTCCTGATCCATCCTGTGCCCCATCCGCCAGCCGTTTCCGCACGGCATATTCAGGGGCGCAGTGTTGCACGGCTCGGGCGCGCTGAAAGCTGCGTGGTTCACAGATTGCGCCAATGAGGCTGGCCGCGGCGGCGGCATCGTGCCGGCGCGACGCTTCTGGTAAATTGACAAAATGCATCCGTACCGCATCCGTCCGGCAACCAAAACCGACTGCGAGACCATCGCAGCTCTCTACAGCATCTCCTCCGATGGTGTCGCGGACTATATCTGGCAAAAGCTGGCAGAGCCGGGTCAGGACATTCTCGCGGTTGGCAGGGCCCGCTATGAGCGCGAGGGCACGGCCTTCAGCTATCAGAACTGCACCGTGGTGGAAACGGATGGCGCAGTGATTGGCATGCTGGTGGCCTTTCCCATGCATGTTGACCCGGCTGCGGAGGAAGACGACCCGGTGCTGGCCCCCTACAGCAGGCTGGAGGAAGACGACAGCTACTACATATGCGGTGTCGCGCTGTTCGAGCCGTATCGCGGGCAGGGCATTGGTGGCGAACTGATGCGGCTGGCCGAAGCACAGGCGCGGGACAGGGGTTTTGGTAAAACCAGTCTGATCGTCTTTGAGCAGAATGCCGGCGCCAAACGGTTGTATGACCGCATCGGCTACACCGAGGTAGCCCGCGAGCCGGTCTGCCCGCATCCGCTGATACATTTCACCGGCGACGCTGTATTGATGGTCAAACGACTGGATTGAGCCGCTGAATTCAGAACAGGTATTTAAGAGTCAGGCCGAAATGCCGTTCGGTCTGGCGGTGACCATGCAGAAGGCTATAGTCCGCTTCGACAGTAAACGATCTGTTTAAACGCTTGGCGTGCCGTAAATCTATTCTTGTATAGTCGCCACTCCCGTCAACCTGATTAAATGTCTTGCTAGCGGTAACAATGGTCTTGGTTTCCCAGGCGCCGTTTACAATCACACCCACTGTCGGTGACAGATAGAGGTAGGCATTGTCACCTTTGGTCCAGCCGGCACCTCCCCCGAGGGTTGCGAACACAGATATCTGCCGCAGCAGCGCGCGGGTAATGCCAAGTGAACCACCCACGTTTGCGGCCGTCCTGCGTTTTAGCTGACCGTCATAATGTTGCTCTGCGCCAAAGCGAAAACTGCCGGAAATACCGCCGGTGAATTGATTCAGGGGCACGTATGACGTTGCTGAATAAACCTGAAATTCATTGAGTTCCAGATCGCCATCTTCCAGCGACACGAGGAAAGAAAGGTCGCCAACGCGCAGTTCGGTCTCGCTGAAAAATTGCCGGTTGTCGTCTATCAGTGTATGCGAGATTGGCAAAGCGCCAATCTTCAGCCATGTGCCAGAGTCGAAATGGCTCAGTCCCACATACAGTTGACCGTCATTCGGAGCCTTCAGAGGGTTCTTGTAACCGGACAGGTCTATGACATAGTCGTTGTCCCGATCAAAATAGCTTTGTTCCAGATTCTGCCTGTATCCGGTCCAACTGTCGCTGTCGCGTTGTCCTTGCTCAAACAGAAAGTCGTTATAGCTTGCGGCCAGAGTTCCGACCAAAAACTTCTGTTTTCTGTCGACGGTACTCGGCAGCAGCAAGATGCTGCCGCGATCCACCGATTCTTTGATCGCTCTCGCTGTGGAGTCCGGCAACTCCTCGGCGATCATGCGTATCTGCCACTTGCTGGACGGCGTAACCAATACCTCCTGCACCATGCCTTTCCAGTAGACGTTCTTAACAACGTCAAGCGGGCTCATCAGGTAGCTACTTTTTTCCACGAGTGCCGGGTTTGCGACAGCCAGGAGAAAATGAGTGAGCGTGGCACAGTTATAGGAGTCAAAGAAATAGCTGGGGTTAGCGTCTTTGAGTTCCCAGATATGCAGCTGAATCAGGCGCAACTGCCTGTCGCTCAAAGCGAGTTTGTATTCCCAGACGTTCCGTTGCTCGCGCTTGAGATAGCCTTCAATTTTTCCCTGGTAGGGCGTTAATGCAAAATATCCTCGTTTGCCGGCGATTATGCTGTCGTAGATAATTTTCGGTACGTTGATTCCGGATACATCGGTAAAAAAAGATACGGCGTGATTGCGTTCAATGCCATCGCTATCCTGACCGGAAATTTTCACCAGAATATGTCCCATCATGCTCGATGGTTGACTGATATTCTCCGATGCATAGATTAGCGATACCCGGTTTACGGGAGCCTTTTTTAGGTATTCCTGCAGTCCATCGCAGTGGTCCAGTGATGCCGGGCTGATATCCAGTTTTTCCGCGAGCCATACGTTTCGGGCGGGGAAATGGCAGCGCCTGCTGATATCACTGTCTTCACCAAAGAGAATGGCAAGCGTCGCGACCAGCTCCTGTTCCGGATCGAAGCCGCTTTCGGTAAGTATCAGAGTGCTCGAGTTCAGGGAGGTCTTGCGATTGTGGCTGTGTGTCAGCGCTGCCCACGTGCGTTGGCTGGCAAGGTCTAGTTCGGCACTTTTTTGAATAAGTGAATTGAGTTCAGGTGATGCAGCCCAGGCTGAGCTGGCCAACAAAAAAAGGGGAGCCAGGCTCCCCTTTTTAATCACCGTGAAGGTGTTGTCAGTTCTTGCAGCTAACCACGACATTCGCGTCGTAGGCCCACATTTCTTCAGAGGAATAATCGGTGGTTGAACCGAATACACCACCGGTCAGAATATTAATCCAAAATTTGCTGTCAACTTTCGCCGGGACCAACGTTTGCTTGTTACAGCCTTCCGTTTCAGTCACGATAAATTTGTCAGCCTTGGCACGCTTAACGGAAACAATAGAAGGCCCTTCGTACGTCTGGCCATCAACAGAAAAGCTGAATGCCTCACCAGTTGATGATGTGACATTAATGCTCTGTGTCTCTTCGTTAAGAATCGTGGCGCAGCCGCTTGCGATAATCGCAACTGCAATAACGACCCCCCTGTATACAGGTTGCAATGCTTTCATGTAATTGATCTCCCCTTAAGAATTGATAAGCATCCAGTATACAGATGCGTTTGGTGAGTATAGCTGTGTCGGTCTTGATGTAAAGTGTTGTGCTGCCTGAGGCCTGTATTAGGTATCCCGCGAGCCAGTCTGCCCGCATCCGCTGATACATTTCACCGGCGACGCTATATTAATGGTCAAACAAATCTGATCGTCTGGTAATATCGGCGCCGTCCGAAATGCCAGTCAGAATACTGTATGACCTACCGGCCAGAAATCGACGGGCTTCGCGCAATTGCGGTGTTGCCGGTTATCCTTTTCCATGCGGGTTTTGACCTGTTCAGCGGCGGTTATGTCGGCGTAGATGTTTTTTTTGTGATCTCCGGTTATTTAATTACCGGAATCATCATCGATGATCTGGAAAAAGGCCGGTTTTCCATAGCTCATTTTTATGAGCGCCGCGCCAGACGAATACTGCCCGCGCTTTATTTCGTTATGGCGTGCTGCATTCCGTTCGCATGGGTCCTTATGGATCCTTACGAATTAAAGGAATTTGCACAGAGCCTCGTTGCGACGAGTCTGTTTCTTTCAAACGTCTTCTTTTTTCTGAAGTCAGACTATTTCGATGTCGCCTCGGAGGAAAAGCCATTGCTCCATACCTGGAGCCTGGCAGTCGAAGAACAGTTCTACATTGTTTTTCCGTTGCTGCTTCTTTTGTTATGGAGAAGAAAGCGGCTGATGGTAGTGACTATAGTCGTCCTATTGTTGACCAGCCTGTTGTCGGCAGAACGCGGCTGGCGTATCGATCCGAGCTGGAACTTTTATTTGCCATTCGCCAGAGTCTGGGAGCTTATGACAGGCTCGCTTTGTGCACTGGCGATGCGGTATTTCCATTTAAGATCCAATAATGTGTTCGCCGGGTTGGGGCTGGCTGCGCTATTGGCGGCGGTTTTTCTATACGATGCATCCACGCCGTTTCCGTCCCTCTACAGCCTGGTTCCGGTTGCGGGAACCGCATTGGTAATTCTGTTTGGGACGCCAACTTCCGGCGTCGGGCGCATTCTCGCGGCGCAAGGACCGGTCAGTCTCGGTCTTATTAGCTACAGTGCCTACCTCTGGCATCAGCCGATACTGGCTTTTTTGCGCATACGAAGCCCGGTGCATCCGGCCGTATGGGAGATGCTGTCAGCCATCGGACTCGCATTGCTATTCGCGGCCCTGAGCTACCGGTACATAGAGACACCTTTCCGCAGGCGCGCTGGCGGCATGGCGCAGTCCGGCAAAGCGGTGCTGCTGGCATCAGTGGCCGGGGCCGTTACCTTTGTTGGCTTGGGTTTTTCCGGGCATGGCACAAACGGTTTTCCCGGACGGTCAGAACTTTATTCGCGGCTGGCACAGAACTATGGCCTTGATATTTCCTGCAACGGAAATTCTATCGACGCGCGTGAGTGTCGCAGCGGGGAGTCTGTTCAAGCGCTGCTTTGGGGCGATAGTCAGGCGATGCATCTGGCTTTGCCTCTGGCTATGGCGCAGTCGGAAACCGGGGTGGTTCAGGCGACGTTGTCCGCATGTCCCCCTATCGCTGGTTATAAAGGCGCCCGGCAGAATCTACTGACGTCGAGTTGTGAGCAATTTAACCAAGCTACGCTGGATTATTTGCTGAATAAACCAAATCAGATCGACAGGGTTTACCTGGCTTCAACTTTCAACGTGCTGATTGGTCAGAATGGCGATGACAGTATCCGGAAATTGGGTCATATGGCGAAGAAAATTCGTGATTCCGGACGAGAAGTTGTTCTGGTCTCGCCGTCTCCACAGGGGCCGGGCAATGTAGCCAAGTGCCTTAAAAATATGGATGGCGAGCATTCGTACTCCAATTGTGATTTCAGTACCAGCGATCTAACCCCCGGCTACCTAGACAGACTGAAAGTTCTTCAGGAACTGGCTGACGAGAGCGGCGCAACGTTTCTGGACCTTCGGTCGATAGTGTGTCTGGCTGGTGTGTGCCGCGTCTACAATCAGGGCAAAATTATGTATCGCGATGCCATGCACTTTTCTGTAGAAAGTGCCCAGGTGCTTGCGCCGGCGTTTGCTGGCAGCCCGACAGCAAATTAGACCACGCGGCCCGATGCGGAGGAGCAGCAGCGAGCTGGTCTGCCCGCATCCACTGATATATTTGACCGGCGACGCTATATTAATGGTCAAGCGACTGGAGTAATATAGTTTCAGCTTATCTTCCGGGGGGGGATATGACTAACCTTAAATCTGAACGTCTGTTTGGCGTCGCAGCTGCCGTAGTTTTGCTGGGTGGTTGCGCTTCTATTGTCAGCAAGTCGGAATATCCCGTCACCATTAACAGTAAGCCTGACGGCGCCCAGATCACTGTGGTGGATGCCAACGACAGGGCTGTCTACAAAGGTGAAACGCCGGCAAGGGTAACGCTGGCAGCGGGCAGGGGTTACTTCAAAGGTCATGACTACCGCGTGAAGTTTGAAAAAGAAGGCTTCTCGAAAGCAGAGATGCCTATCGAGCGCGGTATAGACGGCTGGTACATCGGCGGCAACATCCTGGTGGGCGGTCTGATCGGCTGGTTCATTGTTGATCCGCTGACGGGTGCCATGTACACGCTGCCCAAGGAAGTCAGCGCTGATTTGCGGCCCTGATTGCAGGGCTATAACTTTCCTGTTGTGCGGGTAATACACCGGGCAGCGGGAATAAGGGGGAAGCAACCATGACCAACTGTTTACGTGCGGTCTGGCTGATCACCGTGCTGCTGTTTCTGAGCGGCTGTGTCAGCACATCACTCACTGCGGATGTAGATCCGGAAGTTGACCTGAGTTCACTGCAGACTTTTTATGTGGCCAAATATTCCGGCGATAAACGCGGCACCGGCGAGAAAATCGTCGAGGGCCTGCAGGCCATGGGCAAGGAGGCCAGTTTCGGTGTTGACCAGCAGCCGGAAGAGCCGGTGGACGTTGTTGTCCAGTACCGGGACAAGTGGATGTGGGACATCACCATGTACATGCTCGAACTGAACATAGAGCTGCGCGATGGCCAGACCAACTACAAATTTGCATCCGGCCAGTCGAACCGGACATCGCTTGCGCGACGCTCCGCTCAGGAAATGATTCGCGAGGTGCTGGACAAAATCTTCGGCGTTGAGACAGCGGCAGGGGAAGATCAATGAATATAGTGAGACTTGGCGTGATCGCGCTCTGTGGTGCTGTGCTGATGGGCTGCGCCGTAGGCAACAAGTATTCCTATGAAACCGCAAATGTAGCGCTGCCGTTTACCGGCGAGGGCGAAATCGGCGTGGCTGTCGTGGATAACCGCAGTTACGTGCTTGATGGCTCCAAGGATGCAAGTTTTGTTGGCGTGCAGCGGGCAGCACTGGGCAATGCCTGGTCAGTAACCACAGAGAGTGGCAAACCATTGACCGAAGCGATGGCAACGCCGCTGGAACGAGGCCTGAGCAAAAGCGGCTTCGCAGTTACGCCACTGGCGATCGGGTCACCTGCGGATGTGCAAGCGGGAGTTGCGGCCGGCGGCAAGGATAAAAATGTCGTGCTGACCGTGAATGACTGGCAAACCGACATTTACATGAAGCTGACGCTGGCTTACGACCTGTTGCTGCAGATTGTCAGCGGTGACGGTGAAACTCTGGCCGAGAACAGCATGCGCGGCGACGAGGTCATCGGCGGCACCGGCTTTGAAACCCAGAACTCAGAGAATTCGGCAGCAGCGTACGAAACCAAGATCGGCAGGTTGTTCAACAGCGACGAAATAAAAGCGGCGCTGCTGGATTAAACCCATACTGGCCGGATGCCGCGATGCGTTTGCGACTTCTTCGATACGCTGTATTGGCATCCCTGATCGCGCTGCTCGCAGGCTGCGCGGTTGACGACACCGAGCCACCGCGTGGCGCACAAATTCTGGCCGGGTTTAAAAGCCAACTGCAAAGCGCGCTGCAGGCGGGCATGAGCGAAGGGCCGGTTGAAGCCATTGCGGTTTGTCGTATTCAGGCGCCGGAAATCGCCGGCTCGCTGTCACGCGATGGCATTCGCGTCGGCCGTGCCAGCCATCGTTTGCGTAACCCGGCCAATATCGCACCCGACTGGGTTAAACCCATACTGGCCGGCTACCTTGACGCGGCAACGGACCGCGAGCCGCAGGAAGTTACATTACCCGGCAATCGGTCGGGTTACGTTGAGCCCATCGTCACGCAACCGCTTTGTCTGAATTGTCATGGTAAAGCCCTGGCACCGGCAGTCGCCGATAAGCTCGGCGAGCTTTACCCGGACGATCAGGCCGTCGGCTTTGCTGTCGGCGAGCTGCGCGGCGTGTTCTGGGTCGAGTATCCGCGCGGTAGTTGACCCGGTCGCAAGCGCCTGACCGACAGGCGCATTTTTCCCCTTGCCGATGTTCTGGGGCGGGCATAGACTGCGTTCACCGGATAATCGGCCGGTCGATAGTGGCGCAACGCCATTGTGTTCAGAGCATTGCAGCAAGCCGTGGCAGCGTATGCCGGGTGCTGTTCCGCTAACCGCTATTTTCCTGTGCGTCGCAGGCTGTGCGACACAACCAACTCCTGAACCCGATCTGCGAGCGTCGACACGGGAACTGCGGTATTCCGGTGTGGTTCTGGAATTCGTTGCACCGAGTGACGGCTCGCAGGGGGTAGCGCTTACCGGCGCGGGTGGCGGATTCGCGGAAGGCGCCAAAATGATGGCGGTTGCCCCGGTGGAGTGTTTGCGCGCGGGGCCTTTTGTCGGTGCCTTCTGTATCGGGCTGGCGCCACTTTTCCCCTTCATGAGCGCGGCCATGGTGCAGGATGAAGAGATTTCGCTGCGAGAAGTGGATGCGCTTTACCGGCATGTCAGCGCAATTGGGGTTCACCAGCAATTTTTTGCAGAAGTCCGCCAGCAGTTGGTTGCGGTAAATCTTCAGCTGACTGAACAGCCGGTCGCAACCACTCTGATATTGCGAGTCTGGGTGGGGCCGATCAGCCTGCTCCATGATGGCTACAAGGGTGGCTACATTGCGCTGAGTTTTCCCTACCGCTTTACCTTGCTCGATGCCGGCGCGAATGAGCTAAGCGTGTTCAGTGGCGAAAGTTCCGATGAGTTTGACGTCGACGAATGGTATGACGAGGGCGAGCCGGACAAAACTCTGGCTCAGCGCCGCGAACAAATCGTAGCGGAGGCGCTGCGGGTATTGCTGCTGGAATGGCAGCCGGAACTGGTGCTCGGACCGCGCCAGCCGCGCCCTGTGAACAAGCGCAGTATTATTGGCATCATGCAGGAGCGCTGGCCGGTGGTGGATTCCGTCCGTCCCGTGCTGGGCTGGCAGTCGCTAGAAGAAGTGCTTGATGCTGACCTGCTGGCGGAGGTGACTGACATCAGTTACGAAGTCCGCATCGGCGGTCGCTACAGTGGCAAGACCTTCTATTCCGTGGCGGGCCTGCCGGAGCCGCAGCATCAGTTGACAACGGATCTTGAACCCTGTGCCAGCTATATCTGGCAGCCGCGCGCACGATTCCGCTTCCGTGAGCAAATTTATTCCACCTCGTTGCGGCAGAAGCAGTGGAGTAAAGACGTTCGACTGCCGCATCCCTACACACTGGATACCCCGGGATCAGACTGTGGGCAGCGGTTTTATCCCTGACGAACGGCAGGCATTGCTGTCGGACTACAAGCAACCACTCAGCGAATTAATCCACGCGGCCACCACCGCCTGACCCGCAGTATCGGCAACCAGGCTGCCGAGCGGTGGCATGGCATTGGCATCACGCAGCCCCATGCGCACATGCACCAGCGAACTGTCGGCAGCGCCGGGCGCGATCAGTTTGGCACCGGGAATCCCCAGGTTGCCGCCCGTAATCGAATCCGCGTTGCAGGCGTTGGTATTGGCCAACGGCGTGTCATAGCGTAAATCCATGGTGGACTGCAGCGGCGTGCCGGGACGGTGGCAGCCGGAACAGTTGCTGTGCAGATAGGCGCGCGCACGTTCTTCCAGCGGTGCGCTGCCAAACGGGTCGGGCAGCGCGGGTAAATTTTCCGGCACATCGGCCAGCGGCGGTGCCAGCATGCCGATGGCATCCAGCGTGGCGAGCTGGTTGGCGCTGCGCCCGGTTTGCGGGTAGGTGAGGGTGTTGTTGAGTTGCGCAACCTCCAGACCCAGTACCCGGTTGGTAGCGGCGGTATGGCATGCCAGGCACTGGTTTTCGGACGGAAAAATCCAGTCGCTGCCGCCGGCCGGCAGCGTGGCGCCGCCGACGATGCGGGTTGCCTCTGTCGCCGTGTCATTCCAGCGATAGGTGTAACCGGCCCAGCCGCCGTTGTTGACGTGGTGCATGAGCAGGCGTGTTTCAATCAGCTTGCCGCCGCGCTCGAAGTTCTTTACCAGCACCGAGCCCTCTGGGAACACAAAGTCATCATCGCCATCAACATTGATTGATGTACCGTCGGGTATCGCCAGCCAGCGCGGCTTGGTGGCGCTGTCAGACCAGAACGGCGCGCCCGGTGCATAGGGGATCAGGCCGCCGGCCGGCTGGGTCGGATCGGCCATATCCACACAGCCGGTCTCGCTGAGCAAATCCGGAATGGTGTTGGTGCCGCTGCTGTTGTCTGCCACCAGTTGCCACAGCGAACCGCTCAGGTTGGTGAGGAACAGTTCGCCATCCAGCGATTCGGCAAACGACGAAATAAACAGCCCGGTGCTGGGAATCAGATCGACGATCGAGACATTGCCGTTGCCGTCATCTTCCAGCGTCCAGATGTTGGTGCTGTAGGCATCACCGAACACGTACCTGCCGACCAGATCAGGCAGGTCCGCACCGCGATACACGTAGCCGCCGATCACCGTGCGGCCCAGGTCGCCGGCGTCACTGCCGGAGTTGTAATCCACAATCGGGTCAATCATGCCGGCATCGTCGCAGCTCGGCAGAATGCCGTTATTGTCATTCGGATCCAGACACGCAAAGCCTTCCTTGACCACCCAGCCGTAGTTGCCGCCGCGCTCGATCAGGCTGACTTCTTCGCGCAGCAGGTTACCCACGTCGCCGGCCCACAGGTCGCCGGTGTCGCGGTCGAAGCTCCAGCGGAATGGGTTGCGCAAACCCCAGGCAAAGATTTCCGGGCAGGGCAGGCTGCCGCTGCCGAGCGCACACTGCGGATTGGCCTGGAACGGGTTGCCGGCAGGGCCGGACGGAATGGCGTAGCCGGTGCCGCCGCCGGACACATCAATGCGGATAAAAGTGCCGAGCAGATTGGTTGTGTCCTGCCCGTTTGCGTAAAAATCGCTGATGCCGCCGCCATCACCCATGCCGAGGTACAGGTAACCATCCGGGCCGAAGGCAATGCCGCCGCCGTTGTGGTTGCCCGCGGGGTGATTGATAACCAGGATTTCCTGTTCCGACGCCGGGTTCAGGGTCAGGCCGTCATCGGCACTGCTGAAGCGCGACACAACCGACTGCAGTACCACGCCCGGCGTGCCGGTGACGTTGCGGGTGTAGGACACGTACGCCTGGCGCGAGGTTGCCCAGTCGGGCGCAAAGGCAAAGCCCAGCAGGCCGCCCTCATCAGGCGGATTGGCTATCGACAGATTGAGGACTGTGCTGGTGGCACTGACGCCCGGGTTGTTGTCGAAGGCAAGAATCAGACCGTCGCGCTGGGCGACGAACCAGCGGCC
>JAUIHW010000054.1 GCA_030431775.1 Gammaproteobacteria bacterium
ACCGGTGTCGAAGCGGACCGTTACGCATTTCGCACCCCGAGCCTGCTCAATGTTGCGGTTACCGGGCCTTTTAGCCATGCCGGCGCTTACTCTCGCTTGAGAGACGTTGTGCAACACCACATTACACCCCGAGCGAGCGCAGAAGATTACGACACCAGCCAATTGCCCGCCGGCACACAGATCGACAACTGGATGGCAAATACCTTACGGGCGGTAGACCAGCTTGAAGCACTGCAAGCCGCCGGCAGCTCCCAACTGCCGGTCACGGACATTGATCAGGTTGAAGTTGGCTATCTCGTCGCCTTTCTGGAAACGCTGACTGATGATTGTCTGCTGGACTCTCAGTGTATCGGCCAGTGGGTGCCCAGCGTTACCGATAGCGACCCGGATGACCTCCGGGTACGCGCGGTCGACCAGAATGGCAACGATTTGAGCTTGTAGTCTCTGGAGAGCACACGGCAACAGCACGCCATTGACGTGATGTTTGATGCCCAATAGTAGCGGGTGTCTTATTCGATCGTCATTTCGCAGGATTCAATAGCTTGCTCACACTCCAGGGCAGCGGCGCTTTCTCTCGCTTGAATAATGTCTTGGTCGGCCGAATCGAACAGCATTCCACCACCAAACACGGTGCCAGGTAACACAAAAAACAGCGCGAAAATATAGCCAAACGCCCAGGAACGCTGCTGCGCTGCTTTCTCTCCCAGCCATATGGCGGCCTTTACCGGCATGTCTTTAATGACAGGGATATACAGGAATAGCAACACACCCAGCACGTTGTAAAACAAATGCACCAGCGCAATTTGCAGAGCGAACACTTCATTAACGCCACTGATGGAAGTCGCGGCCAGCAAGGCAGTAATACAGGTGCCGATATTCGCACCCATTGTAAATGGAAACACCTGCCGGGTAGTAACCACCCCTGCACCCGCCAGAGGTACAATCAGGCTGGTGGTGGTTGATGACGATTGAACTAACACTGTAACCAGAGTGCCCGACGCAACACCGGTTTCCGGGCTGCGACCCACTGCCTTCTCAACAATACTTTTGGCACGTCCGGTCATTACACCACGTAACAGGCGGCCGAGATTCACTACTGAAATGATGATCAGACCAATGCCAATGGCTATCGCCAGCGTACCACCAACCGCTACCGGAAAGCTCTGTAAAAAATCGACCAGGCTATTGGCTACAGGTTTGGTGACGGCGCCAATAAAATTCAGCCCTTTGACCGAAGTCCCTCCATCGCCCACCAGCCAGCTGGCGGAAGCCCCTGCCATGCGCTCCAGCGGCTGAAACATTATCTCGATGGGCAGAAAAATGAAGATGCTGTACAAGTTGAAAAAATCGTGAACCGTTGCTGCCTGGAATGACTTGTTGAATGAAGAGTCTTCACCAAGATTGCCAAGGCTGACGATCGTATTGGTGATGGTAGTGCCCATGTTGGCACCCATAATCATGGGTACAGCCACTGAAACTGGCACCCCGCCGGCAACCAGGCCAACAATGACCGAGGTTACTGTACTGGATGACTGTACCAATGCAGTTGCCAGCGTCCCCAGTATTACGCCAGCGATCGGGTTACCGGCAAAGGCAAAAATTGCCGCGGCGCCCTGCTCACCACCCGATACCCATTTAAAGCCGGCGCCAATGATGCTGACGCCAACCAGCAAAACATAGACCAATGCAATAACACCCAACCAAACCAGCGGGCCGGCTCCCGACTGAACGCTTACCGGCGATGTCTGCTGGCTGTTATCACTCACAGCAATTGCTCCATAAAATATAAGGTCGATGGGGCCTGCACTGCATACTTTTATTGGCTGCCACAGGCCAGACCATTACACGTGTGCCAGGTTACAAAAATATGACAGAGGACTGACAAGTGATCGAAGCGCATTACAGCTGCGTATCTGTTGCTTAAGCCGTGTTTTCGCAACCGAACGGGCCGCCTAATATGATGACAACTTCCCTTTCCGGCGACCGCCCTATTCCGCTGGCTGTGCTGGCAGCCTACGGTGGGCTGGCCCTTCCCATGGCGGCTGGCTTTATTGCATTGCAGGTAATCTTGCCGACATTTTATGCCCAGGCATTGGGGCTTAGCTTGAGTGCGGTGGGCGGCATCCTGTTGTTGGCCCGCCTGTGGGATCTGCTGACCGACCCGCTAGTGGGCTATTTTTCCGACCGGACGCCGGCTCACTGGGGGCGACGCCGGGTGTGGGTCGCGGCCAGCGCCCCCTTGCTCGCCGCCTCGGTCTGGCTGCTGTTCAACCCAGGGGAAAATGCGAGCAATACCTACCTGCTTCTTGGCGCAATGGCGATATACACCGCCGGCACCATGGCCATTGTGCCATTCAATGCCTGGGGGGCGGAGTTATCAAGCAACTATCACCAACGCAGCCGAGCCGCTGGATCGCGCGTGGTGTTTGGCCTGATGGGCACTTTGCTTGCGTTGATATTGATTGATAACAGCAGTAATTCCGCATTGCAGTCTTCACTGCTAGCCATCAGCATCCTGGTGCTCGCCAGTCTGATGGTCACCGTGCCTGCGGCCCTCCGTTGGGTTCCAGACCGGTCAACGGTCACGCCGGAGGGCAACAACTTTATCGCAGCTCTTCAGTTACTCACCAGGCCATCGCCGTTTCGCCGCCTTTTACTGGCTTTTCTGCTGAATGGCTTTGCCAATGCGATACCCGCAACTCTGTTTTTGTTGTTCACGACGCATGTGTTGCAGGAGCCCGCATTGGCAGGCCCGATACTGTTCCTGTATTTTCTGTGCAGCGCCATAGCGGTGCCGTTCTGGGTGAAGGTTGCCGGCCGCTGCGGAAAACACCAAACCTGGTGCGCGGCGGTGTTGATTGCCTGCCTGTTCTTTACCGGTGCACCGTTTTTGGGTGCGGGCGATATCGCATGGTACATCGCTATCGTGGTGGGCACCGGGCTAATGATTGGTGCTGACCTTGTGCTACCCAGCGCCATCAACGGCGACCTGATTGAGTGGGACGCCCACGAAAACGGCCAACGCCGCCCGGGTCTGTTTTTCGCCCTGTGGGGTACCGCATCCAAGTTGGCTTTTGCGCTCGCTGTTGGGCTGATATTCCCGCTACTGGAGCTGCTTGGCTTCGATACCGCCGGTGACAATTCAGCGGCGCAGCTGCAGGGCTTGGCAATTCTCTATGCAGTACCCAGTATTGTTTGCAAACTGGCGGCCGTTGCCATGATGCGCGATTTCCCTATTGATGAGGCGGAGCATCAACGAATTCGAAACGCACTGGCTGCCAGCGGCTAATCAATGAGCTGATGGTGTGCAGCCTATGATCTGAACGCGTGCACGGCATCCGCAGCACGAAGCACTTCGTCCGGGTCAATGCTCGTCGGTATCAATTGCAATTCATCGCAGCCAGCCGCGGCGAATTCCCGCAGCCGCTCGCTTAATGCATCTGCATCACCTCGAAAGCCGCACTGCTCGCTCATGGCATTACGCGCATCGGCATCCAGCCAGTTAAAGTACCGGTTTAAGTGGACGCGCATTTGTTCATCCGCCTGCGGACCCAATGCAAACCAGAAAGAGCTTGTTAGATAAGGGGCGCCTTCGCGGCCCGCGGTTCGCCAGCAACGGCGCGCCAGATCATTCGCTGCAGCCGCTTCATTGGCGTTGGCGCTCATACTCATGCCAGCAATCCCGGCTGCGAAACCCGCCGCACTTGCCAAGCCTTTTGGGCCAAACACTCCGGCCAGTACTGGTGGGCCACCGGTTTGCAACGGGAACGGTTCCACCGGGCGCAACAATCCATCACGTACGATTTTTCCAGCCCAGACTTCCCGCATGCAGGTCACACAGCGCTCCATCTCAGCAATACGTTTGCGCTGCAATTCGGTGCCACTGGCGATATAGTCCTCTTCTCTGCCGCCTGTACCAACCCCCACAGTCAATCGGCCTTCGCTGAACACATCAATGGTGGCGAGCTGCTTCGCCAAAACCACCGGGTCATGGATGGGGGCAATCAATACGGTAGTGTGTAAGCGCACCCGCTCAGTTAAGGCGGCCGCTGCTGACAATGTGGCGATAAGCTCCGGACTTGGAAAACACAGCCGTTCGCCGAGGGCCAGGCTGTCATAAGGGCCCTGCTCTATGTTCCGACACCAGTCTTTGAGTATTGCCCTGCTCCAGCCGGGCTCTGTGACCGGTAGCGTCATACCAATTTTCATACCTTTCTCCTGCTATGGGGGACACATGTCTTTGTCGAAAACAGTCGCCACGGCCTAAATGGCTGCGGCTAACTGTTAGTGATGGCGTGTCCCCCTTACATCTCGGCTTTGAACAGCACCTGCCCATCACCCTGCACTAGCCAACCCACGATCGGGTTCATATGATACGGAGTTGACGCCTGCCCGCGCACGGCTACCAACTGTTGTAAGCTGGGTTGCACGTAGCCAGTTTCGTCCACCGCGCGGCTTAGCAGTTCAGCGCCACCACCGGTCCAGCGCCACGACAGAGTAAAACGGGTGTGCGCCTTGGGTAGCACCGGGCCGTGCAAATCAGCCACTTGCCAATGTTTGCCGCCGTCCGTACTGACATCAACCCGAACGATTCGGCCACGCCCACTCCACGCCAGGCCGCGTATTTCGTGCCAACCATGTTCAATCCTGGCCGGGTAACTGGGTGAAGTAATAATGGAGCGCGCATCCATGACTACGCTGAACTGGCGCGCTGTGCCGTTTTTCAGCGGGTCTGTGTACTTCGCGGTTTCTTCCCGGGTCATGAATGGTTGGTCAGACAACTCCAAGCGGCGCAACCATTTGACATTGGTATTGCCTTCCCAGCCCGGTAACAGCAAACGGATTGGATAGCCCTGCTCCGGACGCAGCGGCTCGCCATTTTGAGCGTAGACAACCATGGCATCATCCAGTGCCTTGGCGACAGTAATGCTGCGAGTCATCAGCGCAGCATCGCCACCTTCAGCCAGCAACCAGCTGGCCTTCGGCTGAAGACCCGCTTCATTCAGCAAGCTGCGCAACGGCACCCCAGTCCATTCACTCTGGCTGGTCAGACCGCACAGCATTTGCGGGCTGGTACGCTCACCGCCGAAGGTAAACAGATTCCCTGAGCACTCAATAAAACACAGCCGGGTGCTGGCAGGATAACGTTGTAGATCCTGCAGGCTGAACTTCAGCGACTTATCGACCATGCCGTGGATCAACAATTCATGGTGTTGCGCGCTGATTGCTGGTACGCCTGCGTGGTGGCGCTCGAAGTGCAGGTCAGCCGGCGTGAGCGTGCCGTGCAAGTCCTGAAGCGGCGTGACCGATGCAACATCAGCGAAGGTTTCTCTATGAAGGCCAACCTCGGTGGCTCGTTGGCCGATTGCAGTCGGCGGCCCACCGGGTATCTTGCTTGGATCTTGCATGGCGGCCGCGCCGGATTGTGTCGCTGCCATTCCAGCCGTCTGCGCAGAGGTTGAGTAAGCGGCCAGCGCGCCACCGACGCCAGCAAGACCTTTGATAATAACTCGCCGTGGTATGTTCTTATTCACTGTTCGCCGTCGGTAAATTGTTCGCTGGTGGTTCTGTCGTCTGCAACAAAGCGGTGGCGTGCGGGCATTCGAATTTTCGGCAAGGACGCGGCATCAACGCTCACTTCTCTATCGATAATGCCATTCAAATGGAGCAAATACGCGGTGACGCTGTACACCTCGTTGTCGCTCAAGGAGCCCGGCCGGTCGTACGGCATCGCTCGACGCACATAATCAAACACTGTGGTAGCATACGGCCAATAGCTGCCAATGGTTTTTTTTGCACTTGGGTCCAGCGCAAACGGAAAAGCATCGTTTCGTATGCGGCCGACCAGCTGATCATTGATTCCGTTAGCACCGCGTTCTCCATGGCACATCAGGCATTTCTGCGCATAAACCCGCTCACCCTCAGCAACCGAACCGCTGCCCGCCGGCAGCCCTTCACCATCAGGGCGCACATCAATATCCCACGCTTTGATTTCAGCATCGCTGACCGTGCGGCCAAGACCTAATGAGATGCCCGGCTCAGCAGCAATGGCTCCGGCACGGGCAAACAACAGCATCACTAACAGACGAACAAGCGCCAACACGGCTCTCCTCAGCAGAGCTTTACGTTGGCGGCATCATAGCAGACTGCAGGGCACACCGAGCGACCTGGTAACGCTCGTCAAAAATTTGCAATCCTTCCGGGCTTGCTTGCTTACACAGCGCTGATGCATGCCCACTCTCAGATAGTTGTGTGGCCCCTACTTGCCGCAGGGCGTCGCGCACATTCGTAATGCGGCCCTTAAGGCGAATGAACTCACGATCGATTCTTTCGCGTTGTGAGGCCGTGCAACTGCGCAACAGGTCTTGCAATAAAATCTGCGTAAGACGCTTGTTGGCTTCCCACTGCCGCGTGTATTCGACGCTGTAATAGTGATCTGGTTCTTCTGCAAGCTGCTCAAGCGCCGCCATTCTGCGAGATAGTTCTGATTCTTCCAGTGCTGTCAGCATGGCCCTTTGCAGGGCCAACCGGCTGTCGTACCAGGGCTGCTCATCAACGTCGTATCGGGCAATGAAGTCTTTGATGAGCAGCGCCTGTTCTTCGTTCAGGCGACCGAGCCAACGCTTGGCATTGGCGCGAATCTCCTTGCCAACCGCACGTCGACGCTTATCCAGACCGGGCTCAAGATATTCCTTGGTAAATTTACGATTTCGCGAGTTCAGCTCGTCCTGAATTTCCTGTCGCTGTTCTATTGATACGGTTGCCGCCAGAGCAAGCAAACCGGGTAAGGCATCGCGCTGAAATTCTTCCCCGAGCGTTTCAATGGAAGCAACGAGCACCGGAATTTCAGGCGCCAGTAACTGCTTACGATTGAGCTCTTGCGCCTGTGTCAGCAGGCCGAGAAGTCTAGTCACACTGTTGGCATCCATGCGTTGGATACTGGCGGCAAGTTCGTCGCGAATCAGGTCTTTTTGAACATCGTCCAGGGTCATGTACTCACTGACATAGCGAATCAACAACCAGTCGGCGTTACGTAACAACAGGCCGGTGCACGCCGCCAGCACGCTCGCAACAAGCAACAGCGCAACTACACGGCACATTCGCTTGGCGACACACACTGCTTTGTTCTGAAGCATGCTTCGTTCCAGACCGTTAGCTGCAACATTCTTGGCCATGGCTGTTGAGATACTGCCCTGCATATTATGTGTCAGACGACTTCGCACTACGACCAACAAGCCGGGATATAAAGGTGATGACCGCCAAGGAAATGGCGCCGGCTATAACCCCGATCATCAGGGCACCAAAAGCTGGCATGATCGCGGCGAGCGCCGGGCCCAGGGTGGTATATCCCAACACCTGGTTGGCTACGCTGGCTAGCCATTCGTCCAGAAAGTGGATGCCATGAACCAGAATACCACCACCGACCAGAAACATGGCGATCGTTCCCACCAAGCCCAATGCCTTCATCAACCAGGGTGCAAACGCCAGTAACGCTCGTCCCAGTCCTTCTTTAACACTGGCCAAGGTTCCACTACCCGAATTTTCTTTCAGGTATAAACCAGCGTCATCCAGCTTGACGATACCGGCTACCAGCCCGTACACCCCTACGGTCATCAGCACTGCGATGGACGCCACAACGCTGACCTGTGTGGCAAAGCTGGCGGTGGACACAATTCCCAGGGTAATGACAATGATTTCCAACGACAGAATGAAATCAGTGCGGATTGCACCGCTGATTTTGGCTTGCTCATAGGCAAGCAGATCGAAGCCAGGTTCAGACAAATGCCTGATCAACTCCTGTTGCTCCTGCTTTTCCGCCTGGGCATGCAGCAGACTGTGGGCGACTTTCTCGAAGCCTTCGTAGCAGAGGTACAAGCCCCCCAACATTAACACCGGCATGATCAACCATGGCGCTATCAGTGAAACGGCCAGTGCTCCCGGCACCAGAATCAGCTTATTTCGGAACGAGCCTTTTGCTACCGCCCAAACTACTGGCAGCTCACGCTCAGCCGTAACTCCGGTAACTTTTTCGGCGTTAACTGCCAAATCATCGCCCAATACGCCGGCGGTTTTTTTTGCTGCCACCTTCGTCATAGCGGCCACATCATCAAGTACAGCCGCTATGTCATCCAACAGCACCAATAAGCTGGTACCCGCCAAACTCTATTCTCCCGCAAAGCCACGCAAAGAGCAGCTATGATAGCAGAAGGGTGGGAACACACGGCTCCCTGTTGAGCGCCCAGTAGCCGTGAATGTAAATGCGTTTCGTTTGAGTGAGCGTGCCTGTATGGCAAGTTTTAAATTCCCTCTTCAATTCCATAATGCGCAACATAGCGGGCGAATTGAGCGCGAATGTCATCAGCGTTTAGCCCAAAGTCTTCCAGTGCATAATGATGCCGGCCAAACTTACCTTGGGGCTTATCCTGCAGATAGCTGCGCATGATACTGGCCAGTTGCGCGTCAAATTCCAGGCCGAGCTTGTCATAGGCCACTTTTAAAGCGCCACTTTGGTCCTGCATAAAGTCCTGATACAACACATCAGCTATCCGCTCTGCGGGCAATTGCCCATTGGTACGCTGGTCAATGCCAGCTTCCAAAGACATTTGAAAACCAATGGGAATAGCAAAGGCGTTGGTATCAGTACTAACCTGGTCGCTGCGGACAAACTGTGAAGTTGCCACTGTGCTGATGGTAGATGCGATCGTTTTTATTGGGTCTCGGTGCGTATGAACGATTTTTGCATCCGGATACACTTCAAACAGCGCCGGCAACTGCATTAAATGAGCTGGTGATTTCAGCAACCATTGGGCCTGGCCATGCCCCTGCAGTACCTGTAAAAAGCGCTTATGCATCCGGTAAGAAGGTACCGGGTCGGTCTCAGCACGCCAGGCCAGAAAATCTGACACATCACCGGTGGTTGCCGCCCAACCGCCGCTGAATTCCAGTGCCATCATCAGCACACATTCCATTGGCAGGTCGGCACGCAGTTCATGTACGGCAGCAAACTCGGGCACCACATCGGCAAAAAAATCCTGCTCGCATTCAGCCAGTAACTGCCGTGCTACTGGCGGTGCGTCGGCCCACTCAATGGGGTGAATCATTTCCCAGGCCAGGGGCGCTCGCAATTGTGGGTCCAGGCTCATCAACTCATGAATAATCGTTGTTCCGGTTCTGGACTGACCGACGATAAAGACCGGTTCTACAATGTCGACCTGCTCCAGTTCTGGCTGACGCCTGTGTGCATCTGCTACCAGCAAGCGAGTGCGTAGCGTGCGAATAAAGTCCTGGCGCGTCGCCAAGCGACCCAGGGTGTTCAGCTGCGCCTGCTCGTCATAGCTTTGCACAAGCTTATAGTAAGCGTCTCGCCATTCAGTGCCCCAGTGATCGCCAAAATCAGTCAGCCCAAGGCTGCGCTGTGCAACATGCAACATCTCATCGGCATCCAGCGATACTAAATTGGCCGCACCTCCCACGCTGTCACCGAGATAGTTCAGGCGCCGTACCCAGTCAGGCCTTGGGAAAGAAAATGGTTGGGGCATAAGGCTTTCCTTTTTGCTCTAAGTGTTTATCTAGAATCCAAAGCGTGCAAGCCAGTCATGGCCAGATCTTTGGCCTGAGCCTCTCTATCGGGGCCCTGTGGTGCATTACAATACAGTTCAACTCGCAGCATGTCGCAGCCAAGCGCCTTTGCTCCGTCAACGTACTGCAGGAAAAAATCCAGGGCTGCGTTTCGGTCTTTGGCGTTTACCCCCGCCAGGTAAAAAGGCCCGCCAAGACTAATAACCCGGCTATTTACTCCGGCATCATCCGCAGACTGACGCAGAGTTTCAAAAAACTTGATGGAGGGCGCCTGGAACATAGTCTCGCGGCCACCTTTAAGATCGCGCAGACATTTCGCTGACCACTCGAACTGAGTAACTCCCAAGTCGGCGATCTTCCCTGGAAGCTCAACGGCTTTGAGCTGCCCCCGCCATAATGGCATATGAAAGCTCCATGTCATCACCGCAATTTCGAAAGGCACTGCAGGTTTTGAGGAAGCAAGCGCTGCCAGTGGGCTGGCTTGAGAGGCGGCACCCAGCAGTGCTGAATTAAGTGCCAATTTGGAAAATGTTCTTCTGTTCATAGTATGTTGCCTGGCTCTCGCACTGCCCTCGAAAAATGCGCGGTAGGAATTTACCCATGACATTGTATTATTCGCAACAGATCGGGGTTCAGACAGATCGCGCTTGTTGTGAACCACGGATCAGTCGTCCGTTCAGCTCGCCAGTACTTTCCCCCTGTTGGAAAGCAACCTTTCCGGAAATGATCGTTTGCTCATAGCCTGTAGCGGACTGAACCAAACGCCGCCCGCCGGCAGGAAGATCATTCACGACATGCGGGTGATGCAAGGCAAGTTTGCTGAAATCGATCACATTCACATCGGCTTTATAACCCGGTCTTAGCAGGCCTCTATCGTACAAGCCAACTTGCGCTGCAGTCTGCCGGGTCTGCATCGCGATCAATTTAGTCAATGGCAATTGCTCTCCTTCTCGATCGCGGCCCCAATGCTGAATCAATGTGGTGGGAAAGCTGGCATCGCATAGTAAACCGCAATGCGCACCACCATCGCTCAGACCCAATATTGTGTACGGATGATCAAGCATGGTTCTAACGTAATCAAGATTGCCGGAACCGTAGTTAAACAGTGGATGATAAATCAATGAATGACCATCTTGTTCCAGCAACATGTCATAGACCACCTCTTCAGCACTCACTCCCTTCCGGGTCGCTTCGGCTTCCAGAGAGTCCTCAGGTTTGGGTTCGTAGTTGGCTGGCTCGCCCAGGCGAAACATTTTGTTGTAGCTGAACAGTACCTCATCCATCAAGTCCATACCGCTGCTACTATGCGGCGCATCGAGCACTCTGCGGCGAAATTCCGGATTTCGCATGATACTCACCCTTGCTTCCAGGCTTTTATCAGCTATCTCACCGTACACCGGATTAAACAGTAACGGATGGGCCGTCACAGTAAGGCCCAGCAAGACACCTGTAGCTCTTGGCGGCACCTGCCCACGCATGTCGATTCCTTCAGCTTGGGCGCGACTGATCGCGTCCAGCAATTGCAGCCACCATGCCGGGCGCGCATCTTGCTGTTCAACGGTCAGAGAAATCGGCCGGCCCGATTCTCTCGCCATTCGCTTGAATATCCTGAATTCACTGTCAAAGTCATAGAAATCAGAAATCCCCTGCAGAACACCCGTGCCCCTCTCGCCTACCGCTTTGGCAATAGTGACCAACTCCTGTTCGTGGGCACTGATGGTTGGCGTGATCACGCCTGAGGAATCGCGGTGTTTTTCAGTACGTGATGTGCTGAAACCCAGGGCGCCGGCTTCAATACTTTCGCCTACCAGCCTGGCCATCTCAATCATTTCCTGTTCGCTGGCCACTTCATGACTCACACCGCGCTCACCCATAACGTAGGCTCTGACAGCGCCGTGCGGTACTTGTGTACCCACATCCAGCGCCAGGGGCCTACGATCCAGTGCATCCAAATATTCGGGAAAACTCTCCCAGTCCCACTCGATACCTTCGTACAAGGCCGTGCCGGGAATATCCTCAACGCCTTCCATCAGCCCAATCAGCCAATCGCGTTGCTCAGGTCTGCAGGGTGCAAAGCCAACTCCACAGTTACCCATCACAATGGTTGTTACCCCATGACAGGACGAGGGTTTCAAGTACGGGTCCCAGGTAACCTGGCCATCGAAGTGTGTGTGAATATCAACGAAGCCGGGCGTCACAATCTTGTCGCTCGCATTGATCTCCTCATGCCCGCGACTATCGATTTCGCCGATCGCTGTAATTTTGTCGCCGTCTATGGCTACGTCTGCTTCGAAAGGATCAGCACCACTGCCGTCATAGATCAGCCCATTTCGAATCACGATGTCATGCATTACTTGCCTGCCCTGCCAGCCTGTTGAAACTTACAGGAAGTATAAACGCCGTTTTCTCTGAATGAAATGCCACCCAGATCACACTGAAGCACGCCGATCAGAGTCAGACCCAGGTTAGCTCCCGGATACCATTGAGCCGCTTTCCGGCATGTCGCACATGAACGGAGTACTAGCTGAAGTAGTCGCAAGCTCGCCGCCTGCAGCGTAGATTTCCGCTGAATAGGTACCCGTTTGAGTGCCCCAAACCGAATTCGGGTATGAGCAGTCGCAGTGAAGCCTAATTGGGTTTAGAATAAAAACCACATTTCAAATTGGTTTCGCCCAGGTGTCTGCTGCCCAATTCTTACTTCTCGTTGCGGCCGGATTCCTTGTATGGGCAGCGGCATCGCGCTACCGGAAATATCGCCGGCAACAAATTGCAAAGCAGCCACTCGAGCCTGGCTGGGAAGACATTTTGCAAAGTAAGGTAGGACTTTACCCCGCATTGCCGAACGAACTGCGAAGTGCACTGCACAGTCGTATGCAATTATTCCTGCACGACAAGGAGTTTGTCGGCTGCGACGGCCAGGTAATAAGCGACGAAGTCCGGCTGACCATTGCGGCAAATGCCTGTTTACTGGTGCTGACACAAACACGGCCCATCTACCCAAGTTTTCAAACCATTCTTGTGTACCCAAGTACCTATGTCGCTACTGAAAAAGCCCGCGACGGCATGATTGTGTACGACCAGCACAGCGTGCGGGCCGGTGAATCCTGGTACAGGGGCCCGGTCGTGTTGTCGTGGAGTGATATTCTGCACGGCTCCAACAATGATGAGGACGGCCACAATGTAGTCATTCACGAGTTCGCACATAAACTGGATGAAGAAAGTGGCGTTATGAATGGATTACCCATTTTACGAAACAGTGCGCACTACGCTGAATGGTCGAAGGTGCTAAACGACGAATATGACGCGTTCCTAAAACGTGTTGAACGACGCCGCAATACCGTCATTGACGAATACGGCGCGCTCTCACCCGTTGAATTTTTTGCGGTGATCAGCGAATCCTTTTTTGAAAAACCCAAGCGTATGAAATCTAAACTGCCTGAGCTGTACTCGCAATTGGAACGCTACTACCACCTCGACCCCGCTAGCTGGAATACGGGGAGCGATACATCTTCTTGAGCATTTATTGATAATTTTCTTGCAGGTCATTACTGCTCTGCAAAAGCCAAGTCAATCCACCAGCGTGATACCCAAATTCTCCAGCAGCTTAGCCACATTGCCCAAAGCTTTACTGTACTGGACCGGTGAGGCTCGTTTGAATCCACCATTGCGATTGAAAATAACACTTTAAAGAGACATTCTAGAAATGTCCTGTTTTAAGCCATACGAGGGCATCGGATTGTTCGCCGGCGACCAAGGATGGTGTTTCTGCCGCCCGCATCCAGGTACCCTCGCCATACCTGCGATCTTTGTCGGCTAATTCGCCATTCACAATAAACAATTCATAGGCGCCTGCGCCTTCCGGCAAAGGCAAGGCCGTACCGGATCCAAGCCTGAACAAAGAAACGTCCTCGGTGTTGAATTGGTGGAGCGTTAGTTGCTCTACGCTTTCAGCCGCTGTCTGCCACTGTGCTTCATTTGTCTTGATACAAACATGCTCACTGTCATCGCTTTGAAACTGATGCAGTTTTACCAGGATGATGCACCCAGGCTCACTGAATGGCGCGTGGCGAAACCCCTCCGGGTTTCGAAAGTAAGTGCCTTTGTGATAGTCACCGGTTTCATCCGAGAAGGTTCCATCAAGCACCAGTATTTCTTCACCCTGTGGATGGTTGTGCGCGGAAAAACTGGCCCCGGGATCGTAACGAACAACACTGGTTGCATGCCCTCGCTCGGCGTTTTCCCGCGCCAGGGGCTTGCGCCATACGCCGGGTCTTGGGCTTGCGACCCAATCCATGTCGCTTGTGTTGATGACAAGCGCTTGACTGAAATCCATGTTAATCATGAGCGATGATACTTCCGGATACTATATCGCCGCCTACAATCACGGCAATTGGCCTGGTTTTGTGGATATTGGATCGATCGACCTCAAAAAGGTTCTGATCAAGAACAATAAAGTCGGCGCGCTTGCCTGCCGCAATGGTGCCAACTTGCTCCGCTATACCCAATTGCTGCGCGGCGTTGCTGGTGTAGCCATTTACCATATCGGTGCGCCTTAATCGATCACTCACTGGCGGTAGATAGGGTCCATCGGCGGCTATTCCTACATCCTGCCGGTTGTGGCCCACTTGCATGCCGAGATAAGGATTAGCTCGCTCTGTTTTCCATTCGTAGGCGTCAGTGATGTCGCTGGAAAAAGTAACAATGGCCCCGTCACTAATGAGCGTTTGCGCGCGTTGCATATTAAGCGCTCGTTCACCGATGGCGCGCTGCAAGTCATCAACGGGGCCGGTGTGCCAATGCGGAGTGAAATTAGCTATCACGCCCAGCTTTTTAAATCGTGCGAAGTCAAGATTGTTGACAACTTCAAGATGACAAATGGTGATTGTGATATGTGGCGGACGCCCCAGGGAGTAATGCGCGTCTTCAACGGCGTTTAACAAGGTGCTTGTCGCACGATCACCAACCGCGTGCATGTGCAGGTTAAAACCTTCGGTATCGAGTTGCAGAATAATCTGATGCACTTGTTCCCGGCTCAGTAGTACATCACCGCTGTTTCCGGGCGTGTCCAGATAATCCTCAGACAACGCGGCAGTCCGCGTTTCAAGCACACCGTCATAGAATATTTTCAGGGTGTCGATTTTTACTTTTTCGCTATTGAATTCTTTGGCCAACTGTTTAAGCGACTCAACGGCGGTGTCTGCCTCTGCTGGCAGAAACAAGGTGTAAGCGCCGTGGTAATTCACCGGCAGGCGCCCTTCCTTGTCCAGCTTAGCCACAGCCGCATAGACCTGACGATCCAGGCCAAAATTACCGGCATCAAGCACGGTGGTGACACCCAACTCTCGATAGTAGTCGAGATATTCGAAAAGAATATTTTCTACTGTGGGCGTTACAGACTGAAAATTATTGATGAAAACAGACGCGGCGGATTCAGTAATCCACCCGGTGGGTTCGCCATTGACGTCTTTTTGATAAAACGAAAAACCGGGAACAATATCCTGCGTCTCTGAGTTAACACCTGCTCGCTCCAGCGCTTTGGAATTTGCCCACACAGAATGCGCCCAGGCATCATAAAGAATGAGTGGCCTGCGGGCTTCGATTGCGTCCAGCTCGCTCTTGTGTGGCCCCTCTGGCCCAAATAAATTGTTATCCCAGAAACCGCCAATCAACACATCCTGGTCGGCATTTTCATTAACCAGCTTCCGTATGTTAGCCATCAACTCCTTTTTGCTGCTTGCATCGTCCATGGCCAATACGCGGTGCGACAGCGCAACATATCCTGGATGTGAATGTGAATCGATAATTCCTGGAATAACCGTTTTACCGCCAAGGTCTATCTGGCGTGTGTTTTCGCCTAAATGCGCATCCAGGTGTTCACCCACGGCCAGAAACTGATCGTCCTTTACGGCAAACGCGGTGGCCCAGGGGTTGTTTACGTTGCCAAGGTAAACACGCGCATTGCTGTAAACAGCATCAGCGGTTTCTCGCTGAGCGGTGTGCTGGCAACCAAGTAGAGCAGAGACGGCAGTCATCAGGACCGCCGCAATCTTGAGCGTTTTACCGATGGTCATTATTGTCACCTATTTTTTATCGCGTTGGGTTGTACCAAATCGGAGAATTCCAGGCGCTTCGCTATGACATTTTATGCGAGCCTGCAGCGAGTATAATATACCGCCTGGAGCTTAGGGCTCAGGCCTTACCAGTCACATCGCTATTGTAAACAACGGGGTCAGGTCGCACACCGCACATGAAGCTCGGCTTGTAGGCGCTTTGCAATCTTAGCTCCGAGTTGATATAACGACGACACAAGCTTGTTGTTACTTTGGTATTCAAGGATGAATCCATGGCGAGACCGCTACGCATTGAGTTCGCGGGTGCGTTGTATCACATCACTTCGCGCGGGAATGCGCGTGCCACCACAAACAACGGGGTCAGGTCGCACACCGCACATGAAGCTCGGCTTATAGGCGCTTTGCAATCTTAGCTCCGAGTTGATATAACGACGACACAAGCTTGTTGTTACTTTGGTATTCAAGGATGAATCCATGGCGAGACCGCTACGCATTGAGTTCGCGGGTGCGTTGTATCACATCACTTCGCGCGGGAATGCGCGTGCCACTATCTATCAGGACGATACAGACCGGCGCGCTTTCCTGTCGCTGCTAGCGGATGTGTGTGAAGAGTACCATTGGTTCTGCCACTCGTACTGCTTGATGTCGAATCACTATCATTTGTTGGTGGAGACGGGCCTACCAACTTTGTCCGCAGGCATGCGATTGCTAAATGGTTCCTACACACAAAACTACAATCGGCGGCACCGACGCGTGGGCCATTTGTTCCAGGGGCGTTTCAAGGGAATACTCGTGGACAGCGATACCTACTTAGCAGAGCTCGCGCGCTATATTGTGCTGAACCCCGTTCGAGCCCAAATGGTGCGTCGAGCAGAGCAATGGCCCTGGAGCAGCTATGCCGCTACCGTTGGCCTGGCCCCAGCAGCGGATTGCTTAACCACTGATGTTCTTCTCTCCAGGTTCTACAATAAGCGTGAATCGGCGCAACAGCAGTACGCAGAATTTGTCGCTGCTGGAGCCGATCAGCCTTCGCCATTTAAAGCGCTCAAAAATCAAATTTATCTGGGCACTGACTCCTTCATCAGCGAGAGCCAGAAGAAAATCAGACCTGACCAATCACTGGCGGATATTCCGAGAATCCAAAAAATAGCGCCCGTTCAGCCGTTGGAACACTATTCTGAACAATACCCCGCCCGAGATGAAGGCATGGTAGCGGCGTATCGATCCGGCCATCATTCTTTATCAGCGATAGGCCGGTTTTATGGCGTGAGCCGGATGACGGTGCGAAGAGCGGTAGACACCGCGAATGTGCAGTGTGCGACCTGACCCTTTAGCCCCAGTGTGCGACCTGACCCTTTAGCCCGTGACCCTTTAGCCTCGATTCGGCGCTCATTCAGCGACACCTGGCTACTGTGTCCTGGCATCTGTTTGCGAGCCCCGAGTACCTCGCTAGAACAGGCACACCGGAGTCGCCCAATGATTTGCTTAAGAGACAAAGCTTGAAGGTAGGCTGGCAGCCTGCAACCGGATACTGGAACCTGGAGAATACGGTTGGGTCAAAAATCACCATACCCTTTGCTCCGCAGCTTTGCAGCGACGACATGACCACTTTAAAGCTAGCAGCGGCGAAGGGGCTGGGCATTGTGAGCTTGCCCGCCTATACCTGCGTGAACGAACTTAAGGATGGATCGCTGGTGCGCGTCCTGCCCCACTGGACCGCTGGCGAGGCACAGTTGAGTCTGCTGATGCCTTCACGCCGTGGACGATCACCTTCCGTCCGTGTGCTGGCTGACTTTCTGCTCGATAATTTGAATGAGCGGATTGGTGATCGCCCGGGCTAACGTGAATCCGCTTGAAACAGCTTCGTCACTTTCCTGGCGACTGAGCATCCATTCTGGGTGCGATATTTACTGGAGAGCGGATTCGTTTAACGTCTGATAATCTTTCCTGACTTGCAACGGGCTCTTACCGATGACTTTTTTGAAGGCGCGTGAGAAGGCTGCTTCTGACTGATATCCGATATCCGATATCCAGTGCAATGGATAGCATCGTGTCTTTCGTCAATTGCAGACTGGAATAAGCCAGCGACATACGCCACTCCGTCAGGTAGTCCATCGGTGTATTGCCAACCAGTTTCTTGAACTGCGTAGCGAAGCTGGTTCTGGACATGCCAACAGCAGTCGCCAGCTCTTCCAGCGACCAGTGTCTGGCGGGTTGGTCGTGTAACAGCTTGAGTGATTTCCCGATACGCTCATCTTCGAGCGCATTCAACCAGCCGGTTTGTGAATCGTCCAGCTCGGAAAGGTACTGACGCATGGCGGCGATCACGAGTATATCGGCGAGCCGGGAAATAACGGCTTCCGCGCCCACCGAGACTGCCTGCGATGTTGAATTGCGCCGAATATTGACCCGGGATTCGATGCAAATTAACAAAACGGCTGGGCTACTTTCCAAAACCCGGTGACATTCCGGTGTCCGTGATCAACTACGTCGCCGGGTTTACCCGGTTCCACCAGGAAGACTACCAACGCCTCCCTGCCGTGCCCAAAGCTACCCTTAAACGGATCAAGGATGCCATCCGGGGGTACTCTGGCGTCGAATCCTTCACCCTTAAGGTTCAGGGTCCCTGGATCAAATCGTTCGCACAAGAAGTTGCCAGAACTAGGGGTAGTGACCGCATAGCTGCGATAACCGCCAACTTTTACAGTTTTCCGGCAGCAGCCAGGGCCGCGTGGATGGTTTTGAAGGGAAGAAGGAGCGAGAGTGGCGCATCCTGGAGGGGTATGGCGCCATAGCTGGCATACCACCCAGCAACACCCTCATTCTTTGCGTCGATCAACAGGGAAACACCGCCCGCTTCCGCCGCTACTCGCAAACAGCGTCGCCCTGCCGCAAGCAAGAGTTGTCCACCCAAACCCTGCCCCTGGGCTGAGATATCTACAGCCAGCCGACCAAGCCGGAATACGGGCACCTCGTGTCGAGCGAGACCTTTTTTGACAATCTCCGGTGTGCGCTCGTAAGCGATAGAAGCAGGACTCAGGCTATAAAACCCGAGGACTTTTTGGTTCTCGTCATCGATTGCCAGGAACGTTTTCGCACCACCCTTCTCGTGACTCTGGCGCGCGTGGCGCACCAGAAAGGTATTTAGGTCCGCATCGCCGCAGTCAAAAGCAGCCCGATCATGCCGTTTCTTAATGGGCTCTTCATGCCAACTTCGCAGCGTCATGAAGCTTTCGGCATCGCAAACGCTGCAGCCATCAATTTCTCATTGGGCTCGGGTGGATTTTCCAATAGGTCCATTACCTGCAGGCTGTCTCTCTCCGACAAATCTTCCCGCTCACTGAGTTCAATGACCTCCTTGGCATTGGCCACCGCGGTGCGGATGACGAACTCCGTCAGGTTCGTGTGCTCTAGCGCTGCCGCTCGCACCAACAGGGATTTCTCCTCCGCGGCGATACGCAACGACATACGGTCGTTGTTTTCTACAGGTACTCGAGGCATTTTCGACTCCCCCCATCAATATGTACGTATTCAAATTGTACCTCTATAAGCATCGATGTCAATATGTACGTTTTAAATGCGTACATATGATAATTTGCCATAAGGATAAGACTAATGAAACACATCTGGGACGTGGAAGAACTGGCTACCCATTGGAGCTTGAGCTTCGAGGAGATGCAACTTCTCAAATCCAAACCCGCTCGCAATCACCTGCCCCTGGTAGCCCAGCTCAAATACTATCAATATGCGGGACGTTTTCCTGGCGCCGCCAGCGATATCCCACCCACAGTACATCACTATCTCGCAGACCAGGTCGACGCGGATGTAAACCAAATTAAAGCCTACGACTGGTCCGGACGTACGGGCACCCGACACAGGCGGGAGGTCCTCCAGTTTCTGGGAGTCAGGCGCGTATCTGCTGAAGATAAGGTACTCTTTTCAACCTGGCTGATCGAACACGTCTATCCCACCTGGTCGGACATTAGTAATACCCCTGAACACGCATTCGAATGGTTTCGGCTTTGGAGTCAGTGCCATACGTTTTTCCGATACCGCCGGCCTGCTGACATATCGACATAGCCGCTCCAGCTTAACTCGACGATGCGGTTCGGCGACTACACCCGCATGCAATGAAAAACCGGCTACCTTGGCGGCCTGCCCCAAACCCTCACCGCCAACAAGTGGTGGTAGGGTTTGCAGTGTGAAAACCTTACGGCCTTGATGTGGACCCACCGCGATTCGGTAGGGTGATCGGAATCGCCAGAATACCCCTATGTAATTGATCTCCATTCTCAAGCTGTCGAGCAGCTTGCCAACAGGATGGTCACTGCTTACCCTCTCTATCAGGATATGAATACTCATGAGCAGGCCGCCTAGGTGAAGAATCGTATATTTTTCCGAATATACCCATCGAAACTCGTTGCAGACCGACCAAGCGCTCTCTCAACACCGTCGGCGGTCGATTCACTGCGACCGTCAAGCACCTCGCTGAACAAATAGGTCAGTGTTTCGATAACACCCTGCGGCGCATCACCTTTTTCCAACCGAGTTTGAAACTCGGCGATTCCGATCGACTCGAAGTTAAGCTTCCTTTTCAGGTGCTTGCTGAATCTGGCTGCGATGTCGGCAAAGCTGATCAATTCGGGCCCGGTGACTTCATACAGCTGGCCACTGTGCTTGTCGTCGGTCAGCGCTCTCCAATTCCTAAGCTAATGGTGTGATATACAGTATATTTCGCAAAATCGCCGCCTATGGCTCGAAAAGTGCCGCGGAAAAGCGCGCTTTTCATCTGATACAGAATATTTTTATCTGGAAATACAATCAGTTACTGATATCACAGGAAGAATAGTCAGACCATGAATTCGTGCATGTACGCACGCTCACTTTGTAGTAAGCTAAATAATGCAGATTCTAGAAATCGTTAGGTGAAACAATTAGTTATAGGGGCGGGCAAAAATGATCAAAACCCAAAAACGCGCACGCCTCATATACAAGTGTTATGTGACAAATAAACCGGAGAGTTTCTAATGGGATGGAGTGGAGTCAACAATCTAACGTCTAAGCAGTTTACCTGTGGTCACTGCGGGAATATTATCGCAACACAAAAAGGCTTCTTTTCAGACAATGGACAGTTTATTTATATCTGCAGCCATTGCGATCAGCCGACGCACTTTAATAAGCTTGGGGGGCAGTACCCAGATGTCGCCCCCGGAAATGATGTCGGGCACTTACCAGAAGAACTGGCCGCACTATATAAGGAAGCTAGAAACTGCGTGGCAGCCTCATCGTATACAGGCGCTGTTCTGCTGTGCCGAAAGCTACTAATGAATATCGGCGTCAAGCAAGGCGCAGCCGAAGGAAAGCCTTTTATCCACTATGTCAACTATCTAGCTGAGCAAGGCTTTATACCTCCAAATGGTAAAGGCTGGGTTGACCACATACGGAAAAAAGGGAATGAAGCAACGCATGAAATAGCATTAATGAGCAAACCGGACTGCGAAGATCTAATTGCATTTTCCGAAATGTTAATGAAGTTTATATATGAGTTTCCAAATAAAGTTCCTGCTCCTCCAGCAGAGTAATCACATAACAAGTTGCGCAAGCGGGACAAAGTGCTGCGCACTTCGCCCCTTCGCAAGGCGTTATG
>JAUIHW010000055.1 GCA_030431775.1 Gammaproteobacteria bacterium
TCGGCAGCGCTGGACAGATAGGCCACGTGGCCGGCGTGTAAAATATCGAAACAACCGTTGGTCATAACAATGCGCTCGCGACTGGCTTTTGCCCTCAGCAGGGTGTCGCTCAATTCCGCCTCACTGACCACACCACGACGCAGCGGTTCATGCTGCAACATCGCCTGTTGCAATTCTTCGACACTGGCGGTCGCCGTGCCAATTTTGCCAACAACCACGCCAGCCGCCAGGTTGGCCAATTGCATGGCGTCGGCAAAACCGCTGCCGGCGGCGATGGCCGCAGCAAAAACACCAATGACCGTATCGCCAGCACCGGTGACATCAAACACCTCCCGTGCCTGGGTCGGCAAGGCCACACTTTCGCCGCCGTCCTGAAACAACACCATTCCGCGCTCGCTGCGGGTGACCAACAAGGCCTGCAATTGCAATTGCTCGCGCAAGTGGGCGGCCTTGTCATTAAATTCTTGTTCCGATCGCCAACGGCCGACTACCGCCTGCAGCTCAGCCTCGTTTGGAGTGATTAATGAGGCACCGCGGTACTTGCTGAAGTCAGCACCTTTGGGATCAACCAGCACAGGTACAGCCTGCTCGCGGGCCAAAGCGATCAACGCCTGCGGGTCGGCCAGCGTGCCTTTACCGTAGTCGGATAAAATTACAGCGCCACAGGAATCCAGCAGCTCGTGATACTTCTCAAGCAGGTCTTTGTGAGCGGCCTTCTCAAAGCCTTTTTCAAAATCCAGGCGAATCAGCTGCTGGTTTCGGCTGAGCACCCGCAGTTTACTGATGGTTCGCTGACCTTCCAACACTGAGAACCGGCAGTCAACGCCCGTTTCCTGTAATACCTGGCGCAACTGTGCGCCTTCCGGGTCATCACCCACGTAGCCAAGCAAAGCAGCCTGTGAGCACAATGCGCTGATGTTCAAGGCCACATTGCCTGCCCCACCGGGTCGTTCGAATTCTTCATCAACCCGAGTGACCGGAACCGGTGCTTCCGGTGAAATTCGGGCAGTGGGTCCGGTCCAGTAGCGGTCCAGCATTAAGTCACCCACCACCAGGACACTGGCCGCGGAGAAATCAGGAATTCTCAGTTTCATGCGGCTATTTTACTCACAATAATAAGCATACGGCTTGGTAATCCGCACTATTGCAACTGAGCAAAGCGGTTGCGCTTTTGTGGTAACTGCGCAACCATTAGGGGCTTAACAACCGGGAGCCAGTTATGCTTCGTTTTCTATCGACTGTCCTGTTAGCCGCATTGGTCGCCGCCTGTGGTGGCAAACCGGACACAAACGCGACCGCTACCGCGCCTTCCAAGGCCGATGATTTCCAGAAAAACCTGCTGCGCCAACTGATCGACGCCAAGCCTGGCGCCGTGATAGAGCTGCCCGAAGGGCGTTTTGAGATCACTCGCGGTCTTACCCTGAATGTAGATGGAGTAACCCTGCGTGGCGCCGGCATGGATAAAACTGTACTCAGTTTCAAAAACCAGGTGCAGGGTGCGGAAGGGCTGCTGGTCAATGCCAGCGATTTTACCGTGCAGGACCTCGCCATCGAGGACACCAAAGGGGATGCCATCAAGATCAACCAGGGCAGCAATGTCATCATTCAGCGGGTACGCACCGAGTGGACCAATGGGCCGGATACTGAAAACGGGGCCTATGGGATTTACCCGGTACAAATCGACAATGTGCTAATTGAAGACTCGGTTGCCATTGGTGCATCTGATGCCGGTATTTACGTAGGTCAATCCACCAACATCGTGGTCCGGCGTAATCGTGCCGAGTATAACGTTGCGGGCATTGAAATCGAAAACAGCGTTGGTGCCGATGTGTATGAAAATATAGCCACCAACAATACCGGCGGCATTCTGGTATTCAATATGCCCAACCTGCCGCAGGCTGGACATTCCACCCGGCTGTATAACAACACTATTGTCAGCAATAACACCGAGAACTTTGGCGCAGACGGCACGCCCGTTGCCAGCGTGCCCGCCGGTTCAGGTATTGTCATTAACTCAAATGACAAGGTGGAAATTTTTGCTAACGAAATTCGCGATAACAATACAACCAATATTCTGGTGACCAGTTATTTCATGGCGGGCTACTTCAGCGAGAAGGCCGCTGCCGAGAGTTTTGATCCCTACCCGGAATCAATTTACATCTACGGCAACACGATGAGTGGATCGGGGTCAAGTCCAGACAATCTTGAGCTTAAGGCACTGAAGCTCGCTGAGTACGGCTTGGGTGGCAGTCTGCCGGATGTCATTTGGGATGGAATTACCGACAGCCAGAAGCTGGTCGACGGAGAACTGCCGAAAGCTCTGCGTGTGTGCATTGCCGAAGAGCAGGCCACCTTTCTCAATATAGATGCTGGAAATGACTTTAAAAACATCAGCAAGGATATCGCCCCACATCGCTGCGAGCTGGAAAAGTTACCGGAAGTTACTCTGGAGCTTGAGGTTTGAGCTCAGCATGGCGTTTTCTGCTGTTCTGCGGCTGGTTGAGCCTGCTACTGGGCTGTGGGCAACAGGCCAGCGTGCAGCTGCACGGCCGCGACGCTGTACCCGACAGGCTCAGTGACTGGCAGCTGTTTTCTCTGAGCACTCAACACTTGCAGCTGAGCGAGGGTGTTCAGCCCTATGAGCTGAATTCTGCGTTGTTCACCGACTATGCGCATAAACTGCGAACGGTCTGGTTGCCTGAAGGAACGCAGGCCGCGTATACGGCCAACGATACGCTGGACTTTCCGGTAGGCACCATCATATCCAAGACTTTTTATTATCCACGCGCGAGCGCGGGTGGTTTTGCCTCTGTTCGCCTGGAACCGGATACCGCCCAGTATGTCAGCAATGGCCGTCTGGACCTGACTAAAGTCCGGCTTATGGAAACCCGTCTGCTGATTCACCACGCCGACGGCTGGCAGGCGCTGCCCTATGTATGGAACGACGAACAAACTGAGGCCTTTCTGGAAATTACCGGCGCCATGAGCACACTGCACCTGGTTGACGATATGGCCGAATCGGCAAGCGAATTTGCCTATATCGTACCGGATAAAAACCAGTGCTCGGGCTGCCATGTAACCAACCATGCATCCAAGGCCATACAGCCAATCGGGCCGGCAGCGCGCCACCTCAACCGGCCGTCCAAACATGTTGCTGGAAAAAACCAGCTGCAGGCATGGGCGGACATGGCTTATCTAACGGGGCTGCCGGTAATTGACGAGGTCGCGAGGAGCGCCGACTGGAAGGATGAACAGCAAAGTCTGGACGCCAGGGCACGCGCTTACCTGGACATCAACTGCGCACACTGCCACAACCCGGCCGGGGCAGCAGACACTTCGGCGTTGCTGTTCAATGTTGGCAATCTCGACCCTTTGATGCTGGGTACCTGCAAACCCCCGGTGGCGGCGGGTCGAGGCACTGGTAACCGTCGTTATACGATTGTTCCCGGCAAAGCCGAAGATTCCATTATTACCTATCGAATGGCTTCGCTTCGCCCGGGCGACAAAATGCCGGAATTGGGGCGCAGCCTGGCACACACAGAGGGTGTCGCGCTGATTGCCCAATGGATCAACGAGCTTGATGGTGATTGTTGACCGCTCTGAGCCCTGATCATTGAGCCCACACGACAAGCTAGTTAGCAATACGGAGTCGGCCCGCCTGAATTGGCGGGTGTTTGCGCTTATCTGGCCACACCTTATGGGCTACCGCGCCCGTATTGCAGTGGCCTTTCTGTGCTTGCTGGCGGCGAAAGGGGCCAATATTGCCGGTCCCTTTGTACTCAAGTATATAGTTGACACACTGGATGCCAAACCACTTGCCGGCGCTACGGTCATTGTACCGCTTGCGTTGATAGTGGCTTATGGCCTGGCGCGCTTTGCGAATACCTTGTTTGCGGAGTTGCGTGATACTGTGTTTGGGCGGGTGACTGAGCGCGCCATGCGCCGGGTTGGCTTGCAGGTCTTTGAACATTTGCATTCGCTGGATCTGGATTTTCATCTCGACCGGCGAACCGGCGGTCTGGCGCGCGACATAGAGCGTGGCATCACCGGCATCGGTTTTCTGATGCGCTTTTTTGTGTTCAACATTGCCCCGACTTTTATCGAGATTTTTCTGGTTATTGCGCTTTTGCTGTACAACTACGGTGCTGGCTTTGCTGTCATCACGCTACTGGCGATCATCGCTTATGTTGCTTTTTCCGTGATCGCCACCGAGTGGAGAACCCGATTCGTGCGTCAGGCCGCACTGGCGGATTCCACCAGCAATACCCGTGCAGTAGATAGCCTGCTCAACTACGAGACCGTTAAGTATTTCACCAATGAAGCCTTTGAAGCGCAGCGTTATGATGCCAACCTGGCTGACTGGGAAGAGGCCCGGCAGAAAAATCGCCTCTCCCTGTTTGCCTTGAACAGTGGCCAGGCTCTGATCGTTGCAAGCGCCATGACGGCCATGTTATTGCTGGCCGCCAGCAAGGTTGCAGCGGGCAGTATGTCGCTCGGAGACTTTGTGCTGGTCAATGCCTTTATGCTGCAACTGTTTCTGCCGCTCAATTTTCTCGGTTTCGTCTACCGGGAAATTAAAGGTTCAATGGCCAATATCGAGCAGATGTTTGACCTGCTGGAAATTCGCCCCAACATTGTTGACGCCGCCGATGCCACCGAACTCAAGCTTGAGCAACAGCGGCCACCGAGTGTTGAATTCCGCCAAGTGAGTTTTCATTACTCTGGCGACCGCGAAATTTTGCGCAATATAAGTTTCACTATCAACAGTGGCGAAAAAGTAGCGGTGGTCGGGCATAGCGGTGCCGGCAAATCCACCCTGGTTAAACTGTTATTTCGCTTTTATGACCCCAGTGTTGCAAACGATGGCCAACAGGGACAGGTTCTGATCAACGGTCAGGACATCGCTCAATGCACCCAGGCCTCGGTGCGCCGCAGCATCGGTATCGTGCCGCAGGAGGCGGTGCTGTTCAATGACAGCATTCTTGAGAACATTCGTTATGGGCGGGTAGACGCCAGTGATGCGGAGGTGGCGGATGCCTGCAGACTTGCTCACCTTGATCAGTTTATCGCGTCGCTGCCCGATGGCATGAACACGCGGGTTGGGGAACGTGGCCTGAAGCTTTCTGGCGGCGAGAAGCAGCGCGTCGCAATTGCCCGAACCATACTCAAGAATGCGGCCGTGCTGGTGTTCGATGAGGCAACCTCGTCGCTGGACAGTCGCTCCGAGCAAGCAATTATGACCGCTTTGCGCGAGTTACAGCGCGGTCATACCAGTCTGACCATAGCGCACCGACTGTCGACCATTGTTGATTCCGACCGAATTCTGGTTCTCGACCAGGGCCAACTGCGTGAGCAGGGCCAACATCAGGAGCTGCTGGCGCTGAATGGCCGCTATGCGGAACTGTGGCGCGCTCAGGAACGCGAAGACCCGAAACTCAGCAAGCGGAAGGTTTGATAAGACGGGTCTTCAGGCCCCGGGCAACCAATATTGGAGCCGGCGACAAAGGGGTGGTCGAGTTGCACCTCAGAGGGCTCAGAAACTTTTACCCAGTCGGCCAATACCGCTTTGTAGGCAAACTTCCAGATGCCATTGCGTTTTTCGTACTTGTCCAGGTAGCGCCCACCGATCAGGACGTCCATTAAACCCTTGTCGGTTTCAACCTGATGAAACGCCAGCACGTAAATTTCACCTTCTGCGTAATTCCCGTCCAATGCGATATTCATTGTAGTCAGGTTATGGTGGAGGATTTTCATCGGCCCTTGTATATCAGGCAGTTTGTCAATGAAATCCATGGCCTCGCCTTTGAAGAAGGCACCGTGATCATCTATCGCATCTTCATGGTACAGCTCGCGCAGTTTTTCATGATCATGTCGATCGGACGCATTACAATAGGCATATAACAGCTCTGTTATGGCCTGTTTGTCCAACAGCCGGTCAATTTGCTCGTCTCTGGTCATTAATCAAAAGCCCTCGGCATTACCATGTTCAATGTTTGCAGCCCGCCGTTCACCTGCAGCACGTCTCCGGTGAGATAGGATGAGGCCGGCGAGGCCAGATACAGCGCACAGGCAGAAATATCTTCCACATCACCCAGCCGATTCATCGGGGTAAGGTCCACCATTTTCTGTTCGATCTCGGGAGTCAGTACCGTATCAAGTGCTGATGTTCGAGTCGAGCCCACTGCAATGGCATTAACCCGGATCTTCGGGGCAAATTCCTGCGCCATTTCCTGACTGAGGAAAGACAGCGAGGCCTTGGCCACGCCATAGGATACGAAATAAGGGTGAGGATGCTGCCCGGCAACCGATGAGATGTTGATGACCGAACCTGACCCGGCAGACTCGACCATATGCGGAACGCAAAGGCGGGTTAACTCAAAGGCGGTGCTGGTGTTAAAACGAAATTCGCTTTCCAGTTGCTTCATTGTCGTTTGCAGCGCCGGGGTCGGCATTCCACCGCCGGCATTGTTCACCAGAATGTCGATACGGCCAAATTTTTTCACTGCCTGTTCAACAAAATCAGCCAGCTGCTCCGACTGCATCACATCCAGCGGCAGCGGCAGCGCCTGCCTGCCCAGCGCTCGAACCCTGTCGGCAACCTCATCCAGTTGTGTGGCGGTGCGGGCCCCTATCACAACATCAGCGCCCGCCTCGGCGAAAGCCACTGCACAGGCCGCGCCAATCCCGCGGCCACCTCCGGTAACCAACGCCACTTTGTTGTCCAGTCGAAATCGTTCCAGAATGCTCATAGCAATCGCCTTGTTTACTGACCAATGCAGGCAGCATAATACCTTTCCTGACTGAGGTTCACTTACAAGGCTTTTATAGTAGTGCCCGAATTCTGTCGAGCCAGCCTGCTGGCCTGCTTGTTTATGCTGATAGCGGCCTGCGGTTCTGACGTACCGGAGCCCGGCACTGCGGAGCCCGCCCAGTTGCACAACAGCGGCCCCGTGCCCGAGAAAATCCACTGGTTCCAGGGCGATATCAACAGCGCATTGGCTGAGGCCGCTGCTCTGGATAAACCGCTGTTTCTCTATTGGGGCGCCGAATGGTGCCCGCCGTGCCACGAACTCAAGGCCACTGTGTTTCAGGAGCCCGGATTTATTGCCGCCAGCCGTCAGTTTATCGCCGTATACCTGGACGGCGATGCCCCCGGCGCCCAGCAACTGGCCGAACGCTTTGGCGTAATGGGTTACCCAACACTGGTGGTTTTCAGCCCCGCTGGAGAAGAACTGGCGCGCATTCCGAATGGCCTGGACTTGGCCGCCTACGCCAATATTCTCCAATTTGCGCTGGCGGACCTGCAGGCCGTGGACAGCCTCGTAAACCAGGCGCTTCAGGGGGCTGAGTTGAATGAGCAGGCCTGCCAGATGCTGGCTCAACACTCCTGGCAGCAGCACCCTTCCGAGCTCGATCCGGGCCGGCTGGCACAGGCGTTTGCACAGGCCGACCAACGGTGCTCCAAGCCATCAATCCGTGCACAATTGTTTCTGCTCTACCTTTTGAACCGCCAACAGGCAGATCGACCGATGAGCGATGAGGAGCAAATACATGCCGTAAGCCGACTTGGCGAGATTTTACAAGATCCACAATTGGTAACCCGCAACCTATACCTGATGCTCGAGGTCGGTCCCGTGGCCTGGGAACTGCTGGACCAGCAGCGCCCAGCCGTTCATGAGCTGTTTACCAATGTGTTTGCAGCAATCAGCCAAAATGCTGAGCACAGTGTGTTTGTGCGCATTCAGGCCTTGCGGGGAATGTTGGCCATGCTGGCGAAACCTAAAACGTCGGAGAATGCCCGGGCTACCGTGGTTGATCAGATCATGGCGCTGCAGACCGCCGCACTAAAAAAAGACCGTCGCTCCGCCGACTTTCATGCCACTATTAACGCCGCGGGGAACATGCTGCGCGAGGCAGGGCTTTTGGAAACGGCCAGAGACCTGCTGAGTAACGAGGCCAATCAATCCCGCTATGCCTATTACTACATGCTCGAGCTGGCAGATGTTGAAAAAGCACTGGGCAACACGGCAGCCGCTCTGGGCTGGCTGGAGCAGGCATACGCGAGTGCCCGTGGGCCCGCTACCCGGTTTCAGTGGGGCGTTAATTACCTGCTTGGTTTGCTGGACATGGACCCAGACAATATTCAGGCCATCGACGCCGCCTTCTCTGCTGTCGTTGGCGAGCTGGCCGGCGCAAAAGCGTTTTACCAGCGCTCCAGAGTTCGTTTACAGCGCCTGGACAGTGCCTTTCAGCAGTGGGCCGTTGAGTCTCAAAGACAACAGGCGCTGAAGCGCTACCGCGAGACCATGCAGCCGATCTGTAAAGCCATTCCACAGACGGACCCCGCACAACGCTACTGTAGCGAGTTTCTTGCCCAATGAGCGACGCCCGCAGCATCCTCAAGGAAGTATTTGGCTACGACGAATTCCGTGAGCCGCAGGGTGCTATTGTTGACACCCTGCTGGATGGGGAGGATGCTCTGGTCGTGATGCCCACCGGCGGCGGCAAGTCGCTGTGCTATCAGTTACCTGCACTGTTACGGGAAGGAACCGGTGTGGTTGTTTCACCATTAATTGCCCTGATGCAGGACCAGGTCGCTGCAATGGCCGAATTGGGCATAGCGGCCTGTTACCTGAACTCCACGCTCTCGCCTGAGGCGGCTGCGGATGTTACCAGGCGGTATCTTCACGGCGAACTCGACCTCCTGTACATTGCGCCCGAGCGCCTGATACAAGAGCGTTCGGTACAACTGTTTCAGCAACGCGAGCCAGCTTTGTTTGCGATCGATGAGGCGCACTGTGTATCGCAGTGGGGGCATGACTTTCGGGCTGATTATCTGCAGCTTTCCATGTTGCACGAATTGTTCCCTTTGGTACCGCGCATTGCGCTGACCGCTACCGCGGATGAGCGCACCCGATTGGAGATTTGCCGGCGGCTTAACCTGGAAGACGCAGCGCAGTTTGTTTGCGGCTTTGACCGGCCGAACATTCAGTACCGAATCACTCAAAAAGATAATGAAAAACGCCAGCTATTGCAGTTTTTGCATAACGAGCATGCCGAGGACAGCGGTATCGTCTATTGCCTTTCGCGTAATAAAGTTGATAAAACAGCCCATTGGTTGCAGCAACAGGGCTTTCAGGCTCTGCCCTACCACGCTGGCATGAGCGCTGAGCAGCGCCAACACCATCAGCAGCGTTTTCTGCGCGAAGACGGCATCGTTATGGTAGCCACAATCGCCTTTGGTATGGGGATCGATAAACCGGATGTCCGGTTTGTTGCCCATCTTGATCTGCCGAAAAGTGTGGAATCCTATTATCAGGAAACCGGACGCGCCGGGCGCGATGGTAAACCCGCCACTGCCTGGATGTGTTATGGATTGCAGGACGTGATCAAGCTGCGCCAGATGCTCGACGACTCCTCTGCAGAAGAAAGTTTCAAACGGATCGAACAGCACCGTCTCAATGCAATGCTTGGCCTGTGTGAAATTACTTCCTGTCGCCGCCAGGCCCTGCTCAGCTATTTCGGAGAACAGCTGTTAAGTCAGTGCGGCAACTGTGACACCTGTCTGAAACCAGTCGACACCTGGGATGGTACGGAGGCCGTTCAGAAAGCTCTTTCCTGCGTGTATCGTACCGGACAACGTTTTGGCACCAACCACATAATCGATGTTTTGCGCGGCTCAGATAACGAAAAAATCAGGCAGTGGCATCACCAGCAATTAAGTACCTATGGCATTGGCAAGGACATGGACGCCAATCAGTGGCGGTCAGTGTTTCGACAGCTGATTGCGCGCGGCTACCTAAAGGTAGATTTTGATCACTACAATGCGTTGCGGCTCACCGAACAATGCCGGGCCCTGTTAAGAGGTGATGAGAGAATTGCCCTGCGACGCGACAGCCGCGAAGCGACTCTGCGGCCTGCTCGTGCAAACAGAGACAGTACGGTAAGCCCCGAGGACAAACACTTGTGGGATGCGCTCAAAGAGCTAAGAACTGCGTTGGCCGAGCAACATGGCGTACCACCGTACGTAATTTTTCATGACGCCACTCTTATGGAAATGGTGGAGCTTCGTCCACAGAACCCGGCAGCCCTGCGCCGTATTAACGGCGTGGGTGATGCTAAGCTGGAACGTTATGGTGAACAGTTTCTCGCCCTGCTGGGCAACTTCGGAACGACCGGAGATGGCCCGGCTTTCAACTTTCCGGAGTACAGCGGGTTGTGAGCAAGCTGGCTGCTCTGCCCTTTCCGGTACAGATTACTCGTGCCAAGCGCAAGACTGCGGTCATCTACGCCCGCCACGGCAAGGCGGATGTACGAGTGCCCTTAAAAACCTCGCAGTCCTGGGTTGAGCGCTTCGTCACTGAACGTAGTGATTGGATTTGCAAGCAGCTGGAAGCCGAGCAGCAACGTAACGCCGAGCGCTTTGAGCTACGTGCCGGCAGCCATATAGAGTTCCTGGGCGCACGCAAAACCATTTGCTGGGGCAGCCACAGCGAGCCTAGGGTTGAGCTGATCGATGACAGGTTATACCTGCCCGAGCCTGATTTACTGACTGATACACACAAGCTGTTTCACAGCTGGCTAAAGCAACAGGCTGAGGCCTGGATAACTCCGCTGGCCAGACAGTTGACCGAACGTGTTGGGGTTGCTGAGCGCTTGCAGACAATCCGGTACCGCAAAAACAAATCGCGCTGGGGCTATTGCACACGCGAGGGTATGCTGCAGTTCAACTGGTTAATCATGCTGGCCCCAGAGGAGGTTGTCCACTACCTGGTCAGCCACGAGGTATGTCACTTACGACATATGAACCATTCACGTATCTATTGGCAGCTTGTTGATTCCGTCTGTCCCGACCGCAAGCAAGCCCAGAAGTGGTTGCGCCATAACGAGCATCGACTGCTGGCCCTGTACTGAGCCGCGTATTCATGCACGGCCCTTGATTCCGCCCGGGCATGCAGCGATGATTGCGGTTTACAGATCAACAGGCACTGACCCAATGCAGGTATTTGGCCACCGCGGAGCCGCCGGCGAAGCACCGGAAAACACTATCGCCGGTTGTAAACACGCCATCGAGCGAGGAGTCCAGCGCATTGAAATTGATTTGCAGCTGTCAGCCGATGGGCAATTGGTGGTGGTTCATGACACCACGGTAAACCGGACCACAGGCGCCTGGGGACGGGTGCGTGACTTCACCGCCAAGGAGCTTTACAAGCTGAACGCAACGGCCGCCGGACCCTTGTGGCCTGGCAAACGCCAGGTCGGTATTCCGACTCTGGACAAATTGCTGCGGGCAACGGCTGCGCTTAAACAATATCAGCTTGAGGTTAAGCCCGGCAACCAGCGCGACATGCATGCCATTGCAGAACAGCTTGCCCAGCGCTTCGCCAATAAACGCCAGGCGAAATCGGTCGTGGTCACATCGTCAAACAGTAAACTGCTACAACGGCTCCATGAACTGGCCCCACACATTCAACGTGGCCTGGTCGCTAGCGGCAAGGCCGACCTCGACCGTGCCCGGCGGTTAAACCTTGAGTATTTCTGCTGCCACTGGCGGCTGTGCAACGCTTTCACGGTCAGAAAGGCCCGGGAGGCGGGTATGCACGTGTCGGTTTGGACAGTTAATGAACCGGCTCTGATTCGCAAACTGCACGCACTGGGCGTGGACAGCGTAATCAGCGACTACCCATCGATGGCTCTGCCATTAGTCAGTGCCTTGCAACGCCCAACCCCGGAGCAATCGCCCGATTGAAACACTCTGGCGGGATCAGATATGGTCCAATGGCAGTTCGGTACGATCAACCACTTTGCGCAATACAAAGCTGCTGTGCACACCGGTTACACCTTCGATTCGGGTCAGTCGGCCTAACAGAAACTCTTCATAGTGCGCCATATCGGGCAAGTAGGCTGTAACCAGAAAATCCGCTTCCTGCCCGGTTACGATACTGCACTCGGTGACTTCAGGGAAATCGCTTAACTTCTGCTGAAAATTCTCAAAACGTTCCGGGGTGTGGCGATCCATGCTCACGCTGATGATGACTTTGATACCAAGGCCCAGCTTTTTTTCGTCCAGCAAGGTCACGTGCTTGCGAATAATGCCGCAATCTTCCAGGCGCTTGACCCGGCGGGCGCAAGGCGTGGCCGACAGGCCAACGGTACTGGCAAGTTCTGTATTGCTGATCCGGCCATCGCGCTGCAGTGCAGCCAGGATCTTTCTATCGGTTCGGTCCAGTTCAATCATCGACTAATATTATACATAATATTGGCTATTATCACCATTTGAATGCCGTTATCGTAGGCATTTTGCAGCAAAAAACTCCTGATCACAGTGTATACTTTTCAACAGTATTTGTTACAGAGCCAGTTCATGAGTGACTTTAACCATCGTAAGTATGTGCCTTTCCAGCCGCTGAAAATGCCCCAACGGCAATGGCCGGACCGGCAAATTGAACACGCCCCACTTTGGTGCAGTGTCGATCTGCGTGATGGCAACCAGGCCTTGATAGACCCGATGAATGTGGCGCAAAAGCTGCAGATGTTTAAGCTGCTGGTCAGTGTCGGATTCAAGCAGATTGAGGTGGGTTTTCCGGCCGCATCGCAACCGGACTTTGATTTTGTACGCCGGCTGATCGACGAGAAGCTGATTCCCGATGACGTGAGCGTTCAGGTACTGACCCAGGCCCGCCAGGATCTGATCGAGAGATCATTTGAGGCCTTGCAGGGCGCTAAAAGCGCCATTATGCACGTGTACAACTCCACCTCTACTGTACAACGTGACCAGGTGTTCGGTCTGGACCGGGAAGGCATTAAACAGATAGCGGTTAACGGCGCCCGAATGGTTCGGGACTGTGCGGCCAGCCAATCAGCCACTGACTGGACGTTCGAGTATTCACCCGAGAGCTTCACCGGCACCGAAATAGACTATGCCGTAGAGGTTTGTGATGCAGTGATGGATGTCTGGCAGCCGACGGCTGAAAAGCCCTGCATCATTAATTTGCCAGCCACGGTGGAAATGGCTACGCCAAATGTCTATGCCGATCAGATTGAGTGGTTCTGCACGCACTTGACGCGACGCGACGCGGCGATCATCAGCTTGCATACCCACAACGATCGCGGTTGTGCCGTTGCTGCTGCTGAGCTTGCGGTGATGGCGGGTGCCGACCGTGTGGAAGGCACGCTGTTAGGTAACGGCGAGCGAACCGGCAACATGGATATTGTCACGATGGCCATGAACCTTTACAGTCAGGGCATTGATCCAGAGTTGGACTTGTCTAACATGGATGAAATTATTCGCTGCGTAAAGGCCTGCACCCAACTGCCGGTACACCCCCGTCATCCCTATGCTGGCGAGCTGGTATTTACCGCTTTTTCCGGCAGCCACCAGGACGCGATTCGCAAATGTCTCAATCAGCGTGAGGAAAACGATCCGTGGCAGGTCGCTTATCTGCCTATCGATCCGGCTGATCTTGGTCGTTCCTACCAGGAAGTCATTCGCATAAACAGCCAGAGCGGCAAGGGCGGTATTGCCTATGTGTTAGAGCAGGAGTTTGGTATGCAGATTCCGCGCTGGTTACAGATAGACTTCAGCGGCATTGTGCAACGGCATGCTGAAATAACCGAAGCTGAGGTCGACCCGGAAACTATTGGGCAGCTGTTCAGACAGCATTACATTGAGCGCCAGCAACCTTACCAGCTCAATGGTTACCAGCTCAGCAGAGAAGACAAACAGGAACGTCTGGTCGCCAATGTCAGCGTTAATAACGTGGAAACTAGCATCAAGGGCAGTGGTACCGGTGTGGTGGGCGCTTTTGTCGATGCTCTGCAAAAACACTGTGGCAAAAATCTGGTCTTGGTGGAATACAACGAGCACGCATTAAGTCACAGCGCCGGTGCCGATGCAGCCACTTACGTACAGCTCAATATTGATGGCTTGCGATATTGTGGCGTAGGCACCAGCAGCGATATTGTCTCTGCATCAATGCAGGCTATATTAAGCGCCGTGAATCAGCCCCTGTCGCTTGACACAGAGGTGGTGGCGGGTACTGAGCAGGCAATAGCCTGAGGTATAGCCGGGCCGCTTAAGCTTCCTGCTCGTAGTCTTCAGATGCGCGCTCGGCATTGGCGGATTGCGTGCTCAAGGTACGCTGCAGCTCGGTGTACCGAAGCTTGACCTTTTTGGCGTCTTCATCCCCCAAAAAATCGGCAATGTTCTGCAGTTCCTCCATCAGGGAATGCTTCTGCTTGCGAAAATTCTGGTCTGTGTTGTCAGCCATGCTTACGCTCTATTGGCGATAGTTCAGGCTGTCACGGTAAAGCAGGCGCCAAATGACGACCAAGGAATTTGTTCACAGCAAATCTGTACACTGCTTACATTTGCAACAATGACCAGCAGCGTCTAGCAAACAGGGTGCTTGCTCGCTCAAGCGGATACTGCAATCGCAGATTCAAGCTGCCTGCGACTCCGTTCAATCAGGTCTTCGATGTCAAGCGCGCAGACCTCGCTTGACGGAATAGGCTCCAGCACGGTCATCTGCGCGGTTCCGGGGAATAAATCCAGAGAACGCGCCGGCGCGATGTCTCTGGTCCCGCTCAGAGCCACCGGCAGAATAGGTAGCTCAAGCTGTTTCGCCATGGCGAATGCGCCGCTTTTGAATGGCAATAGCTCGCCGTTGTCACTGCGTGTGCCTTCCGGGAAAAACAGTACCGAGGTACCCGGCCTGAAGCCTTTGCGCGCCGCGGCCATCTGCTCACGCGCCCGCTGTCGGTTACGGCGGTCGACATAAATATGACCAAGCTCCTCGGCCGCACGACCAAACACCGGAATTTTGCGAAGCTCCTGCTTCATAACCCAGCGTAAATCCAGCCCAAGACTGCCGTACAACGCCAGAATATCGAAATGACTCTGGTGATTGGCAACCACGATATAGGATTGGCCCGGGACTAGATTCGCACGCCCGTTAACCTGCGTGGCGCTCAATGCAATAGCGGCAATAAACCGACACCATCCAGGCGCGACACGCTGATTGCAAAACCGCGGTAGCCAGCGGCCGAATAAAATAATGAAGGAGCCGGCAAGCGCCGTTGAAAGAACTAACAGTGGCCCGAATACCAACCACTTGTAGGGCTGAAACAGGCTGTAAAGCCAAATATTGCGTCGCTTCATAACACCGCTTTTCCAGGACGCAGCCAAGATTGCCACGGCAGACTGCAAAATGCCAGCCCCGGAAACGCTGGCACATGGGGTACAATTTACGGCTGATTTTTTGCGTTGGGCAATGACTGAATGTCAATAAAGTTGATTCTGGGCAAGCGAATTGCGGACGCGATGCAAAGAGCGGGGGCGGGTCAAGACGCCAACCCGGCCGTAGCGCGCAGCAAACAGGCGAAGTTTGGTGATTACCAGGCCAATGGCGTGCTTGGTGCAGCCAAAAAGCTGGGTTGCAAGCCCCGTGAGCTTGCCGAACGTGTTGTCGCCGAGCTGGATCTGGACGACATTGCCGAGAAAATAGAGGTTGCCGGACCGGGGTTCATTAATATTTTCCTGCGCACCGATTTCATTGACCGTGAACTAAGCCTTGCCGGTAACGCGCTACAACCCGCCGAGGCGGACAGTCGTCAACAAACCGTCGTCATAGACTATTCGGCGCCAAACCTTGCCAAAGAAATGCATGTTGGACACTTGCGCAGTACGATCATAGGCGATGTGCTTGCGCGCCTGCTCGAATTCCAGGGTTACACCGTCATTCGTCAAAACCACATGGGTGACTGGGGCACCCAGTTCGGCATGCTGATCGCGGAGCTGGAAACGGTACCCGGTGCGGAAAACATGGCTTTGAACGATCTCGAAGCGTTTTACCAGCAAGCCAAGCGCCACTTCGATGACGACCCGGCATTTGCCGACAAAGCGCGAGACTATGTCGTGCGCCTGCAATCCGGAGAGCAGCACTGCCTGACCTTATGGCAGCGCTTCATCGATATTTCCATCAGCCACAGCAATCATATTTACCAGCAATTGGGCGTTACCCTGACCAATGAGCACGTGATGCCGGAAAGCGCCTATAACGACGCCCTGCCCGGCATCGTCAATCGACTAGTGGATGCCGGCTTGGCAGTTGATGACGCTGGCGCCAAGGTGATTTTTCTTGAGGAGCTGGCCGACAAAAATGGTAAGCCCGCTGCTTTTATCATCCAGAAATCTGGTGGTGGTTACCTGTATGCCACCACCGATATTGCAGCGCTTGATCATCGTGTTAATACCCTCGGCGCAAGCCGCCTGATGTACTTCATTGATGCCCGTCAATCGCTGCACATGAAGGAACTGTTTCTGGTTGGACGAAAGTCCGGCATAGTCGGCGATGACGTCAGCCTGGAACACCATGCGTTTGGCACGATGATGGGCAAGGATGGTAAGCCCTTTAAAACCCGGGCTGGCGGCACGGTTAAGCTGGCAGACTTTATTGCCGAATCTCTGGATCGCGCCACTCGGCTGCTACAGGAGCGCAATAGCGACATCGATTCGAAGGAACAGCAGGACATCGCGCGCAAAATTGGTATTGGCGCCATTAAGTACGCTGATCTCAGCAAAACCCGCACCAATGACTATGTCTTTGACTGGGATAGTATGCTGAGCTTCGAGGGCAATACCGCACCCTACCTGCAATACGCCTATACCCGGATTCGAAGTATTTTCCGTAAGGCCGGGCTGCAGCGCGGTGAACGCACGGCATTCGCGATCCGGGAAGCAGAAGAACGTGAGCTTGCCCTGTTGTTACTGCAGTTCAACAACGTGCTGGATCAAGTGGCTCAAGAAGCTTATCCGCACGTGCTGTGCACTTTTCTCTATGAACTGGCCAGCGCGTTCATGAGCTTCTATGAAGCCTGCCCGATTTTAAGATCCGATGTGGATGAAGCCGACAAAAACAGCCGCCTTGCGCTGTGTGATCTCAGCGCCGACACCCTCCGCTGTGGGCTGAACATACTCGGCATAGAAACCATGGAACAGATGTAAACCTACATCACAGCTGGCCTAGCAGTATGGAATTTATCATCAGTTTTGATTTGCGCGCGCCGGATTTCGGGGCACCCCGAAATGAGTTGTACGCCGCCGCGTTGGACATGTGCGAATGGGCCGATCAGCTAGGTCTGCACTGCGTCGGCCTCGGGGAACATCACGCTTCCGAAGACGGCTACCTGCCCTCGCCAGTACCTTTTGCTGCGGCGATTGCCGCCCGCACCGAACAAATCGTGATTCGCCCGAATGTGCTATTGGCGCCCTTATATGACCCGATAAAGCTCGCCGAGGACCTCGCCGTTGTGCAGATTCTCAGTAACAACCGTTTGCAGGTGGTTATTGGTGCTGGCTACCGGCCTTACGAATTTCAGATGTTCGGTACGCGGCGCGAAGACCGCAAGGCGATGTACATGCAGGCCTTTGAGGTGCTCCGCCGGGCCTGGCTGGGTCGGGAGTTCGAGTTTGCTGGCCGCCGGGTGACTGTGACACCTACCCCGCAACTGCCACCCCCTCTGCTGCTCGGCGGGGCTCACCCGGCAGTCGCCCGACGGGCCGCCCGTATAGCTGACGGCTTCTATCCGCCCAATGGTGAAAACTGGGATGTTTATCGCCAGGAGCGTTTGCGGCTGGGGGCGAGCGACCCTGGCCCCAGCGCGCTTCCATTGGGTCCTATCTATGTTTACATCAGTGAGGAACCGGAACGCGACTGGTCGGTAATTGCTCCTCATGCAGCGCATTGTGTGCGCTCCTATTCAGCATGGACGCGCGAAGCTTATGGCAAAGCGGCCGGTCCATTTGCAAAAGGCGTCAACCCTGACGACTTGCGAGCCAGCGGAGCCTATCAGGTCGTTACCGCCGAGCAATGCGTAGAGTTGATAAACCAGCTGGGATTTGAGCGCAGTTTTATCCTAACACCGCTTCTTGGAGGGCTCGACCCGGATTTTGCCTGGCGGGGTTTACGCCGTTTTGAAGAGCAGGTCTGGCCCCATGTAAAACAGCTGGCGGCGGCGCGCCAACTTGCCTATGCGGCAGAGCGCCTCGTATAAACAGGCTTGTCCGGGCTGGAGAGCTTTTTGTTGTACAGATAGCCATCCGCGGCAAATTCACAGAGATCAGCGGGCTCGGTTACCCGGTTCTTGATGATCCATGCCGCCATTAAACCGCGTGCTTTCTTGGCAAAAAAGCTGATCATCTTATACTCGCCGTTCTTATAGTCTTTGAAGCCTGGGGTAATTATTTCGGCAACGATGGACTTCTTTTGCAGGGCCTTGAAATACTCGTTAGATGCGAGATTGACCAGCGCCTTGTTGCGCCCCTTGCTCAGCGTTGCATTGATCTCTGTCGTGAGCTTATCGCCCCAGAAAGCATACAAGTCCTTGCCGCGCGGATTGCTGAACTTGGTGCCCATTTCCAGGCGATAAGCCTGCATCAGGTCCAGCGGTCGCAATAAGCCATACAGGCCTGACAAAATCCGCAGGTGATTCTGGGCAAACTTGAAATCGGCCGCATTGAACGTATCGGCCTGCAGGCCCGTGTACACGTCTCCCTTGAACGCCAGTGCGGCCTGCTTGGCATTATCGGTGGTAAACGGTTGCTCCCAGGCCTGGTAACGATCAAAGTTGAGCTCGCCCAGCGCGTCACTGATACCCATCAAGCCAGATAAATCCGCCGGCGAGAGTTCACGTAAGGCGTCAATCAGCTCGGCAGTATCCGCCAGAAACTCCGGTTGGCTGTGACTGCGAACCTTTGGCCGGGTTTCAAAATCCAGGGTTTTGGCGGGTGACAAAATACTCAGCATAATCTCAAACCAGCTTGTAACAGGGTCCGGCAAGCACGCTCGCCTGGCAGCTTGCTATTGTAGCAAACTGACGAGGCCGTATAATCCGCGCCTTATGTCGATTACAGATAATATTATTCAGGTAGCGGAACGGATAAGCCTGGTCACCGGCCGGCTATTGAGCTGGCTGGTGTATGTGATGATGATTCTGACCTGTGCCATTGTTGTACTTCGCTATGGTTTCCAGATCAGTATCATCGCGCTGCAAGAGTCGGTTACCTATGCACACGCTCTGCTGTTCATGCTGGGCGCGGCCTATACACTGCAACAAGGCGAGCATGTCCGGGTGGATATTTTCTACCGTGCCTTTAGCGCACGCCGCAAAGCCCTGGTGGATTGCATGGGAACGCTGCTATTTCTGCTGCCCTTGTGTGGCTACCTGCTGTTCAGCAGTGCTGATTACGTCGCGAACTCCTGGGCAATTCGGGAACGCTCAGTTGAAACCCAGGGAATTCCGGCTGTATTCATACTCAAGTCACTGATCCCGGCGATGGCCATCCTATTGCTTGTGCAAGGCCTGGCTGAGCTGGCTAGGAATCTGCGAATTTTGTGCGCCGATGATTGAGCTGATCCCGCTATGGATGTTTCTGGCGGTCTGCCTGGTACTGATGGCAGGCTACCCGGTGGCGTTCAGCCTGGCTGGCACCGCCTTATTGTTTGCGCTGTTTGGTTCTATCGGCGGTGTTTTCGATGCCGCCTATTTGCATGCGCTGCCCAATCGTATATTCGGCACCATCAGCAATACCACATTGATAGCGGTGCCACTGTTCATTCTAATGGGGGTGATGCTGGAACGTTCCAGGGTTGCTGAAGCATTGCTGCAGAATATGGCAGCAATATTCGGCGAAATGCGCGGCGGGCTGGGCGTATCGGTGATCTGTGTGGGGGCTCTGCTGGCTGCCAGCACGGGCATTGTTGGCGCTACAGTAGTCACAATGGGCTTGCTGTCTCTGCCGACCATGCTGCGCCACAATTACTCAGGCGCTCTCGCAACCGGCACCATCTGCGCCACCGGTACATTGGGCCAGATCATACCACCCTCTATTGCGCTGGTACTATTGGGCGACATCCTGTCCAGCGCCTACCAGCAGGCGCAATTGAGTATGGGGGTGTTCTCGCCGGACACCGTCTCGGTTGGCGATTTGTTTGTGGGAGCGCTGCTACCCGGCTTGCTGCTGGTAGGTGCATACATCCTGTACGTTTTGCTACGCGCCTGGCTGCAGCCTGAGTGTGCTCCGGCTGTTGATCGCAGCCAGCTACCGCAAACCAGCCTGGGCGACAAGCTGATCAGTGTCGCAATGCCGCTGGCACTGATTGCCCTGGTGCTGGGCTCGATACTGTTCGGCATAGCCACGCCAACCGAGGCCGCCGGTGTTGGTGCACTTGGTGCGACTTTACTGGCCGCACTCAGGGGCGCACTGTCCTGGCAGGTGCTGGCGGACGTGGGTCAGTCCACCTTGAGAGTAACCTGCATGGTGTTCATGATACTGATCGGTGCAGCCGTATTTTCTCTGGTGTTCCGCGGTTTTGGTGGCGAAGAACTGGTGCATGGTTTCTTTCACAATATGCCGGGCGGTGTGGTGTCCGCGGTCGCGGTTGTGATGCTTGCCATTTTCCTGCTGGGCTTTATTCTGGACTTCATTGAGATTACATTTGTAGTGGTACCGATTGTCGCACCAATTTTGCTGGCAATGGGCGTAGACCCGATCTGGCTAGGCGTCATGATCGCGGTTAATCTGCAGACATCATTTCTGACCCCGCCGTTTGGCTTTGCCTTGTTTTACCTACGCGGGGTCGCGCCGGACGACGTTGCCACCAGTGATCTCTACCGAGGTGTGATACCGTACATCATCATCCAGGTGCTGATGCTGGTAGCATTGTCGCTCTGGCCAACGCTGGCAACGTGGCTACCGCAACTTGTTTACAACTGATAAGGAATACTATGGCAGACATCTCAGACGATGAAACTCCATTACCGGCTGGCGAGCTGACTTTGCAGGCGGTCGCCATGCCCAAAGACACCAACGCCAGCGGCGATATTTTTGGCGGATGGCTAGTGTCGCAAATGGACCTGGCTGGGCTGGTGGCCGCTGAGCGCATTGCGCATGGCAGGGTGGCGACCGTGGCTATCGACGAAATGAATTTCATGGTGCCGGTTAAAGTCGGCGCCGTAGTCAGTTGTTACACCCAGGTAGTGCGTACCGGGCGTAGCTCTATCGATGTTCAGGTTGAGGTTTGGGCGGTAAACCAAGGTAAGACTGAGCTGCATAAAGTAACCGAGGGTACTTTCGTGTTTGTGGC
>JAUIHW010000007.1 GCA_030431775.1 Gammaproteobacteria bacterium
AGGAGCGTTCCAGGGAAGCGGAGACAGTGGTTCAGGAAGCACTTGGTCAGCAGGTAACCGGGCCGGCCAACCTGGTCAGACCAGAGGGTCTGAACGGAGCGGCGGCCGGTGAGCCGCAATTTGAAACTATCGAGCTGGAAGGTGGTGGGCTGCTGTTCACAAACTCGCCCGACAGCCGTGGTAATGGGCCGCAGAACGTCAATAGTGGTGTCGCGGACTCTGGAAACTGATAGACCCTGACGGTACAATGCCGCGGCCATTTGTCGTGCCCCCACACCTTGCTTGAACTCAAAGATCTTAGTTGCCAACGTGCCGAGCAAGCTCTTTTCAGCGGCTTGCACCTGCATCTTCATCAGGGGGACTGTGTTGAGGTCAGAGGCACCAATGGTTCCGGAAAGTCCACGCTATTGCGGATTGTGGCCGGTTTGGCGCAGGACTTTACCGGCGAGGTTTTTTGGCGAGGTCAGAAAGTTGAACATGACCGGCTGACTTTTCAAAAAGACTGTCTTTTTCTTGGCCATCAGCCGGCAATTAAGCCCAGCCTGACGGTCACTGAGAATCTGCAATGGTTAACTGCATTGAAAGTGCCCTGCGAAGAACAGCGACTGCAGCAGGCTATTGCACAAGTCGGGCTGGCGCATCGCGCCGCTACCGCCTGTCATCACCTGTCGGCGGGCCAGCAACGGCGGGTTGCACTAGCCAGCCTGTTGACTACCGCGTGCGATCTTTGGGTTCTGGATGAGCCGTTTACGGCGTTGGATGACCAGGGAGTGACTCTGGTGACCGGCCTGCTGCAACGTCATCTGCAGCTGGGGGGGATTGTAATAGTCGCAACCCACCAGCGCTTGCAGGGCATTCCACACAGTCGGGAGTTGCAGCTGTAATGCCATTGCACCTGCTGTTTTTTTGTGTCTGGCGTCGCGAGTGGCGGCTGACCTGGCGCAACATCAGTTCCAGCCTGAACTCGGTCTGGTTCTTTATCATGGTGTGTACGCTCTTTGTTATCGGTATCGGTCCGGATCGGCAGGCCCTGGCTGAGATTGCTCCGGGGGTAATTTGGGTGATTGCCTTGCTGGCGACTATGTTGGCGGTTGATGGCCTTTTCCGGCATGACTTCACTGATGGCAGCCTGGCTCAATGGTTGTTGTCCAGTCAGCCCTGGTATTTCCTGCTGTTGTTTCGGTTACTGACTCAGGCTGTTTTCATTGCCTTGCCCTTAGCCCTGGTGGCACCTTTTCTTGGCTTATTGATGGATCTGCCAGGCATGGCGGTTTTGCCACTGGTGGCCAGCCTGCTGCTGGGCATACCGGTGCTGGTATTGCTCGGGGCGATAGGTGCGGCGCTCACGGTCGGTTTCGAGCGCGGTGGACTGCTGCTCGCGGTACTTATTCTGCCGCTGTATATTCCGGTGCTGATCTTCGCAATTGCTGCGGTTCAGGCAGCCGCACTGGGCACGGCCTATTCGGCGCATTTGGCTTTGCTTGCGACCTTATTGTTATTGGCGCTGGCACTTTGCCCGCTGGCCGTTAACGCTGCGCTGCGCCTGAATTTCTATTATTGATACACGGTATACTGTTGTTATGTGGGCTTGGTTTCATAAATTAGGATCGCCACGCTGGTTCTACCGAATCAGCGATCTATGCTTACCTTGGTTAACTGTGGCCGGTCTGTTGTTTTTGGTAGTTGGTGTGGTTTGGGGGCTGCTGTTTGCGCCGCCAGACTATAAGCAGGGCAATAGTTTTCGAATTTTTTATCTGCATGTGCCAACCGCGGTCATCGCTTTGGTGGGTTATTACGTAATGGCGATAGCCGGTGCGGTCAGTCTGATCTGGAAAATGAAACTGGCCGACATCGTGATGAAAGAGGCGGCGGTAATCGGCGCATTACTTACCTTTCTGGCCCTGTTCACCGGGGCGGTCTGGGGTAAACCGACCTGGGGTACCTGGTGGGTCTGGGACGCGCGAGTCACCTCAATGCTCATTCTATTGTTCTTATATATCGGGGTCATCGCACTGAACAATGCTTTTACCCATCCGGAGCAGAGTGGTAAGGCCTGTGCCGTGCTCAGTCTTGTCGGTACGGTCAATATTCCCATTATCTACAAGTCAGTGGATTGGTGGTACAGTCTCCACCAGCCGGCAACAATCAAGTTTACCGAGCGCTCTACCATACATCCGGACATGTTCTGGCCTTTTGTTGTCATCACCGTGGGCTTTTATGTCCTGTACGCCGTGGCCTTGATGTTCAATACGCAAACGGCTATTTTGGAGCGCGAGTACCGGACCCAGTGGGTACGCGATAAGGTGCAGCAGTAATGCAGTTCGACAGTTGGCAGGCCTTCGTTGCGATGGGTGGACATGGCCTTTACGTTTGGCTTGCCTATGGGGTTGCCGTGCTCAGCCTGGTGGCTGGCGCAATGGTTCAGATCCGACGAAGAAAGTCAGTATTACGAAATATACGTCAGCACTACAACAACGAGAGCGAGGTTTAGTATGCATCCGCAACGCAAGCAGCGTTTGCAAATGGTAGTGTTCATCGTGGTAGCCGCGAGCCTTGCCGTTGGCCTACTGCTGTTCGCGCTGCGTGGCAATATCAACCTTTTCTATCCGCCGGCCGATATTGCGGCTGGAAAAGCGCCAGTCGGCCAGGCGATACGTGCTGGGGGGATGGTTAGGGCAGGCAGTGTGGTGCGCGCCCCCGACAGTCTCAAAGTGCAGTTTGTGATCACTGATTACGCGGCCGATCTGACTGTTCACTATGAAGGCATTTTGCCCGATATGTTTGCTGAGGAAGAGGGTGCCGTAGTGGCAGGAATGTTGAACGATCAGGGCGAGCTCATGGCCACGGAAGTGCTGGCCAAGCACGACGAAAACTATATGCCACCTGAGGTCGCTGAAACCCTGCATCCCAAGGTTGATGCGCAACACCGAGGAGGCTATGGGCAATGATTCCTGAATACGCTCATTTCTGCTTGATCCTTGCGCTTGGCCTTGCCTGCCTGCTGGCCGTACTGCCTGCGCTAGGCGTCGTGCGCAATAATATGCGCCTGATCAACACAGCAAGGCCACTTGCGGTTGGACAATTCGTGTTTGTGCTCATCAGTTATATTGGGTTGACCTGGGCATTTGCGACCGATGATTTTTCAGTAATTACCGTTGCGCAGAATTCCAATTCCTTGCTGCCCTTGCATTACAAACTGTCTGCGGTTTGGGGTAATCATGAAGGCTCTATACTGCTGTGGATTCTGGTGCTGGCCGCGTGGACGCTGGCGGTGGCGCGTTACAGCCGCCACCTCCCGCTGGATATTCTCGCTCGGGTATTGTCAGTCATGGGGCTGGTCAGTGTAGGGTTCCTGCTGTTTTCGCTGTTTACCTCGAACCCGTTTGAGCGGCTTTTCCCCAACGTGCCGCTGGACGGTAAAGACCTGAACCCCTTGCTGCAGGACCCGGGCTTAATTTTCCATCCGCCACTACTGTATTTCGGTTACGTCGGCTTTTCTGTGGCATTTGCATTTGCGATTGCGGCTTTGAGTAGTGGCCAGCTGGATGCCGCCTGGGCTCGCTGGTCGCGACCTTGGACCAATCTTGCCTGGGCGTTCTTGACTCTTGGCATTGCTCTTGGCAGCTGGTGGGCTTACTACGAACTCGGTTGGGGAGGCTGGTGGTTCTGGGACCCGGTGGAGAACGCGTCGTTTATGCCCTGGCTTGTCGGCACGGCGCTCATACACTCCTTGGCCGTTACGGAAAAACGCGGAGTGTTTAAAAGCTGGACTGTTCTACTGGCCATTTTTGCGTTTTCTCTAAGTTTGCTGGGAACCTTTCTGGTCCGTTCCGGTGTGCTCACCTCAGTGCATGCGTTTGCCACCGACCCTGAGCGCGGGCTGTTTATCCTGGTGTATTTGTGTCTGGTGGTTGGTGGGTCCCTGGCTTTGTACGCTGCACGTGCCGGTGAGGTGCGATCGCGCGTCAGTTTTTCCCGTTTATCGCGCGAGTTCTTTCTGATGCTTAACAACGTGATCTTTATCGTCGCGATGTTAACGGTTCTGTTGGGTACATTGTTCCCACTGTTGATGGATGCCTTGGGGCAGGGGCGTTATTCGGTGGGACCGCCTTACTTTAACAGCCTGTTCGTGCCGCTGATGGCTTTGCTGCTGGCGGTGTTGGGTTTCGGCCCGCATGCGAACTGGAAAGCGACTTCGGGTGCAAAGTTGCTGCGCCCGCTGCTCGCTGCCGCTCTGGCCAGTCTGTTCATCGGCGTGCTCGCACCATTGATGCTCCCGGGAAAATATCATTGGCCTGTGGCTTTGGGCGTGCTGTTGTGCTGCTGGGTTATGGCCAGTGCTGTGCTGCAGCTATACAAAACACTGGCCAACAACAGTGCCGGCAAGCTGCAGTGGCATCGGCTGCGGGCCTCGCATGGTGGCATGTTTCTTGGGCATGTTGGTATCGCCATTACCGGCCTGGGCGTCGTGCTAACCAGCTATTATTCCAGCGAGCGCGACTATCGCCTGCAGCCTGGCGACAGTGTTGACCTGGCTTCTTACACGGTAACCTTTGTGCGTGATGGCGTGGAGCAAGGGCCGAACTATCAGGCTCAATATGCGGTATTTGAGCTGACCAAAGACAATCAGCCCATCGCGATATTGCGACCTGAAAAACGCAATTATCAGGCCAGTCAGGACGTAATGACCGAGGCGGCGATCGATGCCGGGTTCAGCCGGGACGTTTATATTGCGCTGGGTGAGAAACTCGGTGAGCACGCCTGGGCAGTGCGCCTGCATTACAAGGCCTTCGTCCGCTGGATTTGGCTGGGTGCATTATTGATGGCAGCGGGTGCGGTGATCGCCACACTGGATCGTCGCTATCGACGGGTGAGTTCTCGCGCATGGCAGTCCACTGAGCCAGCTCCAGACGATGGGGAGCTTGGTAAAGGCGCTGTGGGGCAGACTGTCTGATGCAGCGCTTATGGTTGCTTGCGCCACTGCTGATTTTTCTGCTTTTGGCCGTACTGTTTTACGGATCTTTGGGTAAAGACCCTGAATACTTACCATCAGCGCTGATAGGCCGGCCCTTGCCAGAGTTCCAGTTGCCGACCTTGGAAGCCGATGACAGTCATCTTGGTCGGGCAGCCCTGATTGGGGACGTCGCACTGCTCAATGTTTGGGCCAGTTGGTGTTATGCCTGTCGTATAGAGCACCCGTTTCTGGAAAAAATCGCGAACGACTATCATGTGCCGCTTTTTGGGCTGAATTACAAGAACGACCCGGACAAAGCCCGTGCCTGGCTGGCAAGGTATGGAAATCCCTATCGCCTAAGCCTGATCGACCGGGATGGCCGTCTCGGCATTGATCTGGGGGTAGCTGGAGCGCCGGAAACATTTGTGTTCGATGCCGACGGAGTCATTCACTATCGACACATCGGTATCATCGATCAGTCTGTCTGGGATGATACTCTTTGGCCACTAATCAATCGACTGCGAGGGGATCGTGAGTAATACCATACCCACAGTTACACGCCTGCTGTTCCTGCTTGTTCTGATGGTGGGCCTGCCTGGCCAGTTGGCGGCGCAAGGCCCGCAAGGAGCAGTCATGCCTCTTGAGTTCGATAGCCCCGACCAGCGAGCGCGCTACCAGCAGTTAAGTGAAGTGCTGCGCTGCCCAATGTGTCAGAACCAGAACCTGAGCGGCAGTAATGCCGGCATCGCCGGAGATTTGCGGCGCGAACTGCACCGTCTGATCATGGAAGGCCAAAGCAACCAGGAAATACTGGATTTTATGCAGTCGCGCTACGGCAATTTTATTCTTTATGACCCGCCACTTGACCGGCAAACGGTCTTGCTCTGGCTTGCACCTGCGCTGTTGCTCGGAGTCGGTCTCGCCTTCATCTGGCGTATTGGGCGCAAGCGATCAGGCACGGCAATGGAGTTGGATGACGAAAGTCGCGCCAGGGCGAGACGGCTACTGGAACAGACCTCCGCGCGGTCCGGTTCAGAATGAGCTTCTTTATTTTGGCATTATTGGCCAGCGCATTTGTTTTGCTGCCATTGCTGCGATCGTCGACGGCTATGGAGAAGGCAAACCGGGTTTCTCGAGCGGCGCAGAACAGACAGGTTCTTGCGGAGCGCCGGCTTGAGCTGCAGTCGGAACTGAAACAGGGGCTGATTACCGAGCCTGAGTTTCGAGCCGCAGAGGATGAAATCCTGGTCCAAGTGCTGGAAAGTGTTGCAGAGCGGGATACGGCTGAAAGAAGCGTTCGCTGGTCACGATGGATTCTGTGCTTGGCAGCCTTCCTGCTGATCGGCGGCGGGCTGCTGCTCTATCAACAACTGGGCTACTATGCTGATCTGCAGACTCAGCGAGCACTGCAGGAGTTCGCCCGGGAAGGCGAGCTCAATGCTGAACAGCAACGCCAGCAGTTGGAAGCATTGCTGCCACTGTTACAGGAACGTGTGGAAAAACGGTCTGACAAGCTCGCGTGGCGTCATCTTTTGGCACAACTGCAAACCGAATTACAGCAGTATGATGCGGCGGCCAGGTCGTACTTGGCTTTGTTGGACGAAGAATCAACTCATGCTGGGCTGTGGGCCTCATACGCGCAGGCTTTGTTTCTGGCGAACGGCCGCGTACTGAACGAGCCGGCGGAGGAGGCATTGAACAAGGCGCTGGCACTGAACCCATCGCAGTCTACCGCATTGGGCCTGCAGGGGATGGCTGCTTTCGAGGCAGGCCGCACCGAACAGGCCGTCGTCGCCTGGCGTAAACTGCTCGCGACGCTTCCCGCGGATTCACCGCAACGACAGATTATTCTGGGCGCTCTGCAGCATGTGCAGGGAGAGGCGGAGTCAGGCAGCGAAGAGGAGGAGGTCCAGGGCCAGCAGGAGATAGAGCCGGGTGGCGTTCTGGTATCCGTTAGTGCTGCTCCCGAATTGCCGCTCAGTCCGCACAGTGTCGTGTTCGTCTATGCCAGGGCGGCCAATGGGCCGCCGATGCCGTTGGCTGTGCAACGCTTGCGGCTGGCCGACCTTCCCGCTGTAGTAAAACTGGACGATAGCATGGCGATGATGCCGGCTATGCGATTGTCGCAGTTTGCCAGTATCGAACTGATCGCCAGGGCATCGGTGAACGGCAGCGCCAGCCCGGAAAAAGGTGACTGGGAAGCTCGCTCCGGAGTCTTGCAACGCGAGCAGCTGGACACTGCTGTGGAGCTCAACATAGACCAGCCCTGGGCGCCATAAAGGCGATAGTGGTTCCCGTCACCGCGCAAAAAGGATACACTAGCGTCCCTTCCAGGAGTGCCCGTCAAAGTGCTTTAGCCAGGCCGCTCTTTGTTTTTAATATTCAAGTATTTAGAGAATTAAGTTAAGGTAATATGCGGCTTAAGTCCATCAAGCTGGCTGGCTTCAAATCGTTTGTCGATCCAACCACCGTCAAGTTTCCAAGCAATCTCTGCGCGATCGTCGGCCCCAATGGTTGCGGAAAGTCCAATATAATCGACGCGGTTCGCTGGGTCATGGGTGAAAGCTCCGCCAAAAATCTGCGCGGCGAGTCTATGGCAGACGTCATATTCAACGGCTCATCAGCACGCAAGCCGGTCGGCCAGGCCTCGATTGAACTGATTTTTGATAACACCAATACCCGTCTGACCGGCGATCTCGCCAAGTATGCCGAGATATCGATCAGACGTAAGGTGATTCGAGACGGCACATCCAATTACTATCTCAATGGCACCAAATGCCGACGCCGGGATATCACCGATATATTTCTGGGTACCGGACTTGGGCCACGCAGTTACGCGATTATTGAACAGGGGATGATTTCACGCCTGATCGACGCCAAACCTGATGAGCTGCGGGTGTATGTTGAAGAGGCCGCAGGAATTTCCAAGTACAAGGAGCGGCGCCGAGAAACTGAAAATCGTATCCGACATACCCGGGAAAACCTGGAACGTCTGGCCGATATCCGTGAAGAGCTCGATAAGCAGCTGCGAACCCTGAAACGCCAGTCAGAGGCGGCGGCGAAATACAAGGAATACAAAAAAGAAGAACGCCAGCTGAAAGCAGAAGTACAGGCAATGCAATGGCGGCAGCTCCAGCAGGAAGCCGATAAACAACGAGAATCCATTGGTAAAACGGAAGTGGAGCTGGAAGCTGGTATTGCCCGCCAGCGGGGCATTGATGCCGACATTGAAACCAACCGCGAAGCGCTGAGTGAAAGCAACGAAGCCTTTAATGCAATCCAAAGCCGCTTTTATGGCGTTGGTGCGGATATTGCCCGCCTTGAGCAGACCATACAGCACCAAAAAGATCGAGCTCGCCAGCTCAGCATTGACCTTGAGCAGGCGGCATCCAGCAGCGAGGAAATTATCACCGGGCTCAATGAAGACCGGCAGAAACTGGACAGCAGCATTGCGCTGTTGAATCAGCTCAATCCAGACTTAAGTGCGCTTAAAGCGTCGGAAAGTGAGGCTCGTGACAGCCTGAAAAGCGCTGAAAAGCGCATGCAGGACTGGCAAGCTGAGTGGGACGATTTCAATACCCGGTCGGCAAAGTCAGCGCAGGCTGCAGAAGTGGAGCAGTCTCGTATCGCTCACATCGAGCAGGCTCAAGGCAGCCTTCAACAGCGTATCGCCAAGCTGCAGGAAGAGGAAAGCAGTCTGCAGACTGGCGATGACGAACGTGCCTTGCAATCGCTTGACGCGGACCTGGCTGCTGCGGAACTGGCGGTGAAAACACTGACGGAAGAAAATGAGGCGTTGGTGGGTGATATAGAGCGGCGTCGGGTGGACATTCAGGCGCGTAATGAATCCCTGAACGAAGTGCGCTCGCGCTTGCAAGCCCAGCGCGGCAAACAGGCTTCACTCGAGGCTCTGCAACAGGCCGCACTTGGACAAACCGATAATGCCAGTGCCGACTGGTTGAAAAGCAGCGGCTACGAAGACGCCCGTAAGCTGGGGGAAAATTTGCAGGTTGAACCCGGCTGGGAGCAGGCTTTCGAAACGGTATTGGGAAATTACCTGCAGGCGGTGACTGTGCCCTCGATAGAGCGCTACGCTGATGAAATCAGTGGCATCGAAAGCGGCCACCTGGTGTTGTTGGATGGAGAAACGCGGGAAGCCCAGGCCGCCCCGATCGCTGCGGGCAACCTGGCTCATAAAGTGACGTCAAACCTGGACAATCAACTGGCTGAATTACTCCAGGGGGTTCGATTTGCGGACAGTTTGTCGGATGCTTTGCGTTTACGAGCCGGGCTGGCGGTGGGCGAATCGGTCATCACCCGTGAGGGTTTGTGGCTCGGAAGGCATTGGATGCGCCTGGCTCGGGAAGAGAGCAGTGAGCGTGGCGTCATTGCCCGGCAAGCCGAGCTGGAAGCATTGGCCGTGGAGATCGAGCAAAATCAGCAGCGTGAAGAGCAATTGCTGCATGAAATGGGTGAGGCCGGTGGTGCGCTGCTGGAACTTGAGCAGACGCTGGACACCCAGCAACGCAAGCTTGCCGATCAGGCCCAGGTGCAGGGCGAGGTTCGTGCGCGAATCAGCGCAAAGCGGGTGAGGCTGGAGGAATTTGCTCTGCGAAAAGAACGAGCCACGGCCGAAATTGTGGAGAACCGCGGCCAGCTTGACGCGCAGGGTGCAGAGCTGCAAACAGCCCGACAAAAACTCGAGCAGTCATTGAATGAGATGGCAGCCAATGATGGCCAGCGATCGGAACTGTTGGAAAAGCGTGACCGCTTGCGTGGTGAACTGGAGCGACTGCGTGACGATGCGCGTAGCAAGCAGGAGCGCCACCATACCCAGGCGATGAAATGCCAGTCGCTGCAATCCGAGATCTCCAGTTTGCAGCAGGCGATCGCCCGAATGTCTGTGCAGGCGGATCAACTGGCAAGCCGCCAGAGTGACCTGAGCACGGCCCTCAAAGAAGCTGAAACCCCGATTCAGGACCACGAACAGAATCTCGAGCGAAAGCTACAGCAGAGGCTTGATGTAGAGAATGAGCTGACCGAGGCTCGCCAGCGCCTTGAAAATGTTGAAGCTGAGTTGAAAACCCTGCAGGGGCAGCGGGCCGAGGCCGATGAGCAGGTACAGAATCTGCGCAGCAAGCTTGAGCAATTCCGTCTGGAAAGCCAAGCGTTGAAGGTGCGCCAGGAAGGTTTGATTGAGCAGTTAGCCGAAAATCAGCATGATTTGCAGGCGGTTCTAAGTGGTCTTGCTGAAGAAGCGGAACTGCCTGCGTGGCAGGAGCAGCTGGAAAAGGTTGGCAGTCGTATACAACGTCTGGGCGCGATTAACCTCGCTGCGATCGAGGAATATGAGCAGCAACAGGAACGTAAGCACTACCTGGATGAGCAGAATGCTGAGCTGGAATCAGCGCTTGATACATTGGAAAATGCGATTCGAAAAATTGATCGCGAAACCCGCAGTCGCTTCAAGGAGACTTTTGACCAAATCAACGCCGGCTTGGGTGAGCTGTTTCCGCGGGTATTCGGTGGGGGCCACGCCTATCTCGAAATGACCGGTGAGGACTTGCTCGACACCGGCGTGGCGATCATGGCTCGTCCGCCGGGGAAACGAAACAGCACCATTCATTTGCTTTCCGGAGGCGAGAAAGCCCTGACCGCAATTGCATTGGTATTTTCCATTTTCCGTCTGAAGCCTGCACCATTTTGCATGCTCGACGAGGTTGACGCCCCGCTCGACGATGCCAATGTGGGCCGGTATGCACGAATGGTCGAAGAAATGTCCAAGTCCATTCAGTTTATCTATATTTCGCACAATAAGATTGCGATGGAAATGGCAAAGCAGCTCATGGGAGTGACCATGCATGAAGCCGGCGTATCCCGCCTGGTCAGCGTGGACGTTGACGAAGCTGTCCAGCTCGCTGCTGTGTAATATTCACTCCTTAATCACTGCAGGCATGCGCCGAATTCGATTAGCATTATCCCTTGACGCAGGCATAGTCTTGCCTATGGAGAATCGGGGGCCGAGCAGACGTGGAATTGGGCATACGCGAATGGATGATCATCATCGGAGTGCTGTTGCTGATCGCGGTGCTGCTCGACGGAATTCGAAAGATGCGTGCTGAACGGCGCAACCATATCCGGGTTGCGTTCAAGATGGGTGGCGGAGTCTGCGACGAAAACGGCTACGTTGACCCGGTTGACCGTGAAGTGAGCAAGCCCAGGGTGGTCAAGAAAACCCTGCCAGGCACTCCGGGGAAAGCTTCTTCGGACAGCAGTTCCAAACCCGTTGCCAAAGACAAGCCCGTTGCCAAAGAAAAGCGGCGCAGCTCGAAGAGTCTCAAGGAGCACCAGCGCATAGAACCCCATCTGGACGATCTGGCCAGCCAACAATCGGCCAATGAGGTCATCGCGCCGATAGCGGCCAATCAGGAAAGCGACAACGAAGCGACGGCCACCTCCGGTGATAAGGCCATTGCTGATGGGAAGCCGGGTAACATTGCCGAGCTGACCAAGGCGAAGGCGGAGCAGGCCAGCACAGCATCATCGGAGGCGAGTCATTACGATCTGGCTGACGAATTCATACCTGTCTACGTTGTGTCCCGGGATGAGCAGGGCTTTAATGGGGCGGATCTGCTACAGATATTACTGGCTTGCGACCTCCGTTTCGGTAAGCGAAATATCTTTCACCGCCATGAATATAAGAATGGCACTGGCCCGGTCCAGTTCAGCATGGCCAATATTGTGGAGCCCGGCGTCTTTGACCTAAATACCATTGAAAGTTTTCAAACTCCAGGTGTTTGCTTCTTCACAAGCCTGCCAGGACCCGAGGACCCCTTGAAAGCGTTTGACTATATGGTGGAAACGGCGAACTGCATCGCCCGCAATCTCAATGGTGAGTTGCGCGATGAGAATCGCAGTGCAGTGACTCCGCAAACCCTTAGTCATTATCGACAGCGGGTCCAGGAATTTGAGCGTCGGCAACTGATGATGACGGTCTGAAGAAAGCCCTCTTACCAGATTCGGTGAGCACGTTCATTGCCTGAAAATAATACCAAGGCCCACCAGCGCATAGACTCTCTGCGTGCTCAGTTGCATGAGCACAATCATCGCTACTACATCCTCGATCAGCCTGAAATCCCAGATGCTGAATATGACCGACTGTTGCAAGAGTTGCTGGCGCTTGAGACTGATTATCCTGAGTACTTTGACCCAAATTCGCCCAGCCAGCGGGTGGGTTCTCCAGTGCTGGATCAGTTTGCAACGGTCACGCACGAGCTGCCGATGCTGTCACTTGGAAATGTCTTTACAGAAGAGGAGGCGCTGGCCTTTGATCAACGTCTGAAGGACCGGCTGGACGACGAGCAGGAAATTACCTATGTCTGCGAACCCAAGCTGGATGGAATCGCCGTCAGCATACTCTATGAGAAGGGCCGGTTTGCGCGTGCAGCCACGCGTGGCGACGGTAGTCAGGGCGAGGATATATCGGCCAACGTCAGAACCATCCCTGCGGTTCCATTAAGCTTGCACAACGGGTGGCCGGAGCGCTTGGAAGTTCGCGGTGAGATTTTTATGCCGCTGGCAGGCTTTGAATCCTACAACAAACAGGCTCTGGCGCGTGGGGAAAAACCGTTTATCAATCCGCGAAATGCGGCTGCCGGCAGCCTCCGCCAGCTGGACTCCAAGGTCACAGCCCAACGCCCCCTGGACATGTACTGCTACGCGATTGGTGTGATCAGCGGCGGACCTGTGTTGACTAGCCAATTCGCAGCGCTGCAGTACCTGGCGAGCCTGGGTTTCAAGCTCAATTCTGAGGTTGAACGGGCGACCGGTATTCATGGCTGCCTTGCTTATTATCAGCGGCTGCAGCGGCGGCGAGCCGATCTAGGCTATGAGATTGACGGGGTCGTTTATAAGGTTGATGATTTTGAGCGCCAGCGCCTGCTGGGTTCCATTTCACGTTCTCCGCGCTGGGCCAGCGCGCACAAATTTCCTGCCCAAGAGGAAATGACTCAATTGTTGGCGGTAGAGTTTCAGGTTGGACGGACCGGGGCAATTACTCCGGTTGCCCGGCTTGAACCGGTATTTGTCGGTGGCGTGACGGTCAGTAATGCCACCCTACACAATATGGATGAAATTGAGCGCCTGGATGTGCGCACCGGCGACACCGTTATCGTACGCCGAGCGGGCGATGTGATTCCTCAGGTAGTGGCGGTCGTTGAGAGCCGGCGCCCGGCAGCTGCAGAAACGATCAAGCCCCCCGGGAAATGCCCGGTGTGCGGTTCCCCGGTCAGCAGGGATGAAGGCGCTGCTGTTTACCGCTGCAGCGGTGGCCTTGTTTGCAGTGCGCAACGCAAAGAATCGCTGAAGCATTTTGCCTCCCGCAAAGCGATGGATATTGACGGGCTGGGGGACAAGCTGGTGGAGCAATTGGTTGAGCGTGAGCTGGTGACGACCCCGGCCGACCTGTATGGCTTGACCGTTGAGCAATTGGCAAGTCTGGATCGTATGGCTGAAAAATCGGCCTCCAATCTCAGCGAAGCCATTCAGGCCAGCAAGCAAACATCATTGCCCAGGTTTCTCTATGCACTGGGAATTCGTGAAGTTGGCGAAGCAACCGCACTGAGCCTGGCGAACGAGTTTGCAGACCTTGATGCGCTGCTGGGTGCCAGTGTTGAGCGTTTGGAAGAGATTAATGATATTGGCCCGGTCGTCGCGCACTTTGTCCATGAATTTTTTGCGAATCCGGACAATCTCCAGGTCATTCAGTCGCTGCAGGACGCGGGAGTTTGCTGGCCAACCCGTCAGGCAGAATTGCGCAGTACTCAGGCCGCTCAACCACTGGCCGGGCAGAGTGTGGTATTGACCGGGAGCCTGGACACGATGACCAGGGATCAAGCCGCGCAGAAATTACAAAATCTGGGGGCAAAGGTGGTTGCTTCGGTGTCGGGCAAAACCTCGTTTGTTGTTGCCGGCGAGAAAGCTGGGTCTAAGTTGGTGAAGGCTGAAGCGCTGGGAATTACCGTGCTCGATGAAGCAGGATTGCTGGCGCTTCTTGACCGAGAGGACAGCTGAGCGGTACGTCAAGGGGTGGCGCGCGGGCATGGGGCGTGTATACTTTGCGCAAGATTGGCCAGGTGCAGAGGGTGAAATGTATTCTGTAGAACAGGCAAATGAGGCCCTTAAAGCAGTGGGTTTGCGCCCCACCAGGCAGCGCTTGGCATTGCTGCAGCTGCTGCTCGGCAAAGGCAACCGCCACCTGACGCCTGAAATGCTCCATGTTGAAGCAAAGGCAAATGGAATCCGGGTTTCACTGGCTACCGTGTATAACACCCTGAATCAGTTCACGGACTGCCGGATTCTGCGGCGCGTTATCGTTGATGCCGGTAAAAGTTATTTTGATACCAATACTGAGCCTCACCACCATTTCTTTGACGTTCGATCAGAGCAGTTGATCGATCTGCCGCAAGCGAGCATCCGCTGTGAAGACCTTCCGACCCCGCCGGAAGGCAAATCTGTTGAGTCTGTTGATATTATTGTTCGAATTGGCTGATTGGCTTTAGGTCCGCAAAGTTGCCAGCCAATCTCTTTAGAGTTGTTCTAATCCGTTGACAGTCAAGCGCTGCTAACTTAAGCTGGCGGAGCGTGCCGACGGTCACGCGCAACTCAGTTTTATTGCTGCGGGCATGCAAAAGCCTGCAGTGATTCCAGTTACCACTAGGAGATAGTTATGTCGCTGAAAGGCACGAAAACCGAAGACAACCTGAAGGAAGCATTTGCTGGAGAAAGCCAGGCAAATCGACGTTATTTATACTTCGCCCAGAAAGCCGACGTTGAAGGTTATAACGATGTTTCCGCAGTGTTTCGTTCCACTGCGGAAGGTGAGACCGGGCATGCACACGGCCATCTGGAGTACCTGGAAGAAGTCGGCGACCCGGCCACTGGCAAGCCCATTGGTTCTACAGCAGATAACCTCGCAGCGGCCGTTGCTGGTGAAACCCATGAGTACACTGACATGTACCCTGGAATGGCTCGCACCGCGCGTGAAGAAGGCTTTGATGAAATCGCCGACTGGTTTGAGACGCTGGCTAAGGCTGAGAAGAGTCATGCCGGCCGTTTCCAGAAAGCGCTGGATTCACTGGACGCATAACGGCAACGCTGAGCGGCCCGACTATCAGGCCGGGTCGCACTCAATGAGGTAGATCATGCGGGAAGGCAGTCTCGATGCGCCCGTCAGGCACCCTTTGGCCTGGCAGGAAGAGGCGTTTTACGATGAGCAGGCTTTGGATGAAGAAACCAGGCGAATCTTCGATATTTGCCATGGGTGTCGTCGTTGTTTCAACCTGTGCGATAGCTTCCCACGCCTCTTCGATCTGATTGATGAGTCTGACAGCGGTGAATTGGACAGCGTAGAGTCCAGCGATTTCAAGCCGGTTATTGATGCCTGCACGCTGTGTGACATGTGCTTTATGGCCAAATGTCCGTATGTGCCACCACATGAATTCAACCTGGATTTTCCTCATCTGATGTTACGCCATCGAGCGGTTGAACGACGTAAGTCAGCGCCGCCATTTGGGGAAGCGCAGATGATTCAAACTGACCGCAACGGCAAGCTTGGCACCAGCCTGTCGGGCCTCGCAAATGCGGCGACCTCGCTGGACAGCAAAATCATGCGTCCCGCGCTCAACCGGGTGTTGGGGGTGCATGAAGAGGCAGCGCTGCCCGAGTTTGCCGAGCAAACACTGTGCTCCGCGGCGCAAGCCCCACTTGAGTTGAACGAGAACGGCCCGGGTTTTGGGAAAAAGGTTGTTTTATACGCGACCTGCTACGGTAACTATAACGTTACTGAAATTGGCCTGGCCGCTCGACAGGTTTTGGCGCGCCAGGGAGTGGCCAGTGAGGTGGTGCACCCGGAATGTTGCGGCATGCCACAACTAGAAAAAGGCGAGCTGGAAAAAGTTGCCGGCAAGGCCAAAAACGTTGCCGCGTGTTTCCAGCCATACATAGAGCAGGGTTACGATATTGTTGCGCTGGTACCCAGCTGTGCATTGATGTTGAAGTTTGAATGGCCGCTAATCGTCGCTGAGGATGAGGACGTCAAGCGTCTTGCCCAGGCCAGCTTCGATCTGGCCGAATACCTGTTGAGCCTGGGTGAGCTGGCCGAAGGTCTGCAACCCCTGGAGCAAACGGTCAGTATGCACATCGCCTGCCATGCCAGGGCGCAAAATATGGGGCACAAAGGGGCGGAGCTTTTGAGAAAGATACCGCAACTTAAAGTCAACGTTATAGAACGCTGTTCCGGCCACGGTGGTTCCTGGGGTGTTATGAAAGAGAATTTTCCAACGGCGCTCAAGCTGGCCGCGCCGGTTGCTCGTCAGGTAACGCGGGCAGAATCTCAGCAGGTCACTTCGGAATGCCCATTGGCTGGCATTCATATCGCGCAGGCTTTGAGTGCCGAGGATTCCAGTCAGCAGGTTGATCTGCTCAGCCATCCGGTCGTATTACTTGCAAGAGCCTATGGCCTGCCAGTATCAGGAGCCTAGTCTGTGGAGAGTAAACAACAAATTCAAGCAAGCGATGTGCTGGCATTGGACGAGTATCGCGCCCGGCGCAAGGAAATCAAAGCAGCCGTGCTGGCGCACAAAAAGCCGAGGCGGGTCGAAATTGGCCCGGTAGCTTGCTGTTATTTCGAGTCGTACCAGACCATGCTCTATCAGGTACAGGAGATGTTGTACATTGAACAGGGCGGGGAAGAGCAGCTGGCCGATGAGCTGGCGGCCTACAATCCGATGATTCCAAACGGGCGCGAACTCACCTGCACGGTCATGTTTGAAATAGACGAGCCGGTTCGCCGAGCGAACTTCCTGGCCCGCCTTGGCGGCGTGGAAGAAACCATGTTTCTGAGGTTCGCCGATCATGAACTCATCGGCCAACCCGAAGAGGATGTTGACCGCAGCACGGCCGACGGTAAAGCTTCCTCTGTGCAATTTATACATTTTGCCTTCACGGCGCAGCAAATCCGTGATTTCATAGCGGCCGATCAGGTCATTATCGGCTTCAGTCACCCGCAGTATGCCCATATGGTGGTATTGCAGACCGAAACCGTTGGTGCCCTGGCTGAAGATTTTAGTCCGGTATAGCCTGCATCATTCGGCAGGTTTGAGTAGTAACCTGCATGATGACCAGTACTGAGCAGCGTTTGATTCATCTGGCCCGTAGTGGACAGGACCACCAGCAATTACTTGAAGCCCTGTTGTTGCTCAGCAAGCTGCAGAACGCCAAAATGTCCATCGACGCATTGGAAACGCGCCTGGATTTGCTCGGTGTTCAAGCGCAGTGCCGGCTGGCCGATTTCCCAAATGCAGCCGACCGTGGGCTTGAACTGTGCCGTTTTCTCGCGCGGGAGCAGGGTTTTCTCGGTAATCGAGAGGATTACTATGATCCGGCAAACAGCGATATTGCCAGCGTTCTGAAATCTGGCCGGGGGATTCCGATCAGCCTGGCATTTCTATACCTGCACTGCGCGCGCGCTATGGATTGGCGAACTCATGGCATCGCTTTCCCCGGGCACTTTCTGGTCGCTGTCTACGGTGGGCAGGCTCAGCAGGTTCAAGGTGGCGAACGGGAAAACAATTACGTATTGCTTGACCCTTTTGATGGCCGGCTGATCAGTCGCGAAGAGTGTCTTGCACGCCTGCAAAAGCAATACGGAGACAGTGTGCAGTTGCAGGAGCAGTTCTTCTATAAAGCGGGCAATACAAGCATTTTACGCCGCATGTTGCGCAACCTGAAACAATGCCATGTGCGCCGCGGTGACTATAATAGCGCCCTGCGTATGGCCAATCTGCTGATTGAGGTCAGCCCCGCAGATTTCACCGAACGCCAGGACCGGGCTGCGATACTGGAGCACCTGCATTGCTACTCGGCAGCGGCGGCGGATCTGCATACCATCAGCAGTCAGCGACCGGATCACCCACGCATGGCGGATATCAAACAAACGATTGCCAGGCTCGAAAAACTCAGTAGCCCAACCTTGCACTGAGCCTGATGTGGCAGCGGCTTTAAGGGCGCAACCGTGCCAATGTTTAACGCGCTCTGCAAATAGCTGTACTATTCTTAAGTCCTAGTAATTGTTCGCCTTTTTCCTGTCACCGTGCTGAATTCAACAGCGGTTTATGGTTTACTGGCGCCCCTGAATAATAACCAGCTGTAACAGCGACGATGCTGCTTTGATTGGCTGGCACAGTAGAGCGGAGTGACGGAGTGAACCCCACCAACATTGCTGATCCTGAATACTTTCATAAAGTAGTCGATTGTCAGTACGCCTGTCCGGCGCATACCCCGGTTCCAGAATACATCAGGTTGATCGCTGCTGGCCGCTACTCAGATGCCTACATGATCAATTGGGAATCGAATGTCTTTCCAGGCATCCTTGGACGAACCTGCGACCGCCCTTGTGAGCCGGCCTGCCGGCGGGGCAGAGTGGAGGAAGAGCCCGTTGCCATTTGCCGGCTCAAGCGTGTGGCCGCTGACTTTAAAGACGATATTACGGCCCGACTGCCAACTATTCCAAAAGACAAGAACGGTAAAAAAATCGCTCTTGTGGGTGCCGGGCCAGCCTCTCTCACGGTGGCTCGCGACCTGATGCCGCTGGGTTATAGCGTTGATGTCTATGACGAGCAGGAATTTGGCGGAGGCTTTATGCGAAGCCAGATCCCCTCTTTTCGACTACCCGAAGAGGTGTTGCGCGAGGAGGTCAATTATATCCTCGACATGGGGCTGGTCACCCATTTCAATACCTACGTCGACAGCATGAACAGTTTGTTGGAAAAGGACTATGACGCCATTTTTGTCGGCAGTGGTGCACCGCGTGGGCGTGACCTGGAAGTGCCCGGTCGTCAGGAAGCAGCAAGCCAAATACACATTGGAATCAACTGGCTGGAGAGCGTAGCGTTTGGGCACATAGAGAGCATTGGCGAAAAAGTCATTGTGCTTGGTGGCGGCAATACGGCGATGGATTGCTGTCGTACCTCACGCCGCCTCGGCGGTAAGGATGTTAAGGTCATTGTTCGCAGCCCCTTTGCTGATATGAAAGCATCCCCGTGGGAAAAGGAGGACGCGATCCACGAGGATATTCCAATCATTGACAATCATGTGCCCGTTGATTTCGTCGTTGAGAATGGCAAGTTGGTCGGCATGCATTTTGAGAAAGTACGTGCCCAATACAATGCGCGTGGTAAGCGTACCCTGGTACCACTCGATGAGCCTCATGTGTTTGTTGAGTGTGATGAAGTTCTGGTTGCGATCGGGCAGGAAAATGCCTTTCCCTGGATAGAAAGGGATATTGGCATAGAGTTTGACCAGTGGGATATGCCCAAGCTTAACGAACAAACCTTCCAGTCCACTCTGGACAATGTGTTTTTCGGTGGCGATGCTGCTTTTGGACCAGAAAATATTATTACAGCGGTTGCACATGGGCATCAGGCGGCAATTTCAATCGACCGCTTTTGTCGCGGTAAGGATGTACGTGACAGGCCGTTACCGGGCACTACACTGGCCAGCACAAAGATGGGTGTGCACGAATGGAATTTTGATAACGCAGTCACGTCCGACCGGCGCTTCAAGGTACCGCATGCTGACAAGGAACAAACGCTGACCGACCGCTACCTGGAGGTAGAGTTGGGTTTTGATGAGGAGCTTGGTTACGCCGAGGCCGAACGTTGCCTGAATTGCGATGTACAGACGGTATTTAGCGAATCATTGTGCATAGAATGCGATGCCTGCGTGGATATCTGTCCCACCAGGTGCATTACTTTCACTCAACCCGAAACAGAAGAGCAGGAGCTCCGGCTAAAACTAACCGCACCTGCTAACAATCTTACGCAAGACTTGTACATATCAGATTCTTTGCCGACTCAGCGGGTCATGGTGAAAGACGAAGATGTCTGCCTGCATTGTGGGCTGTGCGCCGAACGGTGCCCGACCGCTGCATGGGATATGCAGAAGTTTCTCTATTCGGTGACCAAGGTAAGCAAACTGTAAACCTCATGAAATCTATCAAGTCGCTAAATGAATTCGTTATCAAATTCGCCAATGTCAATGGTACCGGCTCGGCCAGTGCCAACAATATGTTTGCGAAAGCCATTTTTCGCATGGGTATTCCGGTAAGCCCCAAGAATATCTTCCCTTCCAATATTCAGGGTTTGCCGACCTGGTATGAAGTTCGTGTCAGCGAAAAAGGATATCTGGGCCGGCGTGGCGGCGTTGATATTGTTTTGTCGGTGAACCCCCAAAGCATGCCGGACGATGTTGCTGATGTGTTGCCTGGCGGTTATTTCATTTACGACTCCACCAAACCGCTCGACCTCCGGCTGGTTCGTGATGACGTTAACTATATTGGCATACCTCTTACGGAAATGTGCGCGCGGGAGTACAAAGACCCGCGACAGCGCTTGCTGTTTAAGAATGTGATCTACATTGGTGCCCTGGCGGCCCTGCTCGATATCGAGTTTGCCGTATTGACGGATCTCGTTCGCAGTCAGTTCAAAGGAAAAGAGAAACTGATCGCCCCGAATATTGGTGCCTTGGAGTTAGGACATCGTTACGTGTCGGCCAATTTTGAATGTCCATTGGGTATTCGGGTTGAGCGCCGTGACTGTGTTGGCGATAGCATTCTCATTGATGGTAATGCGGCCGCAGCACTTGGCTCTATATACGCGGGAGCTACAGTCGCGGCTTGGTATCCGATTACCCCATCCACCTCAGTCGTTGATGCATTCGAACGCTACGCGAAGCGCCTTCGCATAGACCCCGGAACAGGCAAGAAGAATTTTGCCATTGTGCAGGCCGAGGATGAATTGTCGGCCATGGGAATGGTTATTGGCGCAAGCTGGAACGGCGCTAGGGCCTTTACCGCAACCAGTGGCCCGGGCATTTCGCTGATGAGTGAATTTCTAGGCCTGGCTTACTTTGCTGAAGTTCCGGCAGTTCTGTTTGATATTCAGCGGTCCGGCCCCTCAACGGGTATGCCGACTCGCACTCAACAATCGGATGTTCTCGCCGCCGCGTACGCATCGCATGGTGATACCAAACACGTGTTGTTGTTCCCGTCTGACCCGAAAGAGTGCTTTGATTTGGCAATTGAAGCCTATGACCTCGCGGAAACCCTGCAGACCCCGGTGATCGTGATGAGCGACCTTGATCTCGGTATGAATGACAATATGTCACCGCCATTTCAATGGGACCCAAGTCGCAAATACAAGCGAGGCAAGGTGTTAAACACTGAGCAGCTCGACGCCATGGAGCGTTTTGGACGCTATCGGGATGTCGATGGTGACGGTATCTGCTATCGCACAATCCCAGGCACGCATCCCAGTAAAGGCGCATTTTTCACCCGGGGTTCCTCGCGTGACGAATGGGCAATATACACAGAGGACGGGGACAAATACGCAGACAACATGAAACGGCTGCTGCTTAAATGGGAAACCGCGAAAAATCATGTTCCAGCTCCTGAGCTACGTGAAGCGAATCATGCAACCGACATAGGCATTATTTATTTTGGCACCAGTGCGGAAGCGACACATGAGGCGCTTGATTACCTGGCGAATGAGGGTATTTACTGCGATGCACTTCGAATTAAGGCGTTCCCGTTTTGCAATATGGTGAATGATTTTATCGCCGAGCACGAACAGGTGTTCGTCATTGAGCAGAATCGGGATGCTCAAATGCGCTCCCTGCTTTTGATAGAGTGTGATGCCCCACCGGGTAAACTGCTAAAAATACTGGAATTCAACGGCATGCCGATCACCGCTGGAAAAATTCGTTCAGAAATCAAACGTCAGTTGCCGGGGCCCGCCCAGGTGACACCTTTGCGCAAGAAAACAGAATCATGAGTTATTTCAAACCTGCTTTTAGACACCCGGCTGCACCCACAAACAGTCTCGGCTACCATGAAGATGACTATGAAGGGAGCCTGTCCACGCTGTGCGCTGGCTGTGGCCACGATTCGGTCAGTGGAGCAATTGTAAGGGCCTGCTTTGAACTGTCTCTAGAGCCGCACAGAATAGCGAAAATTTCCGGAATTGGCTGTTCATCTAAAACCCCAACCTATTTTCTCGGCAACTCCCATGGTTTCAATAGCGTACACGGTCGCATGCCTTCAGTGGCAACCGGTGCGAATCTTGCTAACCGCGACTTAACTTATATCGGCGTGTCCGGCGATGGTGATACCGCTTCAATAGGTATGGGGCAGTTTGCTCATCTCGTGCGGCGTAACTTGAATATTGTTTACATTGTCGAAAATAATGGCTGTTACGGCCTGACCAAAGGCCAGGATTCAGCAACATCGGATGTCGGCTCACACAGTAAGAAAGGCGATCCAAACCCGTTCGAGTCGATCGACCTGTGCGCTGTTGCCCTGCAACTCGGCGCTGATTTCGTGGCCCGTTCTTTTTCCGGTGACAAAGAGCAATTAGTGCCTCTTATAAAAGCCGCTATTTCACATCCAGGGTTTGCTTTTCTGGATGTGGTGTCACCTTGTGTCACGTTCAATAATAACCAAGGTTCAACCAAGAGCTACGAGTTTGTTCGTGAACATATGGAAGCAACCGGTACAGTCGATTTTGTGCCAATGCACCAGGAAATCACCACACGTTATGAAGAGGGCGCCAGTCAGGAAGTGTGCTTGCACGACGGCTCTGTCATTCATCTGCGCAAGGGAAACAACGAGTACAATCTTCGTGATCGACAGGCTGCAATGGGCGCGATTGAGCAACATAAGGCTGAAGGCCAGATTCTTACCGGCCTGCTATACATGGACCCCGACTCGCTGGACCTGCATTCGGTGGTCGATACGTCTGACCGGCCACTGAATTCCCTGACCGAAGAAGAGCTGTGTCCTTCCTTACAAGCATTGGATAATATCAACGAAAGCCTTCGATGATTCGTGCAAAGGCATTTCGCCTGGCCCAGTCGATCGTCAATGGTTTTGATGCGTTTTTTGCTGACTACCTGAACCTGACGCTCGCGGCGCACGTGCGCTTTGAGTCAGCCGCCTGGCTGGAGGTGCATGATGCGCAACAGCGACGCCAGATGCTGTACCAGGCCAAGATCGAAGAAGTGGTCAAAATTGCCAAGCAGACTGTCGGCGGTAACATAGACGACCCGGAGCTCTGGGTCGAAGTCAAAAAAAAATTCATTCCGCTCATTGATAACCACCGCAACATTGAAGTCATCGAGAGTTTCTATAACTCGGTGTACTGCCGGGTGTTCCAGCACAAGGTTATTCGTGACAAATACGCCTTCGCATACCACTCAACCGCCCCGGACATTGAACAGGTGGACCCGCTGATCTACCGGGCATATCGCGGTGATGAGGACATGGCCGATCTGACAGAGCAGATCATCGAGGATTGCGGCCTGGAGAACGCCTTCGAAGACATTGACCGCGACATCGCCTTCATGCGGGAAGCGATTCAGCGCGACCTTGTCCCAAAACTTCCAACGGGCTTTGAAGCGGCCGATATTGAAGTACAGGTATTGCGCAGTCTGTTTTTTCGCAACAAAGCTGCCTATATTGTGGGCCGCTGCATTTGTCTGGGGCAGGTATATCCCTTTGTAATTCCACTGCTGCACAATGACAAACGTCAGTTGTTTGTCGATACGCTGCTGCTGGATTCCAGTGATATCAGTATCGTGTTCAGCTTTACTCGCACCTATTTCATGGTGTATACCGATCAACCCTCACAGTATGTCGCTTTTCTGCGCAGCTTTTTGCCGCGCAAGCCGGTCTTTGAAATATACGCTGCCATTGGTTTTCCAAAGCATGCCAAAACTGAGTTTGTACGATACTCCGTCAGACAGATCGGGCGCGCGAGGGACCAGTTCGTCATTGCGCCCGGTATTAAAGGCATGGTCATGCTGGTGTTTACCCTGCCGTCCTTTAACTATGTGTTCAAAGTGATCAAGGACCGCTTTACCCCACCAAAAACCATGAGTCGTCAGGAAGTAAAAGAGAAGTACGAACTGGTTAAGCTGCATGAACGGGCTGGTCGAATGGCTGACACTCAGGAGTTTGACAATCTGGTTTTTGACCGGCGGCAGTTTTCTGAGGAACTGCTGCAGGAGCTCCGTAAGGAAGCAGCCCTGTCATTGGAAGAAAGTGGCAATGTTCTGCTGCTGCGTCACTGCTACGTGGAACGTCGGATGATTCCGCTGAATCTTTACCTTCCGGGCAAGTCGGACCAGGAAGTTCGCGATGTGATGGACGAGTACGGTAACGCCATCAAACAGATGGCTGGGGCAAATATTTTCCCGGGTGATATGTTGCTTAAGAATTTTGGCGTAACCCGCCACGGTCGGGTTGTTTTTTACGACTACGATGAGGTCTGTTTGCTGGAAGAGTGTAATTTTCGGGCGATCCCTGAGCCTAAAAATGAAGAGCAGGCGATGGCGAGCACACCTTGGTACAGCGTGGCCGAGAACGATATTTTCCCGGAAGAGTTTCGGCTGTTTTTTACTGGCAACGCCAAGGCCCGTACATTTTTCGAGGAACTCCACAGTGATCTCTATGATTACCGATTTTGGCGCGGCTTACAGGAAAAAATTGCAGCCGGCCAGGTGGAAAGCGTCTACCCCTACCGGCGCGTGAAACGTTTTCGGCAGCGCTAGCGGCGAAAGCTCATGCGAAAATGGCGACCAGCCCGACGATCACACAATAGATAGAGAAGTAATACAACTTGCCGCGCTGCACGATTTTCAGCATTGCGGTACAGGCAAACAGTCCAGACAGGAAGGCTGCGGTAAATCCCGCCAGGGATACACCGAGGCCCAGCGACCATAACTGCGGGTCATGGTATATGTCGATACTGTCAAGCAGAGCCTGACCAAAAATTGGGATCAGTACCATCAAAAAGGAAAACTTGGCCGCTTTGTGCCGATCTATTTGCATTAATAATGCGGTGGCAATGGTTGCTCCAGAGCGTGAAATCCCGGGCATTACCGCGAACATTTGAGCGATACCAATAATGATGGCATGGTGCCAACCAATGGATTTACCGGTGCGTGTGATCAGAGTCGTCAGAAACAGCAGTACTGCGGTGACCAATAACATACTGCCCACCAGGGGAAGGCGCCCCTGGAACAATGCTTCCACCTCATCTTTGAAAAACAGGCCGACAATAGCCACCGGAATGGAGGAAATCAGCAGCTTCAAGGAATATTCCCAGGATTCGTTGTAACGCATTTTCAGCATGCCTAGCAGCAACTCCTGAATGGAATGCCGAAAAACCAACACAGAGGCGAGCGCGGTTGCCACATGGACCAGCACCGTGAAATCTATGCCGATGTCTTCGGTGCCCAAAACCGCTTTGCCAAGTTCAATGTGACCACTACTGCTGACCGGCAAAAACTCGGTCAGACCCTGAACAATACCCAGGATAAACGCTTCGATTATTCCCATTACATCGCCGCCGACAGTTATTCCTATCAGATTAGCAAATAAACCTTATTTTTGTTGGCCGATCGCGGGGGATTGGGTGTTGGTATAATGAGCGATCAGCTGCTGGCTGCGATTTCTGAACACAATATGACACTCATTCGATTACAAAATGCCGAACTCAGCTTTGGCGATCAGCCAATATTGCGAGCGGCAGACCTCAGTATTGAGCCGGGTGATCGTATCGGCCTGATCGGCCGCAACGGTGCCGGCAAGTCGACCTTGCTCAAAGTGCTGATGCGTGAGCAGGCACTGGATGGCGGCGATATTAATTACGCTGAGCATGTGAAAGTGAGTCGCCTGACCCAATCACTGCCAGAACGCGCCGAGAAAACGGTGCGCGATGTGGTCTCCGAAGGCATGATTGAAGAGCGCGTATTGCTGGACGAGTTTCACCGTCTGAGCCAGTACAGTGGCGATACGGATCTAACTCGAATCGCCGAATTGCAGGCTAGGATCGAAAGCCTGGACGGCTGGAATATGGAGCAGCGAGTCGCCGCCACACTCAGCGAACTGAAACTGGATGGTGATCGACTGGTCTCCGAGTTGTCGGGGGGCTGGCGCCGACGGGTCGCCGTTGGCCGCGCACTGGTGCGTAAACCGGATGTTCTGCTCTTGGATGAACCCACCAATCACCTGGATATCCACACCATCGAATGGCTTGAGCAACGCCTGCTGTCACTTGAGTGCGCCTTGATATTGATAAGCCATGACCGGGTGTTTCTTGACCGAATTGCTGCCCGTATCGTGGAGGTGGATCGCGGCAAACTGATTTCCTGGCCAGGCAACTTTGCGAATTATCTGCGGCTTAAGGAAAAAGCGGATGCCGAGGAGGATCGCCACAATCGATTGTTTGACAAGCGTCTTGCCGCTGAAGAGAACTGGATTCGCCAGGGTATCAAAGCGCGTCGAACCCGTAATGAAGGCCGAGTGCGGGCATTGCTGGCCATGCGGGAGCAGCGCAGCCAGCGGCTTAGCCGACAGGGGACGGCGAAGCTGACGGTGGAAGACGCAGACAACTCAGGCCGCAAGGTAATAGAGCTCAGAAAAGTAGGGCACACGGTTGCCGGGCGGCGCCTGTTCAGTAATGTCAGTACCCGAATCATGCGCGGTGACCGAGTTGGAATCATTGGCAATAACGGTGTTGGCAAGTCAACGCTACTGTCGATCATGCTTGGACGGCTCACTCCCACCGAGGGCAGTGTCAAAATTGGCAGCAATATTCAGTTGGCGTACTTTGATCAATTACAGGAACAGTTGGATGAGACACAATCGGTTGCTGAATTTGTTGGGGACGGTAAAGAGCAGCTGACCATTCATGGCAAGCAACGGCATGTTATTTCCTATCTCCAGCAGTTTCTATTCACGCCAAAAAGAAGCCGAACCCCCATTAAAGTGCTGTCCGGTGGTGAACGTAACCGGGTGATCCTGGCTAAACTGTTCACTCGTCCAAGCAATGTACTGGTGCTGGATGAGCCGAGTAATGACCTCGATATCGAAATGCTGGAAGCGCTGGAGCAAATGCTCACCGAGTATCAGGGCACTTTGCTACTGGTCAGTCATGATCGTCAACTTCTGGACAATGTCGTGACCAACACGCTGGTGTTCGAAGACAATGGCCAGATCGTGGCGCATGCGGGGGGCTACAGCGACTGGCTGGCGCGCAATGCTGGCCTGGCAGTTGCTGAGGAATACGATGTTGCGGCGATGGTGCCTTCTGTTAAAGCTAACAAACCCGTGGTCAGCCAAGCCGAAAAAACAAAAGCCAGCTCCACCGCTTCGCTGTTGAGCTTTACCCAGCAGCATGAATTAAAGGCCCTGCCAGATAAAATAGACACGCTGGAACGGAGTATTGTTGAGTTACAGCAGCTGACCTCTCAGGAAAGCTTTTACAGTAGAGATCAGGAAGAGGTGCGTGAGAGCCTGCAGCGCTTGCAGAACATGCAGCAAAAATTGGATGCACTGACCGAACGCTGGTACGAGCTTGAATCGCTAAACTCACCGTAAGCGGTCCGGTAGTAATAATTCACCGAGGCAGTCACTGTCAAAACGACTCAAAATAGGGCATATTGGGGCATCGAAGACCGCACAAGAATAGTAATGATTGATAGTCACCCTCCCGTCGCCATTTTAGGTACTGGCCTGTACACGCCGAAAGAGTCCATCAGCAATGCCGAGCTGGTAGCCGCTTTCAATGCCTACGTTGGCAACTATAATCACGTCAATCAGGCGGCTATCGACAGTGGAGACCTGCCTGCCATGGCAGAGTCCAGCGTGGAGTTTATTGAGAAAGCTTCTGGAATAAAAAGCCGCTATGTCATGAACAAAAGCGGAGTCATTGACCCTGCGCGAATGTGCCCTTCGCTGCCGGAGCGCAGTAATGATGAGCCGTCAATACAGTGCGAGATGGCCGTTGTTGCCAGCCGTGAGGCACTTGACAATGCCGGTCTTCAAGCCAGTGACATCGGCGCGGTAATCGTGGCTTGTTCCAACCTGCAACGCCCGTATCCGGCGATAGCTGTGGAAGTTCAGGCAGCACTTGGCATTGGCGGCTATGCCTATGACATGAATGTCGCCTGTTCTTCGGCAACCTTTGGTATTCAAAATGCGGTGGACGCGGTACGCAACCAAAGCGCCAATGCGGTGCTCATGGTTAACCCGGAAATATGCTCGGGGCACCTTAATTTCCGAGATCGAGACAGCCATTTTATCTTCGGTGACGCGTGTACCGCAGTGGTGATTGGCCCGCAATGCAGCGGAGCCTTCGAGATTTTGGGCACCCGGCTGGCTACTTTGTATTCCAATAATATCCGGAATAATTTTGGGTTTCTGAATCGTGGTGATGAAAGCGGCATCGGGCAGGTCGACAAGCTCTTCGTACAGAACGGGCGCAAAGTATTCAAAGAGGTGTGCCCCATGGTTGCAGACCATATTGTGCAGCACCTGGCTGACCTTGACATCGATAGCAGCAGTCTGAAGCGTTTGTGGTTACACCAGGCCAATCTGAACATGAACCAGCTGGTTGGCCGACGAGTGCTAGGGCGTGAGCCAAGCGCTGAGGAATCGCCGGTTATTCTGGATCGTTATGCCAATACCAGCTCCGCCGGGTCGATTATTGCTTATCATCTGTATCAGCAGAACTTTGAGCGCGGCGATATCGGCGTTATTTGTTCCTTTGGCGCCGGGTATTCTGTCGGCAGCGTAATTGTGCAGAAGTCCTAAAGCCCGGAAACTTTCCTCTGGTTTTTTTGCGGTACCCGGTAGGGGCGGTTTATGTCTACGTGGGATTTTGAAACGGATGTTTTGATCGTTGGCAGCGGTGCCGGGGGAATGAGTGCCGGTATTTTCGCTGCGATCAAGGGCCTGGACTGCCTTATTCTTGAAAAAACCGATCGCTGGGGTGGCACGACCGCGATGTCTGGCGGGGTGGTCTGGGTGCCGAATAATGACCAGATCAGCACTGTTGGCATACAGGACACAGCGGCCGAAGCCCTGGCCTATACCAAAGAGGTGGCGGGCCGGGTCAACCCGGAGAGGCTGCAGGCATTTGTCGACGCGGCACCTGCCATGCTGCGCACGCTGCGTGAGCACAGCCAGGTACGCTATGAGCCGATGCCGGCCTACATGGATTACTACCCGGAAATCGAGGGTTTCAAGCCCGGTGGCCGCTCAATGGAACCGGAGCCGGTCTCCATTCGATCGATCGGTGCGGAAATTGACACGATGCGCCTGCCGACCAACCAGGGAGTGCTGAACAGTTTTTCCGTGACTGCCCGCGAAGGTCAGATCTTGTCTAAGTTCAACAAAGGGGTCTACCGCCTTCTGGCCAAGCGGCTGTTAGCTTATTGGCTCGATATACCAATGCGCTTGCGCGGCCGCATGGATCGCCGCCAAACGCTGGGCCGTGCACTGGTCATTCGTTTGCGGAAGTCCTTGCAGGACAAAAACGTTCCACTGTGGTGCAATGCGAAGGTTCTAAAGTTATTACGCAACAAACAGGGTGCACTGCGTGGGGTGGCCGTCAAACTGGATGGTGAACTGAAAACCGTGAAAGTTCGTCGTGGTGTCATCTTGGCGTCGGGCGGCTTCGCAAAAAACGCTCAACTGCGACAGCGCTACCAGCACAAATTCATGACGGCCGACTGGTCGGCGGCCGCAGAGGGTGATACTGGCGACGCGATTGCATTGGGCTCGGCCGTTGGTGCAGCGCTTGAGCACATGCACTGCGCCTGGTGGTCGTCCACGTATATTCGCCCGGATGGCGTTGCTGAAGCGCTTATTTCTGGTAAATCAATGCCCGGCAGCCTATTTGTCAACAAAGACGGCAGACGCTTTGTCAATGAAGCCAAACCTTATGAAGAGCTGACTAAGATTCAGTTGCAGGCGCACGCCACACACGCCAACTGCATTCCCTGTTACATGGTCGTCGACGCCAACTACCGGCATAAGTATCCACTGGGGCCAATTGGTCCTGGTAAGGCGCAACCGGACTCAACACTGGGCAAAGCCATACTCAATGATCAATTTTTGGTCAAGGCGGACAGCTTGCGCGAACTGGCCAGCAAGCTCGACATCAACGCGAACAATCTAGAACAGACGGTGAGACGGTTCAATCAGTTCGCTGTCGACGGTGAGGACCGCGACTTTCAACGCGGCGGCAACCTGCATGACCGTTATTACGCGGACCCAAGAGTTAAACCCAACCCCAGTCTGGCTCCGTTGGAAAAGGCACCCTTCTATGCGCTGCGCATTTATCCTGGCGATTTGAGCACGAAGGGTGGCCTGAAATGTGACCAGTATGGTCGGGTGGTCGACCGTTCCGGTCAGCCAGTAGACGGCCTCTATGCCGTGGGCAATTGCTCAGGGGCTGTGTTGGGCGATTCCTACCCAGCTGCCGGTGCAACCATTGCGTCGGCCATGACCTTTGCCTATCTGGCAGTGAACCATATCGCCGAGCGCTAGCGCCGCTCTGGGCGCTATCTCGCAGTCGTCACCACCATCGGTCGGCGATTTTTTGCCCGCTTGTCCCATTTTACCTAGAGTTTAATAAGGAATATTTAGCTCTGCACCCGGAGCGGTACCGCCATGGGCGACCGTAGCGTGCAGTCAGCGACCCAGGGATTGGCGGAAATGCACGACTTGATTACAAAAATAGGGCATTCATTGAAGACGCAAAGTCTGGGTTTAAGCATGATTGTGGCCACACTGTGCGCTATCGCACTGGTGGTATACCAATCGTTATCGCATCAGCATAGGGTAGAGGCGCAGAATGTACGAGCGCAGGGTCAAAGCCTGGCGCAATTACTCAGCGAGGTTCCTGCAAGTCAGCTGACGGCTCAAAACACCCGCAACACGCTGAGCATATTGCAGCACAGTTTGCCGCGAAATGTTCTGGCGTATGCCGTCGTTGTCAATGCCAATGGCAGGGCGGTTTCCCAGGTTAATCGGCAAGGCGTGGTTGTGCCACCGGGAAGCGTTGCCGCCTCGCCCAGTGAATGGAACGGCGAACGTCAACTGAAGCTGGTTGATGGCCGTGATATCCGGGAATTCTATGCACCGGTATTGGTGGGGTCGAGCTTTCGTGGTGCTGTTCGCCTGGGCTTTTTCGAACCGGAGTTTATTGCGGGTTGGCAAAACCTGCCAATGATCGCGTCCATGGCCTTGCCCGTGTTTCTGTTGGCGCCGCTGTTTTATTTCTTGATGCGCCGCCAGCTCCTCCCACTGCAACAAACCCAACAAAAAATTGCATCACAGTTGGATGCTGCGGCCGGGCGGGAGCTTAAAGTGGACGTTAACGGAGAGCTGGGCGAATTTCTGACCAATTTCAACGACTATTTTCGGCGCGCCAGCGAGCGTATTAATCTGCTTGAACACGATAATCACAGCGTTCAAGCCAGCAGCAAGGTATTGCACTACAAATACAGTCGGCTGGAGGCGGTTATCGAAGCCTTGCCCAATGGGGTTCTGCTGTTTGATGAGAGCGGTAGCCTGGTATTTGCCAATAACAAAATCAGCTCCTTAATTGCTGTGGAGAAAACGGCATTACTGGAGCAAGCGGTCGCTAACTGGTGCCCTAATGATGAGATGTTTCAGTACCTGGCTCGCTGCAGTGACCCAAGCAATCGTGCTCTGCCTGAATTACGTACACGTGTCGAAGGCAATGGCAGAGTGAAAGACCTCAATCTTGCGGCGTATCCGATGTTGACCGACAGTGGACAAAGCCAGGGTAATCTGGTGATTGTTCGCGATGCCAGCAAGGAAATTGCTGCAGAGTCCAGTCGCGAAGAGTTCGTCGCTCATATATCGCACGAGCTTAAAACACCGCTGAATACTCTGATGCTGTACAGCGAGTCTCTGCTCGGTGAGGACGGTCGTGATGAACAGTTCCGGTCCGAGGGCTTAAACGTTATCTACGACGAAGCGGAGCGCATGGCTGCGCTGATCAGCAACCTGCTGAGTATTACCAAAATTGAAATGGGCAGCCTCAATATCGAGCGCACCCGGGTTAAGTTTAACGACTTTATTGAAGACACTTTCCGCACCATCGAGAAAGGCGCGCATGCGAGTGGTCTGCAGTTTGACCTGCAATTGCCGGGTGATGAACCACTGGTGGCCATTGATAAGGACTTAATGCGCGTAGCCGTCAATAATCTGTTGACCAATGCCGTCAAGTACAACAGGCCGAATGGTAAGGTCAGCCTGGAAGTAGAGGACCTGGATGACAGCGTTAGGCTACAGGTGCGCGATACTGGAATTGGTATTTCGGCCGCAGATCTTGAACACGTGTTCGATAAATTTTATCGCAGCGAAAGCGATGAAGTGCGCGAACGAACAGGCCATGGCTTGGGGCTGTCCTTGGCACACGACATTGTGCAGCTACACAACGGTCGGCTGAGTGTCAGCAGTGAGCCCGGAGTAGGCACCGAATTCATCATTGAGCTGCGCAAAGAATCTGAGCTCCTGCGGAAGGCATCGTAATGAGCGCAAAAAAAATACTATTGGTGGATGATGAACCTCATATTGTCCGGGTGATGCAAATGGGCCTGCGACGCGCGGGCTACACCGTTGAAGTGGCCCGTAATGGGCTGGAAGGCCTGGAGAAATTTCGTGCGTTGCAGCCGGACGCCATGGTGGTGGATGTCGACATGCCGAAAATGAACGGCGTGGAACTTTGCGAGGCGTTAGCCGAAGAATATCCGGCCGGTCTTCTCAATACCTTTATGTCCACCTCGCGAGCCGAAGCAGAGCTGCGCCGCTGGGCGGAAAACAAACGCGGTATCCGGTTTCTTGAAAAACCAATCAGCATGCGGATTCTTGTTGGCGAGCTTGATGCTCTGTTTAGCGCCGCCAATGATGGAGAGGCTGACCAGTAAAATGCACAGCGATAGGCGTTTTTTACTAGAGTCCTTACACATTGATCACTATGTGGCGCTGTTGCGTGCCTCACACAGCGGTTTTCGGGCACTACTTCTTGAAGCCGACAATGAAATACTGATCAATACTGGCGCAGACGTCGAAAGTCTTTTCGAACAAACAATCAGTGCAACCATTCTTCAGCAACCTGAGCAGGCCCTCAACAATGGTCTGCAATTGACACTGGACAATGAGACTCTTGCCTACCTGAATCAACTCAAGACACCGGTTGAGGAAACAATTGGTACGCTGGTACTCCTGTTTGATGCGGGCAGCCAGTTGGATCTGGACTTTATAGAGCACTTGTGTGGCCTGTTGATCAATGAGTACCAGCTTAATAACGAACTGGAAACAGCGACGATCGAGTTGAGCGATCGCTATGAGGAGCTGAACCTGGTATTCGGTTCCGACGATGGTGCTGAGCAGGATGAACACGCGGTGCTGTCGCACCTGGTACAGCAATGCACCGAGCGGCTGAATGCCTCAGCTGCCGTTTTGTACTTGCCAGAGCAGAATATTTATTACGTCGACCAGGATGAAGCCGCGAACGGCAACTCCATCGATAATCTGGATGAATTGGCTGAAGAAGTGTTGATGCCATGGGTTTGCGCACAGGGCAGCCCAATCGTTGTGAACGACGAGCACAATCCGCAGCTGTTGCTGCATTGCCCAACGCTGAATCATAAACTGTTAATGAGTCCCATTCATGCCTTTGACGGCATGGTTTGCGGCTACATAGCCGCATTCGGTTCTTTCCAGCGGTCTGACTTCAGCAATAGTGATAAAAACCTGTTGCAGGTACTGAGCCGCAAGGCAACGCGCTTCGTGCAGCGCTACTACGACCCCTTAACCGGGCTGAGCAATGCACTGAGTTTTCAAAAGCATGTGCAAACCGTGCTGGACACAGCTGCCGAACAACCAAAAGGGAGCCTGTTGCTGCTGGACGTACGCGGCCTGCATGTCATCAATAACTCCTCTGGCATGAAGGCCGGCGATGCATTGCTGTGTTTTGTCGCCGAGTTGTTGCATAAAGAGCTGAGCCGCATGGCCGTGTTGCAGCGCCACAGTCTTCTGGCGCGAATTGACAGCGATGTGTTTGGCGTGGTCGTAAACAACAGCAGCTTAGAGTTCAGCATGGAAATTGCTCAATACCTGCTGAACGCCCTGGGCTCGGTCAGTTTTGCCTGGGAAGAAGAGCATTTTCAAATCAATGCCTGCATCGGCATTGTACCCATCGACTTTGAGCAGGATGCGGAATTCTCCATTGCGAACGCCAAGATTGCCCTGGAGCTGGCGTGTGAGCGCGGCAACAACATTATTGAAGTACAGGATTCCGAGAACAGCGGCATAAGCGAGCGTAAGGAGCGAATTCGGGTGCTGTCTGTAGTGCAGCGTGCTTTGGAGCGCAACCAATTCGAGCTGTTCGCCCAGGGCATCTTCGCGATTCAACAACCAAATCCGGTACATCATTACGAGATTCTTCTGCGCATACGTGATGATCAGGGCAACATCGTATCACCCGGAAAATTCATCCCGGCTGCAGAATACTACAAAGTGATGCCCGATATAGATCGCTGGGTCATCCATCAAACCCTGCAGCAGTTGAGTGCCTACCCGAAGTTTCTAGAACAGTCGGGTTTATCCTGGGCGATCAATCTATCGGGCCAGACTTTTTCTCAGGAAGACCTGTATGACTTTATTCGCTCCGAACTGCACAACAGTGCTGTTCCGGCCGAATGCCTTGCCTTTGAAGTTACCGAAACCGTCGGCCTGGAAGACCTCTCACAAGCCAACGAAGTAATCAAATCAATTAAGGCGCTGGGTTGCGAGTTCTATTTGGACGACTTTGGTACCGGGCTGAGTTCATTTACATATCTGCAGCAACTGGCGTTCAACCACGTTAAGGTCGATGGCAGCTTCGTAAAAAGAGTGCGTGATGATTCTGTTGCCCGTGCCATGGTGCGCTCAATCGCTGATATCTCCAAGGAACTCGGCATGCGTACCGTTGCCGAGTTCGTCGAGGACCGCGAAACCATCGATGTTTTAGCCGAATTGGGTGTGGATTTACTGCAGGGTTACGTATTACACAAGCCCGAGCCTCTGGCAGAACTGTTGCGAGTCCAGCAGCTTTCTTCTAAAAAGACCGCCTGAGCAGATCATGAACGCTCCCGCCCTGATAGACCCATCGATTATTCAGCGTACCCAGATAGGCGTAATGACGTATCTGGCCCCGAAGCGGGCGCTGACCGATCAGGCCACGCTGGATGTGCTTGGGCAGGCCGTGGAAGAATGCATCAGTCAGTTAAAGGTCAATCTGGTGCTGGACCTCGCCGCCGTGCCCATTCTGAACAGCCTCGCGCTGGAAACCATGCTTGACGCGCAGGACCGCCTGCTGCGCCTTGGAGGCTGGCTGAAAATTGCCAATGCCAGCAAGTTGATCAAGGATATTTTTCGGGTCACACGCTTTACAGACACCATCGCAATCATCGATAACGATGGTGTCATGGGCGAATGGCATTACCGCAGCGGGCCGGCTGCCAAACTGGGTGACATCCTGGTGGAAAAAGGCCTGATGACCGAGGCGCAGTTGCTGGAGGCCATTGAGCTGCAAAAAGAAAGCAACCGCAAACTCGGTGAGGTGATTATTGATGAGAAGTTCGCCCCGGAAACCGAAGTTTATGCGGCGCTGGGTCAACAGTTGCAAATACCTTATGTTCGCCTGAAAGTCGGCTTGTTTGACCCGGATGTTGCCACACGGCTGGATAAATCCGCCGCCACGCGCTTAGGGGTTTTGCCGCTGTTCATGGTGCGTGATGTGTTGACTCTGGCCACTGCCCAGCCGCAGGACGTTCCATTGATCAACGAGGTTGAGGACCGCCTTGGCGTCAAAGTAGACCCGATTCTGGCGGCGCCGGCCGATATTAGAGCGCATATTGGCGAGGCATTTGATGGTGGTGGTTTTGCCGATGATATTGTCGTTGACCTGGAAGACGGCTTTGAGGTGGTTGATACCAGTGGGCTCAGCGATTACGACGCCATCGATGAGATGGCCGCCGGCAGCCCGGTTATCAATCTCGTTAACTCGATTATTCAGCGTGCCGTTAAGGATGGCGCCAGTGATGTTCACATAGAGCCTGGACGGATTAAGTCCCGGGTGCGTTACCGAATTGACGGCGTACTGTACGAAGCGGTTTCTCCCAGTGCTGAGATGCATCCGGCCATTGTGTCTCGTTTAAAAGTCATGGCCAATCTCGACATCGCCGAGCGCCGCATGCCTCAGGATGGTCGAATTCAGGTGCAAACACAAGGGCGCCAGGTAGACCTGCGTTTCAGCTCGCTGCCGGGTTTGCACGGTGAGAAGGTGGTACTGCGAATTCTCGATAAGAATCAGGCCATTTTGGAAATTGACAAGCTGGGCATGAAACCGGCGAACACCGACCGCTTTCGCCACCTTTTGTCTCGCAGTTATGGTCTGTTGCTGGTCACGGGGCCTACTGGCAGTGGTAAAACCACCAGCCTGTATGCGGCCCTGAATCATTTGAATTCCATCGAGAAGAACATCGTTACCATCGAAGATCCGGTTGAATACCAGCTGGATATCATCAATCAGAACGAAGTGAAAGCGGGCATTGATCTGAGCTTCGCCAAGATGCTAAAACACATTCTGCGTCAGGACCCGGACATCGTCATGGTTGGTGAGATTCGCGACCGTGAAACCGCCGAGATTGCCGTGCAGGCCGCGTTGACCGGTCACCTGGTGTTGTCAACTCTGCACACCAATGACGGGATTGGCGCAATCACTCGAATGATTGAGATGGGTGTGGAGCCGTATCTGCTGTCCTCCGCGTTGTTGGGGGTTATTGCCCAGCGTTTGTTACGCACCATCTGCCCAAGTTGTAAAACCAAGTTTGTTGCCCCGCCTGATGTTTGCGAGCAGTATGGCTTTGACACTCAGAATGCTGTGCAACTGGCCAAAGGGCGGGGTTGCAGCGAATGCTACGATTCCGGTTACCGCGGCCGCGCCGGAATTCATGAAATCATTGAAGTCACGCCGGATTTACAGCGCTTGGTGATGAGCAATCCGAGCCGGGACGAGTTGAACGACTACCTTATCAAACACGATGTGTCCACATTGATGCACAACGGTCTTGAGCGTGTGCTCGCCAAAGAAACCACGCTGGAGGAAGTGGCCAGGGTCGTTAATACCTGAGCCGACAACCATGGCAATCAATGTTAAACAATTGGAGCTGGAGAGTGGTGCGGCGACTGCAAAGCGCACTGTGCCCGCCGTGGCCGCAAACGAGCCTTTGGGCGCTGTTACAAGAAACAGTGCACACAACCTGTTCAAACGGGTGGTCAGCGCGGATGAGCGCATGTTCTTCACCGAGCAACTCGCTTTGCTGTTGGATACCGGCAACAGCCTGCTGGAATCTTTGCGCAGCATCAGCCGCCACGCTGGTACCCAGGCTCTGAAAGAACTGGTTACCACGCTGGCGGATGATGTGGAACAAGGGCAGTCATTTTCCTATGCGCTCGCAAAGCACCCTCAGGTGTTTTCCACCACCTACTGCAACCTGATCAAGGCCAGTGAACAGGGCGGATTTATGGCCGATGTGCTCGAAGAGCTTAAGGCCATGGACGAAAAACGCAATGAGCTGCGCGCCACCATGCAATCCGCTTTGTCCTACCCGGCATTCTTGTTGGCGTTCTCCTTTGCGGTTGTGGTGTTTGTGCTGGCCGTGGTATTCCCCAAATTTGCGGAGATGTTTGGCGCGATGGCGGATCAATTGCCCGCCAGCACCAAGGTGCTGATGGCGCTTAGCCAAAGCCTGATTTCGCACTGGCCCTGGTATCTGCTTGGCTTAGGAGCCTTGATTTCTGGGGCGGTGCTTGCGTTCAGGAGCGCCAGGCTGCGCTATGCTTTGGACACTTTTAAACTTCGTGCACCTGTAGTGAAAACGGTGTTCGCGGAGCTGTACCTGGTGCAATCAATGCGTGTGATGGCCCTGTCTTTAAGTCGTGGTGTCAGCTTGGTGGACACTTTGGCGGCCTGTAGGGACGTCGTGGCCAATCAATGTTATAAAGATTTCTTTCGCAAAATTGAGAATGACCTTCAGGAAGGCCGCGGTTTGTCGCAGGGCTTTCGTTCCGCGGAGTTCGTGCCGGATATGGTCAAGCAGATGGTAACCACGGGTGAGGCCTCCGGCTCCTTGCCGAAAGTGATGGCGAGAATTGCCGACCATTATGAGCGCCAATTGGAGAAACGCCTGCAGACGCTGTCCAAGGCCGCTGAGCCCTTGATGCTGGTGATAATGGGCGCGGTAGTCGGCATTCTGGTGAGCTCTCTGATTCTGCCCATTTTCAAAATGTCCGCAGTGGCCACCTGATTATTGTTCGCGCTACCGTTGGTCGCGTGGCGCGAGCAATTGTTAAGCAAACTGTGACCCTGTACTAATCTATAAGTAATACCAATACTGCTTATGCCTGAGAAGTCGAGGCAAACGGGGAGAACGATGTTACAGAGTAAAGCTGTCGAGCAGAAGGGATTCACACTGGTCGAGCTCTTGATTGTGGTGATCATACTGGCCATTTTGGCGGCCATTGTTGTGCCTCAGTTTTCGGCGAGCACAGATGACGCAACAAGTGCGGCCGTGCAGTCAAACCTCAGTGCCATTCGTCAAGCGCAGAATTTCTATTTCCAACAGCATGGTGAGTACCCTGGCAAGAATGAAGCCAATACTAATACGGCCTGTGGTGGCACCGATACCAGTGGTGCGGCGGCCGAGTCGTCGGCCGCAATCGTCGCGCAGCTCACTCTGTACAGCGACGCCGACGGTGCAACCTGTGATGTAAAAGACGCGGTCTATAAATACGGCCCTTACCTGCGCGAAATACCTACTAACGCCACCACCGATTCAAGCACGATTGTTGTGTCGACAACTGGCTCTCTGAACCTGGCCGATGGCGGCGAATCCGGTGGCTGGAAAATTGACACCGAAACCGGCGGTGTGGTGGCACTGTCTACCCCGTAATCTGACCACGAGCGCGATAATGTGCGGCAATTGCAAGGGGCTGGCTACAGCATCATAGAACTGCTGGCGGTTCTGACAATACTGGTAATTTCTGCGGCCCTCGTTTACCCGTCATTTTTCAGTAATAACTCCGACCGCCAGGTTCAGGCGGCTGCCAGCGAAGTGGTAAACGCCATTCGCTTTGCGCGCAGTGACGCCATCGCCTCCGGGCAGCATCGGGCCGTTCAACTGCAGGGGAATACCACCGTGTCCGTCTCCAGTGTGGACAACAGCGTGACGCCACCAACCATCAATACGCTGGTGCGTCATCCTTTGACCCGGCAGGACTTCTCCCTGCAACTCAGTGAGCTTGAACACACGCGAGGTGTGGAATTCGTCAGCGCCGGCGAGGCCTTCGCAAATGGCGCCAGCAGCTCCACCGATACCCTGTTTTTTACCCCGCAAGGGCGGCCATACGTGATTGATAGCAGCAGTCAGGTAGTAGCCCTGCAAGGCGTTGATCTGCTTGTTCAGAATACGCAGTTTGCAATCAGTTTTGCGGTGAACCCGGTATCGGGCCGCGTTACCCACAGCGACGCGGACGTGGTTCCATGAAGGCAGAAAGTTGGACAACATGGCGGCAGCGGGGTATCAGCTACGTGGAAGTGCTGGTTGCCACCCTGGTGATCACGATCAGCCTGATTCCCGCAATGGATGCCTTGACCGTGGCATTGCACGGCAGTCAGATCAGCGCTGAGCAACAACGTTTGTACTACCACGTGCAACAGGGCTTTGAACACGTACTGGCCGAAAGCTTCGATGCCCTCGATGCGGAAGCCGTAAGCCTTGCCAACGCCACCACTCCAAGCAGCCTGTATTCAGACGCCGCCGGCTCGGCCGATCGAAGATTGGTGTTTCTGCAACGCTATGACGCCGATAATGCCGACGCTGATGGCAACCCGTTCAGCGGTGGCGACGAAGGAATTTTGTGGATACGGGTTGCGCTTGACGGCGCTTCATTGGCCAGAGAAACCCTGGTAAGCGAGCAATGAAGCAGCCATCGCATCGCAACGGATTTACTCTGGTTGAAGTTTTGCTGACATTGGTTATGTCCGCACTGCTGATTACCGGCGTGGTCACCATGGTTAATCGCAGTATCGACAGCGGGGCCTACATCAGCCGGCAGAATCAATTACAGGCCGAAGCGCACCTGGCCATGCGCCGTATGGTGGAGTCGGTACAGCGCGCCGAGCGCCTGTTTGTTCCCCAGGCGGATAACCCGGCCACCATGGTGATTGCGGAAAATCTTCGCTCCGAACAAGTGCCACCCAGTGGCAGTGGCACGGCGGTGTTGGCGATCAGCCTGGACCGCTTTTCGGATGTCAACCTGGACGGCGATATCGACCGCGATAATGATCAGGACGGCAACATCAACGAAGACCCGCCCGCTGACTGGAACAACGACCAGGCGCCGGGAATCTTCGGTGTTGATGACGACGGCGACGGCACTGTGGATGAGGGCAATATCGCCGATGACGATGAGGACGGCAGCGACAACGAAGACCCGGTGGATGGCGAAGACAACGACGGTGATGGGCGCATTGACGAAGACCCGGGCGCTGATGTCAACGGCGACGGCTGCGCGGGATTATGCGGTGTGGACGATGATGGTGATGGCTTCGTCGATGAGATTGATATTTTGCTGGATGCCAATGACGACGAAGATTTCTTTGAAGGCGAGGATTGGCACGATACCAAAGTGTTTTATATCAGCAATGGAGAGCTGATTGAACGCACCCCGGTGGATTACGACGCTACCGGCCTGGGTGGTATCACCGGGCGGGACTACGTTGAAGAAACCCTGTCAGAGCGCATAAGTTTGCTGACTTTTGAACGCCTGCCAGTGGCGAGCGGTGAACAGCAACGGCTGCGCATTGTATTAAGGCTTCGCAATGATGATGGCGAGGAGGTGCAACTTGAAACCACCACGCGCCTTGGTTCGGAGTTATAAGCAAGTGAGCATCAATTCGGTTTATACGAAAACCTCCAAGGGCTTTGCCCTGGTGCCGGTGGTATTTATGCTGGCACTGCTGGGCTTGCTGGCGTTTATGCTCAGCCGGGAGTCGGCCAGCAATCTCGCAATGACTCAGGCACAGCAGGATAAGAAAGCAAACGAAGCATTACTCGATGCGGCCATAGCCCACGGCCGTTGGCTGGCGATGAACAACGACTGCAGTGTGCCGGATGACGAAAACAATCTGGCCATTGGTGAGAGTTCCTACAATCTGCAATTCAGCGGCGACCCGCAGTCCATGGCCATAACCGCCAGCACGGTCAATGCCGCCGGCGAATCGCTTGAACAAACCTCGGACGCCTTTAAGCTGTACGATTTCGCCAACCCGCGCATCGCGGACCTGGACGCATCCGACGACGCCCACTTAAAACTGGAGTCCGGAAAGGAATTTGATAATCACGGCAGCGGCGGGGATTTTCATGTTAACCCACGCAGCAGCAAAATCGAGATTGGCGTATTGAAGTTTGACATGACTACTCTGCCCAGCGATATTCAGCCGCAAGGCGCCGAATTGCGTTTAATGCTTAAAGATACTCACGACACTGGTTTGTTCTTTAAAGTGCACCGAATCACTGCGGATTGGGAGGAATCCACGGTTTCTGCAGCAGCGCCGTGGGCCATGCTGGGTGGTGACTACGAAGCCAATGAAGAGACGAGTTTCGTTGCAGGGGACACCGGGTTGAAAGTCGCTGACCTCACAAGCCTTGCCAGTGAATGGCTGCAGGGTGTGCACCCGAACTATGGGGTACTGCTGCGAGTGGATTCTACTGCGGCGGACAATCACTACAAATTTTACAGCAAAGAGGAGGCGGATGCCGCACTGCATCCCAAACTACGGGTGAACTACGTATGCGCTTGTGGCATACCCTGTGAACTGGGTGTCGTGCTCCAGGATATCTATCTAGCCACAGAAACAGTTGCGGAGTTGGCCGGGCAAAGCTCTGAACCCGAGGATGTTCTGCATTTCGCTCGCAGCACCAATAGTGCGAGTCTGGCACTGGATGGCTCAAGTCTGGGATTCAGTGAGCACATACGTGGTGCCCACCAACTAATCAATGGCCGCTGGTTACTGGCATTCAAGGCTGATCAAACCCTGGATGGTCAAACCTTCAGCAAATATGACGTGGCAGAGTATGACCCGGTCACGGATTCCGCTCGCGTAATTTTCGACGGCGATTCCGTTGGGCTGGGCAAGGCAATCGGCTCAATAGCCTTGCAGGCCGACAATACGCTGGTGCTCTCAGCAAGCGGCAGTGTCAATGTGTTTGGCAATACCTTCCAGGGTGATGACTTGTTTTGGGTGGACCCTGAAGCCAGCACTTCCGGTCTGGTGATGGATGGCTCTACACTGGGTATTGGAGCGACGCTCACAGGTTCGCATATCCGCCAGGACGGCGTCATTATTTTCTCTTTGGATAATATCGATACTGTGGGCGGTGTGGACTACAACAAAGGCGATTTGCTGGAATACGATCCCGGGTCCGGCACGGTCAAACAGTATTTCAATGGCAAAGAGTTTAGTGAAGAGGAGATTATCCGCGCGCTGCATATAGGTAAACCAATAGGAACCGTTAGCACTATGGAAGCCTATTTTACCTTTGAAACTGACATTGACCCGAATGCCCAGGACGTGATTGGCGCACGCAGCGGTGATTTGCTGAACGGCCCGCAATGGGTCATCGGTGGTCTGAATGGAGCGATGCGCTTTGACGGTAACGATGATTATCTGAAGGTGGACAACGACGCTGGCCTGCAACTGGACACCAGCTTTACTTACGCGCTGTGGGTGTACAACGAATCCGATCTATCCGGTGACCAGTGGCTGGTGAATAAAGTCGATGGCGGCGACCCGCACGAACTGCGGCTACGGCTTGAAAACGGCGCTGTGCATTGGCGGCTGGCCAACGGCGCCCAGGAAGTGGTGGTCGGCCCGCTGAACGGCGTGAATGCCAACCAGTGGCACCACATTGCGATCACCTATGATGAGGCTGCCAATGAAGTGCGCACGTATCTTGATGGCCTGAAGGTTAATACCAGTGCCGCCAGCTTCGCCATCGGCGCCAACGCCAACGAGCTGCGCTTCGGGGAAAACTGGGAAGGTGTGCTGGACGATATCCGGTTTTACAAGCAGGCTCTGCGGGCCACCGAAATTGCCCTGCTGTTAGAGGACACGCCGCTGGGGCCGGACAGCTCACCACCTCCGCCCATGGCTCAATCAGAGGGCGGTACCGGCAGTTGCAACGGTAGCTATGCGGACTTCTATAACCTTATCAGCTATACCAGCAGCAATGGCACCTTGGACTGGAATGATAGCTGGTTGGAAGGCAGTGATGATAATGACCCTGCTAACGGCGACGTGCGTATCGATGGCAGTAATACCAACAAAGTGCTGTACCTGGGAAACAACCTGACAAGCTTAACTCGCCGCGTACCCACTGGCGGCTGGAGCAATGTGGAAGTGAGTTTTGATGTAGTCGAAAATGAATTGGGAAAAACACTGCTAATAAATGACAGGATGTATGTCGAGGTGAACAATCAGGATATTAACAGAGCCTTGGATTGGCGAATTGAGGGCGAGGTCAAAAATGGCGATCCGCTCACCACCAGTTCCGCAAGCCGGGTGACGGTTGATCTCAGTGCTTACGCCAGTAACGACATGCACATTCGCCTCCGCACTTCTTCCGGGGTGGGCAATTCTGACTTTATTAAAATCGACAATATCAAGGTCAGCTGTACGCCTTAGCTGTGCAATAAACGCACATAGTTGATGCATTCCTCATTCCTGAGAAGCCAGCCAGCCCTACATCGCTGAATTGCTGGGTTTGTGCAACAAAACGGCTAATCTTGAGGAGGTAGTCACAGAAACAGGGTCTATCGGTGCACGCTTTGCGCGCCTTAAGGCGCACAGCCCGAGCGTGAACCGGCACCGCGCATGAACGCAATTGTTTGGGACAAATGGTTAAAGCGCCCGGCCAATATGGCCGGCGGTGTTGTGCGCAGTGCAATCGGTCTGGAGGTGGCCCAGCACAGCCTTAACATGGTGCAGCTTGAGCAAAACCCCCAAGGAGAGCTGCGCCTGTATGACTGGGTCTCCATTCCCTTTGATGAACCGCGCGAACAATTGATTTATCAGCCGCGTGTGTTCAAGCAATTGTATCGTCAGGTGAAACAGCACGCCGGTTTTAAAGGCCGCGCCGTCAATGCGATGATGCCCGGCTCCGAACTGCGCATAATGTCGGTGAACTACGAATGCCCGCCGGGGCAGGACCCGGCCATGGCGATTGCCCGGATCATCGCCGAGCGTGTGGAGGGTTCCCTGGCTGAATACGTGATTGATTACCTGCCGGTGCGACAGAGTGAAAAACACGGCAAAGGCCTGGCGGTGGTGGCTATTGCCGAGCAACAAAAAGTCCAGGCCTACCTGGACAGCCTGCATGGTGTAGGCCTGCAGGTACAAGCGCTGGATATCGGCCCGGCCGCTATCAAGCGTCTGGTAACCGCCATCGCCGGCACCAAGATCAGTGAAACCGTGCTGGTGGTGAATTTTGGCGATGTTCGTTCCTACCTGTCGATAATTTCCGGGCGGCGTTTGCTGTTTGATGAGGATTTGCACTTCGGTGAACAGCAAATGGTGGCTGAAGTCAGCCGCGCGCTCGATATGCCTGAAGACGTAGCGCGCAATCAAATCCGTTCAGTCGGTCTTGGGTCTTTTGAAGCGGGCCACCTGGACGATTCCGAAAAGGAAATTGCCGATACCGTTTTACAGATCTTGCGCCCCAGCTTTCGTCAGCTTGGCGACAGCCTGAAGCGCGCGCTGGTGTATGCGGTCGCGGAAACCCGTGGCGAGCCGATCAGTCAGATTTACATAGTGGGCAGCATTGCACGCTGGCGCGGCGCGGCTAATGTATTGACCGCGTTGATGGACATACCGGTCAGTGTTCTGCCGGATCCAATCACTGCTTTTGCCGACAGGCAACTTCACGCGGACGACGACCTGCAAGTTCGTGAGCGCCCTGAATTGGCCCTGGCGACCGGATTGGCCTTGCGAGGTTTGAAGTTGCATGGCTGAGATCGACCTGGTTCCACAAGAATACCGTTATTGGCGCTGGCAGTTGCGATGCTTGAAAAGTGCCGGCATAGCAGTAATTGCGGTCGCACTGCTGGCCGCGCTGAGCTGGTATGGCCTGCATCAGCACCAGCTGGCAACCCAATCGGCATTGCATGCCTTGCAAACGCAAAAAAACATCAGCCAGGCACAGCAGCAGCGGCTGGAATACCTGAGCACTTCGCGCTCCAGCCTTGAGCAACAATGGAAGTTGTTGCTTGGTCTGCGTGGCGGAGCTACGGTTGAAGGGCTGTTTGAAGTGCTTGACCAGGCGCTGGAAGGCGAGCGGGTTTGGTTCAAGGAGTGGCGTTTCCTGCGGGCCGGGCAAACCGTGGAACACAAACAGATCCAACCGCAACGCGACCGCGGTGCCTACATCATTGTACTGCCACCGGAAAGCAGTGAAACGCCGGAGGAGCCGCCGGCCTGGTCGATTGCCACCCGGCTTGCCATTGAAGGCGGCGCTGACGATCACGCGGCATTGTCGGATTTTGTGGAACGCCTGTTGTCGCAACCGCGGATCAGCGATGTCAAAGTACTGAATACCTCGCTGTATGCCAGCGGGCCGGATTCGGCAGCCATCAACTTCAGCTTGAGCGTATTGGTAAACAACGCTCTGGATATGGAGGTCTGATGCTCCGCGCACAGCTGGAAAACTTGCCAAAAAGCAGCTTCCTGACCTTTGGAGGCCTGCTGATGTTGCTGTTGTTTACCGCCATTACGGTTTATGGGGTATTGCCCAAGTACAAGGCCTGGGCAAAAACACAACAGTCCTACACAGTGCTGGCCGAGCTGGACGGCAGTGCGGTGGATTTGAACACTCAGATCGCGCACATGGAAAGCCAGGTAAGCAAGCTCGAGCGCCAGTTAAACGGCGACAGCGCCAGCCTGCCGACCCGGCAATTTGAATCGCATGTCATTGGCCAGCTGCAGCAGGTGGCCTGGAAGCACAATGTACAGCTAGCCGGCATTGTGCCACGCCAGGGCGAGCGGGTAGAGCGCTTTCGGGAAATGCTGTTCGACGTGCAGTTAAGTGGCGACTACTTCGATATTCACGACCTGCTGAATGATTTCCAGACCAAATTGGGTTTTGTCGTGGTCAAGCAGTTTGATATGCGCCCCGGTCGGCGCAGCGACGAGCGCCTGCTGGATGTGAAGCTGACATTGGCGTCGTACCGCATGGAGGAGGGGAGATGATCGTTCGCCGCTTTCTGATGCTCGGGCTACTGACAATGGCTCTGATGTCTACCGCTCAGGCGGGTGAGCTGCGGCATAACCCGTTTGCCAGAGCGTTTGACCTGAGTAATTCCCGCGGGATCAGTGCTGTAGCCAATGCAATATCGGCCGATATGGTATTGAAAGCGGTGCTGTATGACGATGTGAACCCCTTGGTGAATATCGACGGGCACATCGTTGGCATTGGTGAGCAATACGGCGCATATGAACTGCGCGAAGTCACGCGTGATGCGGCGGTATTCTATAAGGACGGCCGGGCCATATTGGTTCAATTGCCGGGCCAGGAACAAGAAAACCAGCTGGTTGCCGAAAGCGACGCGTACTGAGGCTACAGAATGTTACAGAGATACCACAGAAAAACCCTAGCGCTACTGGGCCCGCTGTTGCCGTTGTTATTGGTGCTTATGCTTCCCGAACCGGCCTGGGCGCGCAATACGGTGGACCTGACGCTGCGCGACGTGGAGCTGTCGGCCGCCATGGAAATGCTGTCACGCCGGGAGAAAGTCAATATCGTGGTCGGCGACGGTGTAGAGGGTGTTGTGTCCCTGAACCTTTATGGCGTTGAAGTGGTTGAAGCCATTCACATGATTGCCAACGCCGCCGGCTATTCGGTGGAGCGGCGCGGTAAAAGCTATCACGTGATCGAGCACGACCAGGTCAACAATTACTCCAGCAGCGATCAGTTACAAATTCGCACCTTCCGCCTGCGCTACAGTGAGGCCTCCACGGTCGGCGATATGCTGAAGGAGTACCTGTCGGCTTACGGCACGATGACCCTGCTGGAAAAGCGCAATATGATAGTCATCGAAGACACACCAGACTTTTTGCGCCGGATCGCGCGCCTGGTGGAGCAGCTCGATTATCGCCCCAAGCAGGTGTTGATCGAGGCCAAAATTCTGGAAGTACGCCTGGATGATACCGAGTCATTCGGTGTGGAATGGAGCAAACTGTTTAATTCCGACACCGGAACCAATGGCAGCTTCGGCACGCAGTCGCTGGCCGACGCGAATTCGCCGGGCTTTTTTGTTAACCTGAACGACAGCAATTTTACCGCGGTTCTGGACGCGCTGGAAAATACCGGCAAAGCCCGCACACTGTCCAGCCCGACCTTGCTGACTGTAGAGCACGAGCCTGCTTCGGTGATTATCGGTAACCGTCTGGGTTATTTGAACACGGTTACCATTAACCAGGTGACAACCGAAACCACGGAATTTTTGGAAAGCGGGGTAATTCTGGAAGTGACACCCAGTGTCGATGGCGACGACAACATCCACCTGGAGATACACCCGGAAGTGAGCACCGGTACCGTCACCGATGGCATTCCGTCGCAGGACACCACCGCTGTGGATACCCAGCTGATCGTCCCCAACGGCGCGACCTCCTTCATCGGTGGCCTGATGCGCCTGCAAAAATTCAATGATCATCGCGGTGTGCCTTTGCTGGGCCGCATTCCGGTGGCCGGCAAATTGTTTTCACGCACCGAAGACCGCGCCATCCGCACCGAAATCATCGTGCTGATCACGCCACGCATCGTAGACCCGGGTAACGACCCGCTGATGGACCGCCAGCGGGAGCGGGTTGAAGAAGTGCAGACTTCTATTTCTGATACTGCATCAGTGGAATAGAGCTCTTGCAAAGCTAAATCCAACATAGCGGAAGAGCGACTGGTGTTTTTCCGCTCCATGGGCCATCCCTGGCCCATCCCGCGCCCGTCCATGGCGCTAGTCGCTCCGAAACCCCATACGCACCCAATTTGGGCTGCGTCAGGCAGCGGAAGCAATGAACGAACAGCAATAGGCTGAATCGGCCGAATCGGCGATAATGCCTGTTTGAGTTGTGAGAAGTCCTCTTGGTCAGTCTGCAGTATCCCTTTGAGCAAAGCCCGCCACCCGGCACCACCATGGAAGTCAGCCCCGGCGTGCGTTGGCTGCGCATGCCGCTGCCCCTGGCCCTGGATCACATCAACCTTTACCTGCTGCGAGATGACGACGGCTGGTGGATTGTGGATACCGGCATTGGCGGTGGCAAGACCCAGGAGCTGTGGGAGCAGATATTTGCCAACGAACTCGATGGTCTGCCGATCAAGGCCGTCCTGTCCACCCATATGCATCCGGATCACGTCGGGCAGGCCGGGTGGCTGTGTGAACGATTCCGGGTGCCGTTTTACATGACCCGCGCGGAATTCTATGCTGCCAGAGTAATGAGTGAAATGCCGGACGGCTTAAGCTGGACCAGTGAGCAGTATATGCGGCGCCACGGCACGGCGGAGGCCCATATAGAGCGCATGCGCAGCAGTAAAATGCGCATGTCCAGCATGGTCGAGCCCTTACCGATGGCCTACCGCCGCCTGCGGGCGGGTCAGCGACTGCGGATTGGCGGCCACGATTGGAAAATAATGGTAGGCGAAGGACATTCACCCGAGCATGCCTGCCTGTATTGTGCAGAACTGGGCGTCCTGCTGTCTGGCGATCAGGTGATTGCCGGGATTACACCCAATGTCAGTGTGATGCCAACCGAGCCGGAGGCCAACCCGATGGCCGACTGGTTGCAGACACTGAAACCCTTTGGCGATTTGCCGGAGGACACTCTGGTGCTGCCGGCGCACAGGCTGCCGTTTTACGGACTCCGCCAGCGGGTAAGCGACATCATCGAGCACCATGAAGACCATATGGTCGCTCTCGAAAAAGCCTGCCAGCGGCCGCAGCTGTTATCTGACTTGCTGCCGGTCCTTTTTAAACGTGAACTTGATCCGAGCCAGATCACCATGGCACAGGGCGAGTGCGTTGCCCATTTGCACCTCTTGATGGAGCGCGGCCTGATCGCCCGTGAACTGGGCGAAGACGGCCTGTATCGCTTTCGTACCACTGATCCGGACATAGCCGATAAGCACACCTCTCCGGGGTATCAGGGCGATGACTCGCCGCATATGGTTTAATACACCTTTAGCGAATGGTTTTCAGAGCGCGGCATGGCAGAACTCACTCACTTTGATCAGCAGGGCAATGCGCACATGGTCGATGTCAGTGGCAAGCAGACCACCGCTAGGGAGGCGGTTGCCGCCGCAGAAGTGCTGATGCGCGCTGACACCCTGGCTATGATTGCCGACGGCCAGCATAAGAAAGGGGATGTGTTAGGCGTGGCGCGAATAGCGGGTATTCAGGCCGCCAAGAAATGCAGCGAATTGATACCGCTTTGTCACCCGCTGGCGCTGACTGCAGTGCAGATAGACTTTACCCTGCACAGTGATGCACAGCACTGCGCGGTGAGAATACGCAGTACCTGTCGGATTGATGCCAAAACCGGCGTTGAAATGGAAGCACTGACCGCGGCCAGTGTGGCTGCGTTAACGATTTATGATATGTGTAAGGCGGTTGACAAGGGTATGCAGATTAATGGCCTGTGCCTGATAAAGAAAACCGGTGGCAAAAGTGGCGACTGGGGACGCTCAGAGCATGTCTGATTCCTTGATTACGATCCGTTTTTTTGCCAGTCTGCGTGAACAGCTTGGCCGGCCGGCCATGGAATTGGCGTCCGAACACTTGCCCGACTCGGCTACCGTGGCCGAACTGATTGCGGTGATTGTGGAGAGGATCGGTCCGCAGGCGGACGCCTTAAATGGCGCGGATGTACAGTGCGCCGTCAACCAGCAGATAGTTAGCCATGCTGAGTCGATACGCGCGGGTGACGAAGTCGCGTTTTTTCCTCCAGTGACCGGGGGATAGCAGCGTGCTCAGTGTGCGGGTGGCCGAGCAGGATTTCTCGGCGGATGTCGAAAACAGCGCTCTGCTGGAGTGCACCGAAGGTGTCGGTGCACTCGCGAATTTTATCGGTGTTGTGCGCCAGAGTGGTCAAGCGAACCCGCTCAAAGAAATGTGGCTTGAGCATTACCCGGGCATGACGGAACATACATTGCAGAATTTACTTGAGCGGGCCGCCGGGCGCTGGCCAGTGTTGGCAGCACGGGTACATCATCGGGTTGGCGCACTACAGCCCGGCGAACAAATCGTCTATGTTGGCGTTGCTGCAGCGCATCGTCAGGCAGCTTTTGATGCCTGTTCCTTTATTATGGATTTTTTGAAAACCGAAGCACCTTTCTGGAAGAAGGAAATATTCGCTGACGGTCTGGAGCAGTGGGTGGCGGCCCGTGATAATGACCGCAAAGCCTTGGGCAAATGGGCCAAATAATTACTGTCCGCGTGCCTCGCACGCCCTTAGAATAAGGAACCATGATGAGTATTAACCCCCTGGAACTTCGCAATGCATTTGGCTCTTTCGCCACCGGCGTCACCGTGGTAACGGCCAACCCTGAAGGCTTTGCACCGTTCGGAATGACGGTCAATTCATTTTCGTCACTGTCACTTGATCCGCCGTTGCTGCTATGGAGCCTGCAAAACAATTCCGAGTGCTGGGACGCGTTCGTCGCGGCCGAACAGTTTGCCATCAATATTCTGGCGGAGCATCAGCAGGATTTGTCCTCCCTGTATGCGAAGAAGGGGCAGCACGATTTGCAGGCAGAGCATTTCGAGATAGGCCCAAGCGGCGTGGCGGTGCTGAACGACAGCCTGGCACGCTTTGAGTGCCGGGTAGAAGAACGCCTCGCCGGTGGTGATCACACTATCTATGTCGGTCGTGTAGAACACCTGCGGACTACCGATCATGAGCGTCCGGTGGTTTTCTATGCCGGCCAGTACCGTCAGCTTAGCGGATGAAGTATTGTAGTTACTGCGGTCACAGCGTCAGCCGCCGCATTCCACCAGACGACGACCGGGAACGCTATGTTTGTGACAGTTGTGATCACATTCATTATGAAAATCCCAGGGTGATTGTGGGTATCCTGCCGATATGGGAGTCGCAGGTACTGCTTTGCAAACGAGCCATCGAGCCGCGCAAGGGGTACTGGACCATGCCCGCAGGGTTTCTTGAAAATGGGGAATCAACCGCCGATGGCGCCAGTCGGGAAACCTGGGAAGAAGCTCGTGCCAGGGTTGTTGACCCAAAGCTTTATTGTGTGTTTGACCTGCCCTACATCAATCAGGTGTATGTCTTCTTTCTGGCAGATCTCAGCGCGCCTGAGTTTGCCGCGGGCCCCGAAAGTCTTGATGTGAAGCTGTTTGATGAGACTGATATCCCTTGGGAAGAACTGGCTTTTCCGGTAGTACGCACGACTTTGAACCACTATTTTTCCGATCGTAAGGAAGGGGTGTACCCGACCCGCAACGAGGCAATTTATTTTAAGCGTCCGGTGGCTACGTAACATGACAATACTGAACAGCTGGTATGAACAGGTCTTGCTCACACTCGGTCAGGTGACAGCGGGCACCTGGTTTGTTTTGGCCTGCGCGGCTCTTGTGGTTTGTCTGTTGCTGGTGGTCAACGCGATTGTTCTATGGCGCAGGCTCCGCCAGCAGCGGTTAAACATGGAGCAGGCAGGCCTTGAGCACCGTGAAGAAGCTACTGAGCTGCGCCATGCATTCGAGCTGCAAAAGCATGATTTTGACGCTCGCATCGTGCATTTGAACGAACAATTAGGCGTGGCCCGGCGGCGCGGAGAAACGCTGGAAGATCGTCTGCAGGATGCACAAGCGGCTTATCACTCAGCCTTGAATGAGCGCGATATTGCACGTGAGCAAAATCGTCAGCTTGGTCCTTTGAAAGAACGCATCGACAAGCTCAGCCAACAGCTTGATGAGCAGCGTACCGATGCCAGCCTGGCCAAAACTGAGCTGTCGGCGCTCAATGTGCAACTGACGGAGGAGCGCAAGGCAGCCGCCGAGAAGCTGAAGTTGCTGGAACACGCCAAAGAACGATTGAGTGCCGAGTTTGAGGTGCTTGCCAATCGGATATTCGAGGAGAAGAGCGAAAAACTGCTGAACCGAAACAAGCAATCACTGGAGCACACTCTGAGTCCCTTGAAAGACCAACTCAGCGGGTTCAAGAAGCAAGTGGAAGACACCTATGATAAGGAAACTCGCGAGCGCCTGTCGCTGTTGCACGAAGTGAATGCGCTGAAAGACCTGAACCAGAAGATGAGCGCGGATGCCATCAACCTGACCCGAGCGCTCAAAGGCGACAATAAACTGCAGGGAAACTGGGGTGAGTTGATTTTGGAACGGGTGCTGGAAGACTCCGGCCTGAAGAAGGGCAGGGAATATCAGCTGCAGCTTAATTTAAGTGCTGAACAGCAGCAGCGGCGGCTGCCGGATGTGATCGTGCATTTGCCGGACCAGCGTGATTTGGTCATTGATGCCAAGGTTTCGTTGCTGGATTACGAACGTTATTGCAGCGTGGACGATGAAGCTGAAAAGCAAGCCGCCCTGCAAGCTCATATTCAGTCGATGCGGCGCCACATTAAAAATCTTAGCATCAAGGACTACGCCGGCCTGGAAGGGTTGCGCACGCTGGATTTTGTGTTTGTGTTTGTCCCCATCGAGCCCGCCTTTTTGCTGGCCTTCGAACACGACCAGGGCCTGTTCCGTGAGGCCTATGACAAAAACGTGATCGTCGTCAGCCCAACAACGCTGCTGGCCAGTTTGCGCACTGTGCAAAACCTCTGGCGCTATGATGCACAGAACAAAAATGCGGAGAAAATAGCCCGTCGGGCCGGCGGTTTGCACGATCAGTTTGTGTTGGTGCTTGAGTCGATGGAAGAAATGGGGCGTCAGATTGATCGGGCGAAAAACAGTTACGCAACAATGATGAATCGGTTTTCCAAGGGTAAAGGAAATCTGGTTAATCGCACCAGAGAATTGGAAAAGCTCGGCGCCAAAACCAAACGCCAACTCCCAAATACCATCAAGGATCTGGCGGAAACCGACGTCACTGACGTTCGCCTCAGTACAGAGTCGGATAACGAAGTTAATGAACCCGAAGCACTTGAATACGCAGATTAAGGAGTCAATGAATGGCGTTACCCAAAATCGGTAATCTCGCACCCGCGTTTACCTTGTTTGATCAAAACGGGAATAAAATTTCTTTGCGGGAGTATCGCGATAAGAAAAATGTCCTTGTTTATTTTTACCCCAAAGCACTGACACCGGGGTGCACGGTGCAGGCTTGCGGCCTGCGCGATGCCAGCAAAGAACTCGCCAAGGCGAAGACCGTCGTTCTCGGGATCAGTCCGGACCCGGTCAAGAAGCTGGCGTCATTTACTGCCAAGCACGATTTGAACTTTACCTTGTTGTCTGATGAGGATCACAAGGTGGCTGAGAAATATGGCGTCTGGGGCCTCAAAAAGTTCATGGGCAAGGAGTACATGGGAGTGAATCGCATGTCATTTATTATCGGTAAAGATGGCCGGCTCAAGCACATAATGGAGAAAGTGAAAACCAAAACACACCACGATGATGTGCTGGAGATTATCAATAGCCTTTAGTTGGCTTTTTGAAAAACGGCGTAGTGTTGGCCATTAAAAGACTGGAAGTATTCGCCCAACGCCGGGTGATTGATTTGCTCAGGTTTGCTCAATGCCTGTAGATTACGCTCTGCGACATAGCTCGATTGAATGCCATTGTGCACAAGCACGTGGTACCAGGGCTGGTTTTGTGGTGGGCAGGATCGCGCCTGTTGCTCATACCATTCATCGCTGAGCATGAAAACAGGGTCAATATCAAAAATAACGCCCAGGTAACCAAACAATTTGTGTTCCACCACCTGTCCGACGGTAAACTTGCAGCTCTGCTGGAATGGAGCGGTGCGGTGCGGTGCATTCTGTGCTTGCATAAGCTGGTTCCGGTAACAAGCTTCGTGGGTGCGTTAACTTAGCGACCTTACTTGTGGTATTGGTTGCAGATAGACCGTTAAGTTACTAGTTTGCAACTAGTTTTTCCAGAAATAAAGTGCAGGCTTCCTAGTTTTAGGACGGAAAATGCACAATTTGGCCGGCGAACGCTCCGATTGTTTGATTGTTGGCCAGGCAGGTGACCAACGCTAGCGGATTGAATAGAGAGATTGCTATGAGCAAACAGGTTTGCCTGATTACTGGGGCAAGCAATGGGATTGGCAAAGCGACGGCCGTAGCCATGGCTGAGCGAGGCTTTGAAGTATTTTTGCACGGCCGTAGCCAGACAAAGTTAAACGAGACCCGGGACCAGATTATCAAGCAGATACCGGATGCGGAGCTCAGCCTGCTGGTCGCCGATTTAAATCGCCTCGAGGAGGTGCGGCGGCTGGCCGATAGTTTTTTAGCGACAGGCAAGCCTCTGCATTGCCTGATCAGCAATGCCGGAATCACGAACAGCCGTCGTGTTCTGACTGAAGACGGGCATGAAGAGATGTTTGCGGTAAACCACTTAGCCCCGTTTCTGCTATGCAATCTTTTGCAGGAAAAATTACAGGCCAGTGCCCCCGCCCGAGTCGTGATTGTGGCCTCCGGTGCCCATGCATTCTGCAAGGGTATTCGCTTTGCAGATCTGAGTTTTGCGCAGAACTTCAAATCGATGCAGGTCTATGGTCATTCGAAGCTGGCGAATATGCTGTTCACGCGCGAATTGGCGAGGCGTATGGAAAACACAGGTGTCACCGTCAACTGCTGTCACCCGGGTGCTGTTGGCACCGGCCTGGGAACCAACAATGGGCTGTTTGGAAAAGTGATTATGGCCGTGCTTAAGCCGTTTTTCCGCAGTCCAGAGAAAGGCGCGGAGACCAGCGTTTTTATGGCCACTTCGCCGGAAGTGGCGACAGTGAATGGGGCTTACTACTATAATTGTCGCCGCGCAACGGCAAAACCCTGGGCCGAAGACGACACCGAAGCAGCCCGTTTGTGGGATGTCAGTGTCGATCTGGTGGGTTTATGAAGCCGACCTGTTCGCCAGCTTCTGGCACGCTACCGGCATTGTGCCTGGAGCACGCAAACCTGATTCACTCCCCGCCAGCCGATCATGGGCTGCGGCTGTCGAATGTGCAACTTGCCAATTTGTACCCGTCGCAGTCGGAGTGCACGACAAAACACAAGAAAGCTTAAGGAGACTTCGATGAAAGTTGATGCATCAATGCTGACCCGGGACCCTGCAGATGCAGGGCCGTTTGCACGCGAGCTGGAAAACCTTGGGCTAGACGGGGTGTACACGTTTGAAGGGCAGCACGACCCGTTTCTGCCCCTGGCAGTGGCCGCTGACCACAGTGCAAGCATTGAGCTGATTACGGCCATTGCCGTGGCCTTCGCGCGCAACCCGATGAACCTGGCCAATCTTGGCTACGACCTCAATTTAATGTCCAAGGGGCGTTTTATCCTTGGTCTCGGTTCCCAGATCAAACCGCACATTGAACGTCGTTACAGTATGCCCTGGTCGAAGCCCGCATCCAGAATGGCAGAAATGGTGAAGGCGATTCGAGCCATTTGGGCCTGCTGGGCAACCGGTGAGCGATTGGACTTCAAAGGTGAGTTCTACAGCCATACCATGATGACACCGGTATTCAACCCTGGGCCCAATCCCTACGGTGATCCGCGGATATTTCTTGCAGCCATCGGCTCGCGGATGACCGAAGTGGCCGGTGAGGTCGGGGATGGCATTCTGCTGCACCCTCTCAATACCCCGGGCTTTGTCAATGAGCATACACTTCCGGCCTTGCAGCGTGGCTGGGAGAAGGCGGGTAAGCAGCGTGAGGACTTTGAAATCTCCTGCCAGTTCATGGTGGCGACCGGCGATACCGAGGAAGAGTTTGAAAACGCCAAGGCACTGGTTCGCAACCAGATCGCGTTCTACGGCTCCACGCCCGCTTATAAGCCGGTATTGGACCACTGTGGTTGGGGCGATTTGCAGCCACGCTTGCGGGACCTGTCGAAAGAAGGCAAATGGCAGGCGATGGGTGGGCTGATCAGCGATGAGATGCTCACCACCATCGGTGTGATCGGCACGCCAGAGGAAGTGGCCAGGCAGATTCGCGAACAGCGAAGTCAACACATCGACCGGGTCTCACCCACTATGTACGTCAGCAACAACGAGCTGTTGGCGAAAATCGCCGGTTTAATCAAAAACGATCAGCCTAACCCGGCGGACCAGGAGGGTGGTGAGGCGTGAAGATAATCACCCTCAACACCAATGGTATTCGTGCGGCAGCCAATAAAGGCGTGTTTGACTGGTTGGAGGAGCAGGCGGCGGATGTGGTTTGTATTCAGGAAACCAAAGCACAGGAGCATCAGTTGACCGCCGAACACTTCAGGCCCAATGGCTATCACTGTTTTTATAATGATGCTGAGAAAAAAGGCTACAGTGGAACAGCATTATTCAGTCGCGTTGAGCCAAGAGCGGTGACCTCACAGCTGGGTATCGCCCTCAGTGATACCGAAGGCCGCTGGTTGCAAGCTGATTTCACTGAAACCACCGTGGTTTCGCTTTACATGCCCTCGGGCAGCAGTAGTGAAGAGCGCCTGGCACTTAAACTGGAATTTATGGCCGACCTGGAGCCCGTGATGCAGTCTTTGCTTGACAGTGGCCGGCAGGTCATCATTTGTGCGGACTGGAACATTTGCCATAAAGAAATCGATTTAAAAAACTGGCGAGCCAACCAAAAAAACTCCGGTTTTCTGCCGGTTGAACGCGAGTGGCTGGATCGTATGCTGCGCGAGCAAGGATGGGTGGATTCCTTTCGAGTGGTCAATGACGAACCCGATCAATACACCTGGTGGTCGAATCGCGGCCAGGCCTGGGCCAAAAATGTTGGTTGGCGGCTTGACTATCAGCTGGTCAGCCCGAATGTGGTATCCAGGATTCAGGCAGCAGATATTTACAAAACCGAGCGTTTCTCAGATCATGCTCCCCAAATCATGCATTACGAAGGTGAATTATTATGAGTTTCTTCATTCCAGAGGCGATGGCGCAAACGGCAACCCAGGGTCCACCGCCCAATGCGGGAATGATTCAGTTCGTTATGTTGATTGGCATATTCGTACTGTTTTACTTTATTGCCATTCGTCCGCAGCGCAAGCGCCAGAAAGAGCACGAAGCCATGGTGTCGGAGCTGAAGAAAGGTGATGAAGTGGTCATGTCATCGGGCTTGCTGGGCAAAGTGACCGGTATTGATGATCCCTACGCGACCGTCAAGGTTGCCGACAACGTGGAACTCAGGTTTCAAAAAGCGGCTGTGCACGCCGTGCTACCCAAAGGCACCATAAAGTCCATCGGCTAGCACCCGAGACCTGTGCAGTTTCCGCCGCGCCTGCGCTTGGCCCAGACGCCCACGCCGTTGCAGCCCATGCAGCGCTTCTGTTTGTCGCGAGGTTTGCCAACAATCTGGCTTAAACGCGACGACCTGACTCACTCTGGCGCCAGCGGGAATAAAATCCGCAAGCTGGAGTTTTCGCTTGCTGAAGCCCGCCAGCAGGAAGCTGATGTGCTGCTGACCTATGGTGGACTGCAAAGCAATCATTGTCGGGCCACAGCGCTGCTGGGCGCCCAGTTGGGTTTCAAGGTTCATCTGGTGCTGCGTGCACCGGGCGAGCCTGAAGCGCCGTATCAAGGGAACCTGTTGCTTGACCTGTTGGCGGGCGCTGAACTGAGTTTTGTGCCTGCTGCAGAACTGAAGCACAAGGCACAGGAGATTGAGGCCAAGTGGGTAGAGCATTATGCGCAGCAGGGCCTGAAAACCTACTGCATTCCAATCGGTGCCAGCGATGCTACGGGCTTTTGGGGCTATGTGGCGGCCAGTGCCGAGTTGGCAACCGATTTTTCCATCCACGACATCCCCACACCGCGGGATATTGTTATGGCCACGGGCTCCGGTGGTACGCAAAGCGGTTTGATTGCGGGTAACGCGGCTTTTAATCTTGAGGCCAGAGTATGGGGAATCAATGTCTGCGATGATGAGGCCTGGTTTCAGAATAAAATCCAGGCCGACCTGACGGCGTGGTCCAGCAAGTATGGACTTGAACCTGGCTACCGTCTCGACGATATTCGCATTATTGACGGCCACGTTGGCGAGGGGTACGGCAAAGCCAGCGATGAGGTTCTGCGCACCATTGCCGATGTCGCTAAACTGGAAGGTGTGTTACTCGACCCAGTGTATACCGGCAAGGCCTTTCATGGCCTGCTGACTGAAATTCAGCGGGGGCGCTTTGACGGTGTCGATGATATCGTTTTCATTCATACGGGAGGAATGTTTGGCCTGTTTCCGTTTCAGGACCGTTTTACAGCCCTAAAAGCGCCTTAATATCTGCCTTACTGCCTCGCGGTAGGCGGTGCCGAACAGATTCAAATGGTTGAGCAGGTGATAGAGGTTGTAGATTGGCATCCGTTCATGGAAACCTTGTGGCAGAGGGCGTAGCTTTTGGTACCGCTCTAACACGGCGTTGTCGAAACCGCCAAACAGCTGCATCATTGCCAGGTCAGCCTCCGGCCAGCCCCAATAGCACGCCGGATCAATCAAAGCCGGTTCGCCATCGCTGTCGCTCAGCACATTGCCCGACCAGAGGTCTCCATGCAAAAGCGCTGGTGTCTGAGCGGGAATCAAATCAGGCAATCGAGTGCACAGGGCAGTCAGTTGTTCGACGTCGCGCTGGTTCAGATAGCCATTGTCCAGCGCCATTCGAGCCTGTGGGAGCAGCCGCTGCTCGGCAAAGAAGAGATGGCCATTCTCATAGCGTGGGTTTGCCTGAGGCGTGCTGCCACAGTAGTTATCGCAAAGAAACCCAAATGCAGGTGCCGCACTTTCATGCAGAGTGGCCAGGCCACTGGCCAGTTTGCTTGAGTTGGGGCTTGCCGCCGGGTCCGGGTGAAGCCACTCAAGCAGCAGAAAATCCTGCCCGGTAAGAATAACCTGCGGTACCCGCAAGCTTGTTGTCTTGCGTAACGCGTTCAGCCCGGCAACCTCGGCCTGGAAGAAATCGGCAGGGCAGCCCGGCCTGGCTTTCAGGAAAAAGCAGTTACCGTTTTTTGTCTGAATTTGAAAACTCTGATTGATGCTTCCACCTGCACAAGCCTGCTGCCGGATGATTGTTGTACCCAGTTGTTCTTCGATGAGCCGTTGTTGCTGTCCAGCGATGGGCATAGTGTGGCGAGCCGTTTGCATCTTGCACGCCACGAGCATAGCATGCACGCGGACGGTACAGATAAATGACACAGGGTGATGGAACTGGACAGTAACAAACTGACGGTCGCGATTTCCTCCAGGGCGCTCTTCGACCTGCGGGCGAGCCACGCGGTGTATGAAGAAAAAGGCCTGGAAGCTTACAGTCGATACCAGATAGAGAACGAAGACAGGGCTCTGGAACCCGGCGAGGCGTTTCCACTGGTAAAAAAACTACTTGGCATCAACGCACAGCTGGGCGGTGAAAAACGGGTGGAAATTATTCTGCTGTCCCGAAACAGTGCAGACACCGGCTTGCGTATTTTCAATTCCATTCAGCACTATGAGCTTGATATCAGTCGGGCGGCGTTCTGCAGCGGCGCGAGCCCGCACCGTTATGTTCAGGCGTTCGGGTCCCACTTGTTTCTGTCCACCGACGCCGATGACGTGCGCGACGCATTGCAACGGGGTATCGCCGCAGCCACTCTGCTGACCTCCGGCTCCAAGCAGGCAGGCAGCGATACGCTGCGCTTTGCCTTTGACGGCGATGCGGTGCTGTTTTCCGATGAAGCTGAGCGCGTGTTCAAGCAACAAGGGCTGGACGCCTTTGCGGCCAGTGAACAACAGGCAGCACACCAGCCGCTCAGTGGTGGGCCGTTCAAAGCCTTTTTATCGGCACTGCATAATCTTCAAGCGGAATTTTCCCGAGATGAATGCCCGATTCGTACCGCTCTGTTCACTGCGCGTTCGGCGCCTGCACATGAACGGGTGATTCGCACCTTGCGGGCCTGGGGAATACGCATCGACGAATCACTGTTTCTTGGTGGCATGCCCAAGGCGGAGTTTTTACGGGCCTATGGGGCCGATGTGTTTTTCGACGATCAGCAGGGGCATTGTGACCTGGCCAGCGAGCATGTAGCGACCGGGCATGTGCCGCATGGGGTGGCGAATGAGTCTTGATTGTGCCGACTGTGCCGATTGTGCCACTGGCCCGGCCTCGTCAAAGGGGCTGCAGGGGTCCCAGCGCTCCGTGGGCCATCCCTGGCCCATCCCGCGCTCGTCCCTGGCGCTAGTCGCGCCGGGACCCCTGCAGCCCCTTTGACGAGGCCTAGTCACTGGGCGTTGTCTCAACAATCAATCCATGAAGAGTCTGCAATGTAGCTCTGCAAGAGATGGGGGCTTATTTCGCAGTGACTAGCGCCATGGATGGACGCGGGATGGGCCAGGGATGGCCCATGGAACGAAGAAATAAGCCCCCATCTCTTGCAGAGCGGTGATTCAGCGTTGCCAGCCATACAGCTTGCATTTTCCCCAAGTCTATAAAAGAATAGCCGGACGCGCTGTTATTCTATTTTGGTATATTACGGCGCACTGCAAGGGTATTCTATGAAGCTGCAACAACTGCGTTACATCTGGGAAGTGGCGCATCATGACTTGAATGTGTCCGCTACGGCACAAAGCCTGTATACCTCGCAGCCTGGCATCAGTAAGCAGATTCGCCTACTGGAGGACGAGTTGGGTGTAGAGATTTTCGCCCGCAGCGGTAAGCACCTGACCCATGTTACTCCGGCGGGCGAGGCGGTGTTGCAGTCCGCCGGCGAGGTGTTGCGCAAGATAGAGAGTATTCGTCAGGTTGCCCAGGAATACAGCAACGAACGCAAGGGCAGCCTGTCTATCGCAACCACGCATACCCAGGCCCGTTATGCCTTACCGAAGGTCATTACCGGCTTTATGGATGAATACCCGGAAGTGGCCTTGCACATGCATCAAGGGACGCCAATGCAGATCGCTGAGCTGGCAGCGGATGGCTCGGTGGACTTTGCGATCGCGACTGAAGCGATGGAATTGTTCAGTGACCTGATTATGATGCCCTGTTACCGCTGGAATCGCTGTGTGGTTGTTCCCAAAGGGCACGTACTGGCCGATGTGCAAAAGCTCGATATTCATGATCTCGCAGATCAACCGCTGGTCACTTATGTGTTCGGGTTTACCGGTCGGTCCAAGCTTGATGAAGCGTTTATCAATCATGGTTTAACACCCAAGGTGGTATTCACAGCCACGGACGCTGACGTCATAAAAACCTATGTCAGATTGGGGCTGGGAATCGGCATCATTGCCAAAATGGCCTTAGAACCCGAGCTCGACAACGATCTGGTCGCCTTGGACGCTTCCCATTTATTTGGCACCAGTGTTACCCGAATTGGCTTTCGCCGTGGCACTTTTCTGCGCGGGTTTATGTACGATTTTATAGAGCGCTTTGCACCTCACCTTGGCCATGATCTGGTGCGACGAGCAAGCGGTATGCACACGCGGCTGGAGGTGGATGAATTATTTTCTGATATTGAGCTGCCGGAATTCTAGGCTTGGGCAATTATTAACCTATTCTCTTAAATAAATCTCATAAGTCGTTGGCCTGTAATAAATTCTGGAATATTATGTTGTTCCAGTCCTTTTGGGTTTGAGTGCTCAGCCATGCGACCAGAACCGTCGAAGCAGAACCTGGAGACGGGCGGAGAAAGCTTCTTCCGCTCAGAACGTATTGTTTACATAAACAATTATTGGTATTTCCAAAGCCGGGAACGAGCTCCGGAAGGCCCATTTCGTACCCGCGCAGAGGCGGAGCAGGCGGTTGATCGATACGTGCAGTTGGTGACTTCCCCGATGTTCAGTGACACTGAGTTGGAGCGCATTAACTCATTGAACCATCACAGCTGACGGCGCGCTTTTCAGGGGTTTTCGATCACGCGCAAAAGTGCGCCGACCTTGTCCCGAATTTCCTGCCACTCTTCATCGACGGTGGAGTCCAGGACGATGCCGCCACCGCCCCAGCAATAGACTGTGTCCTTGTCGCAGACGACGGTTCGAATCAGAATATTGCTGTCCAAACGCCGGTTGCAGCTGAGGTAGAACACTGAACCGCAGTACGCGCTGCGTCGGTGACTTTCCAATTCGACAATGATTTCCATGGCCCGCCGTTTCGGCGCCCCGGTGATGGACCCGCCGGGAAACACGGCTGCTAACAGGTCGAGCGCGTCCCGGTCCTCGCGCAGCTGGCCTGTTATTGAGCTCACCAGATGATGGATGGAAGCGAACGACTGCAGTTCAAACAGTTCGGGTACGGAGATACTGCCAGGCACACATACCTTGCCAAAGTCGTTTCGCAACAGATCAACAATCATCAGGTTCTCCGCACGGTTTTTCTCGCTGGCGCGCAGGGCCTCCGCACTCGCATGATCCTCTTGCGGGTCAGCGCGACGCGGCGCTGTGCCCTTGATTGGCTGGGTGAGCACGGATTGCCCGATGACTTGTACGAAACGTTCTGGCGACAGGCACAGCGTCTGTTGTCGGCTACCTGTGAAATAAGCCGAGAAGGGCGCGGCTGTGTGTTCGCGTAAACGGGTATACAAAGCTTCAGGAGCGCCTTTGAAGGTGGCCTCGAAGCGCTGAGAATAATTGATTTGGTAACAGTCGCCATCAAGAATGTACTCGTGAATACGCTGGATAGCGTCCCGGTAATTGATGCGGCTCTGGGAAAGCTGGACTTCGGATGCCTGCCAGCCAGGGAGATGCTGTTGCGCATCGAGGCCGCGTAAAAGCCGTTGCACAATGGCCTGTGATTCGTCGGCTGGTATTTGGCTGATGAAATCGCAGCGCTTAAGCCCATGGTCCTGAATGATCGCCCAGGGGTAATAGCCGGCCTCGGCCAGCGGCATGGCCGGGCCATCCTGGCTACCGGGTTCCAGACCTTCCAGCGCCAGGCCAAATTCATAGCTGAGCAGGCCGATCAGCCCGCCACAGAATGGCAGTTCGTTAAAAATGCTGGCCTGGCCTGCTGCTTGCCAGGTGGCTCTCAGTCTGGCCAGAAAGTTACTGGCTTCATCGGCATCTTCGCAGCTCAGCCAGCGGCTCGGGTTGGCTGCCAGAATGTCATAACGACCGCGTTCGCTGCCGTTGCTGTCCAGCCACACAGGATGCTTCATGGCCCGCAGCGACGAGAAATAGCGCTCGCTGTCAGCGTGGTAGGGCAACTGTTGACGATAGGCTTGAAACAATGGAATCCCGGAAAAAGCAAACGATACTTAGCGGATTGTAACCTAGGACCTAGTTGGGCAAGGTATTGATTGACAAGAAAAAAACCACCTACTATTGTAACCCACCGGCGATCTGGGCGAACACTGCCCAGCACGATAGCCAACTAAGCCTCTTCATCCACCACGGTGTACATAACGATAGTGTGCGCCACACAGTTCAACAGAAAAAAGGTGAGCCATGGCAAAAGCCGACTCGATCAACCCTGCACTACACAACCCTTTTGCCGAAGCCGAAGACCTCAAGTTTTCCGTACCTGGCCAGATTGATGAGACGCCCGGCTTGTACGAGGAAAACCTGCGTCAGGGTTATGAGCTTCAGCAGCGGCCGGCACAAGCTGCCGGCGTTGCGAATATTCGCAAGCAACACCAGAAAGGCAGGATGACCATCTGGGAACGGATCAAGGTTCTAACCGATGAACCGCCGACGGTATTGTTTCAGAATTGGGGCGAGAACCTGGACGGCGCATCGCTGGTCACCGCGATTATCAAAGTGGAAGGTCGCGATGTGGCATTGTACGGCCACGACTTTACAGTTCGCGCCGGTTCCATGGATGCCACGAATGGCAAAAAGCTGGCACGACTTTTTGAACTTGCGGGCAAACGGCGCATCCCGCTGATCGGCTTGAATGACAGCGCTGGCGCCTATGTGCCTGCTGGTGTGGGCGGGCTGGATGGCTATGCCGAGGCTTTCACGGCGCTGCGCAAAATATCCGGCGTGGTGCCAAGCATTATGTGCATGTTCGGGTTTAATGCCGGTGGCGGTTCTTATCTGCCCAGGCAGGGCAGTTTCTTGATTCAGCCGAACAATACCTTTTTTGGCCTTACCGGGCCGGGTGTCGTCAAGTCGGTGTTAGGCGAGGACGTGACCCCGGACGAACTCGGTGGCCCGGGCGTGCATAGCCAGAGTGGGGTAACGGATTTTGTCGTGGAAGATGAAGTCAGTGCTTTGAAGCACGTGGTGACACTATTGCGTTATCTACCTGACAACAACGCTGAGCTGGCACGCTATCAGAGCACCTCAGACCCAATGGACCGGAAAACCTGGGACATCGACTTACTCCTTCGCAAGGCTTTCAATTCGCCGAGCGGTTTCAATACGCCACTTGATATCAGCATTATTATTCAACAGGTCTGTGACCACGGGGACTACCTGGAAGTGCAGCCTGACCGGGCACGCAATACCGTGACTGCGCTCGGCCGCTTAGGAGGCAATGTGGTTGGCTTTGTAGGCAATAACAGCGCAGTGGCGTCCGGGCAGATTGATATTGACGCCGCCTATAAAAATGCCCGTTTTATCCGCTTCTGCAATTTATACAATATTCCGATGATCTTTCTGGAAGATACCACCGGCTTTTTGCCTGGTAGAGAGCAGGAATCTCGGGGAATCGTGCAGGCGGGTCGCGCTATGCTGGATGCGATTATTGACCTGCGTACGCCGCGCTTTCTGGTGTTGGTGCGAAATGCGTTTGGCGGTGCATATGCGTCCTATAACAATTATCCAACAGGCGCGGATTTTGTGATCGCGTTGCCTTCAACACGGGCGGCCGTGATGGGGCCGGCCGGCGTGGAGTTTGTCTATAAGGATGAGCTTCGAGCAATACGCGGTTCGGTGAAAGAGCGTATTGAAAAGGAAACAGCACGCCTCAAGAAAAAAGGGACCCGCGCCGCTGAAGCCGCCAAGCAGGCGAGCGAAACGGTTGCACTTTGGGTAAAAGAGCAGGAGTTGTTGCTGAATCAGCGTTATGAGAAAGAACTCATGAACCCTAATGAAGGGCTGAGTCTTGGCTCGATATCACAAATTGTCATGCCGTCCGATCTTCGCAAAGTGTTGGCTGAGAATATGCGCTTTCATTTGCAGCATTATGAAGCAGCCCCGTTGCAAGCCGTGCAACGGGAATTTCACTAATCGCAACAGGCTGGAAGGTAGAGAATAGCAGTGAAAAATCATCAGGAATCATACCTAAATAACCCTCTTATTCACGCCGATCGGCGTCTGTCCAGGTCTGACTCTGCCTGGGTTCGCAGCTTCAGTTGCGAAGCGGCTCGGCCGCTGATTATCTGTCGTGGTCCCATCCGCAAGGAAGCGATGGATGTCTTTTCAGAAATGGGTATTACCGACTTTGGAATTTTGTTATCCGAGAAAGACTCGATTGTGTACCGTCATGCGTTGGCACCGGAGCTGCGGGTTATGTCCGACCCTGCACATATTCACAGAGTACCAGACTACACCGGTGCTACCCGGGAAGAGCGCAAACAGCGGATAGAGCAGATAATCGCGATCGCCAAGGCCAATAACTACGACTCGATTTTCGCCGGTTACGGCTTTATGGCGGAAGACGAAGAAATGGTGGCGGCCATGGAAAATGCCGGCTTGATTTTTATTGGCCCATGTTCCAAGACAGTTCATGGTGCCGGTCTCAAAGATGAGGCGAAGCGGACCGCGCTCGCGGTCGGTGTTAGCGTTACGCCGGGCGTGGACAATGTCACTGCGCTCACATTGCTGCATAAATGCAAGGACCTTAACGGCCTTAAACAACTTGCAAAGAGCCATAAGCTGGCTGTTTCATCTGGCGTGCTGAACGATCCGGACCTGACTTTAGAGGAAAAAGCGGATGCGGTATTGGCGGCCTCTTATGCCAAAGGGGTTGATATTTACACCATTGAGGAAATGTCAGAACAAATAGAGCGCAGTGTTACTGATATGTACACGCGTTTTCCCAAAAACCGCATTCGTATGAAAGCGATTGGCGGCGGTGGCGGCAAAGGGCAGCGCATACTGGCGGCGCCGGACAGTTTTTCTGCCAAGTCCGCTGCGCAGCGAATCAGGCAGGCGGCAACAAAAGCACCCGGTTTGGTCAGGGAAATTCTGAACGAAGTTAAGGCAACTGGCGTTGGGGACAACAAGAACATCCTGATAGAACTGAACATCGAAACCACCCGTCACCAGGAAATACAGGTGATCGGTAATGGTGAATGGAGCCTTGCGCTGGGGGCTCGCGACTGTTCATTGCAAATGCACGAGCAGAAGCTGCTTGAGGTATCTGTCACCAGTGAAACTCTGGAAGAAAGCCTGGAAGCGGCCAGGCTCCAGGGAGCGCACAAAGCGGAAATCACCACGCTTGCCCAAGATGTGAAAACTCTGCAGGCCATGGAGGAAGAGGCCGAACGTTTCGGTACCGCCGTTGGTTTGGATTCCGTATCAACATTTGAATGCATTGTTGATCGCGATCAGCACTTTTTTATGGAGATGAACACCCGAATTCAGGTCGAACACCGGGTGACCGAGCTGTGTTATGCGTTGAGCTTCGTAAACCCGGAAAACGAATCTGAGCAATTCGTGGTTACCTCATTGGTTGAAGCCATGGTGTTGCTGGCATTTCACAAGCGCCGTCTTCCAAGACCGCACCGGGTTCGCCGCCTCAATGCGTCCGTCGAGGCTCGACTGAACGCGACTAACCAGGCGCTTGCGCCTCATGCCGGCGGTGTTATCCATTCATGGACCGACCCTGTTGACGATGAGGTCCGTGATGATCAGGGTATTTGTCTCCACAATCCTGACACTAATGTATTTATGAAATACACCTTAGCCGGCGCCTATGACAGCAATATCGCGTTGATATTGACTCACGGTGAGGACCGTCTGGACAGCTATCGCAGGCTGGCCCATATTCTTGGGCACATGAAGTTGCGTGGGCAGGACCTGGCAACCAATCTTGAGTTTCATTATGGCCTGGTAAATTGGTTTATCGGCAATAATATAAATGCCCGTCCTACAACCCAGTTCATACAACCTTATCTGACGGCGGTTGGGCTGCTGAAACAACAGTCCAATCAAATCGACCTGGAGCTTTGCTACCAAATGCTCGGGCAGCACCTTCAGAAGGATGCAACCGACAGTGAACAGGCTCGGGCAATGCAAAGCGCGCTGGCCGCGAAACAGACTTTGCTGATTCGTCCGATGAGTATTTTGCTGGACCAGCCGCATATCCTAAGTGGCTGGTTGTCTGCTAATAAGGAAAGCTTCGCGCAGGCCAAGCGCGGCAAGAAAAAAGGCTCTGTCGGTATTGAATGGCAGCGCAACCCATTTGAGGTGCTGGCAGATCTTTACGATTTTCTGAACATGGCTTTCGCGCCGGGTCGCGCCCCGGCGAATATGATTTGGGACCATGACCAGCAGGTGTTGCAGGAAGGCCTGGCATTTTATGCTGAATTGGCGACCCGTCTGAAAACCGACGATTTCGCGGATATGTGTGCCATGCTTGCCGACGACGCCGCACCCAAAGGTATCAAACGCGGGCAATGGCAGCAATGTCGAGAGGCACACGCTGGTTTCCAGGCTGGCTTGCAGTTGCTGAACATTCTGCCAATCATGGCCTTTAACACTGGGTTTTTCGACCTGAAAGTTAATAATGACCTGAGCATAGCCATTCCGGAAAAGCTCACCGACCGTGAGCTTCAGGCAGAAATGAATCGCGTACTAGTGCCACCGCCGCGAGCCAGTTCGGATGAGATTCTGGCCGCAAGCGGTGGTATGTACTACTCGCGCGAAGCGCCGGATATGCCGCAATTTGTTCAACCAGGAGATCACTTTGAACAGGGAGATCCCCTGTACATTGTTGAAGTCATGAAAATGTTCAATAAGGTGCTTGCGCCATTCTCTGGAACCATTGACGAGGTGTTGATCGATACCGACGGTGTCATCATCAGCAAGGGGCAAGCAGTGTTTAAAATCACTCCGGATGAGAAGATCGAACAGGAAACTCCTGAGCAGGCCCTGGCACGCAGCCAGAAAGCCGGTCAGCTGTTTATCGACAGTTTGCAGTAATTCACCGAGTGAGCACAGAAAGGGCAGCGATTTATGAGCAAATCACACAGTGATCCCCTAACACAGTGGACAGAACTAGCGACCAGGCAGCTTAAAGGTAAGCCGCCAGAATCACTGAATTGGCAGACTCCCGAAGGCATTGAGCTGAAAGCGCTGTACACCAGTGCTGACCTGGCCTCGGTTGAACATGCTGACAGTCTACCCGGACTGCCGCCATACATTCGTGGTCCTCAGGCTACGATGTACGCTGGAAGACCATGGACAATTCGGCAATACGCCGGTTTTTCCACCGCTGAGGAATCTAATGCCTTTTATCGTCAGGCACTGGCTGCAGGTGGGCAGGGCATTTCAGTGGCGTTCGACCTGGCCACGCACCGTGGGTATGACTCCGATCATCCCCGGGTGCAGGGTGATGTTGGCAAGGCCGGCGTGGCGATCGATTCGGTTGAAGACATGAAAGTGTTGTTCGATGGTATTCCGCTGGATAAGGTGTCCGTGTCGATGACCATGAATGGCGCGGTGTTGCCGGTGTTAGCGGGATATATCGTTGCCGCTGAAGAGCAGGGTGTGGAGCAGGCGGAGTTAAGCGGAACCATTCAGAACGATATTCTGAAAGAATTTATGGTGCGAAACACCTACATATATCCCCCTGCGCCATCCATGCGGATTATCGGAGACATCATCTCCTATTGCTCCAGTCATTTACCCAAATTCAACACCATCTCAATTTCCGGCTACCACATGCAGGAGGCTGGCGCGGATGCTGCACTCGAACTGGCCTACACGCTGGCCGATGGGAAAGAGTACATAAAAACCGCGCTTGCGGCCGGTTTGGGCATCGATGACTTTGCCCCCAGGCTGAGCTTTTTCTGGGGCATCAGCATGAATTTCTATATGGAAATTGCCAAGTTACGGGCTGCGCGCCTACTCTGGACGGAAATTGTTGCGGAGTTCGAACCGCAAAATCCCAAGTCCAGTATGTTGCGCACCCACTCGCAAACGTCGGGATGGTCCCTGACTGAGCAGGACCCTTACAATAACATAGTCCGTACCACGATCGAGGCAATGGCTGCGGTCTTTGGTGGTACACAGTCTTTGCACACTAACGCTTTGGATGAGGCTATAGCGCTGCCCAGCGAGTTCGCCGCCAGGATCGCACGCAACACCCAACTGATCATTCAGGAAGAAACCGGGATCACCAATGTGATTGACCCGTGGGGTGGCTCGTACATGATGGAGTCACTGACCCAGGCGATTGCCGAACGCGCCCGCGAATTGATCGCTGAAATTGATGAGCAAGGTGGCATGGCCAAGGCCATTGAAACCGGAATGCCGAAACTGCGCATCGAGGAAGCCGCTGCACGCAAGCAGGCCCGAATTGATCGGGGAGAAGACGTTATTGTTGGGGTTAATAAGTACCAGCTGGACGAAGATGATCAGGTGGATATCCTGGAGATAGATAACGATGCGGTTCGTGAGGCGCAAATAACGGGGCTGAAATCAATTCGTGCACAGCGCGATGAAAGCGCTGTCAACGCTGCACTGGCCAGGCTGACTAAAAGCGCAGAAAGCGGAGAAGGTAACCTTCTCGAACTGGCGGTTCAGGCCTGCCGTTTGCGGGCTACGGTGGGTGAAATCTCAGCAGCCATGGAAGAATCCTTTGGCCGATTCAAGGCAACAGCGCAGACCGTGTCCGGAGTATACGGCGATGCATACCGCGACGATGAGGGCTGGGGCATGATCAGCAAGGATATTGAGGCGTTTATCGCTGAACACGGGCGGCGTCCAAGAATGTTGGTGTGCAAGATGGGCCAGGATGGCCATGACCGCGGTGCCAAGGTTATCGCAACAGCATTTGCCGATGTGGGTTTTGATATCGACCTGTCACCAATGTTTTCCACACCAGAGGAAGTGGCCCGTCAGGCCATTGAAAATGATGTGCATGCCGTGGGTGTGTCGTCGCAGGCTGCCGGACACAAAACGCTGGTTCCTGAATTGATCAAACAACTGGAAGCACAGGGAGCCGGCGACATTATCGTGATTGCTGGCGGCGTGATTCCAAAGCAGGACTATGAATTTTTGTATTCGGCTGGTGTGAAAGGCATATTTGGCCCGGGGACCCAAATTCCCGTTGCGGCTCGCGATGTGCTGGCGGCCATCAACTCAGCCACCGGGTAGCGTTTGGCATGGAACTGGCTAATGCGTTGCGTGGTGGAAATCGCCGCGCATTGGCGAAAGCCATAACCCTGGTGGAAAGCTCAAAACCTGAGCATATCGACCAGGCGCAGAACATCCTCGAACAGTTGTTGCCGTATACAGGGAATAGCTTCCGGCTGGGTATTACCGGTGTGCCAGGGGTAGGAAAATCAAGTTTTATTGAAGTATTTGGCCTGTATTTACTTAGCCAGGGAAAGCGGGTTGCTGTTCTTGCGGTGGATCCCAGTTCCCCGCTCGCCGGCGGTAGTATTCTCGGCGACAAAACCCGCATGGAGACCTTGTCCAGACAGTCAGACGCTTTCATTCGGCCGTCGCCTGCGGCAGGCGCCTTAGGTGGAGTGGCCAATAAAACCCGGGAAACAATGCTGTTGTGCGAGGCCGCCGGTTACGATGTAATTGTTGTTGAAACCGTTGGGGTAGGGCAGTCAGAACACCAGGTGGCCCAGATGGTAGATTTCTTTCTGGTATTGATGCTTCCCAATGCTGGCGACGAGCTGCAGGGTATAAAGCGCGGCATCATGGAGCTTGCCGATGCGTTGCTTGTGAACAAAGCCGATGGCGACAGCCTTGGCATGGCTGCCCAAACTCAGGCCCATTACCAAAGTGCGCTCCAGTTTTTAAGCCGCCGCGAATTCTGGACGCCTCAGGTGATGACCTGTTCGGCACTTGAGAACCGAGGGATAGATTCGATCTGGGAGATGCTCTGCCAATACCGCGACGCGGCCCAGGCCGAACAACATTGGGCGCGGCGCCGAGCCCGGCAAAACACAGAGTGGCTGAGAAGCCTGGTGCATGAATTATTGGAACAGCGCCTCAATAGAAACCCGGAAATCAAAGCCCGTCGCCCTGAGCTTGAGCGTCAGGTCGCGGCCGGCGAAACAACCGCTTATAAAGCGGCCCAGGCTTTGTTGGCTTTACTCTGAGCAAAGACGCACGCTTCGCCTTAATACTCCGTTTGGTCCCGGCGAGTAATGCCCGACACGGCGAGTATCCTCCCGGCAATTTCCTCTATGGACAGATGGGTCGTGTTCAATGAAGAAATACGGTTGCGGGCAAACAGGCTTTCAGCAAGCCTGATTTCTTCTTCGCAGCAATTCAACGAAGCATAGCGACTGTTTGGACGCCGCTCCTGGCGAATGGCGGCCAGCCGCTCGGCATTAATGTTCAAGCCGAACAGCTTGCTTTTGTACGGCTGTAAAGCGCGTGGCAGGCGCATGTCATTAAGATCTTCATCGGTGAGCGGATAATTGGCAACGTACAATCCGTATTGCAACGCCATGTAAATACTGGTTGGCGTTTTCCCGCTGCGCGACACACCGATCAATACAACATCCGCCTTTTCATAGTTTGAAGCGTGCCGGCCATCGTCGTTATCAATGGCATAGTGGACAGCGTTGATCCTGGAGTTATACGCAGCGTCGTGGGCGACAGAGTGTCCACGTCCCACGGTAAAGTTGGACTCGGTCTGCAGCTCTTGTTCGAGAGGTGCCAGATAACTGGAAAATACGTCCACCATAAAGCAGTTGCTTTCCGCCAGTTTTTCTCTGATTTCAGGTTTGATGATCGTTTCAAACACCACGGGACGGTAAGCACTAACAGCAGCCACCTGATTGATCTCATTCACCGCGTATTCAGCACGTTCCAGTGAGTCTATGTAGCGCAATACCCGGGTGTCGAACTCGATTTGGTCGAAATGTGCCAACAGGCTGCGGCCAAGAGTCTCGGCCGTAACCCCGGTACTGTCTGAGACGAAAAAAGCGCTGCGCTTGTCCATAACCCACATTTAGCATGAATAGTGAGTTTATTTTACGCTAACGGGCTGGGATTCGTAGCAAATTCCATTATTATTGCGCCTTTTGATCAGCGCCTGATTTGGGGGAATTTTGAACGACTACGTAATCTGGTTTGACCAGCTGGGTATGGCGGACGTTGAGCGGGTAGGTGGCAAGAACGCTTCGTTGGGAGAAATGATCAGCCAATTGTCAGGGGCTGGCGTTTCCGTGCCGAATGGCTTTGCAACGACTGCCAGGGCTTACCGAGACTTTATCGAACAGTCCGGGCTGGCAAGCGCGATCAGCGCGGAACTCAAATCCTTGGACGTTGAAAACGTTGACGCTCTCGCCGCATGCGGACAGCGCATTCGAGAACAGATTGTGAACGCCAGCATGCCGGCAGCGCTGCTCGATGCCGTTACAGAGGCTTATCATATCTTATGCGGAGATTTGTCGGACATGGCAGTGGCCGTGCGCTCTTCAGCGACCGCCGAAGATCTTCCAGATGCATCATTCGCCGGTCAACAGGAAACCTTCCTGAATGTTCGTGGTCTTGACAGGGTGTTGCATTCTATCCGTGAAGTATTCGCCTCGCTTTATAATGATCGTGCCATTTCCTACCGTGTACACCAGGGCTTCGAACATGACACGGTTGCACTCTCCGCGGGCATTCAGCGCATGGTTCGAAGTGAAACCGGCGCCAGCGGAGTCATGTTCACGCTGGATACTGAATCCGGCTTCGATGGGGTGGTATTTATCACGTCATCGTATGGGCTTGGGGAAACGGTTGTTCAGGGCGCGGTAAACCCGGATGAGTTTTACGTACGCAAACAGGGCCTGGGCGACAACAAGCCCAGTATTTTGCGCCGCAATATTGGCAGCAAGCGGATCAAGATGGTCTATGCCGACGCAAAGTCGGAGGCCACGGTAGAGACCGTCGATGTGTCCGCTGAGCAAAGGCAGAGTTTTTCCATCTCTGATGATGATGTTCATGCTCTCGCCAGGCAGGCCTTGATCATAGAACAGCATTACGGCCGGCCCATGGATATTGAGTGGGCTAAAGACGGCGATGACCAGCAAATATACATTGTTCAGGCTCGTCCCGAAACTGTTAAAAGCCGTTCGCATGCCGCTCATATAGAGCGTTATATGCTGGCAAAGCGTGGTCCCGTGCTGTGCGAAGGTCGCAGTATCGGTCAGAAGATTGGCAGTGGCCAGGTGAGGGTTGTAAGTGGTGTGGAGGCCATGAATGAGGTTCAGCAGGGCGATGTACTGGTCACCGATATGACCGACCCTGACTGGGAACCCGTGATGAAGCGTGCAGCGGCGATTGTCACCAATCGCGGTGGTCGAACCTGTCACGCTGCAATTATTGCCCGGGAGCTCGGTATACCGGCCGTGGTGGGTTGCGGTAACGCTACCGAGGTCTTGGCTGGCGCGGCTGAAGTCACCGTTTCCTGTGCCGAAGGCGATACCGGAATGGTGTATCAGGGCTTGCTTGACTTTGAGGTGCAGTCGAGCAACGTCGACAATATGCCTGACCTGCCTTTCAAGCTAATGATGAATGTCGGTAATCCCGATCGGGCATTCGACTTCGCACAGCTGCCAAGCGATGGTGTTGGGCTTGCCCGGCTTGAGTTTATTATCAATCGTATGATCGGGGTACACCCCAAAGCCCTGCTTGGCATGGATTCATTGCCACAGGATATTCGCGAGAAAGTTGCCCAGCGAATACACGGCTATTCGTCCCCACGTGAGTTTTTTGTCGCCAAGCTGGTAGAAGGCGTGGCAACCATAGCGGCTGCTTTCTATCCGAAAAAAGTGATTGTCCGTCTGTCAGATTTCAAATCCAACGAATACGCCCATTTGATTGGTGGCGGGCAGTTTGAGCCGGATGAAGAAAACCCCATGCTGGGTTTTCGGGGCGCCTCGCGGTATGTCGCCAATTCATTTCGGGACTGCTTTGCGATGGAGTGTGAAGCCATGCGGCGCGTACGCAATGACATGGCACTCACTAACGTTGAGATCATGGTGCCATTTGTGCGAACCCTCGGAGAGGCCAAGCAGGTCAGTCAGTTACTTGAAGAACATGGGCTGAAACGTGGCGAAAATGGCCTGCGAGTGATCATGATGTGTGAGTTGCCGGCCAATGCTCTGTTAGCCGATCGATTTCTAGAGTATTTTGACGGTTTTTCGATAGGTTCGAACGATCTGACCCAATTGTCGTTGGGTCTGGATCGTGATTCCGGTTTAGTCGCACACCTGTTTGATGAGCGTAACGATGCTGTTAAAGCCTTATTGAAAATGGCAATAGATGCCTGCAAACGGGCAGGCAAGTATGTTGGTATATGCGGGCAGGGGCCTTCTGATCACCCGGATCTTGCGCAATGGCTCGTGGAGCAGGGAATTGACAGTGTTTCGCTGAACCCGGATACCGTCATTGAAACCTGGTTGTTTCTCAGTGAGCTAAGCCAAAGTTCGCCCGAATAAAAGCCAGCCTTTGTGCCAGATCAAGCTGTGCCGGTGGCTTGCCGACGGGGAGGAAATCTTTTTCAATCCGTCGCAGGCGCTGCAAAAGGCCTACTCCATTGGCGATCTGAATGTTCAGGCCGGGACGCGCATTCAATTCCAGCATCAGTGGGCCGCGGCTGTCATCAATTACAATATCCACACCCAGATAGCCAAGTCCTGTCATTTCGTAGCAGCGTGCTGACAATTCCAAAATGTCATCCCAAAACGGCAGTTGCAGGCCGCTCAACGGGTTTCCGGTGTCGGGGTGAGTCAGTGTTATGTCATTGAACCAGACACCTTGTTGAGTAACTCCACTCACAACGTCCACGCCAGCTCCGATTGCGCCCTGGTGCAAATTGGCCTTACCTTGAGACTGGCGAGTAGGTAGGCGTAGCATCGCCATTACCGGGAAACCACAGAACACGATCACACGAACGTCGGGCACGCCCTGATAGGCAATTTTTTCAAAAACGGTGGAGGGTCGAATGCGCTCCTCAACGAGAATCACATCGCGATGGCCACCCAGGCTGAACAGTCCTGCCAGAATATTGGAGCAGTGATGTTGCAGCTCACGCTCGGTGATAGCCAGTCCACTGGTTTTAATATAGCGGCCGTTGTGTGATGCCTGTATCACAATGATGCCATCGCCTCCGGCGCCCTGTGCCGGCTTGATCACAAAGTCGGAGTAAGGCGATAGAATTTCGGCAATTCGTTTTGCGGCTGAATCGGAATCGACATGGGTAATCAGGCCGGGTACTGAGACCCCGTGCTCGATGGCAAGATGCTTGGTTTTGAGTTTGTCGTCAACCAGCGGATACATTCGCCGGTCGTTGTAGCGCAGCACATAGTTCGCATTTCTTGCGTTGATGGACAGCACGCCCTGGCGACGCAATTGATTAATCCTGTTGAACATGGCTATTTCGCCAACGCCTTAAAACGCATCAGCTCGGACAGTCGATACCCGCTGTAGCGACCGATCATCAGCATTAACGCAATACAGACAAGAGTAATGCCTGGAAACGCGAACACCAGATGCTGCAAAATAGTAATGTTGATAATGGCATAGGTAATGGATGCAGCTACCAGGCTGCCAAGGCCTGTGGTAATAGCTTCTGCGGCGCCTCGTTCTTCCCAGATTATTGACATCCGCTCAATTGCCATGGTCAGAATTACCATGGGAAACAGGGCAACCGACAAGCCGCGGTCCATGCCAAGTTTATGTCCCAGAATGCTGATAACCCCCATACAGCAAACAACAACGGTCAAGATAACGGCCATTCTTGGTACCAGTAATAGCCGCAATTGTTCGAGATAAAAGCGGACCAGCAAGCCGATGGAGGTAACCAGAGTAAACAGAAAAATGCCCCATACAAGCTGGGTTTCGCGAAAGGCCAGGGCAATCAGTACTGGCGTGAAGGTGCCAAAGGTAACCAGGCCAATGAAACTTCGAAGAAAAAGAATGACCAGTACCCCTAAAGGCACGGTCAACAAAGTTTGATATACGATCTGGGTTTGCACGGGCAGGCTGGACAAGGAAAACTCGCTGAAAGCAGAAGGTTTGCCACGTGCCCTGATGCGAGCCAAGCGCACGGCATTGACCACATCCTTTGAGATGCTGAAAGACAGTTCCGGATTGCGGACACCATTGGCGGTGAATACCGCATCGTCGCCCTGCCACCAGGGCAACATATCATCCGGTAAACCCTCATCGCCGTTATTGATGTCGAAATACAGCCATTGCTCTCCGTTGTAACATCGAATCCAGATTCGCGGAGCAACATTAACTCCCTCTTTGAGCGGTACGGCATGAATTATCTGTGCGGGTATATGAGCGTGTGACAACAGGCGAACCAGTACTGAAGCGCGACCGGTTTCTGAAACGGCTTTATCGAGAAGCAGTTGTGCATTGTTGTTGCTGTTGTCACTGAGTGTACGAATTGCCAGGGTAACAAAGGTATGGATGTCAGCCGTTTTGGAGCGGATTTCCTGAGTTAGCGACTCGGCTGCCAGCTCTTCAATTGCGGTGCTGAAACGATTTTTCTGAGTGTAGGTTGGCCCCGGCCGCTTGGCCTGTTGCGGGTCGGTACGCCTGGCCAGTGATACTGTGTAATACAGGGATTCTCGCCCTTGCGGAGTTCGAATTGACCAGATTACCTTACGGTTCTCGTCTTCCTGTTCGATCTTCATGCCATAGCCGTCTGCAACAAAGCGTTCATGCAAGGACTGAAAGTTCTCCTTGAACTCAGGGATGTACATAGACAACTTGGCCGGGCGGTTTCTCGCGTCGTAGCTGAGATTGGCTTCTATTGTCCAGATTTCTTCCTGAGCGTCTGGCGTAAACGGCACTCCAAGAAAAACATGTTGGTAGTACGTCAGGCCTGCACCACTTAACAGCAGCAGTGCGACCAGAATATGGAGATGGTATCGATTGCTCAAGATGTTCCTTTTACAGTGTCAATTGGCGAAGCTCTGGATGAGACTGCGCACGTTGCCAGAGGTAGTCAAAGTGTTCCAGGCGTGGAAGGACGTCGGCTGGCGTGTCCGGATCAAACCAGGCCAGCATCTCCTGCTGCGATTTACGGAAAACCAGACCATTGCGATCGGCCAGCAAATAGTCTGCTTTGAAGCGGTCGGGCGGCTCGCTGAGCACCCGAATCGAACACAGGCTGGACAGATTGCGGGCCAATTCAACCAATGGATTGGTTTTTCCTCGCGACACTCCATCCAAGCTGGTCAGGATACGCGCCTGCGCCTGCCGATTAGCGCGTAACATTGAAGACAGCGCCTCCACCAATTCCGGGGCACCGCAAATTTCCGCTTCAAGAGTGGGCGCATACAGCCGGATGACCCGGGTGGCATTGCTCACCAAAGTTGTGGCCGCTTGCTGGTAGCCGCCCGGAAAACTCACTTCGCAGGCTTGGTCAAAGTTCATGTTCTTCAATCTCCCAGGCACCGTTGGCAATTACCAGACGCAATAACTCCCGGTTGCTGTGGCATTGTCGCTCAGCTGGGTTTTCGCAATGCTCTCTCAACTGAGAGTTTTGCACAAATTTACTCTCGCACAAAATATCCACCCAATCAGGATCAACCCCGGGCAGTTGCCGCTTTTCGCCATTGCAGTATACCGTGTGCAGGCCACCAACACAGGCGTAACACAGTCTTGCGCTGGTACTGCGGCGCAACCCACTGATCAAGGCCTGATTCTCCTCAAACCATTGCCAGTCGGGCCGAAAGTTGACTGCTGGGGGCTGGCGTTGCTCCGGTAATTCAGTTTGCAGCAGGCCGAGTGTGTCCGCGAGTAGCTGGTGGTCGCTGCAGAGCTGGCTGAGCTCGTGGCTAATCCGGGCAATATCCTGTTCGCTGATAATTGATTTTACGCCGCCTCCGGAGTGTGCCTGGTAGGTGCCAGGGCTGCATTGAAATCGCTGCCACTCTGACAGCTGTTGTTCCGCCTGGTATGCCCATTCTCCAATGAACTCGCGGTAACTGGGCGCTCGAAAACCGACTGAATAGGTCAGACTTGCTTCATCGGCGATGCCCCAGTGGGCAAGCCCCGGAGGCAGGTAGAGGATATCACCTTGCGAAAGCGTGTATTCCTGTTGTTGGGAAAACTGGTTTATCAGCTGCTGGCCATCGACTTGCCGGACCGCTGTTTTCTGATCACATTGTTGGCCGATCTTCCAGCGGCGACAGCCGACCCCCTGGATCAGAAAGACGTCATAGTGGTCGTAATGTGGGCCAACACTGCCACCGGGAGTGGCAAAGCTAACCATGATGTCTTCAAAGCGCCACGCGGGTATGAAGGAAAACGCATCACGAAGTTCCAGTAACTCGGGAACAAAGTCTTCAACCGCTTGAACCAGCAGCGTGGAATGGCTGTCGGGCAGGCCTAGCAGCCGGTCATCTGTAAAGGGTCCGTGCTCTACCGTAAAGTCTGGACCATAAACGATTCGGCTGCAGGCATCCTCCATCGTTGCAAGGCCCGCCAGGTCATTCGCATCCAATGGGTCGTCGAAGTCTCTGAGTGCGGCCGGTAGCAGCAGCGCTTGTTGTTGCCAGAAATCCCGCAGAAATGCCTGCTGTTTCTGGCGGCTGTCAAGCCCATGCAGCACGGGCATTATTTTAATTCAGGAAGCTTTAGTGCCAGCGATTCCGCAAGTCCGGTATAGGTTGCCGGGCTAAGCGCCAGCAATACCCGCTTTGCCTCCGGCGCAATATTCAGTTCGCTGACAAACTCGCGTAAACGAGCCTCGTTTACGGCTTGCCCCCGGGTCAGTTCTTTAAGTTGTTCGTAGGGGTTCGCAATGCCATAGCGTCGCATTACTGTTTGGATAGGCTCAGCCAGTACTTCCCAACTGGCTTCCAGGTCCGCGGATATTGCGTCCTCGGAAAGCTCAAGCTTATTGAGCCCTTTCAAGGTCGACTGGTAAGCCAGGATGGAATGGGCAAAGCCCAAGCCCATGTTTCTTAAACAGGTCGAGTCGGTCAGGTCACGCTGCCAGCGCGAAACAACCAGTTTGTCAGCGAGGTGCTGATTCACGGCGTTGGCGATTCCAAGGTTGCCTTCAGAGTTTTCAAAATCAATCGGGTTGACTTTATGCGGCATAGTTGACGAGCCAATCTCACCGGCCACCGTTTTCTGGCGGAAGTAGCCCAGTGAAATATACCCCCAGATGTCGCGGTTAAAATCCAGCAGTACATTATTGAAGCGATTGATGGGCGCCATGATCTCAGCGATACAGTCGTGTGGCTCAATCTGTGTGGTCATTGCATTCCAGCCGAGCCCAAGTCCGGCCACAAACTGTTCACTGACTTTAGGCCAGTCGACCTCAGGGTAGGCAACAATGTGGGCGTTGTAATTACCAACAGCGCCATTGATTTTCCCCAACAGTTGAGCCTCTGCGATTTGTGTACGCTGGCGATACAGCCGGTGCAGCACATTCGCCAACTCTTTGCCAACAGTGGTCGGGCTGGCAGCCTGTCCATGGGTGCGCGACAGCATGGGCACAGCAGCAAACTCTATTGCCAACGCCGCGAATTTCGCAAGCAGCTCGTCAATATACTGCAACAGAACCTTGCGTCCTTCCTCCAGCATCAGACCATGGGCGAGATTATTAACATCCTCTGAAGTGCAGGCGAAATGCACAAACTCCTGTGCGTTACTGAGCTCTTCACTGGCAGACAGTTTCTGTTTGATAAAGTACTCGCAGGCTTTTACATCGTGGTTGGTTTGCCGCTCTATTTGCTTTATTTGTTCCGCGTCCTCCAGTGAGAACTCATCGATGAGCACCTGAAGCTGTTGCAGGGCGGCCATGGAGAATGGGGCCAGCTCACCTATCCCGGGTTCATCGGCCAGTGCCATCAGCCATTTGACCTGAACCGTGATTCGATACCGGATCAGCCCAAACTCACTGAACACAGGCTTGAGTGCACGGGTTTTATCAAAATATCGGCCATCGATCGGAGAAATCGCGGTCAGGGGGCTGTAATCAATATGCTTCATGGCTAATGCGTTCTCAATAACTTAAAGGTTGAGTTGGGCCAGCGCTTCCTGGTGGTAAGCACCGCGATTCATGATCAGTCGAAGGCGTGAGCCGCCCATTGAGCGCCAGATTCGTACGGCCCTTACTGCACACAACAACACGGCTCGAATACAATTGGCTGTGTGCTCATCCTGCAAGTGCTGCATATTACCTTTTACATGAATGCGATATTTGAGAGTGCTCAAGGTGTCCTGGTAGATACCGGCAATGCTGTCGGCCAGGGCGTGGCTGTCTGACTCAAAGTGTGCGCTTCGATAATGTGCATGATCCAGTCGGCTGCGAATAATCTGCAGCATGTTTTTATTTGCGCTAAGTTTGCGCTCCAAATGAATCAAGGCAACGGCATAATGCAATACGTTTTGGTTGGCTTCGTTCGAGTTGCGACGCTCCAGCAAGTTGATCAATACGCGTAAACCCGGTTCGAGTGCGCTGGTGTCACCAAACGCATCGTTGGCATCGTCGTACTCGAAAATAAACAATTGGCGCAAACAAAACTCCAGCTCGCGAACGTCAACGCTACCACTCTGGGCAAGCTGGTCGACCAGGCGGCAATGTTGGAGCAGGGCAGCAATTGCCAGCGCCTGTTGCTGAATATTCATAGCGCGTCTGCCAATTTCAATTCGGTATCGGCAGCTTCGATGACTCCGCCGCCCAGGCAAACCTCGCCCGAATAGAAAACGCAGGACTGGCCAGGAGTGATGGCTCGCTGTGCGTCTTCAAAGGTAACCCGGTATCCGCTGCCTTCGCGCTCAAGTACGCAGTCCTGGTCCGCTTGTCGGTAACGGGTTTTGGCCATGCAATGCAGCGGTAACTCGGGACTGGCGCTGTTGACCCAATGTATTTTGCTGATATGGCAGCTGGATGAGTATAGTGCATTGTGCTGATTGCCCTGCACAACTATCAGGACGTTATTGGCTAAGTCTTTTGCCGCAACATACCAGGGTTCATCCGAGCTGCCGCGCCGCCCGCCAATCCTCAGGCCCTGGCGTTGGCCGATTGTATGAAACATCAGGCCATTATGAGTGCCCAGCAACTCACCGTCCACGCTTCTTATTTCACCCGGCTGCGCGGGTAAGTATTGTTCCAGAAAGTCAGCAAAGCGCCGCTCACCAATAAAGCAGATACCTGTGCTGTCTTTTTTGTCGTGGGTAATCAGGCCAAGCTCACGGGCCAGTTCGCGTACTTCCTCTTTGTGCAACTCGCCAACTGGAAACAGACTTTCGCTAAGCTGGTGTTCTGCCACAGCGTGCAGGAAATAGCTTTGATCCTTGCTATGGTCCAGACCTTTAAGCAGACGCGTTTGTCCTGCTTTCTGCTCACAGCGCGCATAGTGTCCGGTTGCTATTTTGTCAGCACCCAGTGAACGGGCATGCTCTAGAAAAGCTTTAAACTTTATCTCCTTGTTGCACAGAATGTCCGGGTTAGGGGTTCGTCCGGCCCGATACTCGTCAAGAAAGTGGGCAAAGACTCTGTCCCAGTATTGTTGAGAGAAGCTGACAGTATGAAGCTTGATACCTAATGATTGGGCGACATGAGCGGCGTCAGCCAGATCCCGCATGGCTGTGCAGTACTCGGTACCGTCATCGTCATCCCAGTTTTTCATGAACAGGCCTTCAACCGTATATCCCTGCTGCTGCAGCAGATAGGCTGCGACCGAGGAGTCCACGCCGCCGGACATACCAACAACAATGTTGCCGTGTTTTGGGATTGCCGTCATTACGAAATTAGGCGCCTGTCAGTCAAGGTTTCAGGAGTTTGGCGTGTGAATAACTGGTGGCGAAGCGACAACGGATAAGTCGAAGCGTTGCCCGGCCAAATAGGCATCCAGTGTCTGGATGACCAGTAAGCTGCGCATTTTATCACGCTGCGCCCTGAGTTCATCTTCGCTGAGCCACTCCACAGCCAAAATATCCGGGTCGAGTTCGGCATCGGGTTGTTCTCGTAGCGGCCTGGCTTCAAAAGCCACCCGGCAAAAAGTTTCAGCATGCTCATTGCTGCTAAGAAACATCCCAATCACTGCAGTGGGCGCTACGTGCCAGCCGGTTTCCTCCAGGGTTTCCCGGATTGCGGCTTCCAGCAGGCTTTCACCGGGCTCCCAGTGCCCGGCTGGCTGGTTGAGGACGTCGCGGCCATGATCAGTTTCCCTGACCATAAGAAAGCGGCCATCCCTGGCTACTACGGTCGCGACAGTCAGGTGGACATTCGGAATATTCAATCGGCCTCCTGGCAAGTGATTATTGTGGCTTGATGGGACGCCGTCAAAATCAAATTCCTCGAGCGAGATGATATACTTGTGCGCTTTGCACCGCTTCACAAACCTCTGGAGTACCACAATGGCTTACAAGCATATCAAGATCCCTGCCAATGGCGAAAAAATTACCCTTAATGAAGACTTCTCATTGAATGTTCCCGACAAACCCATTATTCCCTATATCGAGGGAGATGGCATTGGAGTTGACATATCACCTGTGATGCTGGCCGTTGTTGATGCAGCGGTGGAGAAGGCTTACGGCGGCCAGCGACAGATAGTCTGGATGGAAGTCTTTAATGGAGAAAAGGCGGCCGAACTGTATGACGGTGACTGGTTTCCTGAAGAAACTCTGGACGCTATCCGTGAATACGTTGTCGCCATTAAAGGGCCTCTGACCACACCGGTTGGCGGCGGGTTTCGGTCTTTGAATGTTGCGTTGCGACAGGAAATGGACCTGTTCGTTTGCCAGCGCCCAGTGAAATGGTTTGAGGGCGTGCCGTCACCGGTGACTGAACCGCACAAAACCAATATGGTCATTTTTAGAGAGAACTCCGAAGACATTTATGCGGGCATTGAGTGGAAAGCTGACAGCGATGAAGCCAATAAGGTGATCAAGTTTCTGCGCGAGGAAATGGGCGTTCAGAAGATTCGTTTCCCCGAGGGCTGTGGCATCGGTGTGAAACCGGTGTCCAAAGAAGGCACCACCCGCCTGGTCAGAAAGGCCATTCAGTATGCTATTGACGAGGATCTGCCGTCTGTCACCCTGGTGCACAAAGGCAATATCATGAAGTTCACCGAGGGAGCCTTCAAAGACTGGGGGTATGAGGCGGCACAACAGTATTTTGGTGCTGAGTTGCTCGACGGCGGCCCCTGGTGCACCCTGAAGAACCCGAAAACAGGTAATGATATTATTATTAAGGATGTCATTGCTGATGCCATGCTGCAACAGGTGTTATTGCGTCCTGACGAGTACAGCGTAATCGCCACTTTGAACCTGAACGGTGATTATCTGTCAGATGCTCTGGCTGCCCAGGTAGGTGGCATTGGTATTGCACCAGGCGCTAATCTCAGTGATGAAGTCGCGCTGTTTGAGGCCACTCATGGAACCGCGCCAAAGTACGCCGGCCAGGATAAGGTCAACCCGGGATCACTGATACTGTCCGCCGAAATGATGCTTCGTCATTTGGGCTGGAAGGAAGCCGCCGACCTTATTATCAGTGGCATGGAAGGTGCCATTAAGGCGCGAACAGTGACCTACGACTTCGAACGCCTCATGGAAGGTGCCAAACTGTTGAAGTGCTCAGAGTTTGGACAGGCTGTGGTCGAGCATATGTAAAGGTAAGCACGCCCGGGTGCCGCTGGCACCTGGGCTGCGAGTCACGCCGGCTCTTCTTCAAGCTGCTGGGTCGGCTCCCGGGTGGCGTCCTGCGAAGCCGCGGTGGCTTCTGGTGTTTCAGTAGGCGATAATGCCTGCTGTCCATCAGAGCCTGCTACCGGAGAGATATTAACAGCATGCAATCCCTTTGGGCCGTCTTCAGTGTCGAAAGAAACACTTTGTCCGGCCTTCAGGGTTTTGTAGCCGTCCATGACAATGGCAGAATAGTGGGCGAAAATATCGCCGCTGTCGTCTTCCGGGAGGATGAAGCCATAGCCTTTGGCGTTGTTGAACCACTTTACGACACCTTTTTGCATGGTATCTTTTCCTTTAAGAATCTTGCCTAAATACTTGTAGGCCTTTATTTTTTTAGTTTCTGAACCAGCATTCTAATTCCCAGGGGAATCAGTAGCTTAGCGTCCTGGCACGTGTTCAGGTTGCATTGTTTAACAGGCAAGGGGTTGTAGTCAAGTCGTGTTGCCACCACGTTATAATGAGACTCCGGTAACATTCTCAAGTTCTGCATTGAAAAAGAGCTCCTCACATGGGTGATTTCCATAAAGTTCGGCTAAGGTTAAGTAACGGGGACGATAATGACGGCTTCCCTGATTTCGACAGTGATCTGGCGATTGAAGAGGCCCGCCCCGCACTAAAAAAGCCACCGCTGTATAAGGTGGTTCTGATGAACGACGATTACACCCCGATGGAGTTCGTTGTTCACGTATTGGAGCGGTTTTTCCACTTAGGTCGGGAGCAAGCGACTCAAATTATGCTGACGGTTCATACCAAGGGAAAGGCAGTTTGTGGCGTTTTCACCCGCGATGTAGCAGAAACAAAGGCAAGCCAGGTCAATCATTACGCTCGTGAGAACGAACACCCTTTGCTCTGTGAAATTGAAGTGGCAGATGACCAGGATTGAGACGTTGAGGTAGCATCTGAATGTTGAGCAAAGATCTTGAGAACACGCTGAACGACGCTTTTCGTGAAGCGCGGTCAAAACGTCATGAATTCATGACGGTTGAGCACCTGCTGTTGGCACTGTTGGACAACAGTGTTGCAGCCGATGTGTTGTTGGCTTGCGGTATTGATATGCCCAAGCTTCGTGACGAATTGGATGACTTTGTCGACTCAACGACCCCAATTATTCCGGAAGAAGCGGAAGACCGGGAAACCCAGCCGACTTTGGGCTTTCAGCGCGTGCTGCAGCGCGCAGTTTTCCATGTCCAGTCCTCAGGTAAAAAGGAAGTGTCCGGTGCCAATGTTCTGGTCGCAATCTTTTCTGAACAGGAAAGCCAGGCCGTTTATTTTCTTAAACAGCAGCGAGTGGCTCGCATTGATGTAGTCAACTACATTTCGCACGGCATTTCCAAGGTGTCGGGGCAGAATGAATCCATGATGGATCAGGAAGCGGCTGGCCAGGACGAAGAGCTGACGGCGGGTGAGCAACAACAAAGCAGCCTGGAAAGGTTTGCTCTGGATTTGAATGTGGAAGCCAAAGCCGGGCGCATTGACCCACTGGTTGGGCGCAGCTATGAGGTTGAACGGGTGGCGCAAATTCTGGCCCGCCGACGAAAAAACAATCCACTGTTGGTCGGTGAGTCCGGAGTGGGTAAAACCGCTATTGCAGAGGGCCTGGCAAAGCAAATTGTCGATGGCGAAGTACCGGATGTGCTCAAGGACAGTATCGTCTATTCACTCGACATGGGTGCGCTTCTGGCGGGCACCAAGTACCGTGGTGATTTTGAGAAGAGATTCAAAGCCTTATTGGGTGAACTTAAAAAGCAGGAAGAGGCTATCCTGTTCATTGATGAGATACACACCATCATCGGGGCCGGTGCGGCTTCCGGTGGTGTGATGGATGCGTCTAACTTGCTGAAACCGATTCTGGCCAGCGGTAATTTGCGCTGCATCGGTTCAACAACATTTCAGGAATTTCGCGGAATTTTTGAAAAAGACCGTGCTTTGACCCGTCGATTCCAGAAGGTGGACGTCCCCGAGCCCAGCGTGGATGAGACCTATGCGATTCTAAAAGGGCTTAAATCGCGCTTTGAGGAGCATCACGGCTTGCGTTACACCCACAAAGCGTTGCGGGCGGCAGCCGAGCTGGCGGAACGCTACATTAACGACCGGTTCCTGCCAGACAAGGCCATTGATGTCATCGATGAAGCCGGTGCTCATCAGCAGTTGTTACCCGAGGCGAAACGCAAGAAAACCATTGGCGTGCATGAAGTTGAAGCCATCGTGGCGCAGATCGCCCGAATTCCGACCAAAAGTGTGTCAAGCTCTGACAAAAAAGCGCTCGCCAATCTGGACGACGACCTTAAACGGGTGGTGTTTGGCCAGGACAAGGCGATTGAAGCCCTGGCAACTGCCATCAAGCTGTCGCGCGCGGGGCTGAACTCCCCGGACAAGCCGATTGGCTCGTTCCTGTTTGCCGGCCCAACTGGTGTTGGTAAAACGGAAGTCTCCCAGCAGCTTGCGAAAATAATGGGCCTGGAACTGGTGCGCTTCGATATGTCTGAATACATGGAGCGACACACGGTGTCCCGCCTGATAGGCGCTCCTCCTGGCTACGTCGGTTTCGACCAGGGCGGCCTGTTGACCGACGCCGTGACCAAAAACCCGCACTGCGTGGTTTTGCTGGACGAAATCGAGAAAGCGCACCCGGAGGTTTTCAATTTATTGCTGCAGGTTATGGATCACGGCACCCTGACTGACAACAACGGCCGGCCGGCGGACTTCCGTAATGTTGTGCTGATCATGACCACCAATGCTGGTGCCGAGGCCCTAAGCCGAAATACCATTGGCTTTGTGCAGCAGGATCACAGCTCCGACGGTATGGAAGCGTTGAAACGCATGTTTACACCGGAGTTCCGTAACCGTTTGGATGCGGTCATCCAGTTTGACTCGCTGCCCGAAGAGGTTGTACTGACGGTTGTCGATAAATTCCTGTTTCAGCTGCAAACTCAGCTGGATGAGAAAAAAGTTTTACTGGAGGTGGACGATAGCGCCCGGCGTTGGTTGGTTTCTGAAGGTTACGACAAGAATATGGGCGCTCGGCCGATGGCTCGGGTCATTCAGGAAAACATCAAGAAGCCGCTGGCTGAAGCGGTATTGTTCGGTGAGCTGTCCAGCCATGGTGGGACAGTGCATGTGACTGTCAAGGATGGCAAGCTCAGCCTTGAATTCGAGGCCACCGACGGCTAAGCGATTGTCTAGCGCTCCCGATAGGTAATGCGCCCTTTGCTCAGGTCGTAAGGCGTTAACTCAACTTTGACCTTGTCTCCGGTCAGAATTCGGATGTAGTTCTTGCGCATCTTCCCAGAAATATGGGCAGTCACTACGTGGCCGTTTTCCAGCTTCACGCGGAAGGTGGTGTTCGGCAAGGTGTCGATTACCTCGCCATCCATTTCAATGTTGTCTTCTTTTGCCATATTGGCTTTGTAAAACCTGCGTTCTGTCTAGCGGCGGCGAATTTTGCCGCAAATTAATGGAATAAGCAAAGGTTTCCGGGTTTAAGCCCGAGGTATCTGCTATTTTCAACGAACTAACCGGACAGGGCACTAGTTCAACAATACCCAGTCATCATTCACATACAATTCCAATGGACGGTATTGGGACTTGTAGCTCATTTTGGGGCATTGCTTTATCCAATACCCGAGATAAAGCGCGGGTAACTGCAGTTGTCGCGCGTATTCAATTTGCCACAGAATGGCTAAGGCCCCCAGGCTGCGTTTCGACTCGTCGGGGTCGAAAAATGTGTACACGGCGGACAGGCCGTTCTCCATCACGTCCAGCACAGCGACAGCCAGCGGACGTTCATTGTCTTCAAAGACCACAAAACGGGTGGATTCCCAGGCACAATTCAGGAAAGAGTCGTATTGGTCTTGTGACGGCGGGTACATATCGCCTTCCCTATGGCGCGCGGCGATATAGCGCTCATACAAGTCAAAATAGCAGTCAGCGGAAATATCGGAGAGCTGGCGGATGTGCAGATCTGCATTGCGCCTAAGAATGCGCCGCTGCTGACGGTTGGGCTCGAACAATGCGACCGGTATCCGCGCTGGGATGCAGGCCTGGCAGTCTTTACAATGTGGCCGATACAGGTGAGTGCCGCTGCGACGAAAGCCAAGCTCGGAAAGACGTGCATAGGCACTGCCATCGATGTCCGCACTCGGATCAACAAACAGTGTGGTGGCTTCCTGATCCTCAAGATAAGAACACTCATGGGGATAGGTTGCGAAAATTTTTAGTTTTGACAGTACCGTCACGGATCGATCGCCCTGGCGACTTGCTCATTGATTGAGCAAATCCTCAGTGCCCAATGATATCGACCAAGCGCCGATTTGGCCACCGTCGTTCACAAAGCGTGTGAGATAGTGCGCAAATTGTGAGCGGCTGATCATCTGCGCGCCCAGGCTGCGCAGGTGAGGGTTATCGACCTGGCAGTCGATGATTGCAAAATCATGTCGGTTCAAGTGGTGGCACAGCGCTACCAAGGCCACTTTGGACGCGTCGGGGCGCAGGGAAAACATGGATTCGCCAAAAAAAACCCGGCCGAGTGCCAGCCCATAAGATCCTCCGCACAACACATCGCCATCCCAGACTTCAATGCTGTGGGCAATGCCACGCGCGTGCAGTTCATTGTACGCCGCGATCATCGCTGGGGTTATCCAGGTGCCATCGCTATGCGCCCGCGGAGCTGCGCAGGCGCGAATGACACGATCGAAGGCCCGATCGGCGCTGACCTGAAATCGCCTGCTGCGCAGGGTTTTGCGCAGTGACCTGGAAAGGTGGAGGTTGGAGGGAAACAGAACGCAGCGTGGGTCCGGTGACCACCAGAGAATGGGTTGACCCTCCTCGTACCACGGGAACACGCCATTCTGGTAAGCGATTAGCAGCCGCTCACAGCTCAAATCACCACCAATCGCCAACAAACCATTCGGTTCTTCGAGCGCGCTGGACAAGGGAGGGAAGCTGTAGTCAGACTTGGCCAGCCAAGGTACATTCATAACGTGAATTGTTGCCTTAATGCGCCCAGAGAGCGGTGTTAAGCTCGATTTCCTAAATATAGCAGAATGCCGTTTTTTCCATGAATACTGACACCAGAGTTGCGCACCACTGGGCACGTGAGGGCGTGTTTATCGGCTTGCTGGCGGTTGGCCTGTATTTATTGCTCGCATTGGCAAGTTTTGACCCGGCCGACCCAGGGTGGTCTCAGACTGGTGGCCCTGGTCCTGTTCGCAATGCCATGGGCGCCAGTGGGGCCTGGTTTGCCGATGTGTTGTTTTCCTTGTTCGGTGTCATGGCCTACTTGTTTCCAGGCATGCTATTTCTGCGCAGTTGGCTGATTTTTCGCGATAAGGATGATGAATTCGCCCTGGAGTGGGTGACCTTGATTATTCGAGTGATTGGCTTCGTGCTGGTCATGGTCAGCGCCACCTGTCTGGTTGGCTTGAATGTGCAATCTCAGAGTGTTCTTCCATTTGGCCAGGGAGGCGTGCTTGGCCGCGAACTGGCTGAGGTTTCCATGAGCGCATTCAATCTGCTTGGCAGTCGAGTCATCATGCTGGCCGTGGGTTTATTCGGCTTAACGGTTTTTACCGACATCTCATGGCTGCAACTGATGGATCGGGTTGGGATTAAAGTGCTCAATACCAGCAGCCTCGTATGGGGTCAGCTGCAACACTGGCAAGACCTCTGGAATGATCGCCGCTTGGTTCAGGAAGCGGTTCAACAGCGGCAAACCAAGGTGGAAGAGCGTCTGGAACAGCGCAAGGACCGGCCGGCCCCAAGAATTGAACCACTGGCCAGCCCGCCGGAAACCGGTGAGCGTCTGCAGAAAGAGAAGCAAGGTAAACTTTTTGAAAGCACCGGCTCTGGAGAACTGCCACCGTTGGCACTGCTCGATGAGGCGCAGCCACAGGATCGCAAAGGTTATTCGGAAGAATCCTTGCAGGCGCTGTCCAAGCTTCTGGAGCTGAAACTAAATGATTTTGGAATTCAGGCAGAAGTGGTTGCGGTCTATCCCGGGCCAGTGATTACGCGCTTTGAAATTCAGCCAGCTGCCGGTACCAAAGCCAGTCGGATCAGCAATCTTGCCAGAGATCTGGCGCGCTCCCTGGCGGTCATCAGCGTCCGAGTCGTTGAAGTGATTCCGGGTAAGTCTGTGGTTGGTATCGAGATTCCAAATGAAGATCGCGAAGTGGTTTTCCTGCGTGAAGTTCTTAGTTCCAAAGCCTACGAAAGCTCACGATCTCCAGTCAGTATTGCATTGGGCCATGATATTTCCGGTGAACCGGTTGTCGTTGACCTGGCGAAAATGCCCCACCTGCTGGTGGCAGGAACCACCGGGTCCGGTAAGTCTGTCGGCGTTAATGCCATGCTGCTCAGTATGTTGTACAAAGCCGGACCGGATCAGGTGCGGCTGCTGATGGTCGATCCGAAAATGCTGGAGTTGTCGGTTTACGATGGTATTCCGCATTTGCTGACTCCCGTCATTACTGACATGAAGGAAGCCGCCAACGGCTTACGTTGGTGCGTGGCCGAAATGGAACGGCGTTATAAGCTTATGGCCTCTCTGGGTGTGCGGAACTTAGCCGGTTATAACAAAAAAGTCAGTGACGCCATTGCTGCCGGCTCACCATTGACCGACCCGGCCTGGAAACCCGACCCGCTGCAGGCCGAGGAAGAGCAGCAAGCGCCCGAGTTGGAACACCTGCCCTTGATTGTGGTCGTGATCGACGAATTCGCCGACATGATGATGATTGTGGGCAAGAAGGTAGAGCAATTGATCGCACGCATAGCGCAAAAGGCGAGGGCTGCCGGGATCCATCTCATCCTCGCTACTCAGCGCCCGTCGGTTGATGTCATAACCGGACTCATCAAAGCCAATGTTCCGACCCGAATCGCTTTTCAGGTATCAAGTAAAGTTGATTCGCGCACCATACTCGATCAGGGAGGCGGCGAACAGCTGCTCGGGCACGGTGATATGCTCTACCTGCCTCCTGGCAGTGGGGTGCCTGTCAGGGTGCACGGCGCCTTTGTTGCCGATGAAGAAGTACACCGGGTAGTCAGCGATTGGAAGCAGCGTGGTGAACCCAATTACATTGAAGGGCTGCTGGAAGAAAGTTCGGCCGGTTCGGACGCCGTTGCCGGCTTGGCTGGCATTGATCAATCAGATGAAGAATCTGACCCTCTATATGATGAAGCTGTAGCCTTTGTTACCGAATCCCGCAAAGCATCGATATCTTCAGTTCAGCGGAAGCTTAGAATTGGTTACAATCGCGCCGCAAGAATGATTGAAACCATGGAGTCAGCCGGTGTTGTTTCGGAAATGGGTAGTAACGGAAATCGGGAAGTGTTGGCGCCTGCCCCCCCCAAAGACTAATCGTGGTACGTGGCTTGCAGCAATTCTTGTTCTGCTGTTACAAGGTGCCGGTGTTGCTTTGGCGGAGAACTCCAACGCAGCTCAAGAACTGCAAGAGGCTATTGCTGGTCTCAATACCTACCAAGCCAGATTCCATCAGACCGTCCGTGATGAGACGGATCAGATTCTGCATGAGTCTACCGGATTTGTGCAGCTGCAGCGTCCTGAGAAGATGTACTGGCGCAGTGAGCAACCTTTCCAGTCTGTGACGGTCAGTAGCGACCAGGTGTTATGGCACTATGACATTGACCTTGAGCAGGTAAGTCGGAGCAAGCTAACGGAGGATGTTAGTGAGACGCCCGCTCTGATTCTCAGTGGTGATCCGGAAACTCTTAAGCAACATTTTACGGTCAGCAAACAAGCACCCGGCAAGAACAGCTTCCATTTGCTACCATTATCTGCAAGCAGTGTGTTTACCAGCCTGCGATTCAGCTTTGACCCCGAGGGGCAGCTTCATAGTATGGAGATTGTGGATTCGCTTGGGCAAACAACCTCTATAAATTTCACCGATATTCTGCTGAACAAACCGCTGGATGAGTCCCTGTTTATTTTTCAGGTACCTGACGGTGTAGACCTGATTGACAATGGCTGACGCTCTGGAGGCCTCAGAGCCGCTGGCCTCGGCGCTGCGTCCGCGAACGGTTGATGAATTTGTCGGTCAGTCACACATTTTGGGGCCAAATAAGCCTTTGCGTCGCTCCATTGAAGCCGGCAGATTGCATTCCATGCTGTTTTGGGGCCCGCCTGGGGTGGGCAAAACAACGCTCGCAAATATTGTTGCCGCCCACAGTAATGCAGCGCTCGAGTACCTGTCGGCGGTAATGGCCGGAGTAAAAGACATTCGGGCCGCAGTGGAGCGTGCACAGCAGCGTCTGGCGAGCACCCAACAGTCAACCATTCTGTTTGTCGATGAAGTGCATCGCTTTAATAAGGCCCAGCAGGACGCATTTCTGCCATTTGTTGAAGACGGCACTATCACTTTCCTTGGGGCAACCACGGAAAACCCTTCCTTTGAATTAAACAACGCTTTGTTGTCACGTAGCCGGCTGTACGTGCTGCGCCCGCTCTCTGATACAGAGCTTGCAGAAATACTGCACCGAGCCTTGAACAAATTGGGGCCACATTATGAGCTTGAGAGCAGTGCGCTGGACTGTTTGGTGGCGCACGCCGACGGTGATGCGCGGCGGGTGCTTAATCTGCTTGAACTGGCGCTGCAACTGCTTGAAGAAGGCGAATCTTGCGTGGGCCTCACTCACGTAGAAACTGTAGTGCAGGACCGCTGGCGCCGCTTCGATAAGGGAGGCGATGCTTTTTATGAGCAGATTTCAGCTCTGCATAAAGCGGTACGTGGCAGCTCGCCTGATGCGGCGCTGTATTGGTTTCAGCGCATGCTTGATGGCGGGTGCGACCCGAGTTACATCGCCCGACGCATGCTACGTATGGCCAGTGAAGACATCGGCAATGCTGACCCTCGCGCACTATCTCTGACTCTGGATGCGTGGCAGGCATTTGAACGCCTCGGAAGCCCGGAAGGTGAATTGTCGCTGGCACAAGCACTTTTGTATTTGGCGTGCGCGCCAAAAAGCAATGCGGTGTATCAGGCATTCAATAAGAGCCTGGAGGAAGTGCGCGGCAGTCCATCCTATGATGTTCCACTACATCTCAGAAATGCGGCTACCAGGCTCACCAAAAGCATGGGCTATGGCGCAGAGTATCGCTATGCGCACGATGAGGAAGGCGCATTCGCGGCTGGGGAAAGTTACTTCCCGGAAGAAACCGCCGGAACAAGATATTATTTTCCCAGCGACCGGGGCTTAGAGCAAAAAATTTCGGCAAAGTTAGAGTATTTGCGCAAGCTAGATTCGACCAGCTCGCAGCAGCGCTATGCAGTCACACATAGCAAGGAAGGTGACAGGAAATGACTTTGCTTTGGGTTGCTCTCGGGGGCGCGCTTGGTGCAGTACTGCGGTATCTGGCCATGTCGGCTACTCAACAAAAATTGGCTTACTCGGCGTGGGCCGCACCGTTGTCGACCTTGTTAGTGAATGTGTTCGGTTCTTTCCTGTTGGGCGCGCTGTATGTGGTGCTTCATGATAAAATTGGCCTGGAGTCCCAATGGCGCCACTTGCTCAGTGTTGGTTTTCTGGGTGCCTTTACCACATTTTCAACCTTTTCACTTGATGCCGTGCACTTATTGGAAGCTGGCCACTATTTGAATGCAGCAGGCTACATTACTGCCAGCGTCGGCTTATGTATTGTTGCCTGTTGGCTGGCAATGCAAGTCGTTCGAATACTTTAGGAAGAATACAGAATGCTGGATGAGAAGTTATTACGTCGGGATATTCATCACGTCGCGGAACAGATGCGTCGACGTGGCATTGAGTTAGACGTTGTTGCCTTTAACGAGTTGGAAGCTCACCGTAAGGATCTTGATATAAGACTCCAGGCGCTGCAGGCTGAGCGTAATGCGGCTGCCAAGAAGATCGGTGAATTAATAAAAGGTGGCATGGCCGTGGAAGAGGCGAAAAAGCAGCAAGCTGAGCAGCAGAAGAGCCTTGAGCAACAGCTTGAAAGCGTAAAAAAACAGCAGGCTGACGTGCGGCTGCAGCTTGATGAGTTGCTGCTGTCACTGCCGAATATTCCAGCATCTGATGTTCCCGATGGTGACGACGAATCGGCTAATCTGGAGTTGTTGCGTTGGGGGCAACCGAAAAATTTTGAGTTTGCCGCCAAAGATCACGTTGATCTGGGTGAGCGTAACGGCTTGCTGGACTTTGAGCTTGGAAGCAAGATTACCGGCAGTCGATTCGTTGTCATGCGTCGCGACGTCGCCCGACTCCATAGAGCATTAATTCAATTCATGCTCGACCTGCACATTAATGAGCATGGCTATGAAGAGGTTTACGTGCCGTTCATGGTAAACACAGCCTCAATGACCGGCACCGGCCAACTGCCCAAATTCGCTGAAGACAGTTTCTCTTTGGCCACCGATTCTGGAACAGAATTTTATCTGATCCCGACGGCTGAAGTGCCTGTGACCAATATTGTTCGTGACACCATTATTGCAAGCCAGGACAACCCCGACCTTGGTGAATTGCCTCTGCGCTTTGTTTGTCACAGCCCGTGTTTTCGCAGCGAGGCAGGGAGTTACGGGCGCGATACCCGCGGTATGATTCGGCAACATCAGTTTGAAAAAGTCGAGTTGGTTCAGATCGTTCGCCCAGACGAGTCCCCACAAGCCCATGAAGAGCTGACAGGCCACGCAGAAAAGGTTCTGCAGTTGTTGGAACTGCCTTATCGAAAAGTGAGTCTTTGCACTGGTGATCTTGGTTTTAGTGCACAGAAAACCTATGATCTGGAAGTGTGGCTGCCGGGGCAGCAAGCGTATCGTGAGATATCGTCCTGCAGTAATTTTGCAGACTATCAGGCCCGCCGTTTGCACGCCCGTTGGCGAAATCCGACAAGCAACAAGCCTGAATTGGTTCACACTCTGAATGGCTCCGGTCTGGCCATAGGTCGTACTCTGGTTGCTGTGCTAGAGAATTATCAAAACGCAGACGGCACGATCTCTGTGCCGGAAAGCCTTCGCCCCTATCTGGGCGGGCGGGAATCTCTGCTTTAGTGCATCTACCACTGGCATTCAAACTAACTGGGCGCCACTGTTTGCTGGTGGGTTGTCGTGAAGAGGCGGTACGCAAGGCGCGCCTTTTACGCAAAGCTGAGGCGAAAATTCAATTACTTGCACCGGCTCCAAGTACTGACCACATCGCGTTGGAATTGCAGCAGATCGTCGCCGATTCTGGCGGCCAGATAGCGCTGGCTGCGAAGGACATTGCAGCGCAGTTTGCCGGTTTGTTGCAACCGGCCGTGCTGTGCGTTATTGCCAGCGACGAGCTGAAGCAGCAATTGGGGGAATTGGTGGCTATCTGCCGCGAACGCAAGTGCCCAGTGAATGTGGTTGATCAGCCTGAGTTTTGCGATTTCACGTTTCCGGCCCTGGTAGATCGCTCGCCACTAAGTGTCGCGATCAGTAGCAGTGGCACGGCACCCGTGCTGGCGCGGCAGTTACGGGCCACTATTGAAGCAATGTTGCCCGCTCAGCTCGGAGAGTTAGCCCGCTTCGCCTACAGCTTCCGCTCTTCGGTCGCAGAGAAGTTAAAGGACGGAAAGCAACGGCGCCGTTTTTGGGAGGCTTTTTTCAACGGCCCCGTTGCGTCGATGATTTACCAGGGAAATCAAGCGAAGGCCACTGACATTGCCAATGCCTTGTTGCAGGACTGCGGGCAAGCGATAGGCGAAGTGTATCTGGTAGGCGCTGGGCCTGGGGACCCGGAACTCTTGACCTTGCAGGCTTTGCGTTTGCTTCAGCACGCCGATGTTATCGTATACGATCGATTGATTAACAAAAAGCTGCTTGATTACGCTCGGCGCGATGCAAAACTGCTGTACGTTGGAAAAGCTCGAGACTCGCACACAGTACCTCAGGAGGGTATAAACACCCTCTTACTTGAGTATGCCCGGTCCGGTAACAGAGTGTTGCGATTGAAAGGCGGGGATCCTTTTACTTTTGGCCGCGGTGGGGAAGAAATAGAACAGCTCGCGGCGGCTGGAATACCCTTTAAAGTAGTCCCCGGGGTTACTGCCGCCAGTGGCTGCGCAAGCTATGCAGGTATTCCACTCACTCACAGAGACTATGCGCAGTCTGTGCAGTTCGTAACCGGCCATTTGAAAGATGGCGCTTTGGATCTGGCCTGGCCAAAGTTGGTACAAACCAGACAAACCCTGGTGATTTACATGGGAGTACATGCACTCGAACAGATCCAGCGCGAACTGATTACCAATGGCCTTGCCCAAAGCACCCCGGTTGCAATCATTGAGCAGGGCACAAACCCTCAGCAGCGAGTCGTTACAGGTGAACTGGCTCTGCTCAAAGAGCTGGCAGAGCAACATAACATTCATCCTCCAAGTATCGTCATCGTTGGTGATGTGGTGAAATTACACAAAAAATTAGCATGGTATGCACCGGACAAACAGGCCGGCCTTAAGTAGGCTGGCCATTGGCCGTTAAGCATTAAAAGGATCCACCCTGGGAGTCACGCAGTACCCACTACTTGCGAGGCAATGATGATCAATTTTCCCATTTTTAACTCGATACGAAGTATCAGAGAGAACAATAGGGCCAGAAAAGCCGACAAGCTAAAAGCCGGAAAGGAAACGGCCAAGGTCGCCCAACAGAAAGCGGTTAAACGGGTAGAGCCACAACAGCGTGCAAAGAGAGACGGCGCTGAAGCGCAAGGGCAGGGTAAAAATAAAGCCCGCTTTGTTGACGTCGAAGTATAAGCCGACGTAGCGACCGCTATCTTACCGAACAGTCCCGCCCGGAGCGCATCATCCGGCGTTATAATGGCGAGGTAGAGAGGAATAGGTAAGGTGCGCGGAATGCTTGACTATGATCTGTTTGTTATTGGTGCCGGCTCTGGCGGAGTGAGAGCGGCACGCATGGCGGCCGCCGCTGGCGCTAAGGTGGCAGTAGCAGAAGAACGTTACCTCGGGGGCACCTGTGTGAATGTCGGCTGTGTTCCCAAGAAGCTGTTTGTTTATGCTTCACACTTTGCCGAAGAGTTCGAAGCCGCAGCGGGCTATGGTTGGGATGTTTCCAGCAGCCGTATGGACTGGGCAACCTTACGCGATAACAAGACTGCAGAAATAGAACGTTTGAATGGCATATACAAGAGCTTACTTGACGATGCCGGGGTCGACATTATCGAAGGGCGGGCCACTGTCGTTGATAGCCATACTGTTGAAGTGGGCGGTAAGCAATGGCGATGCGAGCGACTTTTGCTCGCCATGGGAGGTTGGCCCGACGTCCCGAGCTTCCCTGGATCTGAATTCGTAATCGACTCCAATCATGTATTTTTTTTAAATGAACTGCCACGCAATCCGGTAGTGGTTGGCGGAGGCTATATTGCCGTTGAATTTGCAGGAATATTCAATGGACTGGGCAGTAATACGACGCTTGTTTATCGCGGCTCGAAAATACTCAAGCGCTTTGATCAGGATCTTGGGGGCCACGTTGCCGATGAGATGCGCAATAAGGGCATTCATTTGCGTCTGGAATCTGAAGTAGCGTCGATTACAAAGCTCGCGGATAACGACTTTGCACTGCAATTGAAAAGCGGAGAAATCATCTCCTGTGATTGTGTTATGTACGCGACGGGCAGGCGGCCGTTACTGCTCGAAGCCGGTGTCGACAAACTGGGCCTGGAGCTGGATAACAAAGGCAAAATCCTGGTGAACGACAGTTTTGAAACTTCGGTTCCTGGCGTTCACGCGCTTGGAGACTTGATTGATACTCCCGAGTTAACGCCGGTTGCCATTGCCGAAGCGATGGTGTTTGTTGACCGGGTGTATCGGGATTCGGATCGGACATTGGATTATAACGACATTCCAACAGCGGTTTTCTGCCAGCCGAATATTGGTACGGTCGGTTTGACCGAGCAGGACGCGCGTGCCCAGTATGGGAAAATCGATATCTACAAATCGCACTTCAGGCCGCTGAAGAATACCCTGAGCGGTAACCCCGAAAGAACGTTCATGAAATTGGTGGTGGATCAGGCCAGCGATCGGGTTGTCGGGGTTCACATGGTCGGCCCGGAGGCCGGCGAGATCATCCAGGGTATGGGAGTTGCGTTGAAGGCGGGTGCAACCAAGGCCGATTTTGATGAAACCATTGGTATTCACCCAACTTCCGCCGAAGAGTTCGTCACCATGAGGCAAAAAGCTGTTAATGATTGAACAATACTCTTTTACACGGCTTATCGTCGCGACTCTATTGCTAAGCTTTGCGGTATTCGCCAGTGGCGAAAACCGCCAGCCCAACGTCATCATATTCCTGGCCGATGATCTTGGCTGGAATGATGTCGGCTATCACGGCGGAGACATCGATACCCCGGCGCTTGATCGGCTGGCCCGGGAAGGGATGCAATTGGACCGCTTCTACACCACGCCTATTTGCTCACCCACTCGCGCCGCACTAATGACCGGGCGGAACCCGATGCGACTGGGTATCGCCTATGGTGTAATCATGGCCTGGGATACGATTGGCGTCCATCCCGAAGAGCATTTTATGCCAGAGAGCTTCTTAGCAGCGGGCTACCAGACGGCCATGGTTGGCAAGTGGCACCTGGGTCACGCACAACAGACTTATCATCCCAACCAGCGCGGTTTTGAGCACTTCTACGGCCATCTGCACACCGAGGTAGGTTTCTATCCACCTTTTGCCAACCAGGGGGGTAAAGACTTCCAGGTAAATGGCAAATCCATTGATGCAGAGGGCTACGAAACCTTTTTGTTGGCTGATGAGGCAAGCCGTTACATTAAACAGCGCGACCCCAATAAACCATTCTTCCTGTACATGCCATTTATTGCCCCCCATACGCCCTTGGACGCACCTCAGGAATTGCAGGACAAATATCAGGACATAAACACTGACCTAAAGCCTGCGCGCAGTGCGCAGACAGATGGCACACGACGTATGGCCAAGATTTTGATGCAGAAGAGCGCGCGCCCGATGTATGCTGCGGTCGTGGACGCCATGGATCAGGCGGTCATGCAGGTACTCAATACATTGGACGAAGAAAACCTCACTGACGATACGATCGTACTGTTTTTCAGTGATAACGGCGGTGCTGCCTATTCAGTTGGTGGTGCTGACAATCATCCCCTGCGAGGAGGGAAGGGTGAGACTTTTGAGGGCGGTATCCGGGTCATATCGCTGCTTCGCTGGCCTGGCCAAATTAAAGCAGGTTCAACGCTCAAGCAGATCATGACGGTCATGGATGTTTTTCCAACGCTGACAGAAGCGGCCGGTATACCTCGTGGAGACGGTTTCCCACTGGATGGCAGGAATATGTGGCCGGCGATTTCGCAAGGCAAACGGATCGCTGTCGAAGAGCCGCTGTTTTTTGCCTCCGAAACGCCCATATACGGGCACTTCAACCTGACAGTATTCGACGATGAATGGAAGCTGGTTCAGGAAATTGAGCAGGACCAGTTGACGACAACGGTGACCAACCACCTGTTTCGAATTGCTGAAGATCCGTTTGAATTTGATAACCTGGCGCCCCAGCACCCCGACGTTGTGCAACGCCTGGCTGAGCGGATACGGGACTGGCGTGCCTTGTACCCCATCAATGGCACCCGGTCTCAGCTGGTTCCGCCGCCGGGCTGGCGGGCGCCGCTCGACTGGGCGAGCTATCCCAGGCCAATTGAAACACTGCAAAGCCAATCAGCGCCGGGCATGGCGCCGACGCCAACCATCAATAGGGTATTGGATATGCAACATGGCGAGCGCGGCCGGCTGGTCTATGATTGTGAATCACGGTGGTATTTGGGTGGGCTGTGCACACGTAACAGATAGAGCAGAGCCTGGACAAACTCGACAGCAAGAGGTTAACGATGTCTGATTGGAAAACGTTCAAACTCGAGGAACTCATTAAGAAGGTTGAGGGCGACGAGCCCCGCATCCATGAATTTCTAAAAGCGCCGGGAATGAGTTGTGCCGTCTATCATTTGCCGCGCGGTTGCAAGGACATGCAAAGCCCGCATGCAGAAGATGAGATCTATATTGTATTAAAAGGAAGTGCACGCCTGAGCGTCAACGATGAGGAACAAAGCGTTGGGCCTGGCACTGTTCTATTCGTTAAGGCCAATACTCAGCATTCATTCTTTGATATTGATGAAGATTTGACAGTGTTGGCCTTGTTTGGGCCGCAAGGTTAATGACGCGCTAAAAAAATGGCGCAACTTGAGCGTTGCGCCATTTGTTACGGTAAGCAGGTGACTCCCGGTTTCTAGAGGGAGAGCGGGCTTACTCCATTCAGAACTTATATCCTAAATTTATTTGCCACACCAATGGGTCTATCTCAATGTTATCCACAGTGATGGTATCTCCCAGTGCAGAAGTAAAAGTAGCGTCGGTCTCAATGTCTATCCAACGTATAGAGGCGTTGACATGCCAGTTGTCATTTACTGAAAGATCAGCACCTAGCTGAAATGCCACCCCAAACGAATTGTCAGCATCAAGCTCCAGTGGTACAGGGCCACCTGCTCCCGCCAAGTCACCGGTAAGCGCCTCCAGTGCCGGGTCCACGTCGGTATCGAACATGATGGTGTAGTTCAAGCCTGCGCCCAGGTAAGGTTGAAACGCCGAGTTGCTTCCCCCCCATGGGTAATATACGACTGAAAGAGTAGGTGGAAGGTGATGAGTCTCTCCAGCAGGAACGCTGAGCCCGGCTGAAAAACCATCGAGGTTTGCCGTTACTTTGTGCTTGAACGGTGTGGCTGCCAACAGCTCTAATCCGAGTTTACTCGATAGCATGTAGTTGATGGTTAAACCAAGCTGGCTGTTGTTATCAAGTTCGGCTTCCGTGCCGGCAATCGGCTCAACTCCCAACGCTGGTATAGCAATACCATCACTCGACTCGTTGGGAGCTACCGTAGCAATACCTGCACGAACAAAAATATCACCGGCTTCATACGCCAAGCTCATGCTGCTGCAAACGGCACAAACCACCGCAGTTACAAGATTTCTAAAGGCCATTTCCTAACTCCTTAATAATATTCGACCGTAAAAGCGTTGCCTCAATCCCGATGAACCGCGTTTACCTGAAAAGAATCAACACCATTATTTCAGCACCCAGTCGCCAACGTCGACTTGACTGAGATCAAACGGCGGATATGGGCTGAAGCGAAATTCGGGCGGACTTGATCCAGGTCAATAAGAGTGCGCTGTTCACGAATCGAACGGTTGATTCTTATGTGATCAATCAGCAATGGGCAATCCTCTGGAGTGTGATCTTGCTCACACTCACAGTGCGAATTGCTGTGGAGAAACTCTGCTGCACTGTCGATACTGAAAGTGAGAAGCACTGCTTAGCGGTTCGAAGTCGTGCGATAAAGAAAATATGACGCGTTTGCATTAGGAGCCACACATGCCGCGAAATACGCTACCCGCTATCGGATTGAGCGGGCTTTTGTTGAGTAGCCAGCTATCAGCCCTGGAATTGGGTAACATCAGGATTTTATCTGCCGAGGGCGAACCCTTTAAAGCTGACATCGAGCTTTACGAAGTCGGGGATCTGCGCCCACTGGATATTGCTGTCAAGCTGGCCAGTGAGAGCGAGTACAAAATGGCTCAGCTGCCACGCGCCAGCTTCCTTGAACAACTTCAATATGAAATCATTCTGAATGGTCGTGACGGCGGCGTCATCCACGTCAGTAGCCCGGAGGCAGTGGCAGAAGAAGAGTGGCAATTACTGATCGATACCCGCTGGCCGAGTGGGCGACAGCTTAAGCAATACCTGGTTAAGGAAGAGCAGCGCAGTTTTAGTGAAGAAAACGCTGTATTTGTGCAAGAACAGACAATCGCGGACGCGGAGCAGCAGGCTGATGAGTTAGCCGACGCAGCCGGAGATACGCAGACGGCAACGGTTGACGACCTGGATGCCATGGTGGCGCCACAGGCCGATGCCGCGCTTGCTGATAATAGCGAACAAACTCGTGAAGCAGTGGACAGCGTCGAGCAAGAGGCCGCCGCCGCATTACCAATACCGCAGGCTCCGCTTGACACAGCATTACCGGAGGAAGCGCCGATAGTGCGTGACGAAGAGGAAGCACTGGCCGCCGAAGAGCCTCTGGTGTCCGATGGCGATCTGATGGACGACGACGATGAGTTGGCTGCAGAGGCTTCGCCGCAGGCGACACTTGTGACAGAAGAAAACGTGACCGATAGCGCGCCGGAAGTTTGGGATACCCAGGCCGCTGGCTATGATCCGGACAGCTACACAACAGTGCGCGGTGACGCTTTATGGCGAATAGCCAGCCGCTACAAGCCGTCGGAAGACATCAGTATTTATCAGGCACTGTTGGCATTTCAGCAGCTGAACCCCGACGCTTTTGTTGACAATAATGTGAATCGCATGAAAACCGGCGCGGTGCTTCGCATCCCTAGCGAGACGGACATCCTGTCCAACAGCTTTAGTGCAGCTCGCAGCGAGATAGTGGCGCAGATCGAGAGCTGGGAGGCTGAGAAGGGCATTCAGCGGCAAATCGACGCCCGTCCTCAAGCGACCCAAGTCGCTGACGTTGCAACATCGGATACGAATGCATCATTGCTGCTGAGCACTGACACGGGCTCTGGTATGCAAACCGCACAGATCGACGATACCCAGGCCCAGGTTGATCAGCTGCGTGATCGTCTGGAAACTGCATTGAGTGAACTCGACAAGGCGCAGCGGATGAGCGCCGCTTTGAGCGACGAAGTGGTTGAAAAAGATGCTCTGGTGCAAGAGCTCCGTAATCAACTGGAAGTCGTCAATGCGCAGCTCGCTGAATTGCAGGCGCGCTTTTCCGAAGGAACAGATCAGCCGAACCTAGAGCCCGAAGAGCAGGAACCGGCGCCCAGCTTGGATGAGCCCGCTGAAGACCTGGCAGCGCTGGACTCGGATGCAGAAATTTTCGACGAGTCCGCCGATCCTGCTGCGGAACTTGCTGGCGACCCGGAGCTAGAGTTTGTGCCAGCGGACGAAGCTGCTACACCACCGTCAGTTGAAACGTCATCAGCCACCGATGAGCCCATTGCAGAAGCCTCATCTGAGGGCAGTGGCAACAACTGGTGGATGATAGCCGGTGGCGCAGGAATTTTAGGTGCACTGGCTTACTTCCTGTTGGGGCGACGTCGCACCAGTGACATGGATGAGCTGGATGAACACCCAACGCAAGCCAGAGAACAGTATGAAGACGCCGGCCACGAACAGGATGCAAGCGATGATCCTGTCGCGTCAGCCGCTGAAACAGCTTCAGAAGAAGAATTTGAAACGGACGCAAGCGGCTTGATCGAGGAGGAGCTGTCGCCATCTGAGGAGGAGCTGGAAATCACCGATCCACTGCGGGAAGCTGATATCTACTTGGCTTACGGGCGTTTTGCAGAAGCCGCCGACCTGCTTGAGAATGCACTGCAGGACGCACCGGAAGACAGCGAATTGCTGGAAAAGCTGAAAGAGGTGCATTTGCGGGCAGGTGATAACGAAGAGGTTGAACGAACCAGCCAGCGGCTTGCCGCCATCAGTGCGGGGGGCAGTGTCAGTGCGGAGGACAGCGACCAATCGGTCTCGCAGGAGCCGAACTCTGAAGAATGGACTGATCCCTTGGCTGATTTGGAGCTGGATCTTGGTGAGACAGAATCCTACCTGTCTGAAGAAAGTCAGGATGAGCTGGACGAGATGCTCGAAGAGTTTGAAACCATTGGTGAAGAAAGCCCCGCTGACCTGAATAGTGATGGCGACAATGGTACCGCCGTGCTGGAACGCGATGAGAGTTTCAATGTTCTGGAAGAATACGATGTATCCATGTTCACTGCCCAGCATCTACTGGACAAGGGCGATGACGAGAACGCCAGAGTGGTTCTGGAGTCACTGATCAGTCAGGGGACTGCACTGGAGAAACAGCAGGCCAGAGAATTGCTGCGGTCACTGGACGGCTGATCGATTGGGCGCTCGACGCGCCCGCTGCATCAAAGCAGGCCGATAGAGCGCTAGTGAAGAGACCGCATGGGAGGGAAATTACTAACGACCTTCTCGAATACAAAACTGGAGTCCAGCAGAATTTGCCCTGCTTCCTGCACCAGAGGATCGAGATCGTCGTTATCGCCGGCGCTGGCGTCAGCGGTTTGGCTGCTGTCTACATCAAGCGGCTCTTCTGGTTCATCCAAGACCGCCAATGGTTCCAGCCCCTTCATTTTTCGGCGTTTGTTCTCAAGGGCCAGCTGAGCCGCCTTGTCAGCAGCACGTTGTTCACGACGCTGCATTTCATTCAGTGAAACCAGAGTACGGTTGCGGTTTTCATTTAACAGCTCTATTTGTTCTCGCAAATATACGAAGTCCGGATCGTCTTTTGTGCGTTCGGTATGGCGCTGCCTGAGCTTAGGCAGTGAATCCTGCACAGGGTAGTAGTGTATGTGGTTGATTTCATGAATGGTATCCCATCCAAGTGCAGCATCCAGCGCACTTTCTCCGACCTGTTCAGGGTCGTATAGCTCCGGAAAAGTGATGTCGGGTATGACTCCCCGGTGTTGGGTGCTGTCACCGGATACCCGATAAAACTTGGATTCAGTCAGTTTTAGCTGCCCCTCAGTCAACTCAGTGAGAGATTGCACAGTACCTTTACCGAATGAGCGGCCACCGAGAATCAAACCACGACCATAATCCTGAATAGCAGCGGCGAAAATCTCAGAAGCGGATGCGCTCAGACGGTTGATCATTACAGCAAGTGGCCCCGTATAATAAGCGCCTCGATAGCTGAAGGTGGGTTCACGATCGACTCGGGAATTAGCGTGTCTGATCTGTACCGTTGGTCCAGAGTCGATAAACAGCCGGGTGAGGGCGTTGGCTTCAAACAGCGAGCCACCGCCGTTGTCACGCAGATCAACAACAATCCCGGCTACACCCTGTGCTTCCAGCTCTCTAATAAGCCGCTGCACATCACGAGTGGTACTGCGATAATTCGGATCGCCCCGCCGCCTGGCCTGAAAGTCGATATAGAAAGTTGGAATGTCGATGACCCCAACTTTATAGAGCTCATCATTCTGCACCAGCTCAATGATCCGGCTTTGAGCCGATTGTTCCTCGAGCTTCACTTTGTTGCGCACTATAGTGATGGTTTTGCGGGCCTCATCGGTAATTGCGTTCGCTGGTATCAGTTCCAATCGTACCTTGGTACCTTTTGGTCCCCGTATCAGTTCAACAACTTCATCGAGACGCCAGCCAACCACGTCCACCATTTTTTCGGAGTCACCCTGACCAACGGCAATGATTTTATCCGCTGGCTGCAGCACACCGTGTTTGTCAGCAGGGCCCGCGGCTACCAATCTGACTACTTTGGTATATTCCTCTTCCCGTTGCAGCACTGCCCCAATGCCTTCCAGCGACAAGCTCATATTAATGTTGAAATTTTCAGAGTTCCTGGGGGACAGGTAACTGGTGTGCGGATCGTATAACTGCGCAAGAGAGTTCACAAACACCTGGAAAACATCCTGGCTGTTCATCTGTTCAAGTCTGAGTATCTGGTTACGAAACCGCTTGGCCAATACTTCCTCAATCTCCGCATTGCTTTTGTCAGCGAGCTTAAGATTGAGCGCACTGGCTTTGATTCGTTTGTACCAAAGCTCATCGGCCGCTTCAGCGTCTGCCGGCCAGGGAAGTTTGGCTCGATCAGTTTCCAGAGTTTCATCTTTGCTGTAATCGAAGTTGCCGATCAGATCAGGTAATTGAGCCAGGTTCTTTTCCAGGCGTTTGATCAGTCGCGACTGGTAGCGATTGAAGATCACGAGGCCAGCTTGCAGATCACCTTTTTTCAGTTGGTCATCAAGAGTATTGCGATATTTTTCAAACTCATTCAAATCCTGTTGAGTGAAGAAGCTTTTTCCAGGATCGAGGTTTTGGATGTACTCATCAAGCAGTTCCGAGGACAACTCATCCCCGAACTCGACGTCCTTATAGTGGTACCGGCTCAGCCGTTGCACTACCTCTCTGGCTGTGCGCTGCTGGTTCTCGCTGAACTGTATGGCCGATAGTTGATAGGCGGTACCCGCCTGGCTCAGAAGCAGCGTTAATACGACCGCTGCGGTACGTTTTAGTAAAGAGTTAATGTGCCCGTTCTCCACTACGCCACAACAGCCCTTATTGTAGCTCAAACTCTGTCCAACTCACAGCGATGAACGGTCCAGGCCCAGTCCAGTGACGGGCCTGGCGCGTGTCTACTGCTTGGATAAAAGGTCCCTAATTTCAGTCAGCAATTGCTCTTCTTTGCTTGGTTCGGGTGGCGCTTCCTCAGCGGCTTCCTCTTCTTCTTTTTTCATGCTGTTCATGGCCTTGATCACCATGAAGATCGCAAAAGCGACGATCAGAAAATCGAAGACATTCTGCAAGAAGGCGCCGTAGTTCAAAGTCACGGCTTCAGCCTCTCCGGCGGCCTCTTTTAGAGTAACGGCCAGCTGACTGAAGTCGACACCACCGACCAGAATACCGATCGGAGGCATTATCACATCGGCAACGAAGGACGACACAATTTTGCCGAACGCGCCACCAATAACGATACCGACTGCCATATCAATGACATTTCCGCGCATCGCAAATTCTTTGAATTCACTCATCATGCTCATGCTTTTCTCCTTAATAGTTTTTGTAGCATTCAAAACCGCGAGCATTGCAGCTCAATCCTTGGGTAAAAGCAACTGTGAAGCGGTAATGAAATGTAAAACACTTGTGAGATTGACTGAAAAGTGTTCGATTCTGGCCGCAAACCTGCAGCGCGACGCACGATTCATTGCCAATACATGCGCTACACTGTAAGCACTGGGCGCGGAATTATAATCCGGCCTGTCAAGAACGTTAGTGGAAGCTCCGTATGAATGTGGTCATGATTGGTGCAGGCTATGTCGGCCTGGTCTCCGGGTGTTGTTTTTCTGAATTTGGCGCCAACGTATGTTGCGTTGATGTGAACGAAGAACGGGTGGCAAGCCTTGGGCGTGGTGAGATTCCAATTTACGAGCCCGGGTTGGATGCGCTCGTGGCAAAAAACGTTGAAGCAGGGCGCTTGCGGTTCACGACGGCCATCGAGTCAGCAATACCGGACGCCGACATTATTTTTATTGCCGTGGGCACGCCAACCCGCCGTGGTGATGGTCACGCAGACCTGTCTTATGTTTATGAAGCGGCCCGCAATATTGCGCCTCTGCTCAAAGACTACACGGTGATTGTTAATAAATCGACTGTACCCGTTGGCACGGCTCGGCAAGTGAAGAGAATTATTGCAGAAACCAACCCGCAGGCTGAATTTGATGTCGCATCCAACCCAGAATTCCTGCGCGAAGGCGCAGCGATTGCCGACTTTATGCGGCCTGACCGAGTGGTGCTGGGCGTGGAATCTGAACGCGCGGAAAAGCTGCTGCGAGAATTGTACCGCCCGATTAACCTGATTGAGGCGCCAATTCTGTGTACAGGTCTGGAAAGTGCCGAGCTGACCAAGTATGCGGCCAATGCCTTTCTGGCAACCAAAATCAGTTTTATTAATGAAATTTCCGCCCTGTGTGAAAGCGTCGGTGCCGACGTACATGCGGTCGCCAAGGGCATGGGGCTGGATGGCCGCATTGGTCGCAAATTCTTGCACCCGGGCCCGGGTTATGGAGGCTCCTGTTTCCCGAAAGATACCACCGCCCTGATCCGCATTGCCCAGGAGAATGATATTTCCCTGCGCATTGTTGAAGCCGTGATTGATGTCAACGACGCGCAAAAGGCGCGCATGGTCAACAAGATCAAGACCATGTTTAATAACGACCTTGCCGGAAAAACCATCGCGGTGTTTGGTTTGACCTTTAAACCGGAAACCGATGATATGCGCGAGTCGCCATCAATTGCGATTCTCCCGCCCTTGATGGATAAAGGGGTTAAAGTTCGGGCTCATGACCCCAAGGGCATTGAACAGGCCCGCAGTCTGCTGCCTGAGACAGTGGAATATTTCGATGATGCCTATGAGGCCGCGAAAGGGGCGGACGCAATCGTACTGATGACCGAGTGGAACCAGTATCGTTCCTTGGATCTGCCACGTTTGCTCAATGATATGAAAGACAATTACTTTATTGATCTGCGTAATGTCTATGAGCCGAAACGCATGGTCGACAAGGGCTTCCGTTACACCTCAGTGGGCCGCTAAATCGGCTGGAATATCAATGTCCCGAACAATGGCGGGGTCATCCAGCGCAAGCTGCGTAACGCTATTGGCCCGCTCAGCCAATAAGCTTTTAGCCCCGCTATCACCCTGTAAACGCTGCAGTTCCGGGATAAATTCCCGACTGAATAGCCTGGGATGCCCGGCTTGACCAAGATAGCTCGGAACCACAATTCCTCCGCTCTCTGCCGACTCCAAAATACGCTCCACACTGGCCGATTGAATGTACGGCATGTCGGCCAAGGCGATCAGCACAAATGGCGCTGTGCTGGCCGCAACACCGCTTGCAATGGAGTGACCCATGCCCAGGGGGCTGAGAGCGGACTCAATAATCTGCAGGTTTGGGTCCCGATTGCGAAACAGTTCAGTTTCTCCGCGGCCAACCACTAGAATGACTGGCAAATCACAAGCCCGGTAAACCTGAAGAGACCGCTCCCAAACCCTGCCGCCACCCGCCAAAGTGGCGAACCGCTTGTCGGCTGGGCCGAAGCGCTGGCTGCGACCCGCCGCTAACAGGACAACCTGCGCCTTTGCTGCGGTATTGGGCATGCTCGGACTACCTCGTTGCCAACGGCAGAGTACCTCTCATGGTTTATTGTATCCATTCATCGCGGCTTCGCCACCTGTCGACAGTGCTTTGAACAATCGTGGCTCGCGCACCGTCTAAGGCCTCGATTATCTTCCAGGGTTAGTACCGCACTGCTCAGCGCCGGGTTCTTCCGCTAAAACTGCAAGCGAAGACCCAACTCAACGGTTCTTCCAGGCCGTGGAGCAAACTCTTTCACCAGTGAGGTATGGTTGCGCTGTTCCTCGTCGCCGAGGTTACGGCCCTGCAGAAACAACTCCACATCAGTATCGTAGGCGCTGAAGCTGTAGCCAAGATATGCGCGCAAATCGTTGTAGCTGCTGGTCGCCAACTCAAGCTCGGAGGTATCCGTTTGTGAATCCACATACAGATAGTCCAGGTCAAAAATAACAGGACCCTGCTCATAGGAAACCCCGAAGCCAAACCGCATGGGCGGCAGTAATGGAACATTATCGTTCCCAGGTACATCCTGCAGGTCGGCCGTAATCCAGTCATAGCGGCCGTTAAACCACAGAGCACCGCCTTCCCATTCAACAGCGAGCAATCGAGCGCTAAAGTCGAGTCCTGTGTACACGGCATCCTCTTGTGTAAACACAGCAACTGGCAGCTCGTCTTCCTCAGCACCTGTCCCTTGCTGATAAATATAATCCTCGAAACGATTATGGTACAAGGTGGCTTCCAATCTGGCTCGTTGAGTACGGTAAGTGAGGGTTGCAGCAAAATTAATTGCCTGCTCTTCGTCCAGAGTTTCGTCACCAACTTCAAAGCGCTGGGTAGCTAGGTGTGCGCCGTTTGAATATAACTCTTCGCCAGTGGGTGCCCGGGTTGAAAAACCGCTGTGCAATGCCAGCGAAAATCGTTCTCCAAACGGCAGCAAAACGCCGGCTGAAACGGAGAACACATCGAAATCTCGATCCGCAGAGGCAGCATCGGACGGTTGGTAATCAACGCGCTCAATGCGGGCACCCAGCTCGACTGTGCCAGTATTTGCCAGAGACCTTTCACCGACCCAGAACAGGCCAATACTGTCGCTATCCACCGGTTGCAAGAAAGCTTCTTCACCAAGCGCCTCGAATTCACGTCCGGTCACCTGCACGCCGAGTGCACCGCGCCATTCACCCCAGGGTTCGTGAACAAGTTCACCTCGAAACTCGAAGGCTTTGTTAGCAAAATCGGTTGCAACCTCTCCGTTAGGCTCTATTTCCTGGTGCTCGTAATCGTTATAACCCAGGCGTAAATTCATCGAGGCGAAGCCGGCAAACGGGTTTTCAAGTCCAAACTCCAGGTCAATGCGGGTTTGCTCAACATCCAGCACAGGTTGACCTTCTTCCTCTTCATGCTCGTGTTCTTCTTCGCCTTCCTCTTCTTCATCATGCTCTTCTTCATGACCATGACCGTGCCCACCGGGTAAACCATATTCGGAGCTTAAATGACTGATAGCGAGGCCGTAGAAGCCGGAATCAGTGACATAGCTGGTACCAAATGCGAAACCGCTGGATTCAAGCTGGCTGCCTGGCAAAGTGTCCCGAACCTCCTCTTCTTCCTCGTGATGCTCGTCGCCTTCCTCTTCCTCATCATGCTCCTCTTCTTCCAGCTCTTCGAGTGCGCGCAGTCGGCTGGACTCGGCAAAGCCAGGAATATCATAGGGATCGGCGTCGCGACCTATGGCGTCCAAATGAAACGCCCAGGAACCCGTGCCACCGCTCAGCTGAACAGCCCCTTGGCGTTGATCTGCGTTATCTGCGGCTCGCAGTTCCACCTTACCATTCAGTGCTTCCGGTACCGCATGCGGTATGCGTCCTGTGTGCACATCAACCACTCCACCAATGGCGCCAGAGCCGTACAAAAGAGTGCTGGGTCCTTTCAATATTTCAATGCGCTCGGCCAGGAAGGACTCTACCGTTACCGCATGATCAGCGCTGTTCACCGAGACATCCATCGTGCCAATGCGGTCTTCCAAAACTCTGACTCGCGGACCGCCAAGCCCATGAATTACTGGACGTCCCACTGCAGTGCCATAGGAGGCATTGTGGACCCCTGGAATGCGCTCTGTCGTTTCGGCGATGTTGTTGCCGAGCGCCCGATGCAGTGCCTCCTTTTCCAGTACCGCAGCGGGCTGGGTGATGCCCTCTGAGGACAGTGGGTGGCCTAAAACAATGATTTCTTCCAATACTTGAGGGGCTTCCTGTGCGCCAATGGCGACACTCCACGCCAGAGGCGCGATAACAAATACAGTACGCATTACTACACTCCAATCACAAACAATAAACGGATAACTTCGGTCACTGCTGGTCAGCAGCGACTCTAACGATGGTTTATTGTTTTATCGTGGTGGAGCTCGGCAGGGAGGAAGGGTTGCGCTGTTGCCAGTGACCGCTTGCGCTGTGACCTGGCGAACTGCACAATGGCTGAATGGTTTTAGGGCAAACGGTTGGTCACTGGTATTGAGTGCGCCGTTTTCCAATGCGCCATTGGCACAAAAGCCACAGTCCAGGTAAGAATAATGTAGGTCGCCGGCATCGGAGAACGAAGCATCATGAGTGTGCAGCGCAGATGCGGTGCCAGAGACCAACAGCGCGAACAGCAAACCGAAAGTCGCTGGGAGACTCCGGTACTGATGATGTCGAGAAATAGGCTTCATCTGCAATGCATTGGTGCAGGGCTGTTAAGCCCCTGACCGTCCAGAAGTTAGCATGCAGACCTGGGCTTGTAAAGACCTGGGTATTGAGTTGCTTTCAGGGACAACGCTCAGGCTACAAAATATCCGACAGCAATATACCGACTCCGAAGCGTTCGACGTTGGCGTTATAGTCAATCAGACTCTCGCCATAGCCATTAAAATATTGCGCGAAGCCACGAATACCTCGCCACAGTGGAAAAGTGTAATCGAGTTGCACAGCGCCGCGATTGTCCGCGCGCAAGTTATTGCGCAACATAAGGCTGAACTCCTGATCATAACGGCGATACAGAGTCGTCAGTTCAAAGTGGCCCATAAACTTTTCAAGGTCTGGATTATCGTCGCCATCTGCATCCAGCGGGTCTTCCTTGTCACCTTCGGGGATTCGCCACCACGGCTTCAGACTGAATACCCAGCGGTTCTTCTCCCACATGAAATTGGCGTAAATCCGGTTCCAACTCCTGGAAAGGCTGCCACCTCGGCCATTTGACTGGTGGCTGATGCCGAGCTGCATGACGTTGGCGTTTAAACCAAAAGGTCGCCAATCAATAGGGGCGGTCCAGAAAATTTCAGGCTCGTAATTAGTTTCTCGAAATGGCGCTGATATATCGCTGTTGAAGGCCTGCCAGAACGACAGCCCGGTAAAGCCGAAATGAATGCTGTCGTCCTTGAGGAACAAATCATTGACAATATTGAATTTCAGGCTTAATTGAAACTTGATTTCACTGGACTTAAGGTCGGCGTCTTCAGGAAACTCAGCGAGTGCTCCGGTGTACGGGTCTTCGTTGGGGTCACCAAGGTAGGAGATTGGCATCAGGTAGTTGCGGCGGTGCGGTGTGAGAATGGAGCGAATGCCCGACACGGCCCTCTCTCGTTGCATTCGCTGCAGAACCAGAGATTCGTCGAGCGCATCCGCTTTAGTTAGGCACTGCTCCCTCAGTTCGGCGACCGTGGTCAGACCATCCGCTGTTTTCACTGCCTTAAGCATACAGGCGTCATCGACCGCACCGGCCAATGCCTCAGCATTGGCAGAGCCTGCTGCCAGCACCAGTAACGATAAAAGCCCTGCAGCAACGAGGCTATGCATGATCCAGCCTGGGTTTAATGAACTGATTAAAGTATTCGCCGTATTGGTCACGAATGCCCTGTTCAGAGAGACCATACTCCTCCAGAGTGTATTCATGCGTCGGCCGGTCTTCGCGTTTGTTTGCCTCCCGGTGCTCCTGCATGGCCAAATGGGCTTCTGGAGTCAATTGCATGCCGAGGAATTGATACAGAGCTTCGATGACAGCAAAGGGCTGTTTGACGGAATCTTCAAACCAGACATCATAGAACTGCTCATTTCGCTGTTGTCGGATGACCAGTGTGTTGCGCATGCCTTCAGCAAACAGGTTTGACCATTCATTCGCGACGGCGATTTTATCGACTGTGTCCGAGCAGGTGATCCACAAGTTGTACATCATGCTGGTCACCGACGGCACGGAAAGCGCGGGGTCGCGGTGCGTGGCAATAATCTGTGCATCTGGAAACACCGTCAGCAATTCACCCATGAAATGCAGGTGATGCGGTGCCTTCAGCAGCCAGCGTTGTGCGTTTTCGCCACGTTGTTTCTTCTGCCACTGCAGACATTGCAATAATCGGTACAGGTAGTGGTAGGCCGGAAGATTGTCATTGCTGCCAACAAATTGGGTGTAGCTGGGTACGTTCATGTAAGCATTCGGAACATAGCTGTAAAAGCTGTGTTCCAGCAACATGATTTCCTCATCGGCACCCTTCGGGTCCATCGGGTGGATGGCAGCGATTTCCGGGTTGGCCTCCAGCAAGGCGTCGACCTCGGCAGTTGCTTCTATGAGGCGCTGGTCCGCCACGTTTGGCTCCCAATCCATATATGGTGCTGGATTGCGCACTTCAAACCAAAGCGGGGCAAAAAAACGATTATCGTTTGCCAGAATACGGTGCAACATGGTGGTCCCGGTGCGGGCCAGTCCGACAATAATTGCCGGTGCCAGCACAATCTCCTCCAGAATTTCCGGGTGCCGTTGAATCCACGCTTCAAGCCGCAGGCGATTTTTGAGAATATTCAGCAGGCGCTGTACCTGGGTGGAGCGACCGGCCTCATTCAGTTTGGCCTCGTTGTTCATCGCTTTCACCAAAACGGCAAATGCCGGGCGAAAATTAGGGTCACCAAAATTGTCCAGGCCGGTTTGCCGGACGGCCTCAGCCAACAGGCTGTCACAATCTAATTGTAAAGAATTAATTTCTTTCATTTCAGTAGGTTAGTTGATTAATATTATCTGTTTTCTAGCTTAATCACGTCACAATTCACTGGGAATTGCCCCGCTTCCTGCAACTCGATCCAACGCCATAACATGCCACCCTGGTCATGGCCGCAGGTCTCAATCCAATTGGGGTACTGGTTTCCGGGGTCGCGATGTGCAACCAACAAGGTAACCGAGCCATCTTCGTTGTGCGCAGCGGTGTGCTGGTTAAATGACACAGTATGATAGCGATAATCCAACGACTCCATCCAATAATTGGACAGCTGGAAATTCCAGGTCGTGCACCTGGGAATACGCGGGGCGTGAATCCGCAGTGCTTCGTCCGGCGCCAGTTTCCAGTAGCTTTGCAGGTAGTGGATGCTGGCATCCCCTCCCGCGCGCTGACACTTCTCCTGATCGTCGTAGGGTAGTTGGTTAATATGCTTTGAATAGTTCTGCATCCAGCCAGCGAACAGTGCGGCCGTACCGTTTACAAATTCAGCGCTCGCAGCCAACCGCTGCATAAACTCTGCCGGCACCAGCTGGTCACTGCCCTGGGGATTCAGGCACTCGATCTCATAGCTGGCCGGCACTTCAGTTTCTCGGTCGTTAAAGGTTTGGCGTACGATTAGGCTGTTGCTGTGCTCGGTCATCGGTAGCCAGTTTTTGGTTTGCGGTGTTCGGCTCACCAGAATCTCAAAGCGCCCATCGGCGTCAATTTCCAGGTCAGCCGCCTCTAGCTGGCCCGTTGGCTCCATGGTGCCAGTGGTCTGGTAGCCACCGGCCTTGGTACCAAAACTCATGTAGTGTACCGTTCCGCGGTGGCCGCGAATGCGGTAATCCAAGCGCCCATCCAGGTTGGCATTGTGGTAAATGTTGTCGGGGTTGTCGTTACCGATTTTAATGGTCTCGTTAGCCAACTGGAAAAACCGGGGATAGCTGGGGTTAGCGGACTCCACCTGACTTTCCAGACCAGCACGCAGTACGCGAGTTAAATAACGAAAGCCTTCCGCTCGGTTAAAGGCGTCCTGCGGTGATGAACTGTGCTGAATGATTTCGCCAGCTTCTTTCAGGCGGTCGCAAAAGTCGTTCCAACTCTGCACCAATTCTTGCTCTTCGTTCATGGTGTTGACGCTGATGTGTTTGTTGGCGCATTGTAGCAGCCGCCAGCCGGTTGTATTGCTAGCAAACCGGCAAAATTGTATGACGGAGACGACAATGAAGAAGGCGGGCATACCCAATTTTTCCACTGACTTAAGCGGCCGGGTTGCACTGGTGACTGGGGCTACTTCTGGCTTGGGCGAGCGCTTTGCACACGTGCTGGCGGCGTGTGGCGCTTCGGTGGCTGCTGTTGGTCGACGTGCCGAGAAACTGGCCGACCTGGCGCAAGGCATTCGTGATGCCGGTGGCGTCTGCGAACCGATAACAATGGATGTTTCCGACCGAACGCAAATCCGTGACGGTCTGCAACGCATTCAATCTCTTCTCGGAACCGTGGACATCCTGATCAATAATGCCGGCATTGTTGATGCCAGGCACGCTACCAAAATTGACGACGAGCTATTTGACCGGGTGATGAACACCAATCTGGAAGGCCCGTGGTTTTTGGCCTGTGGTGTGGCCGAGCGATTGATGCAGGAAAAGAAACCCGGGCGGATAGTCAATATCTCGTCGATAGCCGCGTTCAATACGCAAGCGGGCATGCCGCAAGCTCTGTATGTCACGACCAAGGGCGCGATTGTGCGCATGACCGAAGCGATGGCGGTCGAATGGGCGAAATTCAATATCAATGTCAATGCCATCGCCCCGGGCACTTTCCGCTCGGAGATGGTGGACGGCATGCTTGAGCGGGTGGGGGACATCAGTCAGTATTTTCCCCGCCAGCGAATTTGCGAACCGGAGGAGATGGACAGCACGCTTTTGTTTCTGGTGTCACCTTCCTCCGCATGCGTCACTGGAACCTGCATCAAAATTGATGATGGCCAATTGGGGCGTTAGCGGAATGGTTTTCAGCGCACTAACGCAGCCGATTTGATCTGTGCCCACACGCGCTTTCCTGGGTGCAGAGAAAGCTGATTGACAGAGCGCCTGGTGAGCCTGGCAATGAAATATTCCCGGCCGGCTTTCAGGCGCACCAGAGTAACGGCCGACTGTTGATTGTTTGTGGCGATCTCATCCACTACTGCCGCGACCCGATTCAGAATGCTACTGTCCTGCTGTAGTGACAATGTCAGACTAACATCACGAGCCAGGATTCGCAGACGGACTGTACTGCCCAAGGGCTCGTCATTGTCCTGGGTCCACAGTTCACCGCCATCAAAACCGACCCGAATGAGCCGCCAGTCTTGCTCGCGCTCAATGACGGTTGCCTGCACAATGACACCGGGTTCATCACCAGGCAGCAACGGCAGGTCGAGACGGGAGAATATGTTGGCTGGCAGACCTTCATCAACTACCCGACCCTTATCAAGCAGAATGACATGGTCGGCCAGACGAGCTATTTCTTCAACCGAGTGACTGACATAGATAATCGGCGTGTTGTAACTGGCGTGTAATTCCTCAAGATAGGGGAGAATGTCGCGCTTGCGCTCATTGTCCAGTGAGGCGAGTGGTTCATCCATTAACAGAACTTCCGGATTGACCATAATAGCCCGTGCAATTGCAACGCGCTGTCGCTCACCACCGGATAACTCGTGTGGATATCGATGTAAAAAAGGTGTGATATCGAGCAAGGATGCAATCCGCTGTTGTTGCGCAGGATCCGGCTGCCCGGAAGCTCTTTTACGTGCAAAATCGAGATTGCGCTGCACGCTAAGGTGTTCAAATAGGCTGGCTTCCTGAAAGACATAGCCGATAGGGCGCTGATGAGTGGGCAGTTGATAATGCTGGTCCTGCCAAATCTTGCCTTTGACAATAAGCTTTCCTGGCTGAGCCTGTTCCAGACCCGCGATACAGCGAAGCAGGCTGGTCTTGCCTGAACCGGAAGGCCCGAACACGCCGGTAATTCCTTTGCCCGGTATGGTCAGATCCACATCGAGCTGAAACGCAGAACCGTAATCCAATTGCAGCCTGGCTTGAATGGGAGCTTGCCCGCGATCGTTCAATGTATTGCTCAACGACTCGGCCATAGACTGGCAGTTGACCGGCTTTGAACAGAGTACAGACCGAGCAGTATCAGAAAGGAGAAAACCAACATAATCGCAGCCAGGGAATGCGCGTTGGCATATTGCAAAGCTTCAACATGGTCATAAATTTCAACCGAAACCACCCGCGTTTCGCCGGGAATACTGCCGCCAATCATCAACACCACACCGAATTCTCCAATGGTGTGAGCAAAGCCTAGCACGGCAGCTGTCACATAACCGCCACGGCTCAAAGGCAGAACCACGGTAATGAAGCGGTCCAGCGGGCCAGCGCGTAAGGTTGCGGCAACTTCAAGCGGGCGTTTCCCCAATGCAAGAAATGCATTCTGTAGCGGTTGAACTACAAAAGGCATGGAATAGAGCAGGGAAGCAATCACCAGGCCGGTAAATGTGAAGGGCAGGGTTCCCAGCCCCAACCAAGTGGTAATTTCCCCGATAAAGCCCTGCGGACCCATGGCGACCAGCAGATAAAACCCCAGCACGGTGGGTGGCAATACCAGCGGCAGCGCGACCACGGCATTGACCGTTCCGCGCCAGCTTGATCGAGTGGTTGCTAACCACCAGGCCAGCGGCGTGCAGAGTACCAGCAGTATTACGGTGACTGTTCCAGCCAGTTTCAGGCTCAGTACTATCGCTGCGAGATCGGTATCTGATAAGGTCATTGTTGCTGTATGCCGCTGTGGCTGGGTGCGCGGTAACCATGAGCCTCCATAATACGGGCCGCACGCTCACTGCGCACAAAGGTGAGAAACTCCCTGGCGGCATCGGAGTCTGCCGCATGGGCCAGCAACACGGCGTCCTGACGGATAGTGCGATGTAGCGTTGCAGGAACCCGCCATATACTTTGGGCCGCAACGGACTCCAGGGGGGTCAACTGCGACAGGGCCACAAATCCAAGATCAGCATTGCCGCTTGCAACAAACTGAAAGGTTTGGGCAATATTCTCACCCAGGACCCGCTTCGAGCGGGTCTGCTCGAGCAAGCCCAGGTTTTGCAGGACATCATCAGCTGCTGTGCCATACGGTGCGAACCGCGGGTTGGCAAGTGCCAGGCGCTGAAACTCACCGGTTAACAGCAGTTCTTTTACCGAAGTGCCGGCTGGTTTGCTGCCTGACCAGAGCAGCAGGGCACCCAGTGCATAGGTAAACCGGGTGCCAGACTGCGCCAGACCCCGCTGTTCCAGAGCCAGCGGTTTTTCCTGGTCGGCGGAGAAAAACAGGTCGAAGGGAGCGCCATGGACGATTTGTGCGTACAGTTTGCCGGAAGAACCCAGACTTACCGTCAGTGTGTAAGCGCTGTCCTCTGAAAACTGCTCTGCCAGCACTTTCATAGGCCGAGCAAAGTTTGCAGCCACAGCCACCCGGATATCCGCAGCCTGTGCCAGCAGGCTGGTCGGCAACAGGATGACAGTAAGCAGAAAACACGCGCGTTTTAACACAGCAGATCTCGATGACTCAGCAAAACACATAGTGTCTCGTAAGCTGTTTATTGTGGCAACAAATGTTGGACCGCTGCGTTGAGTTTGTGAGCACCGACATGGTACTGCACTGCGACAATATGTCGCATTCCATCCACTGACGCATTCTTTAAAATTGAGAGCTTTAGCTGTAATTGATGGGGAAATTCTATGCGATGGATGGCAGCAATCTTGACACCGCTGATAACGCTCTGTGCACACGCTGAGCATGACCACAGCAGTGTTGAGGAAGTACTGGTGCATGGCATGCGCCCGATCGGACTACAACCCCTGCAGCTGGCCGATACTCTGCAAGCCGCGGCTGACAGCGCTGAACTTTTGAAGAAAGCACCTGGCGCCAATGTTAATCGCAATGGTCCGCTAACCGGCATCGCACAGTACCGCGGACTATTTGGTGACCGGATCAGTGTGCGTCTGGACGGCGCACCGGTGTTGACCGGTGGGCCGAATGCCATGGATGCACCCTTATCCTATGCCTCCCCAGGTTTACTGAAAGGGTTGACCGTTCACCGCGGTTTAGCCCCGGTTGATGTGGCGCAGGAAAGCCTTGGCGGGCATATTGAAGCCAGCCTGAACCGCGGTGATTTTCAACGCGAAGAGCAGGGCGTATTGCGCGGTTTTGTCGATTCGGGCTACACCGCTAATGGTGACCGTCTGGCCAGCAACCTGCAACTCGTGGCGGCAAATGAGCAACACAAAGTGGCATTGGTTGCGGCGCATGAAGAGGGTAATGATGTCGAGGCCGGAAATGATGTGAAGCTTGCGGGAACCCATTACCAGCGTGACCGTTTCGATCTGAGCTACGCCTGGCACAGTGGTCCCAGCAACGGCGAACTGTTTGTGGGCCGCCTGGACACTCGAGACAGCGGTACCCCGGCATTACCCATGGACATCCAGTTCATAGAAACCGACATGGCTGGGATTCGACTTGGCCACGAACTGGAAGGTCTGCGACTGACCGCCCGGCTCAACTGGGCGGATGTAGAACATGTCATGGATAATTTCAGCTTTCGCCAGGCGCCAGCCAGTATGATGCGTTTCCGCTCTACGCTTGCGACAGGCGATTCCGTGAACTGGGCCGTGCAGGCCAGGTGGTCCAAATTGCCCGGACAGCTTACGCTTGGCCATGATGGTCGCTATGAAGGCCACAGTGCGACCATCAGCAACCCTAACAGTGCAGCATTTGAAATCCTTAATTTCAACAATGCGCAGCGCAGGGGCCTGGGCCTTTTTCTCAACTGGCAAGGTGATATTGCCGATTGGCAGTTACAAAGCGGAGTGCGCTGGAACCATATTGCCTTGACCAGCGATCCCGTCGCAGCCAGTGGCATGATGGGTATGATGGGCGAGCTCGCAGGCGGCATTGCCCAGCGTTTTAATTCCAACGATTTGGACCGCGATTACAGTACGTTTGATGTGGTTATCAAGGCGGTAAGGGCGCTCAACGAGCAGCTGACGCTGCAGTTTGATCTGGGGCAAAAAAATCGTGCGCCTTCTTATCAGGAACGCTATCTCTGGTTGCCGATGCCGGCAACCGCTGGCCTCGCTGATGGGCGCAGTTATTTGGGCAACCTGTCGCTCAGTGCGGAAACCGCCCGCGAGATCAATCTTGGCCTGAGCTGGAGCGGAGACAATTTTAGTTTTGAACCGCAGCTTTTTTACCGCCGAATTGACGATTACATCCAGGGCGTGCCCGCCAGTGAAGCGGCGGCCAATCAGCTAAGCCAAATGATGAGTGGTAATAGCGCGTTGCTGTTCGATAACGTCGATGCAGAAATGTTTGGTGTTGATGCAGCGGCGAATTATCGAATCAATGAGAGTTGGGCGCTCAGCAGCGTGTGGAGTTATGTGCGCGGCAAGCGACGCGATGGAAGTGACAACCTGTATCGCATTGCCCCGCCCAATCTTCGCCTGGCATTGCATTATGAGTTCACGCGCGGTGGTGCAATGCTGGAGACGGTGCTGGTTTCCCGACAAAGCAAGGTGTCTGAATTTAACCAGGAGCAGGAAAGTCCGGGTTATGGGCTACTGAACCTCGCCGCAAACTGGGCACCCACACCGCACTGGGAGCTGCGTGCCGGAGTGCGTAACTTGCTTGACAAACAGTATGCTGACCACCTGGCTGCCTATAATCGCAACGGTTTCAGTGACATCGCAACCGGCGAACGGCTCGCAGGCCTCGGCCGCGAAGGCTATGTAGCGGTGCAATATCAGTGGTAAGAAACAGCTTCTGCTAAACCAACAGCTGCTACTATAGGTTCCATGCACAGCATGGCTCAATATGGTACCGCTCCACATGGCGGCTTTTCGGCTGAAAGGGAAAACCTGTATCGTCTGATTCTGATCAGAATCCTGGTACTTTGTGGGCAGGGCGTTGCCTTGTTCTATTTCACCAAGGTCCAGCCTTTGGGTTTGCCATTGGCTGCACTGTTGCTGGTATTGCTGATTTACGCGCTGTTGACCCTGCTAACCTGGGCGCGCATTCATTTTAGCGCTCAAATTACCAGCCTTGAGTTCTTTGCGCACCTCCTGGTTGATATAGTATTTTTTTCAACAATCCTGTACCTGAGCGGCGGCGCGTCCAATCCATTTATTTCTTACTACCTCATTCCTATTAGTATCGCCGCCATCGCATTGCCAAGGCTCCTGAGTGCGGCCACTACCGTTTGTTCTTTGCTGGCGTATACCTTGCTGTTGAAATTCTTTGTGCCCATCCCTGAGCTGGCACCAGCGCATCATGGCAGCGAAATTGGCCTGCATGTTCTCGGAATGTGGGTAAACTTCGCGCTCAGCGCGGCCATAATCACCTATTTTGTCAGCCAGATGGCCGCCACGGTTCGCCGCCAACAGCGCGAACTGGCGTTACAACACGAAGACCAGCTGCGGAACGAACAATTGCTGGCAATTGGCACGCTGGCCGCTGGTACGGCGCACGAACTGGGGACACCATTGAACACAATGAAACTGGTGGTTGATGATCTGAGCAGCGGTGAACGCTTGGAGAAAACCGACCTGGATACGCTACAGCACCAGTTGGATCATTGTCGCGAAACCTTGCAGCAGTTGGTGGAAACTGCCCGTCAAAGTAATGAACGCAACCATTCGGAGCAGAACGTGCGGGTTTACTTTGAGCAATTGATTGAACGCTGGCGGCTGCTGCGCCCGGAGGTGCAGGCGACTGTTCGCCTGGGCACGACATTGCAGGATGCTCACGCCAGTTTTCATCCCACGATTGCACAGTCACTTATGAACCTCCTGAACAATGCCGGCGATGCCGCCCGCGACTGTGTGAGCATAGACATCGATAGCAGTACCACGGAAGTACAGATGTTGATCCGCGATGATGGGCCCGGTTTGGACCCAGCCTTGAGCGATGCCATTGGCACACCATTTACCAGCGGTAAGTCGAATGGCCTTGGCCTGGGGCTGTTTCTGTCGCAAACCACGCTGAGCCGCTACGGCGGCACGGTTCGCCTGCAAAACGCCGCAGGCGGCGGCACCCTCACCACAGTATGCCTGCCCTTATGCGATACCTGATAATCGATGACGACAGCGTCTTTGCGGCAACCTTGGCCAGGGCGTTCGAACGCAGAGGCCACGACGCAGCCACTGCGGAAAACTTAAGTGAAGCGCTGCACTGGCTTGCAGAGTTTCAGCCAGATCGCATCGTGCTCGACCTAAAGCTGGGTTCTGAATCAGGACTGTCGGTGCTCAGAAAGCTGCTCGATCAGAAGCAGGACGCCCAGATTCTGATGCTGACCGCGTATTCCAGTATACCGACTGCGGTGGAAGCCATTAAATTGGGCGCGCGCAATTACTTGTGTAAACCGGCTTCGGCTCAAGAAATTATAGCGGCCTTCGATAATCGCACACCTGATGAGGCAATACCGTTGCAAAAACAGCCCACCAGCGTTAATCGGGTGGAATGGGAACACATACAGCGCGTGCTACAACAGCACGACGGCAATGTGTCGGCAACGGCCAGGGCGCTTGGTATGCATCGACGCACTTTGCAACGCAAGCTTCAGAAACGGCCGGTAAAGCATTGAGGCGAGCATTGAGCTTTGATCAGGAAGAGAGTTCGCCGCTGGTCACTTTATTTAACATAATATATATTATGCGCAGTTAGGACGGTCATGCCGGGGTCCACTAACATTCCATCCGGATTTTGACGGCGGGAGCGGTCGAAAAACTCTTTTAAAATCAACGATCTAAAATGGGCGCTATTAGGTTTGCCAATAATATCAATGCGCCAATACACTTTCTTAAAGTCATTTCGAGATGGTGCTCTTTTCTGCCTCTCCGCGCCGAAAGGGCCATAATGCTTCGTCCCACAGGACAAACGGTGACGGAGGCTCGCAATGGTTCCACACTGGCAAACCCCCTACCTCGGCATACGCACCCTCCCCCGCCTGACCGGCTGGGAGATTGATCACTTCTTCACGCTGGAGATCGAGGAGCGAGACGAAATCCGCTCCCGTTTTCGCGGCATCAATCGGCTCGGCGTTGCCTTGCAGCTCTGTTTCCTTCGCTTGACGGGCTGTCCACTTGATGGCGTACGAATTTTGCCGAGCGAACTACTTTCCCATGTGGGCAGGCAACTCGACATCGAAATTCCTACTATCGCTTCCGTGCGGGCGCTCTACCGGCGAAAACGCACACGGTACGATCATCAGCAATGGGCCATGGCCAGGCTGGGATTCTCACCATTGACGGCTGGCCGACGGCGCGTGCTCATTACCCGATTAAAACAACAGGCGCGATCCACCGGTGAAGTTGATGCCCTTATCGAATATGCCCGCCGCTGGCTCTTCGACCAGCGCATCATCATCCCAAGCAAGCGTAGTCTCAAGGAGCTCTCGGCGCGTATTCTGGTTGAAGCGGAATATGCGCTGTATCAGGAAGCCCTCGAGGTTATTCCGGAACCCGTATGCGCGAAATGGCTGGATGCATTGTATGAGGTGAACTCCAAATATGATATCCAGTTGATCGACTGGTTGAAGACACCACCTGGCAAACGGTCAAAGAGCAACCTGAATGAGCTGTTCGATAAAATCGAGGCACTGCAGGCATTGGAGGTCCACTGTCACACTCTCCCCTTCCCGCTGGAACGGCAGCGATTCTATGCCTCCCGGATGCGCCGACGGTTTCCGCAACGTTTCAGGTCGATTTCTCCGGCCAGACGGACACTTGAGTTGACCTGCTTTCTCCGTGTGACATTGATGGATCTGGTGGACGTTGCCATCTTGCAAGTGGAAAAACGTATCAGCGAGCTGTGGTCTGGGGCCAGGCAGGTGGCCGAACGCAGGCAATATGAGAAATCGCAAGGTCACCGGGCAACATTGGACGACATTCATCGCACCCTGCATGATCCGGAACTGAGTGATCGCCAGGCTCGGCGTGCGGCCTGTGACCTGATCGACCCACTGGTGGAACACAAACCACTGCCGCGAGCGGCACTGACCCGGGAAGCGCTATCAGAAGAGCCCAATATACGGCCGTTGTTGCGCCGTCTACTTACACTCGACTTTGAGGCGGACCCCGATCATCCCAGCTGGCGTGCCTTGAACGCGTTGCGCGACCTTTATGAGAAGGGTGAGAAAGAACTGCCAGAGGCACTGGACATTCCGATCCCTGGTCGCTGGGAATCGTTGGTGCAGGATCCGGAGAATCGGCAGCGCGCACTTCGAGCATTTGAGGCTGCCACCCTGCACGGCCTTCGCCGCGGCCTGAAGAATTGTGCCATCTCCGTCGATTACAGCTTTGGGTATCGCGGCCGCGATTCCATGCTAATGCCATTAGACGAATGGCAGAAGAATCGCGGTAAGTACTACAGGGCCCTCGGCCTCCCGCAATCGCCGACAAAATTCCTCGAAGAACTGAAGGCCCAGGTGCAAACTGGGTTGAACGCGTTGGATCAGGCGATTCAGGAACAAGAGATAGAGATTGTCGATGATGGCATCTATGTCCCGAAGATCGTTCGTGAATCCCGTCCACCCGGTACTCGTAAAACCGCCAGAGCCTGGATTAATGAAATCGGACCGATTCAATTCCCCAATCTCCTGCTGGAGTTGGACAGCCACACACGGTTCAGTTGGCAGCTATTGGGAGGTCCGCCAACAAGCGAACGCAACCTGCTTGCATTGTATGGCGCCCTGATCGCCCAGGGCAGCGAATTGAGTGCTGCACGGGTAGCCCTGATGATGCCCGGTATTCCGATCAAAGATATCCAGCAAGCCATGCAATTACTGGAGGAAGAAGGAGTCCTTCAGAAAGCCAATGGCGTGGTACTGGAGTTCCTTCGTCGACATGACATCGTGAATCACTGGGGGAATGGATCCTTTGCTTCCTCAGACATGATTGCCCTCGAAGTATCCCGCCACCTGTGGCAGGCACGACAAGACCCACGACGGCGAACCCCTTCTGTGGGCAGTTACGTCCATGTGCTGGACCAATGGGGCATCAGCTACGATCAGCCGATCGTGCTAAATGAGCGGGAAGCCGGCCCAGCCATCGAGGGCGCGATTCGTTCACCCGGTTCCAAAATCGAAGCGGTGGCCGTGGACACCAAGGGCCATACGCATTTTGCTTCGGGGCTGTCGAAGGTGCTCGGGCTGGATCTCTATCCGCGCCTGCGGAAATTGAAGTACCAAAAACTGTTCGTTCCGCGGGGTGTCGATGTCCCCAAATCCCTCAAGCCCATCATAGGCCCAACTGTTTCTCTGAAAGCCATCGAGCGGGACTGGGATGAATTTGTCAGGCTGGCCGCCTCCATCCAATTTGGTTGGTGTTCTGCGACGATGGCCCTTCGCCGTTATGGATCCGCCGCCCAGGGTGAACCCCTGCATGGTGCCGGCGTCGCGCTGGGCAAATTGGCTTTGACCGGCTACTTGTGTGATTACCTGGCCAACCCAGAGTTCCGCCGCGAAGTCCTTCGCATCCTCAGTCACGGTGAATCCGTACACACTTTACAGCGAGCCATTCATCATGGACGTCCTGTACCCAAGCGTGGTCGGCGACCGGAAGAACTGGCCGCCACCTCCGGTGCCCTGGCACTGCTCACCAATATCACGATGGCCTGGAACACGCACCATATGGATCGCGTACACAAGGAGTGGCAACGCAAAGAGCCTGAAAGAATCGGTACGGACATGATCAAGCACATTACGCCCGTGCGCTTCGAGCACATCAATTTCCGCGGGGTGTTTGCTTTTCACGTCGGGCCCTACCGGGACCGACTCTTCAGCACACCGCGTAAGGGCAAGCACCAGGCGGCCTGAAACGGGCTATTCGAGAAACAGCTTTAAGAAAGTGTATTGGCGGGCTGATTATAAAGGAGATTCAATCTAGCTGGATTGTAACCGACTGATATTACAGAGGATTTCTGACAGCTCCCGCCGTCAAAATCCGGATGAAATGCTGGTGTACCCCTTATTGTGCGCAATGCTCCCGGCGGCAAGAAGGAACTGAACTGGACCCAACTGAAGTTGCTGCTCGACGGCATCGAAATCAAAAAATCCCGCCAGTACAAGCGATATTCCCACCCCATGTAAGGCGGGCTGGGGTAAACTACAGGCCATGTCTACCGCCGCCTCCAGTCCCGCCAGTACCGCCGATTCTGCGGCATTGGTGCACGCTTTAGCTGCGGAAAACGCCCAGCTGAAACGCCAGCTCGCCTGGTTCAAGGAGCAGCTGTTTGGCAGCAAATCCGAGAAGCGGGTGATCGAGAACCCGGAGCAGCCCTTGCTCACCGGCCTGATGGGCGAGCCGGTAAAGCCCCTGCCACCCGCCGACAAGCAGAAGATCACCTACGAGCGCGGCAAAGCCAAAAAGCAGCGGGACGAGAACTGTGTCACCCCGGCGGCCTTCAACGTGCTGGACAACAGCATCGCCGATGTCAGCTTCCTGGTGGGCATGCTGGTGGACAAGTTCCTGTACCACCTGCCGCTGTATCGCCAGCACCAGCGTTTAGCCCAGAGCGGCATTGACCTGAGCCGGGGCACACTGACCAATCTATGCAAGCGCAGTATCGAGTTACTGCGCCCCATCGCCGAGGCCCAACTGGCTCACATTCTCCAGAGCCGGGTGTTATCCATGGATGAAACCCCGATCAAGGCCGATCCCACCAAGAACAGGAAGGGCAAAGGGGTGATGAAGTTCAACAAGAAGACCGTGAGCCTGCTGATAGAAGCTGGTCGTCGCTGGAAGGTGTCGCCGCAGTTCCTCTCGCCCGTTATCGACGAGGCCGGCAGCACAAACAACGTCATCGACATCCAGAAAAAGAAATAGCCTGGCCTACAGGCAGTCAACTACTGCTCGGAATGAGCGGTTACGTCGTGGTACAAATAGACAATACTCTAACAGTGAGACTATGACCATCAATACACCAAAAGCAGGCACAGTGCGACCTGGCGGAAGAACTAAAGCGACAAAACAAACTGTTGCAACCTCTGTTCTACGCTTAATCGCCGAGGGCAACATCGATTTTAGTTATAACGAACTGGCCGCCATCTCCGGCGTTCACAAAACCACCCTTTATCGCCGCTGGCCACAGCGTATTGATCTGGTTCGAGAGGCAATAAAAATCCACAATCAGAGTTTCCAACTTAAAGCTGGAAAGGACTGGTACGAAAATGCAGAGTTGATAGTTCGAAGCTTGGCAAGCTTCCTGTCTCAACCCACTGAAATCGCGATCAACTGCGCTCTTTTCGCCCATCCGGAGTCAGCATCAAATCTCGTTACGATTGAATATTGGGAGCCCATTCGCAAATCCCTCAATGAACTGGTGAGACAGGCTCAATCCAATGGGGAGATTCCCGACCACATTTATCCTGGAGCTATTGTCATATCCCTGTCATCGCCACTGGTACTGAGCACGGTAATGACTAGGTCGCCAGTCACAGATGACCTTACAAATAGTCTGATACAGATTGCGAGGTTGTTCGGAAATGCGAAATAAATCTCTTATTTCGTTTATTTTCTACTTACTGGGAACCTTCCCGGCACTGTTCTCAATAGTTACTTAACCGCAAGGGCGCTTACTTAAGAATTTGGTAAGTGGTCGAGCTCGAGAGTTTGTTAGCGCGAGCGACCTTTCGTGGTACTTTCAGCCAAGGGTATGGTGATGCCATGCATGACGTCGCTCATCCACAGCTCACTGGCATGGCGGAAGGTGAAGCGCCGCCGGTTGGTGCCGGTGGGGCTGTCGGTCTCTTGACGATAAGCCCCTCGAGGTGAAACAGGCGATAGTTGGTGGAGACCGGCAGCAGTTGGTCGGCCGGTACCACGCCACTGGCTTCGGGTGCGGTTGATGCGTTTCTTTGGCCTGGACTGCTGTGGAGACGGAAGGGCTACGGTTGTTGTGGGTTCGATCATTGGCTTTCAGAAAATAAGCGGGTGTAAATTACCGTTCATGCACCTTAACTCATTGAAATTGTTCACATTCACCCCTGAGTTTTTAGCCTGACACGATTTTCTTCTTTTTGGCCGATTTGTGCCGTTCCTTAAGCTCAATATCGATGTATTTGTCAGTAATGGCACCGGAGCTGTGGCCCGCATCATCCCGTACATGCTCTCGAGGCCGGATTTTCACGTCGTCAGAGATCCCTGTGTGGCGCAGCCAGTGCACTGTGGCTTCCATCATTGATTCTGCCGCTTCAGGTTGGCCCTCTCGCGCTAGATTTTGAATGGCGTTATCAAAACATTCCTGAATGATCGCTCGGATATGGGTCGAATTGCTCATCGGCCCCTTACCCCGATGAACGGGAAGGAGCGGCGAGTCATCCGCCGGAGATGGTAAGGCCGAAAGCCCCTGAAACTTTCTCCAGCGTTTTAAGGCCGCGAGCATGGCATCGCTGACGGCAATCTGCCTTTCTTTGTTGCCTTTTCCCACTGTGGTAAACCACCATAGCCCATCTTGGTCCTGGTGGAAATCGTTCATGGTCGGTACCCACCGCTCGCTTGCTGCCAACTCGGAAATGCGCAGATACATGCTATATAGCATCGACAACATAAACAATGTCCGCTCATGCGAATCTGGCTTCTCTTCGGCCATCTGTTCAGCGGTATCAACAACCATTTGCCATTGTGTAGGACTCAAGCGACGCACTTTGGTGTGGCCTTGGCGAGACTGAACAAACTTGCTCTTTTGGCGGATCAAAGCTACAGGGTTGGTGTACGTATATTCTTCCAGCAGTAAATACTGGTAGAAGCTACTGCAGATCGCCATCAGTTGCTTAATGCTATTGTTCGAGGCGACATAGTCTTTCTTAGATGGGGCCTGACCCTGCTTGAAGGCGGATTTGGCCACTGTGGCGACAAAAGGTCGCCATTCTGGATTCGGTATGCGCTCTCCCTTCTTCTCGAGAAAACGCGGCGCTTTCTTTACACCGATCCACGCCGCCGGCGGCCGCTGGCAGAAACGGATGAAGTTTTCGATATCGTCCCGCTTCAATTCGTCCAGTGTCTTTTGTGCCATATGCCAACACCAGTGCAGGAGCCGCTCAATTTCGCGTCGGTAACTATTAAAGGTGGCGACGCTACCCGTATACTGCTGTAGAAACCCCAGCGCCATCTCATAATCTTTGACCTGTCCGGATGAAAGCCCCTCTGGTGGGCTGCTGTCATCAATATGTTCCATGGCATCAAAGAATGCTAGCGGCGATCGCCTCATACTGGGTATTGTCATTGACGCCTCATATGAATATATACTGTAATAATATAAATTATCACAGTATACATGGTTTGTCGCCTGAACCTGCTTTGTAACCGAGAACCTTTGCATGAGCCAACTTCAGTTTCTATCTGCCGCCGAAAAACGTAAATTCGACTTACCCCCTGTCTTCACACACAAGCAACGACCTGCCTACTTTGCCGTGACCGATGAGATCCGGCGCACACTCAGTGCATTGCGCTCGGACACGAACAAGATTGGGTTTCTACTCCAACTCGGCTACTTCAGACATTCCGGTAGATTCTTTGAGAGACACACATTTCGATCGCGCGATATCAAGTATCTCACAAAGCAGCTCAATATCACCGAGCCTGTCGACCTGGCACAATACTCACCCTCGCGTATGGCGCAACACCAAATCCGTATTCGCGAACTCCTGGACTGGACAGCCTTCGACGCCGACAGCGCAGCGTACATCGCCAGGCATGTGCAACTACAGGCCGAG
>JAUIHW010000008.1 GCA_030431775.1 Gammaproteobacteria bacterium
ACTGGCCGGGAACATTGTGCGGGTGAATATCAGCGCGGGTGATGCCGTGCAGGCGGGTGATGTGCTGTTGATTCTCGAAGCCATGAAAATGGAGACCGAAGTCAGAGCGCATGAGGCGGGCCACGTGAAACAGGTACATGTCAAACAGGGCGACAGTGTTGCCGTGGGCGACGCCCTGGTCAGCTTCAGTTAAGCCCACTGTCAACCATGAATGATCTGGCAACTCTCTGGGCGACAACTGGCATCAGCCAAATTAACGCCGGCCAGATGCTAATGATCTGCATCGGTTTGCTGCTGCTCTTTCTGGCAATCCGTAAAGGTTTTGAACCGCTGCTGCTGCTGCCGATCGGTTTTGGAGCAATCCTGGTCAATATACCGGGCGCAGACTTCAGTGCCGCACCGGTGTATGACTCAGTCGGGCACCTGGAAGCGCCCGGTGGGGTACTCTTTTACATCTACCAGGTCGGTATTGAAACCGGAGTGTTTCCCTTGTTGATATTCATGGGAGTTGGCGCCTTGACCGATTTCGGACCGTTGCTGGCCAATCCCAAAACCCTGTTTCTGGGGGCCGCTGCACAGTTCGGAATTTTCGCTACCGTGTTGGGGGCCGTGGCGCTGTCCAGTTTCAACATTCTGCAATTTTCTATCCAGGACGCTGCGGCGATCGGTATTATTGGCGGCGCGGACGGGCCAACGGCTATCTACGTTGCCAGTAAGCTGGCCCCAGATCTGCTGGGCGCTATCGCTGTCGCGGCATACAGTTATATGGCTCTGGTACCACTGATTCAGCCACCCATCATGCGCCTTCTCACCACAGAAGACGAGCGCCGTATTGAAATGACTCAGCTCAGGCCGGTAGGCCAACTGGAGAAGGTGTTGTTTCCGCTGCTGCTGCTGGTGTCGGTTGCGCTGCTGCTGCCCAGTGCCGCACCGCTACTGGGTATGTTTTGCCTGGGGAACCTGATGCGGGAGTCCGGTGTCGTAGACCGCTTGACCGACACCACACAAAACTCACTGATCAATACCGTGACGATTTTTCTGGGGCTTGGTGTTGGGTCGAAACTCAGCGCAGAACATTTCCTGAACGCCAAGACTCTGGGGATTCTGGTGCTGGGAATGCTTGCCTTTGCCATTGGCACCGCCAGTGGACTGATCATGGCAAAAATAATGAACCGTTTCAGCCGCACACCGATCAATCCGCTGATTGGTGCAGCCGGAGTCTCGGCGGTGCCCATGGCTGCAAGGGTGGCAAACCGGGTTGGGCTTGAGGCCAATCCGCACAATTTCCTGATCATGCACGCCATGGGCCCCAATGTGGCCGGCGTAATTGGCTCGGCAGTTGCTGCCGGGGTGATGCTCGGGCTGGTTGGATAGGCGATTGATAAATACCGGCGGTCAGGCCGCCAATGAACGCTCGGGAACGGCCTGAGACCAATACTGTCATAAAAGTGTTCGACTCATTGTTGATAATACGCAGTTGCGACCGTTCAGGTGACAAAACTGCTACTATAAAAGTAGCGGATCACCCTATATTTTCAGGCAGTTAGCGTTTTTTTCGACACACTGCCTGAGTTGTTGATACTTTCTATGGAAACTTCTCTGACGCGCCAGTCTGCAGAACAAAATCTGCGCACATTTTGCACAAAATGTGCGGCCTGGTACTCTGCGCTGCCCAAGCAAACCGTACGCACGGCGCTGCTCTACGTGCTGTTGCTGTGGATAGTGGGTGGGCTGGTGCAATTGCTGTGGTCGTTATTCCCGTCAGCCGAGGTGGCTGCACCGAACGACACGGTCGTAATTGGCCGCGCTGCTCCGTCCAGTGGGCAAGCCGCCAGAGCGGAAATCGCGATGGACCCCGCTGCGATTAAACAATGGGAGTTGTTCGGTAAGCTGACTGGCGAGCCTCCGGAGCAAGCGAAACCGCTGGAAGCATTGAGCTCGGCTGAAAGCCAGGCGACGGAAACGCGCCTGCAATTAACGCTGAACGGAATTATTGAATCCGACAATGAACGCGGCAGTCGTGCGATTATTACCTACCAGGGCGAGCAGGCCCAATACGCCATTGGCGATAAGTTGCCGGTACGTGGCCAGGTTAAGCTGCGGCGTTTATTACCCGACCGAGTGCTATTGAACAACGCTGGCAAGATTGAGGCTTTGTTTTTGTTTGATGAGCGGCAACGCAGCCGGACCACCAGCCGTTCGACCGCCGCTTCCCGGCCAGCTGTGCAGCCGCGAGCGCGGCAAACCAGTATTAGCCAGAGTATGCGCCAGCGTTTGCTGGACAACCCCATGTCGATCACTGACGTGGTTCGGATCAGCGAAGCACGCGAAAACGGTAAGCTGATCGGCTACAAAGTACGTCCCAGTCGGGACCGGTCGCAGTTCGAGCAACTTGGCCTGCAAAATGACGACATCGTGTTAGCGGTGAACGGGGTTTCGCTGGACAATACGTCGAATGCGATGCGAGTATTTCAAACTCTGCGCAAGGAAAGTGAAGCCTCGTTTGATATTTCCCGGGGTGGGGAAAACATCAGCCTGGTGGTTTCACTGGACGATGTGCAGGCCGGCGAGTAAGCGCTGGAATTATGAGTTGCAACTATGATTCTACCCAATAATTTCGATTCACACCTAGGCCTCTCGTCGAGGATGCGGCAGCGCATTAAAGAAACGCTACGCGTACTCAGTGCAGCACTGCTGGTGCTGGCTGTCAGTGCCGGTGCCGATCAGTGGAAACTTAATTTTAATGACACTGATATTAACGAGCTGGTCAAATTTGTGGCCGATGCCACTGGGAAAACAATCGTTGTCGACCCCAAGGTTAAGGGCAAGGTTAAAGTCATTTCAACCAAGTCCGTGAACACTGAGGAATTGTACGATTTGTTTTTGTCGATTCTCGAGGTGCACGGCTTTGCAGCAGTGCGTTCCGGTGACGTCATCCGAATTGTGCCCACCAAGGATGCACGCTCCTTACCGGTGCCTGTGTCCGGCGGCTCCGGAGGAGAAATCGTTACCCATGTGATTCAGTTGCAGAATGTAACGGCAGCCAAATTGATTCCCATCTTGCGGCCGATGGTGCCTCAGCAGGCGCACATGGCGGCTTATTCACCGAGCAATTCAATCATTATTTCCGATACTGCAGCCAATATCAGCCGTATTCGCCAAGTCATCTCGCAGATGGACCGCTCAGCGGACCAGAACACTGTCGTGGTGAAACTTGAACATGCTTCGGCCGAAGAAGTGGTCCGATTGCTGGAGAACCTGGAGCGCGAATCCGGTGGGGATAAAAATGAAGCCAAGCGAGTGACTCTGGTTGCAGATACCCGCACTAACAGTGTCTTGATCACCGGTGATCGCGGCGAGCGCCTGCGAGTCAGGTCATTGATCAGCCATCTTGATTCACCGCTGGAACAGAGTGGCAATGCCAGAGTCGTTTATTTGAAATACGCGAAAGCGACTGATCTTGCCGAAACCCTGACTAAAGTGGTGGCTAATATCGCCAAGCTGGACGCCCAGAAGCCGGGCGCCAAAACCAATGCCACTCGGGCAGGACAGGCCGCAAGTACGATTGAAGCAGACGCGGCCACCAATTCCTTGATCATCACGGCGGACCCGGCAATTATGCGCAACCTGGAGGCAATCATAAACCGGCTGGATATTCGTCGTGCCCAGGTGCTGGTCGAAGCAATCATTGTTGAACTTCAGGCGGTGGATAATAAGGATCTTGGCGTGCAATGGGTGTTTGCTGACAAGAATTCGGGCTTCGGCAGTTCGTCCAACGGAGATGGTCTTTTGACCAATATCGGTGCTGCGGCACTGGACAATAACAGTGATGCAACGACCACCACGATCGACCCGGAAACCGGCCGTGAAACCACCACGACCACGCCCGACGACAGCTTGATTAATCTCGCTGGTGCGCTGGCGAATAATGTCGGACAAACGCTGGGCATTGGCCGCCTTAATGAAAATGGCACCAGCTTTGCGGTGTTGCTGAACGCGCTGCAGGAAGACACGGAGTCCAACATTCTGTCGACACCCAGTCTGCTGACGCTGGATAACAGCCCGGCATCAATCTCGGTGGGTCAGGAAGTGCCTTTTCTGACGGGTAGTTTCACCAATGCATCCGGTGATGGCGTTAACAACCCCTTTCAGACCATTGAACGTGAAAACGTGGGCATCAGTCTGAATGTGACCCCGCATGTTAATGATGGCGATTCGGTGGTTCTGGAAATCGAGCAGGAGGTGTCCAGCCTTACTGGTACGGTTGCCAGCGATATCATTACCAACGAGCGCAAGGTGAGTGCGACCGTTTTGGCCAAAGACGGAGAAATTATAGTACTCGGCGGCTTGATCAAAGACGATGTTCAGGAATCGGTTCGAAAAGTTCCTGTGTTAGGCGACATTCCACTGCTGGGTCGTTTATTCCGCTCGACTGGCACCTCAGTGGATAAAACCAACCTGTATGTGTTTTTGCGGCCGACGATTATTCGTGATTCCGCAACGCTGACCGGGGCTACGGCTGAAAAGTACAAGTACATTCGGACTCAGCAGCTCAACCGCAAGCTGCGAGGCGTGGACCTGGTGTCGGATGATCAGTTACCGCTGCTACCCGAGTGGGAAGCACAACTGCGCCGCTTGCAGCAAGAGCCCGTTCCAACGGTAGACACCACCAACGGGGCTCTGTAAGCCATGGACCCCTTGGAGGACAAAAGTAGCGCTGTGGCGCAGTCGGATAATGGGCTGCGTCCGTTGCCGTTCAGTTTCGCGCGTGAGCAGGGAGTCTTGGTGGAGCTGCAGGAATCGGGCGATGCTGTCTTGTACCACCTACCCAGTATCAAGATGGATACCTTTCAAGAATTGCAACGGGTGTATGGTGGGGCGCTTGGCAGTCGAGAGGTTACCACAGACGAATTTCAGTCACGCCTGACTGCGCTGTATCAGAGCTCTGACAACGAGGCCAGCCTGGTTGCTGAAAACATGGACGCTGACCTGGACCTCGGCCGTCTGGCTGAAGAAATTCCGGCGACGGCAGACCTGATGGACAGTGACCAGGACGCCCCGGTTATCCGTCTGATCAATGCCTTGCTTTCCCAGGCGATTCGCCAGCAGGCGTCGGATATTCATATTGAAACCTTCGAAGAGCAAATGGTGGTGCGCTTTCGGGTCGACGGTGTTCTGCAGGAAGTGTTGTCACCCAAGCGCGCCCTGGCGAGCCTCCTGGTGTCGCGCCTTAAAGTGATGGCGAAACTGGATATTGCCGAGAAGCGAGTACCACAGGACGGCCGCATTTCGGTGCGCGTGGCCGGTCATGCAGTGGATATTCGAATGTCAACGATACCCTCGGTGCATGGCGAGCGGGTGGTGCTGCGGCTGCTGGATAAACAGGCTGGCCAGCTCAAGCTTGAGCAATTGCGCATGAACGACGAAGTTGAGGGCAACTACCGAAAAGCCCTGATGCACCCGCACGGGGTGATTTTGGTTACCGGCCCAACCGGTTCGGGTAAAACCACCACGCTGTATGCCGGTTTGACGCATATTAATCAGTCCAGCCGCAACATCATGACTATTGAAGACCCGATCGAATACATGTTGCCGGGCATCGGACAGACCCAGGTCAATCCCAAAGCAGACATGACATTTGCACGCGGACTGCGGGCCATTCTGCGTCAGGACCCCGATGTGGTCATGGTGGGTGAAATACGGGATATTGAAACCGCCGAGATTGCGGTGCAAGCCAGTTTGACGGGCCACCTTGTACTGTCGACATTGCACACGAACACGGCCATCGGGGCGATCACCCGGCTGGCCGATATGGGGGTGGAACCATTTTTGCTGTCCTCCAGTCTGGTGGCTGTTATGGCGCAGCGTCTGGTTCGTTTGCTCTGCCTGGAATGTCGTGAGCCATGCACCCCGGATGCGGCTACGCTGGAACTCTTGAACGTTGCCAGCCTGCCGAGCACCGCTACCGTCTATCGCGCCAGTGGTTGCCGGGCTTGTAATCAGTCTGGCTATCGTGGGCGCACCGGTATTTACGAGCTTATTATGATTGACGATCAGTTGCGTCACATGATTCATGATGGAGCCAGCGAACAGCAGGTGCAGGCCTATGCACGGCAGTTCAGTCAGGGTATTTTTGCCAATGGCCTGGAACGAGTGTTCGCAGGTGAAACCACGGTTGAAGAAGTGGTTCGTGTCACTACGGCGGGCTAGAACGGTTTAATTCAGTGATAGTGAGCACGCCCTAAATGCCAGCTTTTAGCTACCAGGCGCTGGACAGCAGCGGCAAAACTGTCAAGGGTGTATTGGAAGGTGACAGCGAACGTCATATACGCAATCAACTGCGTGACAAAAAGCTCAAGCCTATCGCGGTACAAACGTCGAAATCCGGTAGCGGGGTTCGTTCCGGTGGGTCCGGCAGCGGGCGTAAAATCCGTTTTGCCGAACTGGTTCTGTTAACCCGGCACCTGGCAACCTTGATCCAGTCCAATCTGCCGATCGACGAAAGTCTGCAGGCGGCGGCTCGGCAAAGCCGGCGCTCGAAAGTGGAAGGCTTGTTGCTTGATGTACGCTCGCGAGTCACCGAAGGTCATTCCATGGCCTATGCTCTGGGTGAGTTTCCTCAGGTGTTTAATGAAATGTACCGGGCAATGGTCAAAGCCGGGGAGCATTCCGGATTTCTCGGGCTGGTGCTGGAGCGCCTGGCCGACTACACCGAGGCCCGACAGTATACTCAGCAGAAGCTGAAGATGGCCATGATATATCCGCTTATTATTGTGCTGGTGGCCTGTGCAGTTGTCGGCGGTCTGTTGGTTTATGTGGTGCCGGATCTGGTCCGCATTTTTCAGAACAGCCAGGCTGAGCTGCCGACACTGACCAAAGTGATGATTGCCTGCAGCGATTATCTGTCTCAGTGGGGCGGCCTGACTGTACTGGCGATTGTTCTGTTGGTATTCGGGTTCCGTATGGCCATGCGGAATGCTGATTTCCGTCGCCGTATTCATGTCTTGCAATTACGTTTGCCGCTGATGGGCGAGCTGATCAGGAATTCTGAGTCTGCGCGTTTTGCAAGCACTCTGAACATTCTTATTGCCTCCAGTGTTCCCCTGTTAGAAGCCATGCGTATCGCGGCAGAGGTGATGCACAATATTTTGTTGCGCGAAGCGGTCGAGCAAGCCGCACTTCAGGTGCAAGAAGGTGCCAGTTTGCATAAGGCGTTGGAGAAAAGTGAACAGTTTCCGCCAATGATGGTCCACATGATTGCCAGTGGAGAAATCAGCGGTGAGCTTGAGGCCATGTTGGGTCGGGCTGCGCAAAATCAGGAGCGCGAACTGGAAATGACGGCCAACGCCCTGATGAGTGTTTTGGAGCCCGTGATGATTGTCGTCATGGGTGGAATCGTTCTGCTGATTGTATTGGCCATATTGATGCCGATATTCCAGTTGAACAATCTGGTTGGGTAAAACGGAGAGAAGATATGCGCAAGCAAAGTGGTTTCAGCTTGATCGAAATTATGGTGGTTGTAGTGATTATGGGAATCCTGGTCAGCTTGGTCGCACCAGCGGTGCTAAACCGGGTGGATGATGCACGCATTCAAAAAGCACACGCGGATTTCAAATCGATTGAAACGGCCCTTAATCTCTACCGAATGGATAATTTCAACTATCCCACCAGCGACCAGGGACTGCAGGCATTGGTGTCTCAGCCCAGTACAGAGCCATCCGCTCCGAATTGGAAGGCCGGAGGCTACCTGCAGGAAATGCCACAGGACCCCTGGGGCCGACCCTACCTCTATCTGTCACCGGGCGAGCATGGTGAGGTTGATATTTACACCTTGGGGGCCGATGGAATACCGGGTGGAGAAGGCCAGAACGCCGACATCGGCAACTGGTCGGAAGAGAGCTAGGGTCGCAGTGAATGGCGCAGCGTGGCTTCTCATTGCTGGAGATTCTGGTCTGGATGGCCATCGCGGCTATTGCGATCAGCTTTGTCGGTTTGGCCGTGGGCTCCGGAAGCCGAGCCGACCAGTTTACCGCCGAGACAGAGCGGCTCAGCGGTATGATGCAATTGGCACGCGAAGAAGCGGTACTGACCAGCAAGCCCATTGGCCTGCGTTTTTTGGCAGAGCCCAATGCCCAGTCGCAGACAATCAGTTACGAGTGGTCAGTGTTTGAACAAGGACGCTGGTTACCGCTCTCCCAGCACAACTACTTTCGCCCAGCCAGCCTGATGGCGGGCGTCAGCTTCGACATACGCCTGGAAGGGCGTGGGATCGAGTTGATGACAGCCGAGCAGGATGAACAAGATGAACAAAACTCCCAAGCTGGCTACCAGCCGGATATATTCTTCCTGCACAGCGGCGAAATTGCCCCGGCTTTCGAAATTGAACTGCACGCCGAAGCACTCGCCCGACAATACCTTCTTGAAGGGAATCCGCTGGGCCAGCTGCGTATGCTGAGTCGAAACGGCTTTGATCAGGAGTGGCGATGATGCTGGGAGTTGCCGCGCGACATCGACTGGGAACGCCAGCGTCAGGTTTTACTCTGGTTGAAGTTCTGGTCGCCCTGGCGATTGTTGCCATCGCCCTTCCGGCTCTCATGGTGAGCCTGTCCGAACAGATTCGCGGCTTCTCACATCTGAGTGACAAGTCTGTCGCTCACTGGGTGGCAATGAACAAGATGACTCAGTTGCGACTGCAGCACCAGCATAAAGAAGCGATTCCCAAGGACCGCCAGCAGGGTACCAGCGAGATGCTTGAACGTGACTGGCACTGGCGGGTAGATACCGAGAAAACCGCCAATGAGCAGTTGCTGCAGGTAGAAGTCAGCGTGCGTCTGGAGCCTGACGATAAGGCGCCCGCCCTTGCGACCCTATTGCATTATTTTGTTTTACCCCTGCCAGAGGCACCAGGGGGTGCATAGTATGCAGGCGAAAGGCTTTACCTTGCTCGAGGTGCTCGTGGCTGTCGCTTTGACTGCGATTATGGGCGTGATTGCATACGGCTTTCTTAATTCTGCAATCGATGCCCAACGCGGCTATTCCCTCAGTGCCAAACGGCTCGATGAGGTGAACTTATTCTTTTCACTGCTAAGTCGCGATCTGCTGCATGTTGTCAATCGGGAAATCACCAACGAATATGGAGAGAAGGAGGCGCCACTCGCCGGTGGCCTGCACAGTCAATACGTGCTGACACTCAGTCGCAGCGGCTACCCCAACCCAAGGAATTTACCGCGCAGCGAATTACAACGCATCGCCTATGGTCTTAATGATACCAGTATAGAAAGAGTCGCGTGGCAGGCTTTGGATCGGGTTGATTCCGAAGATGCCTACAAAGCCATTGCGCTGGAGGGCGTCGAGCGATTCGAGATCCGTTTTATTCGCAGTAGCGATGTCATCGTCGATCGTGATGATGTGGCAAAAGACTGGTTGAATGCCTGGGGTGCGATGGGCCAGCTTGCTAACAGCGAGGTACCCAGTGGTTTACCAGCGGCTATCGAAGTGCTGGTCGAATTGCAGAACTTTGGTGAAGTACGCCGCTTGTTTTCGCTGGAGGGGGCTTCGTGAACCGCCCGCCGGCATTGTCGGAACAGCGGGGCGCTGCCGTGGTGGTGGCTATTCTGATTACCGCTCTGGTCGCAGTGATTGGTGTTCGTATGGGGAATGAGTACCAGCTGACATTTCGCCGCACCTCCAATGTGCTGCTTGGTGATCAAGCGACTCTGTTTCTAATCAGCGCGGAAAATATCGCCCGGCAATTACTGATGGCTGATAAAGACGATGAAGGAGACCACCGTGGCGAACCCTGGGGCACCCAGTATCCGCCGGTGCCTATCGGCAAGGGCATGCTCGCCCCCGAACCGCTGGCGGATCTGCAGGCGCGCTTCAATATCAACAGTCTGACGCGTGGCTTGTCTTCGGGCCAGCAGAATCAGCTGACTTACGGGCCGCAGCAAAAAATGTTTATTCGATTGCTGCAGACATTTGATGATTTGGATATGGACCGAGGTCGTGCGGAAGCGATCACCGATGCGGTAATTGACTGGATAGATGAAGATAACAGCGAGCGCGGCTTCAATGGGGCCGAAAACCTTTACTATGGTGAGCTTGCACCACCTTACCGCACCGCTAACGGTCCGATGCGGTCTATTACCGAGTTGCGACTGGTTAAAGGGGTGGATGCTGAGCTGTTTCAGGCATTGGCTCCGCACGTAGCAGCCCTTGATACCGATGTATTCCAAATCAATATTAATACCGCCACGGCGAATATTCTGCAAGCGCTTGGTTACAATGCACCGGACCAGTTCACACCACTTTCAAAGGCTGAGATCGAAGCGTATCTGGAGCAGACTGACCCGGCAGTGGCGATGACCCAAGAGGCCTTTGTCGCAATGGAGCCCTGGCAGCGTTTACTGGGTCAGGCTGGGCAGGGCGGCGTTCAAAACGCCATGGGAGAGTATGGCTTTACCAGCCGATACTATTCGATGACCAGCCATGCCCGCTTGGGCGAACTGACGATTCCCATGCGCTCGGTGTTGCGAGTGGATGACAATACAACAGTAAAGGTACTCTCGCGCAGCACAGGGAGTTTATGAATATATGAACAATGGGTCGAACACGTGAAGAATCGCTGCTTACTGGAATATAACCCGGAGAGTGGGGCCTGTCGTTGGTTGCGCTATCTCGAGAGCGGTCCGGACCTGCCGGCACACACCGGCGAGCTGGAGGATTTTTTTGCAGCGCATGAAACCGCGTCGATTGATGAGCTGTTGCTGGTGGTTAACAGCGCGCGGGTTGCCATTCGCACAGTGGCATTTGAGCCACAGGAACGCCGGCACATACTCAAAACGGCCAGCTTTGAATTGGAAGAATCGCTGGTAAGCGATCTTGAAGAATTGCATGTGGCTTATGCCAAGCCCGGTGAACGGACGCTGACCCTCGCGGTTGTGGACAAGGCGTTTATGCATGCCTTGCTGGAGCCATTCACGGAGCGCCACATCAAAGTGGTGGGAGTATTGCCACTGGTGCAGCTCCTCGACGGCGAGCAGGGTCAGTGGTCTGTTAATGCAGGAGAAGATACTTTAAGTGTGAAGCTATCCGAGCATCAGCAGTTTGTCACCAGTTACGCCCAGGCGCGCCTGGCCTGGACTATTGCGGCGCGCGATCATGAAAGTCTTCCCTCACTTATCAGGCTTTATCAGGATTCCGACGCCGCTGCGCAACAACTGGAAGACTGCCTGCCCAATGCCTTGCAAAGCCTGGTTCAAGCCACTGGTACGCCCTGGTTTGCGCGTACTCAGTGGGCGGCGTTCAGTCGTCGTGCCATTAACTTGCTGCAGGGAGAATTCAGCCCGTCTGTACCGTGGGTCGCAATCTGGCAGTTCTGGCGCTTGCCGCTTATTTTTTTGGCGGTTGGCGTACTGGTCTATACGCTATCGGCCTATCTCGACAATCGACGGCTCCATGCGGAAAATCTGCACTTGCGTCAACAAATGACCGAAGTCTATCGCCAGGCTTTTCCCAATAGCCAAGTCAGTGACCCGGAACAGCAAATGCGCAGCAAACTGCGAGAATTCAGCAGTGGCGGTGAGCAATCACGCTTTTTACCCCTCTTTTACCAGTCGGCAGAAGTGTTGAAAACCTTCGAAGGTATCAAACTGTTGAACGTGAATTTTACTATGCGTACTAACGAATTGCGGTTGGATATCATGGCTCGGCAGTTTGAAGACATCGAGAAAATCCGCAGCAGTCTGGCGGAGCAAGGAATCGCCGCCAGCCTGGTGAGCAGCAACAGTGTTGAGGGCGGCGAGCGGGCCAGAATGATTTTTAAAGAGAGCGGGGGTGCCTGAGTCATGAATCGACTGAATCTGGATTGGTTCCACGCCCTGGAAAATCGCGAACAATGGATGCTGGTACTCGGTGGTGCTGTGTTGTTGCTGTATCTGATATACATTGGGCTGTGGCGTCCCTTGCATGTTGAAAACAAGCAATTGTCCGAGCGCAACGCCGCCGCCGCAGAAACCCTGCAGTGGATGCGCAACGGTGCCGAGCGTTTGCAGCAGCAACAGGGCAGGGAGAACACATCGACAGGGCAATCGATATCTCAATTGTTGAATGCGTCGGTCGCTTCGGGCGATATTCGATTCAGTCGTTTTCAGCCCAGGGGTGAAGACCTCGCTCAGGTCTGGTTTGAGGATACCGAGTTTGCCAAGCTTTTCGTTTGGTTAGAGTCGCTCAGCCGCCAAAACGTGGCGGTGAGTAACCTCAGTGTTACTGGCAGTTCACGCAGCGGTCTGGTCAGTGCCTCACTGCAGTTGCAAAAACAATGAGAGGTTTTCTTTCCAGGCGTGTGTTGCTGGCAGCGCTACTGTTGTTCCTTGTGCTGTTGCTGCTGACGGCTCCGGCACGGGTTCTGGTCACGAGCCTGGGTTTACATCGCGCAGGTCTGTACTTCCACGGTGTGAGCGGCCGTTGGCATGAGGGCGAAAGCCGCGAATTGCAGATTCACACCCCGTCAGCGGCGGTGCGACTGGCCGATGTACGCTGGGATTTAAAACTGTCACAACTTTTCCTTGGACGGTTCGCCGCCGAGTTCACGGCCCGATTCAGTGAGCAGCCTGTGGCAGTGAACGTGTCGCATTCCCTGTTTGGCGAAACTCGGGTCAACGGGCTAACGGTGGGTTTTTCACTGTTGGAAATCAAGCCGCTGCTCCGCGACCTGCTGATTCCGCTGGACGGGTTTGTGCGTATTGAGGATCTTAGCTTCAGCTATTCCAACTCATGGTTTACGTTTTTGCAGGGCCGGGTGCAGTTACGCAGCCTGTTGGCCAGTTTACCCGCCGCCGATATTGACATTGGTGATTTGTTACTAGAACTCAAGCTGGCCGAGTCGGACGGCCGTAAAGCACCGTTGTTGGCCGAGAGCATTGATTACCAGGGCCGCTACGGAATTGACGTGAATCTGCGCATGCAGCCGAATCGTAGCTACACCTTAACCCTTGGCAGCCGACCGGATGACACCGTGCCCACTACGCTGGTTCAGCAAATGGGGATGCTGTTTGGTCCGCCATTGAATGGTCGGCACCAGTTTATCCACACAGGTCGTTTGTAAATGCTCACTGAAGGTCTGCTTGAGATCCTGCGGTGCCCCGATAGCGGTGAGCCATTGACGCTTAATGAGAACAAGCTGTGTTCTTCACAGTGGGAGTACCCGGTGCTTGGCAGCGGCGTACCGTGCCTGTACCGCCGGCCGGAACAATCGCGGCTGGAATGGGGCAGTCGTATCAAGCACTTCATAGACCTCGAACGGGCGCATCTAAAACAGTTACAACAGCTTGCTTCGCAACAAGCAAGCTTGACCCGTAAGCGCCTGTTGCTACAGCATGAGGCGCGTCACAAGAATCTCGCGCAGATGGAAAAGATGCTGGCCAATTGGCTGCCCCAAAAAGCGCTGCCGAATACGCCGTCCAGCCAGCAAATCTATTCCTATTTTCAGCTTTTCTTTCGCGATTGGTGCTGGCCGGAGGAACTTCAAGCCAGTGTGGAGTATTTTGTTTCAGCGCTGGCCAACCGCGACCCTGGCCAGTTATTGCTGCTGGGCAGCGGAGCCGGTGGTTTATCTTACCAGCTGGCGCGTGAGTTACCCGAATGGCATATTGTATCGCTTGAGCATAACCCCTTCCTGGCGCTGGCCTCCCAGCACCTGTTTCAGGGTAAGTTACTCAAGCTGCATGATTACAGCCTTTATCCCTGCCGGCTTGAAGACACCGCTCGCAAGTATCAGATCAAGGTTCCACCCATGACTGACAAACAGCATCAGCTGGTGCTGGCAAGCTTTCCGCATCTACCGTTTGCGCCAGCCAGTTTTGATGCGCTGATTGCGCCCTGGTTCTTTGATATTCTGGACTGTTCATTTTCAGACGCGGTGGCCACCGCTAGCTATTTTTTAAAAGCGAACGGGCGATTCCTGCTGAGTGGGCCGGTGAATGTGCACAATCCGTGCTACGAGTTACAGTGGTGTCGCGAAGAAATTGAAGACTGTCTGCAAACCTGCTTCGAGACCGTGAGTTGCTGTCAGCAGCGCCAGCCTTATTTGGCCAACCCATTGGATTCACAACAACGCCTGGAAACCGTATTGTTCGCCACGGCCGATGGTGTTCGAAAAGCGCAGCCACCGGCGGATACTCTGGGGGACGAGCAAATTTTGTTCAGCCCTGAGCTGCAGCAATACCAACTTCGCACCGAGACGGTGCATAATATTTTGCAATGCATCGACCGCGACATGAGTTATCAGGAGCTGGCTTACATACTGCAATCCCGCTTTGGGTTTGCAGACCATGAAGCCGGGCATTACGCCCGGTTGTTCATGGCACAAGTACAGTCTGAGCTGGCCAAGGGCTGAGCTATACAGGATTGGTGATGGTGCCGGCCACAATCGGCTCAAAGGCCGTGAGGGTGTCAATCAGTGCCCCTAACGGCGTTGGAAAGTTTGTCGAAAAAGCGCCTTGCTCACCGTGCAATGCCATGTAGTTCAGTATGACGGTATCCACCAACAGGTTGACGTTGTTGGCGGCTGGTGACGAGGCGGTTTCGACAGAGGCATCGGAACGCATGTAACCGATTTGTTGATGAATTGCCTGCTCTTCAGGTGTCGCGCCGATCAGCACGGGCCTTCTTCCTGGGTTATAGACCAGAAAAAAGGACGCGGCCGTAGAAGAATTGTCGCCCGTCCATTCGCCTTTGCCTCTTCCTTCTACCGAATTGTCTATCGTGCCGTTACTGGACAATGAGCCATCACTGCACACATACATCATTAGAGGGACGCCCACCTGGTGAGCGTATTCCAGACAGGCGCCCATGCAACGGCCGGCTCGCAAGTCACGGACTTCGCCGGTAGCGCGAGCTCCGCCGTGATAGTCGTAACCGCCCATGGTGATCGTGCCCGCACCGGCAAAACCGTCAATGACCATTTTCATGACTGAGGCTGTTTTCTGAAATTCGCGATCGTCGTCGAATTCCGCTTCCGAGAAGATTCCGCCTGCATCGCTGACAATGATCGGGTTGGAACCCTGGCGGTCGTCGGGGTTGATTTGCGATGGGTCGCCGAACCGTTCTGCCAGATCGGCGCTTTTCACGTAGGCGCACCGCACCTGATCCACCAACTCGGCATTGTTGGCCAGCCCGGTATTCACGCGACTCATTTTGGCGTCACTGACCCGGTAAACGGATTCCATGACAGCAACGGCTTCCGCCTGGGTCAGGCTACCGAAATCGCCCACATCCACCATGCCGGTCACATCGCTCGGCCTATCTATTTTGGTGGGTCGAATAGATGGGTCGATCAAATGCGCCGGCGCCATTGAATTGCCACCGGAGTCGGAGTTATTCGACCCGATCAGGGTAACCAGTGAGCCATCGGCGCCACTTGCCCCCTGGCCGGCGCGGGCAATTCCGTACATTGGGTTGTGCGGATTGTTGCCGGTGTCGTTGTCTGAACGAGCCGGAATAACCGCACCATTAATGTTGCCGCTGGCGACAGCATTCGGTGCTTTTTCGAGTATCCCACGAAGAAAAGCACTGTCGCTGTGAAACGCTAGCCCCAGAGAGGTGTCTGTGTGGTCACCGTTACTGGTGGTGGTCGGTGTCGCTTCAGCGACCCCCGGCACCATATCGCCAGGTAAGCCCAGTTTGCTGTAACCGGCCGTGCTCAGGAAATCGAATTGCCCGCCCTGGCCGCCAACCAATACGTTTGAACCGGCCATATTGGCGCCACCTGCGAGGTCAAAGCATATAAACGGTATCTTGCCGGCTCCCTGGGTGGCGATGCCACAGGCGGCTACTTCAGCAGCCACATCAGCCGACAGCGCATACGCGGCGCGTGGGTTGGCAAACAAACTGAATAGCGAACTACCCACCACGGTGCCGGCACCCGCAGTGAAACCCTGCGCGATGAACTGGCGACGGGTACGAGGCTTCGCGTGACAAGGGTGGCGTAAGGGTTGATCCAGGCCAAAAAATTTTTTTCGTCGTGACATGTGATTTCCTCGTCGCTTATTGAATCAGCATAGCCGCATTACTGAGGGCGGCTGCGCAAACCCCTTTGCTGGCGGGCCGGGTTTGGGCCGCACTGCAGCTTGCATTGCTGCTTCCATTACCGCCACACAGGCGGTCAAACAGTGTATTCAGTTCGGTTTGAGTCGCGACCGGGTCGGGTTGGGTAGCAAGCCCACTCATCACAACCGCGTCCACCAACGGAGCGGTAACCAGGGGCCGCTGGGCCGCGCTCAGGCTCTGATCGAAATCCATGCCAGGGAAAAATCCCGGGTTGGTTTCGATCAGAGCATCGCAATAACCGATGCCGAGTTGAGTGATTGACATTTGATGGGAAGACAGGAAAGTTTCGATGTCGGGCACTGCCGGCAATGCCTTGCGAATGGTATTGAAGGTATCTTGCAGGCTTGGTTCGGACGCAATATTGATGCCGGTAATCTCACCCATTGATGCGCTGATGGCATCGAAAGTGCGAACACCGATTTCGGAACCACCGACTCCATCAAGCTGTGGCGGCAGTACGGAAGGCACGCCTGGCACAGTCACGTTGCTGTGCGAACCCAGAACCTCGAAGGTCAGAAAGAATTCATCGCTGTCGGGGCCTTTTTCCAGAGCAATGATTGTCCCCAGAGCTGACAGAACCTGGTTGTTATCACTAATCGTCGTTGCCAGGGATGCGTATGACTGACCCACCGTCGCTTCGCGACCATTGACACCAATACGCATGCCTTCCAGTTGAACATTACTCGGGCTGGAGGTACTTTCCAGAGTTATATAATACGGCTCATTAAACAGGTAGGAGTAGCTGTCAAACTGACTCACTTCAAACACGATATAGCTTTCTGGAGTGTCGATCAGATGTGAAATACTGAACAGCAGGAAGAATTTCTCACCCACGCCCACGTCATAGTTCTGGCTGATCTGTTCAGGCGTCAGTACCCGGTTGTGAATGGCCACCATTCGAATAACGCCTTCCCATAGGCGATTGCTGGAGACTTCATTGCCCAGTACAAAGGCATAGGTGTCGTTCCAGTCTGCCAGTGTGCCACCGGGGCTTGGGTCGGTGTCGTCCGTGCTCAGTCCGTTAACATAGATTTGACGACCGGCAACCGGGTCGAATGTAACTACCACATGTTGCAGGGTAGCCTGAAGATCTTCCTCGTCCGGGTTGGTTGACATGGCGGGCGTGCCATTGGCGTCTGTGTTTGTGCTGCGGTTGAGAAATTCATAGTTGTAAAGAGTCTGGCCCAGCGTGAAATTTCGCGCATCAGTACCAGCCGAATAGCTGACAATACGGGCCGGATCTTCGGCGTCACCCTGTGTGACATTACCGGGTGCTACCCACGCTTCCACGCTGTATTCCCCGGTTGCAGTGATCAGGTCGTAAAGCTTACGGCTGTCATTGGTTGTTCCTTGTGCCTTACCATCAACAACCCGAATCCCCCAGCCACCGACCCATTCGACATCACCACTGAGGGTGAGGTTAAGATCAGGCGCAACCCCGCTGGTGTCGAACGCAGTCGTACCGGTGCCACTTTGAAATTCCCATTTGGCAATGACATTGGCCTCGTGCCGACCACCGGTGTTTGCCAAAATACCGTCCGCCAGTGTGAGTGCCTTGCTGAGTACCAACGAGGAGTCTGGCTCGGTCACAGCAATACCACCTGCCATGGCGGCGATCTGCGTTTGCATCTGGTCTGCATCATTTTGGCAGCTGAGTGACCAGCAGTTATGAAATTCATCGCGCAGTCGCAATACGAAACGGGAGTTTGCCGGATTATCCAGGTCCATTTTGCTTTGCGCAGCCAGGTACGCTTCCTGTGCATCGGCAACCGCGAAGTAGGGCGATTGCGGGATTGCAGCATCCTGTGTGTGGCAATTGACACAATGTGCAGTCAGTAAAGGGTGGACCGTGCTCGCGAAACTGGTATCTGCTACATCGGCTGGAAAATTCTTGCTGCTGCCCGGATCAATGATCGGCGGCGGCGTCAGCGCAATCACATTCGCCGTGCCGCCCTGCGAATCGTTTGCCCAGGCCGTGATGTAACCTTCGATAATATTGGCACAGGCTGACAGGGCCGCGCTGTCATCGCCCTGCCAGCAGTTATGCCCCTCCAAAACTTTGGTGACCATTCTTGAACTCGCGGGAATGCTCAAATCAACAATGCCATTTACGGAACTGTAGGCCAGATTGACATCGTCACTGCGGACAAAAGAAGGTGCTTGACCGCCGGCGGTATGACAGGCTCCGCAGCGGTCATCACCGCGCAGGTTTTCCCAAACGTTGATGCGAAAGGCTTGCACGTCAGCGGTTTGCGGTTCGGGGCCAGTGTAGGCATTGTTGTTCCCGGTGCCAGTGCTGCTGTCTGGGTTAACAGTAGGCGCGGTGCCGCTGCCACCGCTACAGGCCTGCAGCACAATAATCAGGGGTAAGAGTATTGCCCACTTCGGCGAAAGAAAAAAACTATTCATCGAACAACCTGTAGCAGAGTTTGGCTTAAAACGTTGGCTATTCATGATCAGTCACCCATACAGTACACGGCGCTCTCGGCGTATACCTGTTTCAGTTGATAACCACTTTTGAAGCCGTTCACAATGGTCTCGAAAGTGCTGCGATCGTTTTCCCCAGGCTCACGCAGGCAGACCTGCCGAAATACTTTTTTAACCTGGCATTGAGCAAACGCTTCACTGCGCGCCAGCTCGAGACCCAGGCTGGCTGCGCCCGCGCCTTCTCCAGGCAGGCTGGTGTCCCAGCCGAGAACTTCGGCATTCGGGCCTTCCCGCCAGTAGTTGACCCAGGCATCATCCGGGGTTCGAAAACCGTATGGGAAAGTTGTATCGTTATTAAAATACTTCGGGTCGACTTGGCCGGCGGTGTACTGGATAAAGCCGTCATTACCCTCATTGTCGTTGTCAGCATTGACAAAATCGTAGTAGGCAAACGCTTGTGCCATCGGGTCCATACCGGCGTGACAGCCGACGCAACTGTTTAGAAAGAGGCGACTGTCGCCACCGGGACTACGGCTGACATCCTGACGAATCCGGTCACTCGGTCGACTGGTGTCCTTAACTTGTTCAAGGTCATTGCAGAGGTGGTTCAGCAGGGTAAAGCGGAACATCGCGCGATTAGTGCCGTCGATGAAAAACGCCTTGGCGGCTGCGCGCGTGGTCATTACACCCGCAGCACCCTGAGGGTCGATGCCGATCACATTGCTCTGTGTGTCAGCAACCAACACATTAGGGTCGCTGAGATCAGCATTGTTCAACTCGATGGTTTCGTAGTGGGCATTACTGGTATTGGAGTAGGCCGGCACACCCGCAAGGCTGGGGTGATTCAGGTTGCCGACATAAATGGTATCGGCCGAGAGTATTTCGCTGAAATCACGATCATCGCGGACCATGCCAATGACCGTCGCGGTGTAATCATTGAGCGGTGCGAATGGGTCAAAGTCGGTGTTGGTCCATGGAGTGGCCAGGTTTTTCAACGTCACCGAGTAGAATGCTGGGTGAGCCATTGCGCGGTAGGCCGCGTCCATCGCGCTACGGCCGCCCACTCCACTGATGTCATCGGCCATCGCAGTGAGCGTTGCATCACTGGCGGGCACACCGGCTATTCGATCATGTATTCGCTTGGCTTGTTCCAGAGGACCAGCCTGAAGAAGCTGCGGGCCGATCAGCAAGCTGAGGATGGTGCTGTTGAGGAGTAGTCGAAAAGCCAATTTGGCGTTCACGTTTGGATTGTGCATGGATTAGGCCTTTGCTGGGCTGCGTGATTCGAACTGCTGCAAATCAGTCTAGTTGCTGACCGGCAGGGCAATGTGAAGCGCTGCACAGCTGCGTACATTGCTTGGGTATAAATTCAGCGATTCGTGACTGTGGCCACAGTTCCGGAGCCTGGCAAAACCACGTGCTTCCACAGCACGACTAAACTCAGCGTAAACCGTGCACGAGCTTAATGACAATGAACACACCGCTGCGAATCCGGCTGTATCGAAATAGCCTGCTGTTGTTGAGCTTTTTGTTAGCAGCCTGTGCCGGTGGAGGCGGGGAAAATGGTGGCAGTGTGGGCATCAGCGATGGCCAGGACCCCGATCCGGCCGTTGTCGATGTCGCTATTGCCTATGTCAAGCGGCCACTGCCTCGCGATGAGGATGGTAATTTGCTGGAACAGGACCTGCGGGACCCGGCGGCCTTCAACCCGGGCGCCGAACTCTTTGTCCGCGATCGTGCGTCACCAAGTTCAGCAGCCCGCAACATCACTGCCGGAGTGTTTGCGGACGGCGAACTGTATGATGTTAAAGATCTGGCGGCCTCTTACGATGGCTTGCGTTTGCTGTTCGCAATGCGTGCACCGGAAATTGAAGACGCCGATGAGGACGAACAGCCCAGCTGGAATATTTGGGAATACAATTTCGAGACTGACGAGCTGCGGCGGGTCATTGCATCAGATCTGACGGCTGAGGAGGGGCAGGATGTGGCCCCACAGTATCTGGCCGACGGCAGTATTGTGTTTGCATCCACCCGACAGCGCGAATCCAGGGCGATTTTGCTCGATGAAGGCAAGCCTCAGTTCGCCGCTTTGGACGAAGAGCGCGACCGTGAAGCAATGGTTCTGCACAAAATGGATGCCGAGGGAGGTGAAATTACTCAGCTGACATTCAATCAAAGCCATGACCTGAATCCCAGTGTATTGGATGATGGTCGCATAGTGTTCTCTCGTTGGGACGGTGCTGGAGGCAACAGTAGCATCAACTTGTACACGATTAATCCCGATGGCAGCAATTTGCAGCTTCTCTATGGTAACCACAGCCACCAAAGCCCGGATGGAACCACGGTTCAGTTCATGCAGCCGCGGCAAAACGATGACGGCTTAATCATTGCTGCGCTGCGACCGTTTGAAAGTTTGGATCTCGGTGGTGAGATTGTCGCCATTGATACCGCGCGATTTACCGATATTAACCAGCCTATCGCAGACCATGCTGGTCTGGAGGGCCCAGCGCAGCAATCCGCTTCGTTGACTGATGTGCAATTGGCACAGGATATCTCGCCTGGCGGCCGTTACAGTTCCACCTTTCCTCTGCGTGATAACACCAATCGAATGCTGGCCAGTTGGTCGCAGTGCCGACTGCAATCCGGTGAACAATTGTTGCCCTGTACAGACGCCAACCTGGCGAATCCCGAATTCAGCGAGGCCGACCCTCTGTACGGAATCTGGATGTTTGATCTCAACAACGAATCGCAGTTACCGGTTGTCGCGCCTGAAGAAGGGGTTATGTACACCGATGTGATTACCCTGCAGGACCGTCCCTTTCCGGAAGATCTCGGGCAGGAGCATATCGACAATGATCTTGCCGAGGCCGATCTCGCTCTGGTGCATATCGAAAGTGTGTACGATCTTGATGGAGTGGATACGGCTGAGCCCGATATCCCCACCGTGGCGGACCCGGCCCAGGTATCGGCCAATCAACGCCCGGCGCGCTTTCTGCGAGTGGTCAAACCGGTCTCGATGCCGGATGAAGACGTCCACGATTTCAGTAACACGGCTTTTGGACGCAGTGCCCAGCAATTGATGCGAGACATCATCGGCTATGTGCCGATCGAGCCTGATGGTTCGGTGATGTTTACTGTGCCTGCACGCATCCCTTTCGCGATCAGCATCGTCGACCGCCAGGGCCGGCGAATCAGTGGTCGGCACCAGAACTGGCTGCACTTGCAGCCGGGCGAACAGTTGCAGTGTCAGGGTTGCCATACGGCAAACAGCGAGCTTCCTCACGGGCGTTATGACGCGCAGCCGGACTCGGTGAATCCGGGCGCGCTAACCCCCACGGTTGAGTTCCCCAATACTAACCCGGCGCTTTTTGCTGATGAGATTGGCGAAACAATGGCTGAGGTTTTTGCGCGTATCAATGGTGCCCGTGCACTCAGCGTGGACCTGGAGTACGTTGATGAATGGAGTGGGCCGGGTATCGCAGATCCAGACCCGGATTTTGCTTACCGCTATGCCGATTTGCTAACAGAACTGCCAACGACTGCCGATTGCGCGACCGAATGGGCGCCAATTTGCCGGATAACCATCAATTATGAACAACATATTCAGCCGCTGTGGGACATTCCTCGAACTGCACTTGACCCGCTCGACCCGGTGCAGGATCAAACCTGTGTTTCCTGTCATGCCCCAGTCGATGACATGGGGGTGGCTCAGGTACCCGTCGCTCAACTTGATTTGACGGCAAGTGCTTCGGCCGATGAGCCGGATCATTTCACCTCTTATCGTGAGTTGCTGTTCGAAGACAATGAACAAGAGGACCTGAATGGTGCCATAGTTGATCGCCTGGTACAGGCAACCGATGACAACGGTAACCCCATATTTCAGACTGATGCGGACGGTAACCTGATTCTAGATGGCAATGGTGACCCTATTCCTGTGCTGGTCACCGTGCCGATCAATTCGAGCATGAATGTGGCAGGTGCTATTGCCAGCGACCGATTTTTTCAGCGTTTTGACGCTGGCGGTAGTCATGCCGGTTGGTTAAGCAATGCTGAACTGCGACTGCTGTCGGAGTGGCTGGATATAGGCGGTCAATATTACAACAATCCGTTCGATGCGCCAGTGGATTGATCGTTTTGTGGACGCGAGCTGTTCGCCTGTTAAGCAGGAGTGAACCCATCCTGCGTCGCGCTCAGGTCCTGCTAGACTCAAAGAATAAAGGATGTGCTACCGCCGAATGACGAAACCAATTGCCTACATAATGGTTCTGCTCTCTCTAACACAATTTGTGTGTGCCAAGGAAGAGCAGCGCGTTCAGGTTGCTGACCCATACATCGATCTGCACACCGGCCCCGGCAAGGGCTATCCGAAATTCTATGTCGGAGAAAAAGGCGATTGGATCGTTCTACTAAAGCGCAGAACGACCTGGTTTAAGGTTCGTCTGAACAATGATGTTGAGGGTTGGGTTGAAGAAGACCAGCTCACCGCGACCCTGGCACCGTCGGGAGAACGGCTGGACATTAAAAAGCTGGATGCGGAGAGTCTTGCAGACAGGCATTGGGCAATTGGTATTTCCGGTGGCGATTTTGGGGGGGCCGACCTGGTTTCTCTGCATATCGCCTATGTATTTACCGAGAATATTTCGACAGAGCTCACGCTTTCACAAGCGCTTGGCACTTTTTCCAATAATTACCTCTATGATTTGAGTGTGCTTCACAAGGCTTTCCCTGAGTGGCGCGTTTCGCCTTATTTCGTATTGGGAGGGGGGCAGATCAATACCGACCCCGATGCCACATTAGTGGAAACGGAAGATCGTACGGATGACACCTTTCATGTGGGGGTAGGTTTGGAGCTGCCGATGGCACGCCGTTTTTCCCTGCGGCTTGAGTATCGCAATTATTTGGCCTTAACCAGCCGTGATGATGACGAAGAGATAGAACAATGGAAACTTGGACTGCACGCTTATTTTTAAGCATCTTGTTGAGTACGCTGGCGCCTTGCCTGGCAGCCCAGTCCGGTCAGCCGGTTGATGTTGTTGATCCTGACCTGGAGCGTCAGGAAATTGACATTGATGCGATCGACAGCGAAGATTTTGAGTTCAGTATCTATGGCGGCATTCTGAGTATTGAAGACTTTGGCAGCGATACTGTTATCGGTGCCAGGGCAGCGTATCACATAACGGAAACCCTGTTTTTGGAAGCGGCGTATGGCATGTCGGAGGCGGGCGAGACCAGCTTTGAGACGTTGAGTGGCGCAGCGCAATTATTAACGGATGACGAGCGTGATTTCGAATACTACAACCTGTCTGCCGGCCTGAATATATTGCCCGGGGAAACCTTCATTGGCAGCAGTTGGGCGTTTAATACAGCTTTGTATGTGATTGCAGGAATCGGCTCGACCGAGTTTGGAGGCGACGAGCACTTTACCATCAATTTCGGAGCGGGTTATCGCATGCTGTTCAACGACTGGTTTGCGCTGCACGTTGATGTGCGCGATCACCTGTTCGACAGTGATTTGCTCGGCACCGAAAAAACTGTGCACAACATCGAACTGACGGCTGGATTCAGCGTATTTTTCTGAGAGGTACTCGCATGAAGATGTTTACTCGTTCATTGTGGCTATTGCTGTCAATGTTGAGCGTGGCTGCTTTGTCTACAGCCGACGAGAGAAATGGCCCAGCGCCGGACTTTGTCTTGAAAAGTAATCAGGGCAAGAATATTCGGCTCTCGGAGCTACGCGGAGAAATTGTATTGATCAATTTCTGGGCCACCTGGTGTGGGCCATGCCGTCAGGAGATGCCCTTGCTGGACGATATTCACCAGAATTATCGGGACATGGGGTTCACTGTACTGGGTGTCAATGTTGAAAATGATCCCGCCAAGGCCGACGATCATTTAGCTGAAAACCCAGTCAGCTTTCCCATCCTGTATGACACTCGCAGTGAAGTCAGCAAGCTCTACCAGGTAGATGCAATGCCGACCACGGTGATGGTAGACCGGGACGGCAATATCCGTCATTTTCATCGCGGCTTCAAGCCTGGCTACGAGGATGCCTATGCGGCTCAGGTTAAACAACTGTTTCGAGAACAGTATGCAGCCGCTGATTAGAATCGCCGGGCTGCCAGTGCTGGCGTTAATGGCTTCCTGCTCCAGCATAGAGCCCTGGGTCAAGCCATACGAGCGCGACCGGCTGTCGGACCCCATCATGCAGTTTGATGCCGCACCCGTATCAGCTGCGTACATGCACCATGTCTACCAGGCGCGTGAAGGTGCGCGTGGCGCTGAGGGCGGTACCGGAGGCGGTTGTGGTTGCAACTAGGGCAGCTCTCATTTGGCGTTATGTCCTGGCATTGTCTATGCCGTTGCTGGCGTCACAGGCATTCTCCGCGGTGATCCCTGAAGACCGCACAGACGTGATGTATCACTCCTACAGTGGTGGTGGCGTGACCATTGACGGGCCTTCAATTCTGGTGCGCAAAGGCTTCAAGGAAAAGTTTTCCTTATCCGCGAATTACTACGTTGATAACGTGTCCAGCGCGTCCATTGATGTTCAGCTGTCCGCCAGTGAATACCAGGAAAAACGAACCGAAAAGTCAATTGGCTTCGACTACCTCGAAAATAAAGCGCTACTCAGCTTTAGTATGACGCAGAGTGAGGAAAACGATTACGATGCGGAGTCGTTTCACTTCAACCTGAGTCAGGATTTTTTCGGCGATCTCAGCACGCTGTCGCTGGGCTATTCGCGTGGTAGTGATAAAGTGTTTCGCAATGATGATGACGAATTTTCACGCGAAGTTGATCGTCAGCACTACCGATTTGGTTTCAGTCAGATTCTTACCCGCAATGCCATCATGTCGCTGAACTATGAGGGCATTTCCGATGAGGGTTTCCTGAACAATCCCTATCGTCAGGTACGCTTTGTCGACCCTGCTGACCCGAACAACTTCCGCCTGGAAGCTGAAGTGTATCCAAACACCAGAACCAGCGACGCTCTGGCGCTCGGTGTGATGGTGTACCTGCCATACCGCGCATCGTTTAAATTCAAGGCACGTTACTACACAGATGACTGGGGAATCGATGCGAATACTGTCGAATTGGGCTACATCCATCCGCTGGGAGAACGCTGGGTAATCGACAGCCACTACCGTTATTACGATCAAACCGCCGCACAATTTTTCAGCGATCTTTTTCCACGCGCAGACTTTCAGGATTTCAAAGCTCGGGACAAAGAGCTCAGTACGTTCAGCTCGCACGCGCTCGGTGTTGGCATTCGCTATGAGCAAAAAATCAAACGATTTAAGGTTCTCGAAAGGGCCAGCGTTAATTTATCAGTTGACCACATCCGCTTCGACTATGAAGATTTTCGAGACGCCACGGCCAGTCAGAACAGCACCGAGATAGCGGCTGGAGAGGAACCTTTCTACAGCTTTAGCGCGAATGTGGTACGCTTTTTTATCTCGATTTTCTATTAGTGCCCAAGCCCTGAAAACTGACCTGTCCACACTGTCAACTGCCTGTGCTGCGTTCATTGGCCTCGCTTTGTACTGTCTACCGGTCAACGCGGAGTGGTATCAGCGCACAGCTACCGCCATGGGTACCGAGATTTCAGTAGAGCTTTGGGCCGAAGGTCCTGACACTGCCGCACGGGCGATGGACGCGGTAGTTGAGGAAATGCACAGGGTCGAACAAAAATTCAGCCCCTACCTGCCTGACAGCGAGCTGAGTCGGGTCAATCGCGAGGCAGCGCAGTCGGCGGTGCCGGTTTCCCTGGAATTCATTGGTCTTTTGCAACAGGCACAGAAGGTATCCAAACTGAGCCATGGCGCTTTTGATGTGAGTTACGCAGCGGCCGGTAAATTGTATGACTTTCGAGCCGGCATCAAACCGGGTGATCATCAATTAAGCGAGCAACTGCCCAACATCAATTATCAGCACATTACTATTGCTGCCGCTGAACAACGGGTGAGTTTCAGCCAGGCAGGTGTCAGCATTGATTTTGGTGGCATCGCCAAAGGGCATGCAGTTGACCGGTGTATTGCTTTGCTGGAGAAAAAGGGTATCAAAAATGCCATGGTCAGTGCGGGCGGTGACAGTCGTCTTTTGGGCGATAAACGTGGCCGACCCTGGGTGACCGGGATCAAAAACCCGCGAGGGGAAGATGCTCTATTGCTGATTCCATTGCAGGATGTGGCTATCTCCACGTCAGGTGATTACGAGCGCTACTTTATTGATGAATTCGATCAGCAAAGACACCACCACATTCTGGTTCCTTCTACCGGCAGGTCAGCCGATCGGGCACGCAGCGTTTCCATTATTGGGCCCGATGCCACGACCACCGATGCTTTGTCCACCGCTGTATTTGTGATGGGCCCGGAAGCTGGTTTGCATTTGATCAATTCGCTGTCCGGAATCGACGCCATCATCATCGATGACGATGGTTTGTTGCACTATTCTGCAGACCTGCAACAGGCAACTGACAATTAATACCGAACTTAGCACCCCGCTCCAATAGAAGTACGCCCGGCTTTGGCCTACTTTTATAAGGTGCCCCTAAGCGGGCCGGCTTTGTTGAACACGATAGCGTGTCCTGAAACGAACTCCTCAAAGGCTGAAAAACATGCAAGCGCTAACAATAAGAAACCTGCTGTTTGTGCTAGGCGCAAGTGTTTGGCCTTTGCTCGCTTTTGGACATGAGCCCGAGTTTGTGGTCCAGGCGAGCTTTATCGATATGCATACCGGGCCCGGGCGCGGTTACCCGAAGTTTTACGTGATCGCCAAAGGCGAATCCCTGAGGCCCATTAAGCAGCGGACCAGTTGGATTAAAGTGGAGGCTCACAAAGGTCACGTTGGCTGGATCAGGGCGCAGGATCTGGAAAAAACCCGCAGTCGGGACGGTCGGCAAGTCCGGCTACCGTGAAGAGGCTGTTCGCAATGCAACTGAATAACTGTTTAGGAATGAGACGAGTGCTGAAAATTCTTGTCATGATACTTGCTTTGTGGCCCTCAACATGGGTTTTGGCCCATGGAGAAAACGACACAAATGAAGCCGAGATTACCCCTGAAGATCTGGACCGCGAAGAGTACATCGTACCTTGGATCGATACCGAGAATGCGGAAGTCAGTATTTTCGGAGGCGGGATAAATTTTGACAACTTTAATACCAAAGGCTCATACGGCGCTTCGCTTGCTTATCATATCAATGAAGACATGTTTCTCGAGTTGAGCTATTTGGAGTCTGAAGTCAGTGACTTTGAACTTCGCTCACTGGGCGCACCACAACTTCCTTCGGTCGAGGAACCTGTGTACTACACGAGCCTGTCTTTGGGTATGAACATGTTACCCGGTGAGATCTTCATTCTTGATCGATGGGTGTTCAGCTCGACATTCTATCTGATAGGTGGTGTCGGCAATACTAATTTCGCCGATGACGACAAGTTCACATTCAATGTGGGATTTGGTTACCGCGTCTATCTGACTGATTGGTTGAGTCTCCGTTTGGAAGCGAGAGACCACATGTTTGACAATGAAATTCAAGGTGAAGAGGCGCTACGTCACAATTTCGAGTTTCGCCTGGGCACCAGCATCTTTTTCTAGGCGCTGATTAAAGCACTTGGCTAAAATTTATAGAGTTTTCCGGATCCGAACATCATGAAACGTTTCTTACAGTCCGTACTGCCTGCCAAAGTGTTGTCGGTACTCCTGCCGGTTGTCTGTCTGACGCTGGCGGGAATCTCTTCCTCGATTAATGCTGAGGAAAGCCTCAGTGATGAAGTACAAAACCTCAAACAGCAGGTGATTGAACTGAATCGCGATTTGTTCATTCTTGAAGAGGAGTTGTTGTTTCCTGCCAATACCCAGGTGGCAGTATTTCTGTCGATGGATGTCGGGGAGTTCTTTCAGCTCGATGCTGTAAACCTGAAAGTTGATGATAAGGAAGTGTCAAATTATCTGTATACCGAAAAACAGGTCGATGCTTTGTTCAGGGGCGGCATACAGCGGCTTTATGTGGGCAATGTGCGAAATGGCGAACATGAAATTAGCGCTTTTTTCACCGGGCGTGGTCCGCAAGGGCGGGACTTTCGTCGCGCTGTTACTCACAGGTTCACCAAGGACGGGGATGTTAAATACCTGGAGCTGAGAATCCGCGATTCGCTGCAACGACATCAACCGGAACTGACTGTAAAAGAGTGGCAGTAATGATCAACCGCTCGGCACAACGGCCGTTGCGCTGCGTGGTGGCAAGCGTTTGCTGCCTGCTGGCAATGGTCACTGTGGCGAAAGACCAAGCCGCACCGTCTGTGGCCCAATCCCTGGGTTACGGCGTAATGCTCTACGAGTATTTCCAGCGCAATAATTTTGCTGCTTTACGTGAGTTTGCTGTTGCTGAACAGCGGGGCAAGCTGGAAGGGCATGGGACACACCCCAAGTTGATGCGTGGCGGAATCAGCCTTGCATTTGGTATGGACCGAGAGGCTGAAAGAATTTTTCGAGAGCTTCTGAATGGGAGCTATTCGCAAGCGATAGAGAGCCAGGCCTGGTTTTACCTGGGTAAGATTGCCTACCAGCGTGGAAACTACGAACGTTCCAGGACGGTTCTTGCCAGCGTGGGTGCTGATTTACCGATTCACTTACAGGATGAATACCGCTCACTGGTCAGTCAATTGGCTCTGCGCTTTGAAGACTTTACACATGCGGAAAAGGCGCTTGAGCGAATTGCCGAAGATTCTCCTTACCGCGCCTATAGTCAATTCAATCTGGGTGCAGCGCTTCAAAAACGGTTTATTCGCTCGCAATATGATGGTGCGCCAAACTCCGATTGGTATCCAGCCAGTATTCGCCTCGACAGTGCGGGCGAAATGGCGCTGCGGCTTGACTACGACAATGCACAAGCACTGAGTCCAGATGAGTTTCGGGCACTGGCAGACCGCGCCTACCTGGCATCTGGATACGCTTTGTTGCAAGGAGAGCGCTATGGCGCTGCCATCGATCGATTCAAACGGGTACGATTGCAGGGGCCATATACCGCGAAAGCCATGCTGGGCTATGGCTGGGCGGAAGTGGAACGTGAACAATTTGCAGCCGCTCTGACACCATGGGAGCATTTACTCGGCCAGTCTTTATTGAGCCCGGCGGTTCAAGAGGTTTATCTTGGTATTCCCTATGTCTATGAGAAACTGGGGGCTAAGGCCAAAGCACTGAGCGGATTCGAGCGCGCTGCTGTCAGTTATCGTGAAGAGATGGCCCGTATACGCAAAGCGACGGCAACTCTTAAAACGGCCAATATCATGGAGTTGTTCGTGGTCGAGCAAGCAGAGGGATTTGTTGACTGGGTCACTGCGCGTGATGACGTGGTGATCAATCCTCAATCGACGTATCTTGCGGAACTGTTGGCGGGGCACGAATTTCAATCGACTTTTACTGATCTTCGTGACTTGTACGCGATGCAGGCGAACCTGGAGGATTGGCAGCGTCGGCTCGCGACTTTTGAGTACGCGATGGAAAGTCGTTATCAGGTCCGACAGAATGTTTTGCAGGGCGAGAAAATGGCGCTTCTGCAGAAAATCGGCAAACTGGAGACAAAGCGCAACACACTTTATGAAGAGCTCAGCCGAATTGAAAGCGAAGGTGATGTCATTGCTGTTATGCCTGGACCGCAGCAGCGCAATGCTCGTCGCGCGATGGCTGCCAGGGACACGGCTGAAGGAATTATTGCTTCGGGTGGTGATGTTCGCGCTAAAGGAGAATGGGCAGCATTTCTGGCAGGGGTTGCTTTGTGGGATGCGCACGAGGTGTTCTCTGAGAATCTCTGGTCAGTTCGCAAGGATCTGCAGATCACTGATGAGGTGTTGCAACGCGCTTTTGATAAGAAAGAATCCATTGAACGCCTGCTGGATGAACAATTCGACCTGCAGGGCTACCGCAATAGAATTGCCAGTGCGCGACAGCAACTGAATGCAACTTTGCTGGAAAACAGCGCAGCAATTCAGCGAGCACAGAGTCAGTTGGTCGCGATGGCCAATCAACGTCTCGCACGACATTATCGAAGTATCGAAGCTAACCTGGCTCAAACTCAGTTGGCTATCACCCGCCTGTATGACATTAACGCCTCGGCCCTGGATGCGGCCTCGCAACCACCCAGTGACATGGAGTCAAACCGTGAATAACAGACTGGCAAAGTTCTGTATTGGCGTGCTGCTAGCGAGTAATCTGCTGGCCTGCGGTGGATTCGATGCAACCGAGCGCAGCGAGCCCACGCTGGCCGATTTGCAACAAGTGGCTCCGCCTCAGAAAGATGATGCATTGCCAGTGGTTAGTCGGCGGAAAGTGATCGACAGCTACCGCTCGCTATTGGAGATTACCGACGATCCTGAAATCCGGGCCAGGGCCATGGCGCGCCTGGGTGACCTGATGATGCTGGAGAGTGAGGAGCGTCAGCTGGACTCCGGGGAGACCCAACAAGCCGTCAACCGCCGCTACTACGATGAAGTGGTTGCCTACTACAGGCAGCTGCTGGCCGAGTATCCTGAGCGCGAGGGCAATGACTCTCTGTATTATCAGCTTTCTAAAGCGTACGACCTGGACGCTCGTCAGGAGGAATCTGCGGAAACCTTGGACCGATTGGTCAGAAAATATCCTGATTCACCATACGCTGCTGAGGCGCACTTTCGCAGTGGAGAACTGTTGTTTGCTGACCAACGATACCGTGAAGCCCAGCATGATTACGAACAGGTTCTACGTTTTGGGCTGGACACCCCATTTTTTGATAATGCTCTTTACATGAAAGGCTGGTGCGAATTTAAGCGCAGCCGTTATGAGGAGAGTCTGCTGTCGTACTGGCGGGTCATGAATCGCATATGGCCCAAAAACACGGCGGTTGAGGACTTGCGCAAGAGCCATCAGAACCTGGTGGACGATACGCTGCGGGTTATGTCCCTGGCGTTTTCTTATCTAGATGGTCCTGTATCAATTCGCCAGCTGACGGCTGATGCCGGCAAGATGCACTACGAGCCGGTACTTTATGAACAGTTGGCCGAACTTTACCTGAGCAAGAAACGCTATAAAGATACTGCGGACACTTATCAGACATTTATTGATGTTTACCCCAACAGCGACCAGGCGCCGCTGTTTCACGTACGCCAGATAGATGCGTATGACAAAGGCAACTTTCCAACTCTGATTTTACCAGCCAAGCAGCAGTATGTAGAGAACTACGGCATCAATAGCTATTTCTGGAGCATCAAAGAGGAGGCTGTGCGCGACAGTCTTAAACCAAAATTGCGCGAGTATCTGCAGGAGTTGGCGAAAGTGGCTCATGCCGATGCGCAGGAAATGAAGCAGATCTGGCAGAAAAACCTTGGCAATAAACGCAAGCTGGCCAAGCTTAAATTCACTGATGAAGACTATTTCGAGCAATACCGGCAGGCCGGGCGTTGGTATAAGGAATACCTGATGACCTTCCCCGATGCGGACAACAGTAACGCGCTTTGGTTTCTGTATGCGGAAAGCCAATACGAAGCGCGTGACTATGCGGACGCCATCGGTACCTATCAACGCATAGCTTATGCGATTCCCGATCACCCCAAAGGTGCTGAAGCAGGCTATGCCGCCCTGTTGACCTATGACCAACACATTGAAACCCTGGCCGATCAACCGGCGGGTGTTAAAGAGCGCTGGGACGACAAACGGGTCGATAGTTCATTACGGTTTGCTGATACTTATCCTGGCGATCCACGAGCCAGCGCTGTTCTGCTGAAAGCATCGGAAGACCTGTTAGCACGGCAGCGTTACGCGGATGCTGTCAGCAATGCCAGACGATTGATAGACTGGCAACCGACGATCAATCAGAGACAACGCCTGGACGCTTGGCTGGTTATCTCTCATGGCGAGTTTGAACAACAGAATTATGCGGCCGCCGAGCAGGGATACCTGCAGGTACGCTCCTTGTTGCCCGGCGATGATCCACGCCTTGCCGGCATAACCGAGAACCTCGCCGCCAGTGTGTATAAGCAAGGTGAACAAAGCTTGGCCGACGGTAATGTTCGCGATGCAATCGACCAGTTTCTGCGAGTCGCCCGGGTTGCACCTACTGCAGCGATTGCCGTGAATGCGGAATTTGACGCGGCTACTCATATGCTGACCCTGGAAGCCTGGCCCGAGGCGATCACGGTTTTGCAGAGGTTCCGGCAGAAATATCCGAATCATGAATTGAGTAAGGAGGTACCCGCCAAGTTGATCCTTGCTTATCAGGAAAATGGACAATGGTTTGAGGCCGCCGAAGAACTTGATCAAATGGCGCGCAACGATGCGGATCCGAAAAGTGCCAGAACTGCAACCTATCTCTCAGCTGAGCTTTACCAAAAATCAGGCCGGGCGGATAAGGCGGTAGCACTTTTTGAGCGCTACGTTGCAAGCTATCCGCAGCCAATTGAACAGCAGCTGGAAGCCGTGTTTCAGTTGAGTGAGTTACAACTGGCGGCTAACAATACTACGGAGTATGAAAAGTGGCTCAATAAAACGATTCAGATTGACCGCGATATGGGCGCGCAGCGCAGTGATCGCTCTCGTTACCTGGCCGCAAAAAGCAGCTTACATTTTGCGGATCAGCGGCGGGCACAATTTGAGTCGGTAAAACTGACTCTGCCATTGAAGAAGAGCCTTAAACGCAAGAAAACGGCGCTGCAAGCAGCACTGCAATCTTATGAGCAGCTGGCGAACTATCAGGTGGAGGAGTTTACAACTCGGGCTACCTTCAATATCGCCAATATCTATGCACAACTGTCCAGTGATCTGATTAACTCCGAGCGTCCGCCGAATATGAATGAACTTGAACTCGCACAATACGAAGTTCTGCTCGAGGAGCAGGCGTATCCTTTCGAGGAACAGGCGATCGAGATTCATGAGACCAACGCTCGTCGCAGTTGGGCTGGAATATACGATGACTGGGTGCAGCGGAGTTTTGAGGCCTTGGCTGGATTGATGCCAGGGCGTTATAACAAAGAGGAAATCACCGAGGTGGCCGCCGATGCAATTCACTAGCAGGCTGTTACGCCATTCTGGTCTGATTCTGCTGAGTGTTCTGATCAGCGGTTGTGCGGCGCTGGACCCTTACATCAACCCTTATTATGAAGACGACCCGGCGGATTCGGAGGTGCCGTCCGCAGCGGAGTCGGCTGCGACCAGCGAGGAAAGCAACGCCGAATGGGACCGGGTAGTAGGGCGTGAACGCAGGCCGGATTCGCAGCCTCGAGCTGCCGAGCAAAACCAGGGAAGCACGGTGCAGGGAAGTGCTGCACAGGATGCCAGTTTGCTGGCAACTGCAGGGCCCAATCCTTACTACGTTGACGTGCGCCGGGTAGGTAGTACCGTCAGTGCCGAATTTACCCGGGGAATCAGTGCGATAGAAGCCGGGGACTGGCCACTGGCGCAGACAGTTTTTGAACGACTCAGCAAACAACAAAGCAAGCTCAGTGGCCCATGGCTTTATCTTGGGGTTGCGCAAGAGGCTCAGGGAGATCTTGAGCAGGCAAAAAACAGTTATGAAAAGGCACTGGCGGTCAATCAACACAACCAGGAAGCCTACAACCGGCTGGGTTTACTGCTGCGTAAGCAGGGTGACTTCAACGGAGCCGAGCAGGTCTATCAGCGGGCGATTGGGGTTTGGCCGGCGTATGAGCCCATTCGGCTGAATCTTGGCATACTGTATGAGTTATATCTGGGTGATCTCGGAAAAGCCTTGCAACAGTATGAAATCTACCAAAGCCTGTTAGCGGAGCCGGACCGCCGGGTTGGTGGCTGGATCAAGGACCTTCAACGCCGACTGGAGGTGAGCGCATCATGAGCATGCAACTGGTTCGAATGCTGTTGCTCAGTTTGCTGGCCAGCTCGACGCTGTTCGCGCAGGATAATAACGACGAAGTCATCAACCTGCAGGGAACGTTCCAGGGTAATAGAGAGCAACCTCGCGTCCTGTATATTGTGCCCTGGCAGCAACCGGGTGGGCCTCCCGAACTGGAGCGGCCGGTCAGTGGTGATATCAACCAGCTTTTCGAACCCATTGACCGCAATAGTTTTCAGCGCGAATTGAAGTACTTCAAGTTTTTGCAGGAAGGTGATCAGAATTCCACCAATCCAAAGCTTTTTGAGTAACGGAGTGTGCGGTATACCGCTACACTTGTTTGAAATGCACCATCTTTAAAGACAAGGGAAGAAACTATGGACATGGCAACTCTTATTGCCTTCTTTCAGAATGGCGGCCCATTCATGTACCCGATCGCTATTGTATTGGGTATTGGTCTGGCCATTGCCATCGAGCGCTTCATATTTTTATCGGGCGCGAAAAGCAGCAACCGGCGTGCGTTTGATCAGATGTTGCCTATGTTGCAGAAGCGCGACTACAAAAATGTGATCGGCTTCGCACAAAAGTCCAAGGCGCCGGTAACCCGGATCATCGCTGCTGGTGTCGCGCGAACAGCGACGACCCAGCGTCGCGATGAAGTTGAATACGCAATGGATGAGGGCGTGCTGGAAGCCCTGCCCCGCCTGGAGCGGCGCACACAATATCTTGCTACGCTGGCCAATATTGCTACCTTGTTAGGTCTGCTCGGCACTATTATCGGCTTAATCGCAGCATTTACCGCGGTTGCCAACGCCGATCCGGCTGAGAAGGCGACTCTGCTGTCACAGTCAATTTCCATCGCCATGAATACGACTGCGTTTGGCTTGATGGCGGCTATCCCTCTGTTGCTATTGCATTCGTTTCTGCAGTCGAAAACGTCTGAGATTATCGACAGTCTGGAAATGGCAACGGTCAAATTTCTGAATATGTTAGGGGATTCGCGCGCGATTGCATCGAAGACTCGAGCTGAAGACAGCGCCAATCCTGCCTAAGGCTATTTCGAGAAAACGTAATGCGGCGAATGCGACACAGGCATCGGGAAGAGGCCGAACTGAACATTACTGCCTTCATGAATCTGATGATCGTGTTGGTTCCAGTACTGTTAATGACCATGGTCTTTTCTCACATCACCGTATTGGGGCTGACTCTACCGGATGCGGCAACCAGTCCGAATACACCTGATGAAGATAAGCATATCGAGCTTGTCGTTCGACAGGATGAGTTGCAGGTGTACTATCCGCGCGGCTTTCTGTTGAAGCGTATTCCAAAAACTGAAGTGCTCGCCACTGATGACAGCGGCGCAGCCGCTCGTTCGACCAGTACAGCGCCAGCAGCGGGTGAGGAGGTCAGTCCGGATGACGCTTTTGAGCATGACTATGAGCTGTTGGCGCAGGTACTTCAGGAAGTAAAGCGGCTACTCAAGGAAAAAGACATCGATAAACGGGATATCACCATTCTGTCCGAACCGGATACGGATTACCAGACCATCGTCAGCTTGATGGACGCATCGCGGTCTTTTAAAGCCGTGGTGGCGGGCTCTGTCGTTAATGCGGAATTGTTTCCCGAAGTGTCTTTGGGCGATGCGCCGGTATTACCTGATCAGGTGGCGAGCCAATGAAGAACAGCAGTCATAACAAACGTCACCAGCGGCACAAGAATCGGGTTAAGCGTAATTCAACGCTAAACCTCACCGCGCTTATGGATATTTTTACGATTCTGGTGTTTTTCCTGCTGGTTAACTCATCCGATGTTGAAGTGCTGGAGGCCAATAAAGACATTAAATTACCGGATTCGGTCGCCGAAACCAAGCCAGAGAAAACCATTGTTGTCATGGTTAACAACACGGATTTGATCGTACAGGGCAAGAAAGTAGCCGACATTGAATCCGTGCTGGCTTCTAGCGAGGTGGAAATTTCCGAACTTGCCGAGGAATTGGCGTATCAAGCCAACAAGCGACCCGAGTTGACCGATGAAGAAAAGGAAAAAGGCCGAGCGGTTACCGTGATGGGGGATAAGGATGTACCGTACCAGTTGTTAAAGCGGGTAATGACCACTTGTGCAAAAGCTGACTATCGAGATATTTCCCTGGCAGTGAACAAATTGGAGTTGCCGGAGCCTGATCCGGCGACCTTACAAAGCATGACCGAGCAGGAAAGCTGATGACGTCCATGCTGCTCACTCATGCGCCTGTACTGCAGTTACCCTGGTCAATTGATGCCCAGGATGATCGGTTTTTTTTCCGAATATTGGCCATTACACTGTTCGTGCTTTGTCTGGCAGGTATTGTTATTCCTCTGATCACGCTACCGGAAACCCCTCGTGAAGAAGAAGAGAAACTTCCCCCTCAGCTGGCCAAACTGGTACTGGAGAAGAAGGAGCTGCCGCCACCGCCACCGCCACCGGAAGTGAAAAAGCCTGAGCCCAAACCGAAGCCGAAGCCCAAACCCAAACCTAAGCCAAAGCCAAAGCCGAAGCCCACGCCAAAACCTCAGCAAACTATCGAAGAGGCAAGAAACAAAGCGGCGACCTCGGGTTTGCTGCAGTTCAAAGACGATTTGATGGAAATGCGCGACAGCGTGGATACCAAAGCGCTCAGCAATAACGCATTGTCGCGGGCGGCTGGAGAAGCACGCCAGGTTGAGCGTTCTATCATAACAGGCAAAGCTGGCTCGACCAGTGGCGGCATCAATACGGCCAAGCTTAGCCGCGACACAGGCGGAGCAGCGCTGTCAGGCCGCCAGACTACGGTGGTAGCGGGCGTGCCTGGAGGAGGCAAAGGCAAAAGCAGTGGTAATCGTCGCGGTGATGGCAGTAGCGGTGTTTCAGGTCGCAGTGATGAATCCGTCAGAAAGACCTTCGACCGCAATAAAGGCTCAATTTTTGCGATATATAATCGAGCCTTGCGCAAAGACCCGGCATTGGAAGGCAAGGTCACCATGCGTCTGGTGATCGAACCTAATGGTCAGGTATCCAAGCTCGACCTGATTTCCAGTGAACTCAACAACCCGGCGCTTGAAAGCAAGCTATTGGCCCGAATCCGCTTGATTAACTTCGGCCCGGAAGACGTTGCCAGAACGACGGTGAATTATTCGTTTGACTTCCTGCCTTTCTAGGGCAGCTCTGAAAAATACCCAATGCCTCTGCGCAACCTGTAGCGAGGCGTGGCTAGGCGCGTGCCGCAGGCCAAGGCTGGTTGCCCTTGGCAAGGCGCGCAACGAAGTCACGGCACGCTACAGGCCGTGCTCTTCGGGGCTTCCAGGCGAACCCAGCCTTTTCGTTGCAAGTTCTCGACTTACCACCAGTAAGCCTTCCAACTCGCGCCTCAACTCTGGATTCGCCTGGAAGCCAGAGGTATCGGGTATTTTTCAGAGCTGCCCTAGGTTCGCTGAGTCTCAGCTGTAGACTTCCGACAGCAACGACAGAAGTCTGCTCCATGAGTCAGTGTCGGCGCTTTTGTTGTAGCCGAGTGGAACGCCATAACGTTCCCGTCGTTCATCAGCAGCCGGATTGGTAAAGCCGTGTTGCGCACCATCGTAGCCAATGAATTCGTAGTGAGCACCGGCGGCGTCCATTTCTGCTTTGAAGTTGCTTACCTGGGTGTCATCAACCATGGCATCATCGTTCCCATGACAAACCAGCAAGCGCGCCTTGACCTCGCCGGGTTGCGCCGGCGACTCGGCTGCCAGGTTTCCGTGAAAGCTGATGGCTGCAGCGAGGTCCATGCCGTTGCGCGCCATAGTCAGTGCTACAGCACCGCCAAGACAGTAGCCCATCGCGCTGATTGGTGCCGAAACGGTGAGAGGGTAGCTTCGCAAATAATCAGCCGCTGCACTAACCCTGGCAAGCAGTTGCTCCGAGTCAGCCAGCAGAGCCTGCATCAGGCCAGCCGCTTCATCTGGAGCGGAGGCGATCTTGCCCTCTCCATACAAATCGGTTGCCAGCGCTATATAGCCTGCTTCGGCCAGCTGCTCTGCCCGGCGCTTCGGGTAATCGTCCAGCCCCCACCACTCAGGTAAAACCATAACAGCCGGGTGCTTTGCCCCGTCATCCGGGCGGGCCAGATAAGACTTCATCGCAATGCCGGCAGCGGTGTAGTGAATGGTCTCGGTAATCACAGAATCTGTCATGCATGCTCCTCATGCGAGTTGATCTCTTGAGTACAAATAATACCGCCTTGCAATGTAGACGCCCAGAGGCTGTGGCAGAATGCGGACATCTTTTTATACGGTAGCCAGTATTCGATGAACTATTGTCCACAATGTGCGACCGAGCTACAGGAGCGCCTGGTTGATGACAGTATCAAGCCCGCCTGTCCTGACCACGGCTGTGGTTTTGTATTCTGGAATAATCCCACGCCGGTTGTGGCCATGATCGTTGAAAGGCCAGACGGTGTTGTGCTGGCGCATAATGCGCAATGGGAGCACCGGTTTTTCTCCATCATAACCGGTTTCCTGGAAGCCGGTGAGGACCCGCGAGACTGTGCCATACGGGAAACGGCCGAAGAACTCGGCCTAACGGCACAATCGGCCCAACTGATCGGTGTTTATAGCTTCGCGCGCCAGAATCAGGTGATCATCGCTTATCATATCGAGGCCGATGGCGATATCACTTTGAATGAAGAGTTGGATGAATACAAGATAGTTCCAGTTAGCGAATTGCGTGGTTGGGACATGGGCACCGGGCTGGCAATCAATGATTGGCTGGCAACGCGCCAGGAGCAGTAAATGAGCAAGTTGACGAACCCTTTCGATGTTGAAGAACTCATGGCGCCACCCAATGAAGCCTGGGCCGCAAAGCGTGAGTTAGCCGAACAGCTGCGTAGCATGGCCGAGGTATTGATGACCAGTGCGCCTGATCCTGAGGCCATGCGGGCAGCCAGTGCCTATCTGCGTCAGCAGCAGGCCGATTTTGAAAGCAGCCCCCGGACTTTCGGGCGCATGGAGTTTTTCCAGCAGGAGCGGGAATCACCCTATGTGCATTATGAAATGAACCCGTTGTGTGGCCATAGCAATCCAGTGGCACCGCCGTTAAATTCCTGGCTGCGTGATGAACAGGCCTTTGGTCGGGTTAGACTGGGTTGGCAGTACGAAGGGCCACCTGGCTGTGTGCACGGCGGCTTTGTTGCCGCGATTTTCGATGACTTTTTAGGCATGGCGCAACGGCTCACGCCACACCCCGGCATGACCGGTACTCTTACCGTGCGCTACCGAAAGCCCACACCGCTGAATACCGATCTAGAGCTGTATGGCTATGTGAAAAAAGTGGAGGGACGTAAGAACCTGTTGGTCGGTGAAATGCGGGCAAATGGTGAGTTGACCGCTGAATGTGAAGGCTTGTTCATAGGCTTTAAGCAAGATGCCATGCGGCAGTATCAGCGTCAGCAGCCGCGTTGATTCAGTCTCACAGCCGTTCGAAAATATATTCACTCATTGCACTAACATCGATTGTTTCCATCTCCAGAAATTTCTGTACTGTGGTCATCATGCGGTTTAGATTGGCCTGAAACTTTTTCTCGTCTCCTTCGGCATCGTAAAAGACCTGCGGGTTGCTCAAGGCGCCCACCGGGAACCCTTCTTCAACGACTGCGGTCCAGTCTGGCAATTCTATGTCACCACTCAATCGGCGTACGATTTCATTGCGAATGTACTGGAAAGTGGATTGGGTTTCGATTGCGCAGGCCATATGCTCATAGTGCCAAATGCGAAGGAATTCCTCATAGGCAAGATCCTGCCGCGCCTGCACGCAGGTGATCTGAGCAAACCCTGGAGTTCGCTTGCCTAAGGCTGCCTGCTGTTTGGTATTAATGATCGGCGTTGATTCAACGACCAGAAAAGTGGCCAGTGCATCACAGTGAGGGGCCAGTAGCTTTTCCATCTGCTCATGCTGCTGAGACATGTCCAGCCAATAGGACAACATGGCTGCCTTGGGCTGCTTTGTCGTGCTCATAATGAGGCTTTCGCCCGCCGCGGTGTCGTCATCGGAAACGCAGATTTTCAAGCCGCGACTGCCTGCCTGAAGCTCCACGGCCAGCTTTGTAAGCAACAGGTCAGCAAACGCCTGACTGGATTGTGCTTCAGGCTTCCATAACAGGGTAACGAGTTTTTCCATTGTGTCCTCTGAAAGACGGTCTTGAAGGTTTATCAAGGCATGATAACCAGCCACATGGAACTGTGGCACTGTCAGGTGGGCGTTTTACTATTTAGTCATCTATTAGCAAGCCGGAGCGAGGAAAACTAAAATGGGCGATTGACTGGATTAATTGCGTTCACTGAGTGGGTAGATATGAACTTTGAGTTTTCTGAAGAGCAAAAACTGGTGCAGCAACAGGCCCGTCAGTTTTTGACTGAACAATCCCCGCTGTCTGTAGTGCGCGAAGTGCTGGAGAGAGATGCTTCGCAGGTGCGAATCCACGAGGATGTCTGGCAGGGTATTGTCAAGTTGGGCTGGCCGGGAGTGGCAATCGATGAACAGTATGGCGGCCTGGGAATGGGCTATCTCGAACTGTGCGTGCTGGCCGAAGAGCTGGGTCGCTCCCTGGCCCCTACACCGTTCTCAAGTACAGTGTATCTGGCCGCCGAGGCCTTGCTATTGGCTGGGACTGAGGCACAAAAGGAGCGGTGGCTGCCTGCAATCGCTACTGGTGGGTTGGTGGCCGGACTTGCCTTCGTGGAGGCGACTAACGGCATTGCCGGGCAAGCGCTCAACATGCGTTGGCAAGACGGCGGTTTACAAGGCCGTAAAACGCCAGTCTTCGATGCAGAAATGGCACAACTGTTGGTGGTATCGGCAATTAATGAGGCTGGTGAACCTGGCTTTTATCTGCTGGAAACTGATCAGCCGAGCGTGCGTTGCGAGTCACTTACCAGTATCGACCCCACCCGGTCCATTGCGGCGGTAGAATTCAGTAAGGCCGCGGCTGACCCAATGCGGCAGGATTTGGATTTCGCGGCGACCATGGGAGTTATCCAGGATCGTGCGGCCGTTTTGTTCGCGTTCGAACAATTGGGAGGTGCTCAGGCCTGTCTGGAAATGGCCACGGATTACACCCGTCAGCGCTACGCCTTTGGCCGACCAATTGCGTCTTTTCAGGCCTTGAAGCACAAAATGGCTGATATGTTTGTCGCTATAGAGCTGGCACGGTCCAACGCCTATTACGGCGCCTGGTCTTTGTCGACCGGTTCTGATGACCTGACGGAAGCAGCCTGCGTGGCGCGCCTTTCCGCAAGTGATGCTTACTATCAGTGCAGCAAGGAAAACATGCAGGCACACGGCGGGATGGGCTATACCTGGGAGCTTGATTGCCATTTGTATTACCGACGAGCGCAACACCTGGCGTCTGTGCTCGGCCGCCAGGCATACTGGAAAGACCGATTGATCGCGGAGGTTGCGTAATGGATTTTAAAGACAGCCCGGCACAAGCCGAGTTTCGACACAAAGTACGGCAATGGTTACAGGCCAATGCCCCGGCCGACAATACGCTGAGTCGTGGTGGCATGGAGTCTGACGAGGCCATGCGTGAAGGACGTGAATGGCAAGCGAGAATCTATGATGCGGGTTGGGCCTGCCTAACCTGGCCAAAGGAGTACGGTGGTCAGGGATTGACGGCCATAGAACAGGTTATCTGGTCGCAGGAAGTTGCCAAATTTTCCACCCGCGACGGGTTCTTCGCTATTGGTATTGGCAACTGTGGGCCGGCCATCATGCTGTATGGCAGCGATCAGCAAAAGCAGAGTCTGTTGCCGCGTATGGCAAGAGCGGATGATATCTGGTGCCAGCTGTTCAGCGAGCCAGGCGCAGGTTCCGATGTTGCTGGCCTGAAGACTCGCGCAGACAAGGACGGTGACTCCTGGAAAATCAACGGTCAGAAAATATGGACATCACAGGCGCAGTATGCGGATTACGGTGTAATCCTGACCAGAACAGACCCGACCTTGCCTAAGCACAAAGGTCTGACCATGTTTTTTGTGGACATGAAGCAGCCCGGAGTCGAGGTTCGGCCAATCAAACAGGCAGACGGCGGGCAGGCATTCAACGAAGTGTTTTTCAACGATGCCGTGGTACCCGATGTTCAGCGGCTTGGCGAACTGAATGGAGGGTGGGGTGTTGCCCTGGCTGTATTGATGAACGAGCGACTGGCCATTGGCAGCGTCGCGCCCAATGGCTGGCCCGAATATTGGGATATGATTCGTAAGCTGGAACTGGATGGTAAACCGGCTCTGGAAGACAGTGAAGTTCGACGGCGAACGGCCGACTGGTACGTGAAAAACGCTGGCTTGAAGAATGCCCAGGCAAGGATGTTATCCGCAGTGGCCAACGGTGGTGTGCCCGGCGCCGAGGCTTCTCTTGGCAAACTGGTGGGTGCTTCGATGTGCCAGGATATCAGCGCTTATGCTTTGGATTTGTTTGCCGAGATGGGCGTCTGTGCTGATGAACAGATGGCCTTAATGCAGGCGCAATTCCAGAAGGCCTATTTGTACGCGCCGGGTTTGCGCGTTGCGGGTGGCACAGATGAGGTAATGCGTAATATTATTGCTGAGCAGGTACTTGGCTTGCCCGCTGATGTGCGAGTGGATAAGGGAGTGCCTTTTAACGAGATAAAGGCGGGGAATATACGACAATGAGTGATTTCAAAAAATACGAATGCGTTATATGCGGGTTCATTTATGATGAGGCTCTGGGCTTGCCCGACGATGGGATCCCACCCGGTACCCGGTGGGAGGATGTTCCCGAAGACTGGGAGTGTCCTGATTGTGGTATTAGCAAGTTTGACTTTGATCTCTTGGAACAATAATGCAACGATTTATCAATAAAACGGTTTTGGTGAGCGGTGGCGCGTCCGGTATTGGTATGGCGACGGCGAGGCGCATCGCGAACGAGGGCGGCCAGCTGTTTCTTGTGGACATTCAGGAGCAGGCTCTACGCCGCTTTGCGGATGAACTGACTGACTCTGGAGTGGAAGTGGCCTGGCACGCCTGCAATGTGGCCGATGAGGCTGCTGTGGCGGAATCGATGTCTGCGGTGATAAAGCACTACGGCAAACTGGATGTGTTGTGCAATATAGCTGGTATTCTACGTTTCGACCGCTTCCATGAGCTGGAGCTGGCTGACTGGCAAAAGATCATTGATGTAAACCTGACGGGTGTGTTTTTGTTGTGCAGGGCAGCCATTCCGCACTTGCTGGCGAGCAAGGGCAATATAGTCAATGCAGCCAGCACGGCCGGTATCATGGGGTTGGCCTATGGTGGCGCTTACTCAGCATCCAAGGGAGGTGTAGCCGCGATGACCCGGGCCATTGCAATTGAATACGCGAAAGATGGCTTGCGGGCAAACTGCGTATCACCTGCGGATATCAAATCTGCAATGACTAAATCACCAAGTTTTCCAAAAGGGGCCGATATGGCCCTGTTACAGCGTTCAAGTTCACTGACCGGGGTGCAGGAGCCTGACGTGGTTGCCAATGTCATTGCGATGCTGGCCTCTGAAGATGGTTGCCATGTTAATGGTGAAAACATTCGGGTCGACGGTGCAGCGCTGACTTAGAGGAGACCGTAAAACGTTCTCTAGACTGACTCCTTGGGGAGCTCAAATGGCACCACAAAACGAATCAGTGCACCGTTGTCGCAGGGTAGAGCGCTAATATTCCCTTTCATACGCTGCACCAGCTGCTTGCAAATTGCCATGCCCATGCCATGCCCGGTGTCATCGCGGCCCGTCTGCATAAAAGGGTCAAATGCCGCTTCCAAACGTTCTGTGGGTATGCCGGGACCGCAGTCCTGCAATGCAAAACTAATCCGCGAACTGTTAATCGACAGTTTTTCCGGGGCAATACTCAAGCTGATGCGTCCGCCGCTGCTGTTTTTAATAGCTTCATCGAGTAACTGTCCAAGGACCAGCTCAAGCTTGCTGCTATCCCCCCACAACAGCTGTGGCAGGGTCGGATCGAATTCCACCACCAGGCGCAGGCCTCGATCACGCAGGCGCGACAAATAATCATCCCGCAGCTTCTTGGTCAGCAATCGAAGGTCAATAAGGTTGCCTGCCTCCTGGTTGTCCTGCTTTGCTTTCGCCTCAGAAAAGCTAAGCAGGGAATTCACCAGTTCGAGCATGTGGTCCGCTGATACCTGGGCAGAGTGCGCATATTCCTCCACTTCCTCGCTAAGAGGTTCCAGACGCATCAATTCAATGGAGCCGAGAATGCCGTTTAGTGGTGTACGTAATTCATGGCTTACGTTGGCCAGGAATTCGTCTTTGAGAGAGTCGTTATGTTCGCGCTGTGCCAGCCCCAAGCTGAGCTCCCGGTTGCCGGCTTGCAGGTCAGCACGAGCCTTGTCGGCGATTCGGGTTTTCTCTTCACGTACCACCTTAATTTTCTCACCCAAGGCCAGGGCGAGAAGCAGTGCCTCCAGCGCCGATCCGTAGCGTGCGGCATTCTCGGTAAACGTATTGGGCTGAATCATACCGATCGATACCAGCATGAAAATGGTCGAGCCAAGCAGTAAAAAGGCCCAACCCAGCAGAAAATAAATCGCCCCGGGCACTTTCTTATAAGTGGCCAGCGCACCACTCCACAATAGTACCAGCGAGCCCAGCATGGTTAACAGATTGCCGGAAGTTAATGCGGCCTGATAATTGGCAACAATACTCAGTAGCATGACCAATAAACTGAATACACCGACCGCCTGTATAAGCCAGTCGGTATACCTGCTGTGTTGGTGAGTAGCCAGGAAACTGCGGGTGAACAGTACCGCGAAGAAAAAGGCAGCGCCCATAAGGAACGGTATGCTGACATTGTTCCATGCGGGAGAATCAGGCCACAGGTACTGAAAGGTTAGCCCGGCAATGGAAGATTGCAGAAAGGCAAATGCCGAAATATACAACACATAATACAAATAACTGCGTTCTCGCAACGAGAAGAACAACATAAGATTGTAAGCGGCCATAATGAACAACACCCCCAGATACACACCATGGCCCAGACGGGTGAGGCTGCGGCTCTCAAAAAATTCGGCCGGTGACCAGATACTGAGCGGGATTTGCAATGAGCTGGAGGTGCGCACTTTGATGTACACATCTGTGGCCTGGTTAGGTGGCAGGCGCAAGTAAAACACATGAAAGTTATTGCGACTGCGACGCACAGACTGTGGTCGGCGATCACCCGATTGCAATTGTGCAAACACGCCGTCTACGGGGTAATAAACATCCACATAATCGAGAGCAGCGTAGTCAATTTCCAGAATCCAGTCATGACTTAAATTTCGACGCTCCGGAGGCAATTCGTATTTGAGCTGCAGTTTCAGCCAGTAAGTGGCGTCTGAATAGCCTCCGGAGAATCGATCAGCAGACGGTTTGAACAGGTCTTCTGATTGTTGCAGGACGTCTTCAAGTCTTAGCGCGCGGCTCGAGTCTTCCAGAAAAACCGCTAGGGAGTTTGCGTCGTAATGACCCTTATGATGATTGAGAATCAGCGGTGATTGCGGAGTTCCCATGGCGGAACTCGCGTACAGCAGAACTATGACAAATGCGGTTTCAAGACGACCCATGGCGGGGTACTATAGCATGCTGAACTTGCAGTATTTCGGAGATACCATGTCATTATTCAAGCGCTGGGACAAGCGGTTCATTGCCCTTCTGTTTTGCCTCCTTGCGCACCCTTCCGTGTGGGCGCAGCAGACTTCAGAGAGCGCACAAAACCGAGGGCTTGCTATTGCCTTGGAGCAGGACCGGCGAGACCGGGGTTGGGGAGACTCCAGTGCGGAACTGGAGATGATACTGCGCCGGGCCAATGGTCAGCAGACGGTTCGCCGCCTGCGCATAAAACTGTTGGAGGTGCCGGGGGATGGTGATAAGGGGCTGACCATATTTGATGAGCCGCGCGATGTTCAGGGGACCGCTTTTCTGAATTATTCTCATGCGCTGGAACCGGATGATCAGTGGATTTATCTGCCTGCCATACGACGGACCAAACGCATTTCGTCGAAGAATAAAACCGGCCGTTTCATGGGCAGTGAGTTTACCTACGAAGACATGTCTTCCGTGCAGGTAGAAAAATATACCTACAAGTATCTGCGCGATGACTTGCTCGACGGCCAGGATGTATTTGTGGTGGAGGCCTACCCCAAGGATGCCTACTCCGGCTATTCCAAACAGTTGGTCTATATTGACCAGCAGGAATACCGCACCTTGAAAACTGAATTTTTTGATCGCCGTGATGGCCTGCTTAAAACTCTCAGTTTTCATGACTATCAGCAGTATCTTGATCGGTTCTGGCGGGCGGGACGTTTGATTATGGAGAACCACCAAACCGGGAAAAGCACTGAGCTTAACTGGAAGAACTATGAATTTGGCGTTGGCTTAAGCGAGCAGGACTTCCATCGTTCCGTGCTCCAGAGGGCGCGCTAGCGTCGGGCCCAAAGCTTGTCCAAGTTCATGAATCGTTCATTTTAAATGTGATGGAATTGGCAATCGTGTGTTTGCCAGAGCCTGGTTTTTGGCCGGAAATGAAGCACACGATATAGTTATAGTAATGACAGGTCATCGGCCTGCCCAAAATCCTGGAGCCTCCATGCGAGCAACGTTTTTCATCATTGCCCCGGTATGGCTGCTTCTCGTGGCGTGTAGCCAGGCCATTGCAGCCAGCCAACCCCGTTACCTGAACATAGCAGGCTTTGACTATCGCTTGCAGCTCGAGCCTAACCATGCGCTGACGAGCAAGCTCGAGGGGCAAAGCCATGACACGCAAGCCCGACATTTCGTGGGCTCCCTGCGCGAGCTTCCTGGAAGTTGGCTTCGCCTCTCGCAATTGAATGGCCGGTGGTCCGGTTTGGTTTACGACGGTGGGCAGCTCAGGCTTATCAGCCAGCCTGACAACACAGATGTCGACATGGCAGTTATTGACCCAACGGCGGATGCCCGCACAAACCTGGTAACGCGTGAGTTGAATAGTCTTCCTGACGCGAAGTGTGGCGTTAAGGCTGTGCCTGAAAGCGCTTCCAGCTTTTTTGACGAGCCCACTCGATCGCACAGCGTATTTGAACAGCCGTTGAAATCTGAAATTGCTCTCAATGAGTTGTGTTCGAGTACCGTCGATGGCGTGTGCTTGCTGGCTGAAATCGAGTTCGTGTTCGATCAGGAGTTCCAAAGCCGGGTGGAAAACCCTCAGGATACGGCGACAGCCATTATCAATCTGGTGGACGGCTACTATGCCGAGGCGTTCAATATTGTGTTTGACGCTATCACCATTGAATTCCTGGAATCAACGGTATTTGTCGATTCCACCGATGCCGATGTGCTGTTGGGTGGGACAGACCCCGACCACCCGGTTGAGGATCCTGCATCAATCCGGGCACTCAGCAACAGAGGACAGCTCGGTTTCGAAAAGAGCATTCCTGCGCTGCTCCATCTGGTCACAGGCCGCAATCTTGATGGCAGTACGGCGGGCATCGCGTTTACTGATGTGTTGTGCAATGACGGTGGGTATGCCTCAGGCCTATCACAGTTGCTCGGCGTTTTAAGCGGCGATGAAGTTGTTGTTACGGCCTTACTGGCTGCTCATGAAATTGGCCATAATTTTGGTGCGGGTCATGATGAGCTGGATAATAACTGTGGACCCGGTTTTTTGATGGAGGCGGCCCTGTCGACGTCTACCGAAGGTTTTTCCAGTTGCAGTATTTCCGAGATTGAAACGGCAATCGCGAATATTCCCGATAATTTACTTGGCCAGTGTTTTAACTTTCCAGTCGATTATTCACTGCGCGCTGATGCCGGTAATGTCTCAGCAGCCGAGCTGGACGCCGAGTTCGTCTCACAGTTTACCGTTGAGCTGCAAACCGCGTTTCTTAACCCATCACAATTGCTGGCCCAAGGCAGTATTGCCCAGGGGCAGGGCCAGTACACGGCGGTGACGGTTGCCGGCTCTGCATGCTCCATTGCCGGTGACGGAAGCAGTTACAGCTGCGCACTGAACAACCCAACGAGCAGCGCACAATTGCAAATAACGACGGTTGCAGCCGCCGGTGATGAACTGGTGTTGCAACACACTGTATCGCCAGGCAGCAGCCTGGACGTGGTGGACCTCGATCCTTCAAACAATTCAGTGTCACAATCGATTTCGCTGACTGCTCCGGAACCCGGGCCAGATCCTGAACCCGAGCCCGAACCTGAGCCTGAGCCTGAGCCTGAGCCTGAGCCTGAGCCTGAGCCCGAGCCCGAGCCCGAGCCCGAGCCAGGCCAGGGCGCACCGGCGACATCGCTCGAGTCTTCAGGTGGTGGTGGAGTTGGCTGGTCGCTGGGTTTATTGGGCTTGTTGGCCGGCTTGATGCGTCGCCAGCGAACTTTTGCGCTTAACTGTTAACCGGCGACTGCGATGGCGCGATCAGGCCTTGCGGCAAGGCAGTCAAGCCGTTTACTTTCGGCTAGAGAGCGCGCCTGGAAAGTTTAGGTAAACGCGCCTGTCAGTGGCCCGCATGTTCGATTTTTACCCCAAAGCGCTCGGTATAGAACTGGAAACGTTCGTATAATTGCGAGCGGTCCAGGCCGAAGTCTCCCGCCAGGTCGTACAACACCTGGCCATATTTCCCGCGAGGGTTCTCCTGCATATACCGCAGCATATTTGCGCGTATCGAGTCAGTCAGCGGGTTGCCGGCGAGTGTGTATATATCATCCACAGTGGCAACGTCGTCGGCCATAAACTCGTGGAACAGTACCTGACGAGTTTGGCTGGGAGGCAGGCAGTCAACCCCAGACACGCAGCCACGCAGCATGGTCTCCACCCGATCAATCCAGTAGTCGGCAATATGCGTCGGCCGAACCGGCTGGCGGCTCATGCGCGCTGTGTAGCTCAACATCGTGAGCAGAGACGCGCTGACCGATACCGGGTCACGGTGGGTGATTACGAAGGTGGCGTCCGGGAAAACATTCAGCAAAGCAGGCAGCTGCTCGAGATGCTGGGGGGATTTGAGTACCCAACGGTCCGGGCCTCTTAACCACTGCAGCGCCTGCAGAGTGCGTTTCAGAAAGCGGTAATGGTCGGTTTGATCGTGCGCGAGATAGTAGTCGCGCCAAGCCGGCATCAGCGCGTAGTTCTCAAACAACATCATTGAAAAGTCCATGCCCATCAGTTCGACTTCTTCATGGGTATGTTCCGGTGTCATGTCGTGCATGTTTTTAAAATACGGCATGATGCTGTCTTGCATCTGCAACTGCTCTCGACATTGCAGAATTCGCGGGTCATTTTCATCCAACGATGCGGGGCTGGCGGCCAGGGGAAACGGTTCCAAAGATTCCCAGTAGGGCAATGATCGCAGGCGCTCGTCGACTGATATCAAGTTCAGCAGATGGGTTGTGCCACTGCGGGGCAGTCCGGCGATGATAATGGGGCGGTCTATTTGAATATCGGCGATTTCCGGGTGCTCTGCCCAGAGTTTTTCGAAACGCGCGCGCTGCGCTGCATAACGCACCATGATATTGAAATTGGTCTGGCGGCCAAAAGGCGACAGGTCCCCGTCAGCATCCATACTGTCGAGCAGTAACTTCATGCGGGCGAGATAGCCCGGTTCGGCGTATGCTGGCAAGCCGCTGTCTGCCTCGGCTGCCTGCTGTACTGCATCGACTGTTAACGCGACGCTGCTCGGGTCGACTGATTGCAGAAACTGTTCCACAAATTCTGGGAAATCCGGCTGCGCGAGGTCTTTGATTCTCACCGGGTCAGGTCGTTTGCTCATGATTGGTGCCCACTTGTATAGGTTGCTCAGGGTAAAATATGACTGTTGCCTTGTCTGCTTAGCAAGTGTTCATGTGCACTGACAGTGCAAGTGCCAATCGCGCTTGTCCAAAAGAGTGTAAGCCACCTATGGCCAGCGTTAACAAGCGTAAAGTGCTATTTTTCGCCCTGTTCCATGAATTTTGTCGGCCTATAATGGTCCTAGGTTACAGTGCCCGCCAGACTGGTCGCAAGAGCGTACTGGGGATAAAGAAAACCGGTCTGGTCGCGCACAGAAGAGTATAATCTGCAGCTCGCCGAGCACTATGCTCAAAGAGCCCAAGAGCAAAGCCCATGAACCGCGCAACAGAGCAACAACGCGATCATCAGGAACTGGCAGACTACGAGATGCCGGCCGTACAGGCTGGTCGTTACGAAGTTCGATTTGCCAGAACTGCCGGTGAGATTCGTGGCGCGCAGGCGCTGCGCTATCGAACACTGTACGTGGAAAATCAAGGGCGTGTTACCGCAGACATGCTGCAAAGCGGGCGTGAAGAAGACGAATGGGACCCGATTGCGCAGCATGTGATTGTCCTCGACAGGAGCAAGCTTGAACGACCAGTCGTGGGTACCCTGCGCCTGGTCAGCAAGCATGCGCTGGCACCGACGCAAAGTTTTTATACCGAGCACGCTTATGACATTAGCAATTTGCGTGCACGTTACAGCAGAATTCTTGAACTCAGCAGATTCTGTATTGATAAAGACGGGCGCAGCGGCGCGATTCTGATGCTGATCTGGAAATACACCATGCAGTTCATTGTCGCACAACGCTACGAGTTGATGTTGGGGTGTGCCAGCTTTCCCGGTGCGGATATTGAAAGGCACCGCTGTATACTGACTTATCTTTATCGGAACAATCTGGCGCCCGCAGAATTGCAGTCGCGACCGGTTGCGGGGCAGAGTGTGCCAATTCGTGAGTTGCTGGATGATGCTGGGGAATGGGAAGAAGCTAAACAGGCTGTACCAACCCTGCTACGCGGGTATCTGAAAGTGGGCGCAAAGATCGCCGATAGTGCCATCATTGACCCTGTTTTTAATACAGTATTTGTTGGCATCTATGTTGATGCCCGTGACATGGTAGTGCAGAATCACACGCTTGTTCGTTACTAACCAGGTTATTTTTCGCCGCTTGTCGTCGAAAATGCTCAGTATTGCACGCCATAATTCGCACTGTCCGCGCCGCCGTTTCCTTCGTTGCGCTGTTTATTTGGGTGATCAGCATGGTTGGCCTGTTCTATCTGGCCAGGCTGTTTCGCTATAAGAATCTGCAAAGCATACCGCGCGCTTTTCATCGTGGGGTCTGCAAAGTGTTTTCAGTTCACGTGAAGCAATATGGTGAGTTGTGCCGACATCAACCGATGTTATATGTCGGCAACCACATTTCTTATCTGGACATATTCGTGCTGGGTGGCGTTATTCCCGGCTATTTCATTGCTAAATCTGATGTGGCTGGCTGGCCTTTGCTTGGGCGTATGGCCCGTCTGCAAAACACGCTTTTTTTTGAACGTAACGCCCGTAGGGCAGCGGTACAAATTGATATTATGCGAAACCATCTGCAAGCCGGTGGTAATTTAATTTTGTTTCCGGAAGGAACCAGTACCTATGGCACTTCGGTCGTACCTTTCAAATCGAGTCTTTTCAAAGCTGCAGAACATGATTCAGCTGATGTGTTAGTGCAGCCGTTTGCGATCAGCTATACTCGCTGTGCGGGTAAGCCAATGTCAGCTGAGCACCGTGATAATTTTGCCTGGTATGATGAAATGGCATTTTTCAAACACTTTATACGAGCGTTGGGAAACCCTCGGTCAGTCGCCGAGGTGCATTATTCGACGCCTGTGCGTGTCAGCGACTTTGCATCACGCAAAGACTGCGCCCAGCATTGCTGGGAGGAATCTTCCAGGTTGTTACGCGAAAGCCTGCAACAGGGACAGGAACTGACTCAAAATCAGTGAGGCAAACAGCGGCAAGGCAAGCAAGCTTCTGCCCAGCGCTGTGCCGCCAACCGGAGGTCAGTCCTTGAACTCTGCTACCAGGCCGGTGATTGATTCCTTGGCATCGCCAAACAGCATTCGGGTGTTTTCGCCAAAGAACAATGGATTATCGACACCCGAGAAGCCCGCTGCCATTCCCCGCTTGAGAACAAACACTGTGCGAGCCCTTGGTACTTCAATTACTGGCATGCCGTAGATCGGGCTGGATTCGTCCTCGTTAGCCGCCGGGTTAACGACATCGTTGGCGCCGATGACAATTGCCACATCGACCAGATCCATGCGCGGGTTGGCATCATCCATTTCAATCAGCTGGTCATAGGGCACATTGGCTTCCGCCAACAAGACATTCATATGGCCGGGCATGCGCCCGGCAACCGGGTGGATCGCAAAGCTGACTTCTGCGCCGTTGTCTTCCAGGTTCTCGGCCAACTCGCGTACGGCGTGTTGGGCCTGTGCTACAGCCATGCCATAACCGGGCACGAACATGACGTTGCTGGCGGCCTCGAGTATCAGGTAGGCATCCTCCACCGATATTGGCTTGACTTCACCTTCCGTTTGTTTGGTGGAATGCTTGACCGCGCCAAAGCCGGAAAACAACACGTTGGCCAATGAGCGGTTCATGGCCTTGCACATTATGTTGGTCAGAATGATACCCGCCGAGCCAACCAATGAGCCTGCAACAATCAATAGATTGTTATCAATCGCGAACCCGGCCGCGCAGGCTGCCAGGCCTGAATAGCTGTTGAGCAGGGAAATTACCACCGGCATATCGGCCCCGCCAATCGGAATGACTGCCATAACCCCGAATACGAAGGCCAGGACAACCAGGAGCCAGAGTGCGGATGAGCTGGAACTTGGATTTTGTATAAACAGATAGGCCAGAATGACAATCGCCGCAATAATGCCCGCATTTACCATGCGTTGTGCGTCAAATACAATTGGTTTTCCATCCATACGCTCGCTGAGCTTGGCGTAGGCAATCAGGCTTCCCGTAAAAGTAACGCCGCCAATAATGACCGACAGGGCAATGGTAAATGCAGTGAAGCCGTCAACCTGGGCACCAAACAGGGCAACCCAGCCAACCAACAGGCTTGCCATGCCACCCGTGCCGTTGAAGATTGCAACCATTTCTGGCATCGCAGTCATTTCCACTTTCTCAGCGGCATAAGCACCGATCCCGCCGCCGATCAACACGCAGATTATGATCGTCGAATAGCTAAGAATTTGGCTGCTGAACAGGGTAACGAATACCGCCAGAGCCATACCGACAGCCGACAGCAGATTGCCGCGTCGTGCCGTGGCAGGGGAGCCCAATTGCTTCAGGCCAAAGATAAACAGTATTGCGGCTGCGATATACGCCAGGTTGATTAAATACTCTGTGCTCATCGGCCCGCTCCACTACTTGAGTCTTTCTTTTTGAACATCGCCAGCATGCGGTTGGTCACCATGTAACCGCCTACCACGTTCACCGATGCAGTGATCACCGCAAGCGCGGCGAGGAATTCCGCAAAGCCGCCGTGGTCAGCACCTGCTGCCAATACCGCACCCACCAGAGTGATGCCGGAAATCGCGTTCGCGCCGGACATCAGTGGGGTGTGTAAGGTGGCCGGTACCTTGGAGATTAATTCAAAGCCGAGAAATATCGACAGCATCAAGATAAACGTCAGATAAACAATTTCCATTTTTTGCCCTATTTCTCGTAGTGGTTTTTGATGGCTTCGTTCACAAGTTCACCATCTCGGGTGATCAGGCAACCTTGAATAATGTCGTCATCTTCTTTCAACACCAGACCGGCATCGCCTTCTTTATCCCAGAATTCCTGAATAAGGTTGTAAAGATTGGCTGAATACATTTCGCTGGCATTGCGGCAGACCTCAGACGGCAGATTACCCATACCGATGACCGAGACACCGTTGATGTCGACGATTTCATTCAGTACGGAACCCTCTACATTACCACCGGATTCAACGGCCATATCCACGACGACGCTGCCAGGGCGCATGCCCTCTATCATGTCACGAGTTACAATAACAGGCGCTTTGCGTCCGAACAGTTGCGCTGTGGTGATCACCACATCTGATTGGGCAATCACTTTCTTCTGGCCCTGTTTCTGAAGCTCCAGCTGCTCCTCGGTTAAGGCTTTGGCGTAGCCATCCTTGGTCTGGCCGGTTTCCCCAAGGTCGATGTCAACGAACTTGGCGCCGAGAGAGCGCACCTGTTCGGCGACGACTGGGCGAGTGTCGAAGGCATCAACACGTGCGCCAAGTCGTTTGGCCGTGGCGATTGCCTGCAATCCTGCAACACCGGCACCAATCACGAACACTCTGGCGGGCGCGATGGTGCCCGCTGGTGTCATCATCATAGGGAGAATTTTCTTAAGCTGGCGGGCAGCCAGTATCACCATTACATAGCCCGCAAGGTTCGCCTGGGAGCTCAAGGCGTCCATTTTCTGTGCTCTGGTCGTGCGCGGGATCATCTCCATGCTAACCGCATTGATTCCGGCTTCCTGCAGCTTGCCCACGAGCTCGCGTTCGTTGTAAGGGTCAAGGTAGCTGATGTGCGTGCTACCGCTCTTCAGGTTCTTGATTTCGTCTGCATCCGGCTTTCTCAGCCGCATGATGACATCAGATTCGCTCAATATTTTACTGCGATCTGCACAAACTTCCGCACCGGCGTCAGCGTATTCCTCATCGGCAAACCCGGATGCCTCGCCGAGCCCTGACTCAACCACCAACTTGGCGCCGAGGGCGCACAGCCGCTTGGCATTTTGCGGCACCACTGCGCAGCGAAGCTCGCCGTCAGCGGTTTCCTTGGGAACTCCAATCTGCATGTTTTTCTCCGTCCAGAAAGCAGTGGTATCAGGGCTCTTGAGTAGACCGGCCGCCGTCTGCGGTCAGTCCACCCGCCCGGCAGCAAAGTCGGGGAAATGCCCTGATTCGGCGCGGTAGTTTACTCAAATCGCTAGATACGTCGAGTACCGGCTGGCGAATATTTCGTGCTCAAGTACTGCTTTGGGTTTAAATATCTTTAAAAAACAGTGCTTTAGATGGTTATTCGCGGTGATATAAAAATTAGTTACCGTTGAGGCGACGCACGGCATCAGCGAATGACATTACGCTGCAGCTTGGCGTTTCAATGGGCTCTTTTGCAAGCAGATACCGGCAATAAATCGTGCCGTAGCCCCGACCTTCAGTGTCCAGCCAGTTATTGCAACCTGGATTTTGGTGGGCGATCAATAATCGATAAGACCCATCGGCGTCCTGTTCCAGCTGGTTCATGTTCAGTCCGACCTGACGAAAACGGTGGTCGAAGGTCTGCAAATAGCGGTTCCACAGAGTGATATTGGCGTACCGGCAGGCGGGTATTTTCCCTTCAATCAGCAAGGCCTCATCTTTCCCGAGCACAAACGGGCAGGCTGCATAGGCTGCATCGACGGCGCCAAAACCACCACCGTCTGTATTCTGCCAACCGAGGGCTTGTGGCAGTGCATTGGGCGTCAGGGAAAACCAGTCTGGAACATTGTCGGCATTTTGCAGTGGAAGGTTGACCGTGTGACCTTTGATATAACCGCTGACGATGCGCAGTTTTTCCGCCAGTCTCGCACCGCTCAGTGGAAGAGGCGGCTGTGCTGCCGGCAAACGTTCGATTTCGAGCACAGGTTTTACATTGGGATCTGAGACCGCGGGGCGCTGGTTTGCGAAGTAATGCCGGCTGATTACGCAAATGGTCTGCTCATCGATATACATGCTGTTACCATCGCGGATATCGCTGCCCAGCAAAATTTCGTAATTACCTTCGTTATCAAAATCAATGTGCTGGTCATTTAATTCGCTGACTACGCCAGTTCCCCACAGGGTATCCGGATCACCAATGTGCGCGGTGAATGATAAGTACACCTCTGTGGTCCGGCGGCCTTTAATACGGTACTGGCTTGCGCCGTCCAAGGGAGCAAAAAAGACATAGTGGTCCGGGCCGTCACCGCCAAATTTCTGGGTCGGGGTGATTAGCTGGCTGAAGTAGGGTGCTAACGGGTCGTTGTCCAGGCCGATTTCCAGACCGACCTTGAGCAAGTGCAACAGATAGTGTTCGCCTTCGGCAATGTCGGCTTCACTGGTGATGCCTCTGACGTCGCTGAAATAATCAACGTCAATTTCCTTGAGGGTATCAAAAAACTCGTGTAGCGCCTGGCGGCTCTCGGGAGGGGTGTCCGTCATCGGTGATTCTCCTGCTTTAGGCTTGTCCGGCTCACTCGGGGCGTGGCTCTTGGCGGTAGCTGTAACTATGCGATAATCCTGCTGCCTGCTGTTCAAATGCCCCCGGGGAGCCACTATGTTACGCGTTTTACTGCAGACTGCCGAGAAGTTCTGCGTCGAGGAAACCCCTTGTCCATCACCCGGGCCGGATGACGTCGTGGTGGCTGTCCGCCATTGCGGCATTTGTGGCAGTGACCTGCAGTACATTGCGAATGGAGGCGTAATGGGTCCGGCGGAAGGTGGCATGCCTCTGGGCCATGAGTTGGCTGGGGTCATTCACAGTGTGGGAGCGAATATCCGGCAATTCAGGGAAGGTGACCGGGTGTGCGTCAACCCGATGGGCGCGGGCAACGCCATTGGCAATGGCGGGCCTGAAGGAGGCTTCGCGCAATTCCTGTTGGTGCGAAATGCAGCAGCCGGTGATGCGGTTTACCACTTGCCACGGCATCGATCGTTTCGCGACGGAGCGCTGGTTGAACCGCTGGCGGTCGGCATGCACGCGGTCAACCGCGGCGACCTGACCGCCGGAGCGAAAGTGGTCGTGTTTGGCGCTGGAGCAATCGGTCTCAGCTGCGTTATTGCGCTGCGCCACAAGGGCGTAGACAACATCATCGCCCTGGACTATTCAGAGAGCCGCTGTGCAAGGGCTTTGCAGCTGGGTGCCAAGAAGGCTTTCTCACCGGATGATATCGATTTGCTGGACACGCTGAGAGCGGAGCAGGGAGAAAGCCAGGTTTTGGGCGGAATTCCGGCGGCCGATACCGATGTGTACATTGATGCGGCCGGTGCAGCGGGCATTGTTGCGCAGGTGTTGGCGGTTTGTAAAAACGATGCACGCCTGGTCGTCGCGGGGCTGCATAAACAAGCGGTCAGCGTTGACTTAATGATGGTACTCGCCCGGGAGCTGTCAATCGTGGGCGCAATGGCCTACCCGGATGAGTTTCCAGCGGTGTTATCCATGCTCGAGAACCCAGATCTGGATTTATCGCCGATGGTGAGCCATCATTTCCCTTTACAGCAATTTGATGAGGCCTTGGCGCAGGCCCGTATGCCAGCCAATTCCGCCAAGGTTATGGTAGACATGCCGGCTTGATGGCACCGGTCAATTGCCGCATAATGCGCCCGCATTGGTAAGCAATTGATGCCTTTGTGGTGGTCCTTGCTGGTCCCCTCGCAACGTGAAATGGCAAACCCCGCCAGGCCCGGAAGGGAGCAACGGTAGCTGTGGAGTCGTGTGCCGAGGTGTGGCTGGCAGGGGCTGCCTCCCATTCCACGGTGCTACACATTCCACGGTGCTACAATAAGTCGCTGTCGAGCGTAGCCCTTCTTCCTGCGGCCGTCGCCGACGTGGAGAACTCAGCATGTCGTATCAGGTGTTGGCTCGAAAGTGGCGGCCGGCAACGTTTCATGAAATGCAGGGCCAGCAGCATGTGCTGCAGGCACTGGTCAATGCGCTGGACAGCGACCGGCTGCATCACGCCTACCTGTTCACAGGTACAAGGGGGGTTGGGAAAACCAGCGTTGCTCGCATTCTTGCCAAGTGTCTGAATTGCGAAAAGGGTGTCAGCTCAACGCCCTGCGGGCAATGCGGTGCCTGTGTGGCAATTTCCGAGAACCGGTTTGTCGATTTGATCGAGGTGGATGCGGCCTCGAGAACAAAGGTTGAAGACACTCGGGAATTGCTGGAAAACGTCCAGTACGCGCCCACCGCAGCACGTTTCAAGATCTACCTGATCGATGAAGTCCATATGCTGTCCACCCACAGTTTTAACGCTCTGCTAAAAACCCTGGAAGAACCACCCCCGCATGTGAAGTTTCTGTTCGCCACGACAGACCCGCAACGTTTGCCAGCCACTATCCTATCGCGTTGCCTCCAGTTCAGCCTGCAGAAGCTTGCCCCGGAGCTGATTGTTGGGCATCTGCAAAATGTGTTGAACTCCGAACAGGTCGCGGCTGAAGAGGCAGGTTTGTGGGCTATTGCGCGAGCAGCCGAGGGTAGTATGCGCGATGCGCTGAGCCTGACGGACCAGGCCATCGCCTATGGCGGCGGTGCGATAGACGCAGCCGGGGTGCAATCAATGCTCGGCGTTACGGATCAGCGCAGTGTTTGCGAAGTACTGGACGCTGTACGACTAAGAGACAGCGCGCGTGCTTTGCAGACCATTGAGCAAATCGCTCGGGCCGGGCACGACATGCAGGGCTTTCTGGATGCTGTATTGTCCGCGCTGCACGCGGTTGCCGTATTGCAGTCCGTACCCGACTATCAGGCTGATGCCTGGGACCAGGTTGAGGAGTTGCGCAAACTTGCTGAACAGCTTCCAGCGGAGGATATCCAGCTTTACTATCAGTTTGCCCAGCAGGCGCGACGAGATCTGCCGTTTGCGCCTGAGCCACGCATGGCGATTGAAATGGCTTTGCTGAGAATGCTGACATTTCTCCCTGAAGAACAGGCCGTCGCTGCTCAAGACTCCGAAGGCGAAAAAAAAAAGCCCCTAGCGCCAGTCCCTGAATCCGCCAAGCCGGCAACCATTGAGGGCGCGCCAGCAAGCGCCTCCGCCGATTTCCCGGCAGCGAAGGTTGCTACGGTCGCTGCCGAGATACCCAGTGCCCAATCAGCGGCAGCAGTTGCCAATTCATCCACCGATGACTGGCTGGGCTTGTTCGCCCGCTTGCCGTTGTCCGGAATGGCCAGAAACATCGCCGCGAATTGCGAGTTGCTTGCGGTGGAGGCCAATTGTTGGCGCTTCAGGTTGGATGAGCATAACTGCAAGATTTTCCAGCCCGCGCATGTTCAGCAGATCGAGTCAGCACTTGGCGATTTGCTGGGTGAGGCGGTGACCGTGCAGTTGGACTCTGGCGTAGTAGAACGAGAAACCCCCTATCTTTACCAGCAGCGTCGCCGCAGGGAAAGGCAGCAGCAGGCGGTAGACAGTATAATGGCGGACCCGAACGTCAATTTGCTGCTGGCAACCTTTGGCGGAGAGGTGGACCCGCAGTCAATAGCACCGCGTGACAATACAGTCGGCCCCAAAGAATAACGGGCCATATGCAGGAGATGTTAAATATGAAGTCCGGTTTGGGTGACCTGATGAAGCAGGCGCAGGAAATGCAGCAAAAAATGCAGCAGGCTCAGGAAGAACTGGCCAATATGCAGGTGACCGGAGAGTCTGGCGCGGGTTTGGTTAGAGTGACCATGAATGGTCGCCATGATGTCAGTCGAGTGCACCTCGACCCGAGTCTGCTCAGCGAAGACAAAGAAGTACTGGAAGACCTGCTGGCTGCTGCGGTCAATGATGCGGTACGCAGGGTGGAAGCCGAGCAAAAGCAGCGTATGAGTGAGTTGACCGGTGGCATCAGTATGCCCGACGGCTTCAAGATGCCCTTCTGACCGTGTCATTCAGCCCGCTTACCAATCAATTGATTGACGCTTTGCAGTGCCTTCCCGGCGTTGGGCCGAAAAGTGCCCAACGTATGGCCTTGCATCTATTGGAGCGCGATCGCGACAGCGCGCTAGTGCTCGCCGACGTGTTGCGTGCGGCTGCCGAACAGGTTGGCCATTGCCGGCTCTGCCGTACTCTGACCGAGAACGAGGAATGTGATATATGTCAGCAGAGTCGGCGTGACCGCTCACTAATCTGTGTGCTGGAAACCCCTGCCGATGTTCTTGCTGTGGAACAGGCTGGCGGGTACCGCGGGCTGTATTTCGTTCTGCTTGGCCATCTATCGCCCATTGATGGCATTGGCCCGGAAGATCTGGGGATCGACCGTTTGCTTGAACGTGCCGCTGACCCTGCTGTCAAGGAAGTCATTCTTGCAACCAACCCCACGGTTGAAGGAGAGGCCACCGCGTACTATCTCAGGGAGCATCTCAAACCTTGCGCTGTTCGAGTATCCAGAATTGCCCACGGTGTTCCGCTTGGAGGTGAACTGGAGTATGTGGATGGCAGTACGCTGGCGCATGCTTTCTCCGGGCGTACAGAAGTTGTTGATGAGTAATAGTGCTTCACACTACATCGATTCGGTAGAGGGTTTGAGAGAAGCTTGCTCTGGCTGGCAGCAGCTTGCCTTTGTTGCCCTGGATACTGAGTTCATGCGCAGTGACACCTACTTTGCGGAACTGGGTTTGATACAGCTTAACGTTGATTCAAAGCTGCTGCTTGTCGATCCCCTGGTGCCCGGCATGGCCGAGGAATTGGCTCCCATCATGACCAGTCCGGATGTTGTCAAACTGTTGCACTCAGGCTCGGAGGATTTGCAGATACTGCACCAGTACCTGGGCAGCAAGGTGGGCCCGATATTTGACACCCAGATAGCCGCAGCGTTTTGTGGATTCGGATTTTCCACCTCTTATCGTTCGCTCGTCGAACAGATCTGTGAAGTGCAGCTCGCGAAAGGCCAGACCCGATCTGATTGGCTGCAACGTCCACTGGCGGCTGCACAGCTCAACTATGCCGCTGAAGACGTTGCCTATTTGCCTGCATTGTTTGATGAGCTGAATACGCGTCTGCGCGGCAGCGACAAGCTAGGGTGGGTAGAGGCTGAATGCGCGGGTCTGGCTGAAGAAGCCATCTCCGCCGTCGACCCTGAACAGGCTTACAAGCGAATCAGTCGCGCCTGGCAACTCCCGGCGAAAAATCTGTTTGCCTTGCAGCGGCTTGCACAATGGCGCGAGTACACAGCAATTGAACGCAATCGTCCTCGCAATTGGGTGCTTAAAGACCGCCAGCTGTGGAGCCTGGCGGAAAAGTTGCCAGCTCAAGCCGCTGAACTGTCAGCGGTCGGAGAGCTGTCGGCTGCCCAAAAACGCCGCTATGGCGAAACGCTGCTCGAGTTGATCGAAAGTGTGCTGAACGCAGATACAAGCGCTTATCCGCAAGCCATTGCCGAGCCACCCGGCAAGTCGTATGCTGAAATTGGTAAGCAGTTGCGCGCCTTGGTGCTCGCGTGTGCTGATGAACTCCAGGTTGCGCCGGAAATGCTTGCTCGTAAAAAAGACCTGGAATATCTGATGCAAACTCATGCCAGCAGCGGGAGCGCTCAGCTTCCGCCGTCTCTGAATGGTTGGCGACAGCAGCTGCTTGGCGAGCGATTGCGTGAGCGGGTAAATCGCTATTTTGAACAGCAGGTCATCGGCAATGGCAATTGATGCCGGGCCTGCAGGGGCAATGTCGGGCGAAGGGGCGGCACTCACGCCGTGCCGAGTGTACAAAAGTTTACAGCACGCCTATACCTATCTGTATGTTCTTCCCGAGACTGATCTGCAACAATTGCCCGATGGCCTGCTGGAGCGTTTTGGGGATCCGCAGCATATTCTGGATCTTGAGCTTTCTGCAGGCAGTAAACTCGCATTGGCAGACCCGGATAAAGTACGTGCAGCCCTGGCCAGCGATGGCTTCTACCTGCAAATGCCGCCTGGCGCCAATCACGCAGTATGGCGGCTGTAAGCAGCGTTGATTGTCTGGAGGGGAAAGCAATGAGCGGATTTATGGATTGGGCGGTTAACAATGATTACTTTGTAATGTGGCTGTTGTACCTGTTGGGTGTGGCCGGAGTCATGCTGGTTCTGTGGCGCCTCAGTCGAGCTTGGCCAGCGTGGCTGTCCACCACGGTGCGTTTGATGTCGCTTGGTTTGCTGGTGGCGCCTACGCTGATACCTGCGGAAAGACCCCGCTACGCGCCAGCAATTATCGTCGCACCCTTCGAATGGCTGGATGGCGGTGCCAGCGGAGCCGCTGACGCCGTGTCGTCATTGCTGCTCGGTGCCGCAGTTGCGCTGCTGGCCGTGTTGCTGGTTATTGCTGCTGGAGCAGTCGTGCGACGTCGCGCCCAGGCTGCAAACGAAGCACCTGCCGGCGCTGAAGCCTCTCCACACCCAAACGCACGTTAAGACAGGTTATAATGACCGGCTTTTGACCGGGTCAGTGGGAGAACTATGGAATTTACGGGTACTGAACGATATGTGGCGACGGACGAGTTGCGGCTGGCGGTTAACGCCGCGGTTCGCTTACAGCGGCCGCTGTTAATCAAGGGCGAACCCGGCACCGGTAAGACAATGCTTGCCGAAGAAGTAGCGGACGCACTTGGGAAGCCTCTGCTGCAGTGGCATATCAAGTCAACCACCAAAGCGCAACAAGGCCTGTATGAATACGATGCGGTCTCCCGACTGCGCGATTCCCAGCTTGGTGATGACAAGGTTCACAACATCGCTAACTACATTGAGCCGGGTAAGCTTTGGGATGCATTTGATGCGGATGAGCAGGTTGTCCTTCTCATTGATGAAATAGACAAGGCTGATATCGAATTTCCCAATGATCTGCTGGTTGAGCTGGATCGAATGGAATTTTTCGTTTATGAAACCGGGCAAACAGTCAAAGCAAAACATCGGCCGATTATTATCATCACCAGTAATAACGAAAAAGAACTTCCGGATGCTTTTCTGCGCCGCTGCTTTTTTCATTTTATTAATTTTCCTGACCGCGAGACAATGAAGCAGATTGTCGATGTGCATCATCCGAATGCACAGAAAGAATTGGTCCAGGAAGCGTTGGAAGTGTTTTTTGATGTCCGCAGCGTGCCAGGGCTCAAGAAAAAGCCCTCCACCTCAGAGCTGATCGATTGGTTGAAATTGTTGATGGCTGACGACATACCCGACGAGATACTGAAAAATCGAGACAACAGCAAGGCTATCCCGCCATTGTATGGGGCGTTGGTGAAAAACGAGCAGGATGTGCAGCTGCTCGAGCGTCTGGCCTTTATGCATCGTCGTGAGCAGCGACGCTAAAGCGCGGGTTTCTCAGTCATGCTGATCAGCTTTTTCACCGGCTTGCGTAATGCAGAGATACCTGTAACTCTGCGTGAGCTGATGGATTTGATAGAAGCTTTGAAGCAGCACCTGGTATTTGGTGACGTCGAGGATTTTTATTTTCTAAGCCGTGCCTGTCTGGTCAAGGATGAAAAATACTACGACAAATTTGACCTGGCATTCAGCCGCTATTTTCAGGACCTCGAATCGCTTGATGACGTGATCGAGGCGTTGATCCCCGAGGATTGGTTGCGCAAGGAGTTCGAAAAGCAGCTTACCGAGGAGGAAAAAGCCAAAATTGAGTCGCTCGGTGGGCTCGAGAAACTGATTGAGGAATTCAAGAAGCGTCTGGAAGAACAAAAGGAGCGTCACGAGGGCGGTAACAAATGGATAGGGACTGGTGGCACCTCACCTTTTGGTCAGCAAGGCTATCATCCGGAGGGGATTCGGGTCGGTTCAGACGGTAAAAACGGTAAGGCGGTGAAAGTCTGGGACAAGCGCCAGTTTAAAAACCTGGATGATAGTGTTGAGCTGGGTACCCGAAATATAAAACTGGCTTTGCGGCGACTCAGAAAATTTGCCCGCACTGGCGCCAATGATGAGCTCGATCTGGGGGACACTATTCGGTCCACTGCGCGCAATGCGGGTCTGCTCGACATCAAGATGGTACCCGAGCGGCACAACGCCGTGAAAGTACTGTTGTTCCTGGACGTTGGCGGTTCCATGGACCCACATGTGCGTGTTTGCGAAGAGCTTTTCAGTGCTGCGCGTAGCGAGTTTAAGCATCTCGAACACTTTTACTTCCATAATTTTATTTATGAGGCTGTGTGGCGTAATAATATTCGCCGCTTTAATGACACCACATCGACTATGGATGTGCTGCACACCTATGCCTCGGACTATAAAGTCATTTTTGTTGGCGATGCGTCTATGTCACCCTATGAGATTGCCCAACCGGGTGGCAGCGTGGAACATTGGAATGAAGAGGCTGGCGAAGCCTGGATGCGCCGCTTCAAGCGCACCTATGACAAGCTGATATGGATTAATCCGCTGCCGGCCCACCAATGGGAATACAGCCAGTCTGTGCATATGACCAATGACTTGGTGGATGGCCATATGTACCCGCTCACCCTTGAGGGCTTGGAAGCGGCCATGTCCTACCTGACTAAATAAGGCGCGCATCATGAATGCCACAGTGAACTCGGCACCCGGTCGGGCACTGTTGATCAGCCTGTTGTATTTCGCTTATGCGCTGTGGCTGGCGTGGTACCAGGGTTGGCAGGCTCGGGACATAGTATGGAGCATGTGGGTCGCGAGCTTGGTAGGCGGTTATCTGTACATCCTCCTGAGTATAGTCATCAGTTGTTTTTCTTCGCTTGGCCGCCAAGCGGGTCTTGGTATTGGTCGGGCGCTATTCCTACTGCTGTTTTTTACTGTGCACTTTGGCGGCTTTCACTGGATTCATGGCCAAATTACTCAGGACTTCTTTCCTTTGGCCGAGCATGAGTTGGGTTTTGCGGGCATGCTTGAGACAGTGGCGACACAGTACTGGCCGTTTGTGCTGGTGGCCTTGTTAAATCTATGGCCGCAGTTTAACAATCTATGGCAGCGAGCCGGTACGGCCCCGGAGTTTTCCCAACCCTACAAAGCGGTGATACGTAACCACCTTATGATCTTTTTGGTCGCATTTCTGGATCAGTTCACGGCAAGCCCTATGCTGTTATACCCATTACTGATTCTGTATTTCTTCCCGTTTGCCGAGTGGTTGGCCTGGCGGCGAGGCACTTCAGCGTTGCGGCCGGCCAATATGAAAAGCCAGCAAAGCACAACTGACCGCGACATTTAGCGATTCCACACCACGGCTCATTGGAATGCTAAGCTCGCCAGTTGCCAGTTCGCCGATTGTACGAGAAACACCATCGGTTTCGGACCCGAGAACGAATACCCCGTTAGAGGGGCAGTCGCTGTCGAACAAGGTGCGCTTTGCCTTGGCGCTAAGTACCCAGAGTTGGTGGCCATTGAGCGTGAGTTGTCGTGCGGCTTGTGGCAGGTTTTGGCAGTAGACCAGCGGAGCTCGTAAAGCAGTTCCGGCACTCGCCTTGATAATCAGCGGGTTCAGGCCATTGTGCCCGCGGCCGGCGATCAGGATCGCATCCACACCGGCGGCCACGCATGAGCGGATGCACATGCCGATGTTTTGTGGATTGCTCAGCTGGTCCAACAAAATGATGCGGGCTTGACCTGGTGGGGGTGAATTGGCCAGCCATTGGTCAAATGGTGTCAGTTGTTGACAGTAAATGTCCAGCGCCACCCCCTGGTCCTGGCGTCCGTTGCGAGAAATCCGACTCAATGCCTGGCGACTGTGCCAACTGATCGGCAGGCCGAGTTGTTCAGCGGCCTGCCTGATTTTGTCGATCTGCCCTCCGGGCTTATTGCTCTCGGCCAGATGCAAACGATCGACGACCAGTTCCGTCGCATGCAGTGCCTCGAGTACCGGGTTGCGACCATAGATTGTTACCGTCTTGGCGAGCCGGCCTCGCTTTGGGTCCTGAGTGGCTGACATGGCTTATAAATTGCTCGATGAATATTCGGTGCTTTGCCGCCAGGAGCGGTCGTGGTATGGTAGGCGCTGCTTGGCGAGGCATTTTATAATAACTCACCAGCTGGGCGATCGGGCCGGTGTCCGGGAAGCTTCAGACGGTAAACTATTGAAAATCGTGGCGCTTTTCCAAGCATTGGAGCCGGATTCCCTACAATAAGCGGGCCGGTTATGATAAGTTTTCCGTACCTTTTGAATGGGAGTTAACACAAATGACACAGAATCAACTCAAATTGCTGATTGCAAGTGGGGTAACTGCATTGGCATTGGCAGCTTGTGGCGGTGACGATGGTAAATCGGCAGCCGACGCGATGAAAGACGCCGCTGATAGCGCGACAGAAGCGGTAGGGGATGCTGCGAAGTCAGCGGCCGATGCTGCCGGAGACGCGGTTGATGCAACGGTTGAAGCCGGTGGGAATGCGGTTGACGCTGTTGGCGATGCCGCCAGCGACGCTGCTGAAGGTGCCAAGAACATGGCATCTGATGCCGTAGATGCAGCCGGCGATGCTGCAGACGCCGCTGGTGATGCGGCCAGCGATGCGGTTGACGGTGCGAAAGACATGGCAAGCGATGCCGCTGATTCAGTGGGCGATGCCATGGATTCTGCCAAGAGCGACGCGGCTGACAAGCTGAAAGAAGGCGCTGACAAGCTCGCCGAGTAAGTTCTTCTTCAGCAACTCCACAGAACCCGGCCTTCCGCCGGGTTCTGTGTCTACTTTCCCATCCTCCTGACAGTGTTCCCGCCGTGGTTAGCATTTTCGTTCGGCTGCACGCAGCACTCATCGTTTGCCTTTTCATTGCTATCCCTTGCCTGGCGCAGAGCGGCCAGCAGTCTTCCCCTCAGGAATCCGTAGATTGGCCATTGCACGGTCTGAATCACGCTGAACAGCGATACAGTCCGCTGGCTGACATCAACGATGGAAATGTCAGCGAGCTCGGTTTGGCCTGGTTTACCGAGACCGGCTCCAGTCGCGGACTGGAAGCCACGCCGCTGGTGGTCGACGGGCGCATGTACCTTACCTTGAGCTGGAGTGTCCTGCTTGCGCTGGATGCGCAAACCGGTGAAGAGTTGTGGCGGTTTGATCCGGAGGTGGATCGTTCCCGGGGATACTACGCCTGTTGTGACGTTGTTAATCGCGGGGCAGCTTATGCTGACGGTCGGCTGTATTTCGGTGCGTTCGATGGTCGATTAATCGCTGTGGATGCGGAGAACGGGCAGCCAATCTGGGAAACCCAGACTGTTGATACCCGATATCCATATTCAATTACCGGTGCGCCGCGGGTAATCGATGACAAGGTGATCATTGGAAATGGCGGCGCTGATTTCGGCGTGCGAGGCTATGTGTCGGCCTATGACAGCCGCAGCGGCGCATTGCTCTGGCGGTTCTATACGGTACCCGGCGACCCGGCAAAAGGCTTTGAAAGCCCGGCGATGGAGATGGCAGCCGAAACCTGGAGCGGCCAGTGGTGGACGCTTGGCGGCGGCGGTACAGTATGGGATTCGATGGCTTACGACCCGGAGTTGGACCTGCTGTATATTGGCGTAGGAAATGGCTCACCGTGGAATGCTGAATTGCGCAGCCCTGGCGGCGGGGACAATTTGTTTCTAACGTCCATTGTGGCGCTCAGGCCGGACGATGGTAGCTACGTTTGGCATTATCAGACAACGCCCGGTGAGCAATGGGACTATACGGCGACCCAGCACATTCTGCTTGCCGACATGACTATCGATAATCAGAACCGCAAAGTTTTGCTGCAGGCACCCAAAAACGGCTTTTTTTATGTGCTGGACAGGGAGACCGGGCAGTTGATTTCGGCGGAGCCCTATGCGCGGGTCAATTGGGCCAGCCATGTTGATATGGAAACCGGGCGGCCGGTGCGCACCGCACAAGCTGACTATCTGGCCGGGCCTCAATACACTCTGCCGTCGCAGGTCGGCGCGCACAACTGGCATCCAATGGCCTATGAACCCCGCTACGGCCTGGTTTACATTCCGGTTATTGAGCAGGGCTATAAATATTCCGCCGAGCAACCGTTTGAGCCAATCCGTGGCTTGAACACTGGTCTGGATCTGTTTGAACCCACGCCGCCACCGGATGTGCTGCGAGCATCATTACAGGCCATGCATCATGGCAGCCTGGTGGCCTGGGATCCGATCGTGCAGAAAGCGCGATGGCGGGTAGATTTGCGCAAGCCCTGGATTGGTGGCTTGCTGGCGACAGCGGGCAACCTGGTTTTTATGGGGCATTCAGGCGGCCATCTTAGTGCTTACCGCTCGGATATTGGTGAGGAGGTCTGGCGTGGCCTGACTCAGGTTGGCGTAATGGCGCCGCCGGTGACTTACAAAGTCAATGGTAAGCAATACGTGGCCGTGCTGGCAGGCTGGGGAGGCTCGCCCAGTCAGTACAGCGGGCCCGAGCGCGATCGTTTACCCGCCAGTAATGGCCGTGTTCTGGCCTTTGCATTAGGAGGTGACACCCCATTGCCGGCCACCCGTCCGCTTCCAGAACTGCCCGAGCCGCCAGAACTCGAAGGCGACGGGGTGACCCTGGAAACCGGAGAAAAGCTGTATTCACTGCACTGTGGGCGATGTCATGGTTTTGGTGCAGAGAGCCATGGCTCCATACCAGATTTGCGCTACATGGACAGCAGCACGCATCAACAGTTTGAAGCAATCGTTCGTGGTGGCTTGTACGCAAACCGCGGCATGGTTGCGTTCAATGAAATATTGAGTAGCGTCGAAACCGAGTCGATACGTCAATTCATTATTGCCAGGGCCAGGGCAGATTGGGAATTACGCCAGCAGCCGCAATGGTGGCGCCGTTTGAAACGCTGGCTCTGGGATGTGTTGATGCCCCTGGTGGTTTAAGGCCAACTGTCCTTTTTGTTTGGCAGCCGGTCTCAGGAGCTATAATCCGGAATGGTATTGAGGTGTATTACGCCAAATACCATCACCAACAGAAAGCCAATGATTGCGGGCTTGTGATGCGCGCGTATTTTCCGCCTGAACATCAAACATTCCAATAGATGGGCAACTAACAGAAAGATTCCGACCACTATTAAGGTTTGATCCAACCACCCCGGTGTCGGGAGAAACAGGTTGGCGACAACCAGTATCCAGACAAGGATAATCAGAGATTTTTGTACAACTAAGCTCATTACTGACTCAATCCGTTCAAGTTTTATGGCGACATCGGCCAAGTATATACCAGCCATTATAGATTGAAGTAGCCCGTCGAGCAGGTCGGGCACGCATTTTGCTGTGCACCTTTGTGAAGCAAAAAAAAGCGCTGCAGGGAAGCCGGGCGCGCCAATAGGGTGCATTAATGGAGCAGGGTTGCTCAAATTGGTGCATGGTTCAGAGGGTAAAAAAATGCAAGTTAATTTCCGCGATCGGCGTCAGCCCATACTACTGATACTCATGTTGTGCTTGTCAACAGGAGCAAGCGCGCAAAACGGTCTTAGCGGCGCCAATTCCGGCTGGATTCTGACCTCCACGGCGCTGGTGCTGTTCATGACCATTCCCGGGCTCTCCCTGTTCTACGCGGGTCTGGTGCGTGCCAAGAACGTATTGACAGTGCTAATGCAGTGTTTTGCGATTGCCTGTATGGCTTCGGTGCTTTGGTATCTGATTGGCTACAGCCTGGCTTTCGGCGCAGGTGGAGATTACGTCGGTGGGTTTGGCAAAGTGCTGCTAAACGGAATCGGCGAGGACAGCCTGTCCGGCGACATTCCCGAAACAGTGTTTGTCATGTTTCAAATGACTTTTGCGATCATCACCCCGGCCTTGATTGTCGGTGGGCTGGCCGAGCGCACCAAGTTTTCTGCGGTGATGCTTTTTTCCGCGCTGTGGCTGATTCTCGTCTATTCACCAATAACCCACTGGGTGTGGGGCGGCGGCTGGCTCGGGCAGCTGGGTTTGCTTGATTTTGCCGGCGGCACAGTGGTGCACATCACGGCTGGCGTTGCGGCACTGGTATCCGCCATGGTGATTGGTAATCGCAATGGCTACGGGACGGTACCAATGCCACCGCATAATATGACCATGACAGTGACTGGAGCTGGAATGTTATGGGTCGGGTGGTTCGGTTTCAATGCGGGAAGTGCACTGGCGGCCAATGGTGATGCCGGTATGGCAATGCTGGTGACTCATCTGTCAGCTGCCTGCGGGTCGCTGATGTGGATGGCTTGTGAGTGGGTTCGCTATGGCAAACCCAGTGTGCTGGGTATTGTGACCGGCATGGTGGCGGGTCTGGGTACGATCACGCCGGCCTCTGGCTATGTTGGCCCTGGTGGCGCGATTGTTATTGGCTTGAGTGCCGGCTTCGTCTGCTATTTCGCAACCTTATGGATCAAGCAAAAGCTCAGGATTGATGATTCCCTGGATGTGTTTCCGGTCCACGGTGTGGGCGGTATCCTGGGAACATTGCTGGCTGGTGTGTTTGCGAGCACTGAGTTGGGCATGTTCAGTGGCCAAGGTCTGGCCTCCGGTGTGAATTCAATTGGCCAGCAATTGGGGATTCAGTTGATCGGCATTGTTGCGGTATTTGTTTATACCGCGGTGTTGACCTTTGTAATACTCAAGCTTGTTGATGTCTTGCTGGGTCTGCGGGTGAGCGCTGACGAGGAAACTGAGGGCCTGGACATCGTGCTGCACAATGAGCGTGGTTACGATTTATGAGCCGGGTTCAGCCCTGGCGATAGCTTGCGAGGAAGCGCTGCAGCTTGTGCAGCGCTTTTTCCAACTCGTCAGCATGTGGCAGAAACACCAGGCGAAAATGATCAGGTGCAGGCCAATTAAAACCGCTGCCATGGACCAGCAGGACTTTTTCGGCTAGCAGAAAATCCAGCACAAACTGCTCATCGTTGCTGATGTTGAAGCGCTCCGGGTCAAGTTTTGCAAAGCAATAGATCGCGGCCTGTGGTTTTACGCAGCTGACGCCGGGTATGCTGTTCAGCATGTCGACCGCCAGGTCACGCTGGCGGGTCAGACGGCCTTCCGGTAACAGGTATTCCTCAATGCTCTGGTAACCGCCCAGTGCGGTTTGAATGGCGAGCTGTGCCGGGACGTTTGCGCATAGCCGCATTGACGCGAGGATATCCAGACCTTCAAGAAAGTCGCCAGCGCTTTTTTTCTGGCCACTGACAATCATCCAGCCCGATCGGAAACCGGCCAAGCGGTAGGCTTTTGACAAGCCGTTAAAGCTGAGACAAAGGGTATTTTGTACCAGGCTGGCAAGCGGTGTGTGCTGGGCCGAATCGTAAAGGATGCGGTCATAGATTTCATCGGCAAACAGCAGCAGACCGTGTTGCTCTGCAAACTGTACCAATTGTTCGAGCAAGGACTTTGGGTATAAAGCCCCGGTCGGATTATTGGGGTTGATAATGACAATCGCGCGAGTGTGTGCGGTTAGCTTGCTGCGCAAATCGTCCATATCCGGCAACCAGCCGTTGCCTTCATCGCAGTGGTAGTGCACGGCATGCCCACCGGCCAGCGAGGTGGCCGCCGTCCACAGTGGGTAGTCGGGCGACGGTATCAGCACTTCATCACCATTGTTCAGCAGGCATTGCGTCGCCATGCTAATGAGCTCACTAACGCCATTGCCGAGGTAGATGTCATCCAGCTCGATACCGTGCAGGCCACGCGCCTGACAGTCCTGCATGATGGCCTTGCGTGCTGTAAACAGGCCTTTGCTGTCGCTGTATCCCTGAGCGGAAGACAGGTTGCTGATAACGTCCTGTAAAATCTCGTCAGGGGCTTCGAAACCAAACGGGGCCGGATTGCCCACGTTCAGTTTCAAAATGCGCTGCCCTTCCTCTTCCAGACGATTTGCGGCAGCTAAAACAGGGCCGCGTATCTCGTAGCAGACATTATCGAGTTTGTGAGATTTGAGCAGAGGATGCATGGCCGGCCGTGTAAAAGCCGGCAAGCATACACCATCAAACCTTGTTCTGCAGGTTTAGCAGGCGCTGCTGTAAATGCTCCAGGCGGGCAGCCCTTGATTGACCGAGCTGCAACTGTTGCAGACTGAGACGCGCACTTTGATAGTGGCGCTGCGCAGTAAGCAGGTCGCCCAGATTTTCAGCGCGGTTTGCGCGCAATATGCAGGTATCGGCTTCCAGTTCGAACCGGCGGTCGTCGAGCTCCTGGCGAAACCGTTTGGCCTCGTCCGCATCAAGTATATTCAATTCCTGCAATTGGCCGACGATGCGATGGAACCTCGGCAAGGCCTTTTGGCCCTCGGCGATCCGTTCAGGGTCGTCAAAATGTGGCAGATGGGCCTGGATGGCGCGTCCTTTTAGCAAGTCTATCTGGGCTTCCGCCGTATCCACACAGGCCTGATAGCCTGCATTGGCGCCATGTTTCTGTTGAAGCTCAGAAAAGGCCAGGCTGATGTAGCGGCACAATTGGAGCTTCAGAGCGGTGCTGATCAGGCCCGGCGGACTTGTTTCCATCAGCCTCAATAAGCCGTAAAGCAAGCGTAGCTGGCCGTTTTCGGCGTGCTCAAGGATTTCAAACTGGCGATCAAAAATGCGAATGATGGTACTGATCAGCCAGACGCTCAATGCGGCGGATCCGATAATTAATGGCCATTGCATGGCGTTACTCCTGCCATTGATATCAGCGAGCGCTCTAACTGCCAGCTGATCAAAGAATCACCTATTAACTATAGTTGAGCGTGCGGATTGGGGTGCTCTGCTCAGGCACTAAACGACCAGTGGTTAGGCCGCGATCTGGGCCGTGTTGCGATTGGCTTCTTTGGCACGATACAGCGCTTTGTCAGCTTCTTCGACAACTTCATGCCAGGTGGCACGGCACTTGCCATCGACAACGGCGGCTGCCACTCCGGCGCTGCTGGTCAAAAAGCCGTACGGACTTTTGCAATGGGGTATGCCTCTCTCTGCCAGCGCTTTTATGGCTCGCTGCATAAATATCAGTGCACCCTTGGCGTCGGTATCGGACAGCAATAGCAACACTTCTTCTCCACCATAGCGGTAGATTCGGTCAGTTTTGCGCATGCATTCCTCAAAAGTCTGCGCGACTACCCGCAGCACTTCATCGCCAGCCGAGTGGCCATAATGGTCGTTATACTTTTTGAAATAATCGACGTCGGCCAGCGCAACACAATACTGGCGGCCGTTTCGCAAGCTCGAGGCATGGGTATGTTCCAGATCAACTTCCATTGCTCGGCGGTTACCGATGCCCATCAGCGCATCTTCCAGCGACATGGCCTGGAGCTCGGCATTGGCTTCGCGAAGGTCGATTGTGCGCTCATGAATGGCTTTTTCGATCATCTCAGCCTGAATTTCAATCACATGAAAATGTGCTTTGGCAATGTCTGCCTGGGTGACCAACCCCAGCAGGCTACCATTCTTATCCACAATGGGCAGGTGTCGAAGCTTTTCAGCGCGTGACACGACCATTGCGTCGTACAGCGTCTCGTCGGAGTGCAAGGTGACAATTGGAGAAGACATCAGTTCTTCAGCGGGATGATCCAGCATACTGGGGTCTTCCGCAGTGCGCAGCAGCAGCTTGACCATGTCCCGTTCGGTAATGATCCCCACCGGAGCGCCTTGATCAGTCACCAGTTTGCAGGAAAGGCGCTGTCGGGTCATCGACTCAACAATCTCGCGCAGTGGTGTCTGGCGCTCCACGCCTTTCACCTCCTTGGTCATCAAGTCAGTAATCTTGATTTCTTTCACTGATACCGCTCCCTCGTATTGGGGTCCACGCCACAATGCCTGGATTCCTTACATGAACTAAGTACAGCGCAAAATCGTGGGCCGCGCCCTGTTTTGGCGCCTGCTTGACCGTTTTTTGGCGACTGCGGCGACGAACGGTTGAATTTTGACGGCTTGCAACAGAAGCCCACTTTCGGCGTTACGCGGCTTGCTTGTAGGCGGCCAGCTTCGGTATCCTGGCGGTTTGCTAAGACCACCGGACGCTCCGGACAACAAGAGGTAAGCCAATGGTTTATGAAGGGCAATCAATCAGTGTCAGTCTGCTGGATGGCGACATAGCTGAACTGAAATTCGATAACCAGACCGCGTCGGTGAATAAATTCGACCAACGTACCCTGAAAGAGCTTGGTGAGGCGGTAACCTGCATTGACCAGTCAGCCGCCAAAGCGGTGGTTGTCACCAGTGGCAAGCCGGTCTTAATCGTCGGTGCCGATATCACCGAATTTGGCGACCTGTGGGCCGGCAGTGAACAGGGAATCATTGACAATCTGGTCCAAACCAACGCGGTCTTCAACGGCTTTGAAGACCTGGATATCCCCAAGGTCGTCGCGATCAATGGCTATGCGCTCGGTGGGGGCTATGAGATGTGCCTGGCCTGCGAGTATCGGGTCATGTCGCAAGCGGCCAAGGTTGGCTTGCCGGAAGCACAGCTAGGCCTGTTTCCGGGCTTTGGCGGAACCGTTCGCCTGTCGCGCCTGATTGGAGTCGATAACGCGGTGCAATGGATCGCCACGGGTAAAGAACAGCGCCCAGATGCGGCCTTGAAACAAGGTGGCGTGGATGCCGTGGTGTCTCCGGAGTTGTTGCGTGAGGCTGCCCTCGATTTGCTGCAGCAATGTGTGGATGGAACTCTGGACTGGCGGGCCAGACGTGCGGAAAAGTTGGCACCAGTCGCGCTCAATGATATGGAAAAGATCATGTCCTTTACCACCTGCAAGGCCATGGTCGCGCAGGAAGCAGGGCCAAACTATCCGGCGCCGATCACCGCCGTGAAAGTTATTGAAAAGGGCGCTTCCCTGGGGCGCGATGACGCGCTGAAAATCGAGCATGAATACTTCGCCAAAATGGTACAGACCACGCAGTCCCAGGCAATGGTCGGCATATTCCTCAGCGATCAGTATATTGGTAAGCAGGCAAAACACTGGGCCAAGCAGGCTGAGCCGGTAAAGCAGGCCGCCGTTCTTGGAGCGGGCATTATGGGAGGAGGCATTGCCTACCAGTCTGCTTATCGCGGTATACCGATCGCAATGAAAGACATTGCCAAAGAGGGTATTGATCTGGGCCTGAGCGAGGCCAATAAGCTGCTGTCAAAGCGGGTTAGTCGCGGCCGTATGACGCCGGAAAAAATGGGCGAAACGTTGAACCGCATCAATCCCACCTTGAGTTATGAGGATGTGCGCGGAGCGGAAATGGTGGTCGAGGCGGTGGTGGAAAACCCCAAGGTCAAGAATATCGTTCTCGCTGAGGTTGAGGAAGTGTTGGATGACACGGCCATTCTGGCATCAAACACTTCAACTATTTCTATAAGTTATCTTGCTAAATCATTGAAAAGGCCGGAAAACTTCTGCGGCATGCATTTCTTCAATCCAGTGCATGCAATGCCGCTTGTGGAAGTGATTCGGGGTGAGCAAAGCAGCGATGCGGCCATCGCAAAAACCACAAACTATGCGCTGGCGCTTGGCAAGAAGCCAATCGTCGTCAACGATTGCCCGGGTTTTCTGGTGAATCGCGTGTTGTTCCCGTACTTCGCTGGTTTCTCAGGGCTATTGAAGCTGGGTGCCGATTTTCAACAGGTTGATAAAGTCATGGAAAAATGGGGCTGGCCCATGGGCCCGGCTTATTTGCAGGATGTGGTTGGCATTGACACAGCCGTGCACGCGGCTGATGTGTTGGCTGAGGGCTTTCCTGATCGCATGGCGCGAACCTTCAAGGATTCTGCTTCCGTAATGTTTGAAGCGGACCGCTACGGGCAAAAAAATGGCCGCGGCTATTACGTTTACGAGCCGGATAAACGCGGCAAACCGCAAAAGCAAGTGGACCCGGAAACCTACGAGTTACTGAAACCGCATGTTGGCGCAAGCCGTGATTTCGACGAAAACGAAATTATTGAACGGATGATGATCCCGATGTGTACCGAAATGGCGCGTTGCCTTGAGGAGAAAATAGTGGGCTCGCCAGCGGAAGCGGATATGGCCTTGTTGTATGGGGTTGGCTTCCCGATATTCCGCGGTGGAATTTTCCGCTGGATGGACAGCATCGGCATGGACACTATTGTAGCCATGGCAGACAAGTACGCCGGTGAGGCAAAAATATACGAAGCGACTGAAACCATGCGGCAGATGGCGGCCGATGGCGCGCGGTATTACTGATAAGGGTGCGAGAGCGAGGCAAAGACATGAGTTTAAATGACAACGACGTAGTGATAGTTGATTGTGTCCGCACCCCGATGGGGCGTTCCAAAAATGGCTGCTTTCGAGAACTGCGGGCCGACAGCATGTCGGCGCGGCTGGTGAGTGGCCTGCTGCAACGAAACCCCAACCTGGACCTCAGTCGGGTCGAAGATTTGCTTTGGGGCTGCGTCGGGCAGACCGGCGAGCAGGCGGTCAATATTGCCCGCGCAGTGCAGTTGTTGGCGGATATTCCCAAAGAGACGGGCGCGCAGACCATCAACCGCTTGTGTGGCTCGTCAATGGCCGCACTGCATACAGCAGCGCAGGGGCTGATGACCGGTTATGGCGAGGTTTGTATTGTGGGTGGTGTTGAGCACATGGGGCATGTACCCATGGGCGCCGATTACCTGCCCAACCCCGAATTGGCCAAGCATGTGGCCAGTGCGTCCGGCATGATGGGCATGACGGCGGAATTCCTTGCCCGCATGCACGGGATTACCCGCGAGCAGCAGGACGAATTTGCGGTCCGCTCTCACCAGCGTGCTGCAGCGGCAACCGAGGCCGGCCGGTTTGACAATGAAATCGTGCCGCTGGAAGGCTTCGACGAGAACGGTTTTCTGAAACTCATCACAGCCGATGAAACCATTCGAGCTGACACCACAATGGAAGGGCTGGCCGCCTTGCGACCGGCCTTTGACCCCGTCAGTGGCACGGTCACAGCTGGCAGCTCCTCGCAGATTACCGATGGTGCCTCAGCCATGCTCGTGTGCACGGCGGCGGCAGCAAAAAGCATGGGACTGACCCCAAGGGCCCGCATCCGGTCGATGGCTGTTGCCGGGGTGGATGCGGCAATTATGGGTTATGGCCCGGTGCCGGCAAGCCAGAAAGCCATGCAGCGCGCTGGTATGACCATAGACGATATCGATTATGTTGAGCTCAATGAAGCATTCGCGGCACAAAGCCTGCCGGTTCTCAAAGACCTGGGTTTACTGGATCGCCTGGATGCCAATGTGAACGTCAACGGTGGGGCGATTGCCCTGGGTCACCCACTGGGCTGCTCGGGTACCCGTATTACCGGAGCGCTGGTGAATGTTCTGGAGCAGAATGATGCGACCGTCGGCCTGGCCACCATGTGTATTGGCCTGGGTCAAGGGATCAGTACAATCATCGAACGCGTCTAGCGCGGCCTAAAGCGGCCAAAGTAGGCGGGCTCCTGGGTAAGACCCAACAGGTCGCGGCGCAGCAGGTCCAGGGCCAAGGCCGAAATCATGGTCTGAAACAGGTGGCGGCCCAGCGGGTAATGGAACTGCTTCGCTCGTATGGCGTTCTTGGGGCCCCATGCGACCCAGACTGTACCCACCGGTTTTTCATCCGTACCGCCGTCTGGGCCGGCAATGCCGGACACCGCAATGGCATAATCCGAACTTGCTTGCTGGCATACCCCGTTAGCCATTTCCAACACACAGGCCTCGCTGACCGCGCCCTGAGCGTCCAAGGTGGTCAGCTGCACGCCGAGTTGGCTGTGTTTGATGGCGTTGGAGTAACTGACCAGCCCCATTTCAAACACCGCTGAACTACCGGGGATCGCTGTTAACATGGAGGCAATCAGGCCGCCCGTGCAGGATTCTGCCAAAGCCACAGTTTGCCCGCGCTGTGCTAACAGCTCGACGATCGCCTCAGGCAGTCGGGTATCATCGCGACCGACCACATAATCGCCCAGTACTGACAGAAATCGGTCTTGCCACAGAGCTCGTTTATCCGCCGTACAGCTCGAGCTAATCCGCAGTTTCATTTCCAGCATGGGTGCGCCGGCGCGAAAGCCCACCTCAATATCCTCCGGCCAGTCCGGGAAAGCGTCATCAAGCATCTGCTGCGCGCCGGACTCCCCGAGGCCAAACGTCTGATAGCGCAGAATCTCAGGTTTGTCGGGCTGTGGATGAGACGCCCGCAGCATCGGCAACACTGCATTTTCCAGCATTGCGCGCAGTTCGCTTGGCACCCCGGGGGTACACATGATTAAACAACGATTCAGTGTTAGGGAAAAGCCGACCGCACTGCCGACCGAATTCTCAAGAAGTTTCACGCCCGTCGGCAAAATGGCCTGCTTCATATTGGCGGCATTGGCGTGGAAACCTCGTGCCGCGCACCAACTGGTCACATGCTGGGCGGCATCGGCATTTTCCTCCAGCTCGACCCCGGCTGCCTGAGCCAGTGCCGCTGCCGTCAGATCGTCCACGGTTGGGCCAAGGCCACCATTAATAATTAATATGTCTGCGCTGTCGCTGATCTGACGGATCTCAGCAACCAGCTGTTCCAGGTCATCGCCAACGGTTACCTTGCGGTCTACCCAGTAGCCCTCGCGGGCAATGCGTTGCGCGATCATGGAGGAATTGGAGTCGACCGTGTCGCCGCTCATGATCTCGTTACCGGTCAACAACAGCTGCAACTCCATTCAGTTACCTCCGGCAGAAGCGGGCAATTCACAAATCCGGATGTTGCGGTACCAGACATCATTAAAATGATCCTGCAGTGCAATATGCCCTTGAGGATAAGCCGCATGATTGTCGGATACGCGGCGGCGCTGCGGCGCTGTTTGCATTCGCTTCAACCAGTCTTCTGAGTGAATCCTGGCGCTAACGGTTTGAGTGCCATTCAGGAAAAACTCAACCTGCTGGCCACTGACCACGATACGAACTGCGTTCCATTCTCCCGGCGGGCGCACATAGTCGCCCTCAGGCGCGGGGTAGAGCCCATACAAGGCGCCGGCCGATGTCAGTTGGCTGCTGCCATCACTATGGCCCGCATTATCAAGAACCTGCATTTCAAAACCTGTGTTCGATGGCTCTCCGTTTTCATCGGCCACGCGCAGCTTGATCCCGCTGTTTCCTTCCGGTGAAATTTTCCATTCCAGCTGAAGTTCGAAGTTACTGAATTCCTGCTTGGTGCGCAGATCACCGGCTGTGCGGAAACGGTACAAATGCCCGTTGTCATCTATTTTCCAGCCACCGTACTCACCGGCCGAGTCGCGCCAGAACAGCAGCCGGTCCCACCAGGTGGCTGGACCCTGCTCAACCAGTTCCCACTTCTCCAGAGAAGAACCGTCAAACAGCGTTTGCCATTGTCCTGGGTCGCTGCAATTGGGGCGATTGATTGATTGGCCCGCTATGGCCGGCAGGCAGTAACTGAGAATAAGAAGAGAAACAAATCGATGCATGGCTACGGTATAATGTCGTGTTTTTCGTTGCGAGAATACCAGGCTTTATGAGCAGTACCCCGGCACTGTCGATCAGTAATTTGAGCAAAGTCTATGATAACGGCTTTGCGGCCTTAAAGGGGATTGATCTGCAGGTGGAGCAGGGCGACTTCTTTGCATTGCTCGGGCCAAATGGCGCAGGTAAATCAACGACCATCGGGATTATATGCTCGCTAGTGCAGAAGTCAGGGGGCAGCGTTAAAGTGTTCGACTACGACATTGACCACGACTTCCCATTGGCGAAGAAGCAATTGGGAGTGGTTCCTCAGGAATTCAACTTCAATCACTTCGAGAAAGTCAGGGACATTCTGGTGACTCAGGCTGGGTATTATGGGCTGCCCCGACAGTTGGCGGAGCAGCGTGCTGATAAATACATGCAACTGCTGGATATTGATGACAAGGCGGGGCAACAGGCGCGAACTTTGTCCGGCGGCATGAAACGACGGTTGATGATCGCCCGGGCACTGGTGCATGAGCCCCGCCTGTTGATTCTGGATGAGCCCACCGCCGGCGTTGACATTGAGCTGCGCCGCTCGATGTGGGAGTTTTTACAGCGCGTCAATGGTGAGGGCACGACCATCATATTGACCACACATTACCTGGAAGAGGCTGAGAGCCTGTGTCGCAATATAGCGATCATCGACGAAGGTAAGATCATTCAGAACTCTTCCATGCGGTCACTGCTTCGCCAGGCCAGCCTGGAATCCTTTGTTATTGACGTCCAGGAAAGTTTACCTGCGAAGTTGGGCCTGGACAGATTCAGCGCACAGCGACTCGACGATCACAGTCTTGAGGTGACGATTGAAAAAGGGGCCATGAATGAGCTGTTCATCGCGCTCAATGAGTGCGGCATCCATGTACTGAGCCTGCGCAATAAAACCAACCGTTTGGAAGAGCTGTTTGTCGGTCTGCTGGAGGAAAACGATCGCCGCCAGGAGCAAAACAATGCAGTGAACGGAGACGCCGCATGAGTTGGGTCGAGTTGTGGGTAGCTTTTCAAACCATACTTACCAAGGAAATCCGGCGCTTTATGCGTATTTGGCCACAGACACTGGTGCCGCCAGTGATCACGGTGACCCTGTATTTCATCATTTTTGGAAACCTGATCGGTAGTCGTATCGGCCCGATGGACGGCTTCAACTATATGGAGTTTGTCGTCCCAGGCTTGATTATGATGGGCGTGATCACCAACTCTTACTCGAATGTCGTGTCGTCTTTCTTTGGCGCCAAATTCCAGCACAGTATTGAAGAGTTGTTGGTGTCACCGGTGCCGAGCTGGGTGGTATTGGCCGGCTTTGTACTGGGCGGCGTCGCGCGTGGCTTAGCGGTGGGGCTGATTGTTACGCTGATGTCGCTGTTTTTTACCCAGCTACAGGTGACCAATATGGGGCTGACAATTGCAGTGGTGTTTCTTACCTCAGTACTGTTTTCAATTTTCGGCCTGATCAATGCGGTGTTTGCAAATAACTTTGACGATATTTCCATCATACCGACGTTTGTGCTGACGCCGCTGATTTACCTCGGGGGCGTTTTTTATTCGGTTAGCCTGCTGCCGGAATTTTGGGCGACTGTGTCCAAGTTCAATCCCATTCTGTACATGGTGAATGCGTTTCGTTATGGCGTATTGGGCGTGAGTGATATTTCGGTAAGCTTCGCTCTCTCCATGATTGTGCTGTTCATTGTCGCGGCGTTCAGCTTTGCCTTGTACCTGCTGAATACTGGCAAGCGAATTCGTACTTGATTCAGCCTCGACCTCGCGGTGCCTGACGAGCGGGTCTATACTAATGAGCAGACCAACAGCACCTTGACACGCAGGTGAATCGTGAGCGAACCCGCTGAGACATTGGAAGATACCGCACTGGGTAAACAGTCTGATTACCCGCGGGTTTATACTCCCTCCTTGCTGCAGCCAATTCCGCGCCAGCTCACCCGGCGGGAATTGCACCTACAGGACGACAAGCTCCCATTTAACGGGGTAGATATCTGGAATGCTTATGAACTGTCCTGGTTGAATGCCCGCGGTTGCCCGCAGGTGGCCATAGCTGAATTGTTATTTCCCTGTACTTCGGGTGCTCTGATTGAATCCAAGTCTCTGAAGCTGTACCTGAATTCATTCAGTGAAACCCGGTTTGGCAGTGCCTACGAGGTGCGCCAGACGATGGAGTCGGATTTGTCTGTGAATGCTAAAGCGGCTGTGGAAGTGAAAATCACCTCATTGGCGCAAGCCAAGTCATTGGCGATTGGCATGCTGCCTGGCGACAGCCTGGACGAGTTGGAAGTGGATGTGGACACCTATGAGCCAGACCCGGGTTTGCTGTCTGTGGTTTTGGGCACGCACCGCACTGAAACCCTGAAAACAGACCTGTTTCGTTCGGTCTGCCCGGTGACTGGTCAGCCGGATTGGGCGAGCTTTATGATCAGTTACACCGGGCAAAGCCTGAATCACGCCGGACTCCTGAAGTATCTGATTTCCTTTCGACGACATGCGGCATTCCATGAACAATGCGTTGAACGGATTTTTCTGGACATCATCCAGGCAGCAGCCCCTGAATCGCTGACGGTGTACGCGCGTTTTTTACGCCGTGGCGGTCTGGACATCAACCCGCTTCGAACGAGTTCGGGCGGCTCCAGCCACGAGAACATTCGCCTTATTCGCCAATAAGTAATTTGTTATTGTGCGTTTTTTGTTCGCCTGATGTGCGACATTGCCCAAATCGTCGTCAGTTATCACTGAAATAGCAATGGCCCTTGGTACTTAAGGTATTGATAACTATAGAAATAATTAATACCTGAAACGGCTGGCCAGCGAGCCTGCGCAAGAAAGGTCTTTTTTATGGTACCCAGAAGCGTAAATTAGTACCCGTCAAACGGAGTTAACTGCCTGCCGGCAAGGACGCCAGAGGCTGAACAGGGATGTTTGACTTTCCAGAGTGATCAGCTGGAAACAGAGAGGGCCGCATGGACGCGGCCCTTTCACTTTATGGAGTCTGGATTAGAGCTTACCGTTCGAGGTATTGCAGCTTGTCTGGAACTCCGGCCCATTCTTCAGCGTCATCCGGTGGCGGCTTCATTTCCGTAATGTTTGGCCAGGTCTCGGCAAGCTCAGCATTCAATTCCAGAAACTTCTCCTGGCCCTCAGGCAGCTCGTCTTCAGAGTAAATTGCATCCACCGGGCATTCCGGTTCGCACAGCGCACAGTCTATGCACTCGTCCGGGTGAATAACCAGCATATTCGGCCCTTCATAAAAACAATCGACCGGGCAGACTTCCACACAGTCGGTGTGCTTGCATTTGATGCACTCTTCAACAACTACAAATGTCATATTGGTTTCGCCTTGTAAAACCTTTGAGGGGAACCCGGGCGGCACCCTTCTGGGATGGCGCTGATTAGGGCAATTGTTTATCGCTTACCCTGCAATTCTAGCACCAAGCCCATGATTGCAAAAGAAAACTTCGGCTTAAGCTTATATCCGGAGCGAGCCTGAGGGTTACAGTTGCTTTAACCTCTGTCGTAAATTGTACAAAAACTCAAGGGCCTGGCGCGGGCTCATATCATCGGGCAGCACACTATCACGCAATTCCTCCAGCAGGTACAAGGCCGCTGTGCTCTCAGCGGAGCGTTCATCGCTTCCGAATAACTCGGCTTGCTGGGGCTTATCAGTGGCTGCTTGGCCAAGGGCAAGCGTTTCGAGACTGGCCAGCTTGTGGCGAGCCATTTGCACAACGCCCGTTGGTATTCCGGCCAATTTGGCGACGTGAATGCCATAGCTCTGGTTGGCAGGCCCCGGTTGTACACTGTGCAGAAACACAATAGAGTCATCAAATTCGGTGGCGTCCAGGTGCACATTGCTCACCGCGTCAAATTCCTCTTCCAACGCAGTCAGTTCGAAATAGTGGGTCGCAAACAGGGTGTAGGCTCGCAGTGTTTTGGTCAGTTCGACGGCACAGGCGTAGGCCAGCGCGAGGCCATCAAAGGTGCTGGTACCTCGGCCGATTTCATCCATTAACACCAAGCTGCGTTCGCTGGCGTTGTTTAGTATATTCGCAGCCTCGGTCATCTCTACCATAAATGTAGAGCGGCCGCCAGCAATGTCGTCTGATGAGCCGATGCGAGTAAAGATCTGGTCAAAGAGCCCCAGTTCCACTTTGCTAGCCGGTACGTAGCAGCCAATGTGGGCCAGCAATACAACAATCGCTGTTTGCCGCATGTAAGTGGATTTGCCGCCCATGTTCGGGCCGGTAATCACCAGCATCCTTCGTGCATCGTGCAGACTAAGATCATTGGCGACAAAGGGCGCTTCGCTGGCCTGTTCAACCACCAAGTGCCGGCCCTGTTCGATCATTAACCTCGACGATTCACTAAACGCTGGGCGGCAGAGGTTCAGGGCGACCGCGCGCTCAGCGAGGTTTGCCAGTACGTCCACCGTAGCCACAGCGCGTGCGGATTCCTGCAGCTCGGTCAGGTCCTGGTTGAGCCGGTCAAGCAACTGTTCATACAGGGCTTTCTCTCTGGCCAGTGCGCGCGCTTTACTGCTTAAAGCTCGGTCTTCAAATTCCTTCAGTTCGGGAGTGATGAAACGTTCGGCATTTTTTAAGGTTTGCCGCCTGACATAGCGGTCCGGTGCTTGCTCGGACTGTGCCCGGCTGATCTCGATGTAATAACCATGCACACGGTTGTAGCCGACTTTGAGTGTGCTGATTCCAGTTTGCTCGCGTTCCCGTTGTTCAATGCTGAGCAAGTAGTCGCTGGCGTTTTCGCTGATGCTGCGCAGCTCATCCAGCTCCTTATCGTAGCTACTGGCTATTACGCCACCATCACGCATCACCATGGGTGGGTTGTCAACCAGAGCCCTTTCAAGCTCATCCGCCAGCGCTGGAAACTCCCCGAGTTCTACGAGCAGTTCGTCCAACAGTCCGTCATCGGTGGGAAGCAGTGATCGCAAACCTGGTAATATCTGCAGTGCCTGCGCCAGCTTGGCGAGGTCGCGAGGGCGGGCCGAACGCAATGCAACGCGGGCGAGAATGCGCTCGACATCGCCGATTTGCTGCAAGCATTCCTGCAGTGTTTCCAGGGTATCGGCCGTCAACAGTGTTGCGATAGCACGTTGTCGGTTTTCGATGGCAGTGATATTGGCCAATGGGCGGTGCAGCCAACGGCGCAACAAGCGCCCACCCATCGCTGTTCGGGTGCCGTCGAGAACAGCCGCTATTGTATTGCTGGTACCACCGCTGATGTTCTGGTCAATCTCCAGATTGCGCCGCGTTGCGGCGTCCATGCGCAGGCCGTCATCGCTGCGCAAGATCTCCAGCCGGGTGATATGGGGCAGGGCTGCACGTTGGGTATGCTGGGCATAGGAAAGTACGGCGCCGGCAGCCTGAATCAGTGCGCTGTGCTGCTGAAGGTCGATCCCGAATCCATTCAGGTCCCGAGTGGCGAATTGGTCGCACAGCAGGCGGAATGCGGTGTCTGCTTCAAACTCCCAGGGTCCGCGACGTTGCACACTTCGGCAGGTTTGTGACAGGGTTTGCCGGCTTATTGGCAGGCTGGCTTCCTGGAGTTCGTGCAGTAGCAACTCTGCCGGGCGTAAACGCTGCAACTCGGCCGCGCAGGCTGTGGTTGATTCGAGCATGCTCGCTGCAAACCGTCCGCTGCTGATATCCAGATACGCCAGGCTGAATTGCTTATCATGTTGCAGTAATGCAGCGAGCAGGTTGTCGGCCTGGCTGTCCAGAAAGGCCTCGTCGCTTACGGTGCCAGGGGTAACGATTCGCACGACCTCGCGATCCACTGGGCCTTTGCTGGTGGCCGGATCACCTATTTGTTCGCAAACCGCTACCGATTCCCCTTGGCGAACCAAGCGCCCCAAGTACGACTCGGCGGCATGGTATGGCACACCGGCCATTGGAATGGATTGACCGTTCGATTTGCCTCGCGCCGTTAGGGTAATATCCAGCAGTGCGGCCGCTTTTTTGGCATCGTCATAGAACAGCTCATAGAAATCTCCCATTCTATAAAAAACAAGAAGATCAGGGTGTTGCGCCTTAATTTTCAAGTATTGCTGCATCATTGGCGTATGCTCTTGATGCTTGCTTTCAGACGCTTTTTGGGGCTTGGCCATGGCGGAGAATAAGGTGTGACTTGCGGTTACTTCACAGGCTGTGCGACCCACCATTGGCCTGCGTTAAGCGGCCATTAAACGGTGCTGTCGCGTTCGGCGTGCAGCATAACAAACCTTGCCGGGCGATGGCACCTGGAGGCTTTGCCGCTGCAGTTGTCGCGGCGTTGCATATGCTTCGAGTAAATCGAAGGTTTGATCCGAAACAAACAGTTTTCGCTTTCACGGTCGGTGAGCCATATTTAGCCTCGTACCAATAGTTAGCGTGCTTTTAGCAAGGAGCAAAGCCATGATCGATGTCAACAGTGTAACGACCGTGTTCGCCGCGCCTGGCAGTTTGGGCAGCCGCCTGGCAAATGACGGCGCGATTGCCAACGCAGCCGACGTTCAGTCTGCCAATAACGGGGCATCGACCCAGCTGCGGGTGGGCGGGGCTGACTTACTGGGCCGACTGGCCTGGCAGGCCTATCAGTCCTACCATACGTTTAAGTCGCCGGCGAGGCAGCAGGCGGCTCCAGGCCGCAGTGCTCAGCCGCGCAAAGCGAATTATCTCCAGAGAAGCGCATTCGAAATCGACCGCGTCAGCGCAGCCATTGCGCCACTGCTGCTGGTAAAGACCATGATTTCTGCAGCCATGGCCAATGGCCATATCGACCCCCATGCCTGTACTCGGATTGTTGGTGATCTGGAGCGCATGCGTCTGTCATTGGAAGAGCGGGTGTTTCTGCTGGAGCAAATGAAAAACCCACAAACGATTCCCCAGCTTGCCGAACAGGTGGACAGCAAGCAAACAGCCATGGAGGTTTACGTGGCTGCGCTGCTGGTTACTGATAATCGCCAGGCTGACGCCTTGCGTTATCTGGATCGCCTGGCGGCCTACCTGGAGTTGCCCGCTGCGTTGGTGGACGCCTTGCAACAGTGCGGCCAAGCGCAGGACACAGCCACTGCTGCCTGATTCGCTGCGTTGAGTTCAGCTTGGCATTGTGCTCGGCGCGTTGCTCAGAGAAACCGGCGCGGGCGGTATAGGCCCGGGCAGCTGTATTTAGACTGTCATCATTGCTTGCTGTAATAAACGGTTTACTGCTGGCAGAGACTGTTCATGGCGAAAACCGGTGAAGACAATATTCAGCTGCTGTTTCCCACCGTGGTTCAGGTCAGTCAAATACCGGATCACGAGCGGTTAAACGCCACCCTGCGCGATGCAATCGGCGACATTCGTGCCAGTGAACAAAATAGCAAGCCCTCGTCCTGGGCATGCGATCTGTATACCACCATCGGCAATCCGCAGCGCCTGTTGCAATACCCCGGGCTGGATGAATTTCGCGATATCATCCAGGCCAAGCTGCTGAGCTACGCGCGTACTCTGGCCTACGATGTGGAGCGCATGCCGCCGCGCATGCACGAATGCTGGGTGAACGTTTATGGCGCCGGTCAGGCGCAGGAGATCCACCTGCATCGTAACAGCGTCATCAGTGGTATTTACTATGTTCAGGCACCAGAGCACAGCGGCGCCACACTGTTCTATTCGCCCGCTGCTGACGTGATGCTTGAGCCGCGTGCAGTGAAAGGCAATAACCTCAATGCTACCGTTACCGGTTTTCCACCGGTTGAAGGACGCATGCTGCTGTTTCGCAGTTCTCTGCGCCACAGCGTGTTGCCCGGCGACTTCAACGGTGAGCGCATTACCATCGCTTTTAATGCAGTGATGTAAGCGCCTGTTGTCCGAGACCCATCGATTTGGCTGCCTGGCGCGGCACGCCGTACAATTCACATTGTTTTGTGTCAGGGGCTGGACAGCTTCCAGTAATACTGATTAAATATACAGGTGTTTTGCGATCGTGGCTTTTCCGGTAAAGAAGCACCAGCCGGTAAAGGAAGCAAGGACTGCTTCGTTCCTCACAACCCAGGTCAGAATACAAGGCATCGGGCCGCTTGGCGGCCTGTTAGATAATGTAGCCATTTAGGAGAATCCTATGAACACAGACAGCAACAAACAAAAAGCCCTGGACGCCGCACTGGCGCAAATAGAACGCCAATTTGGTAAAGGCACAGTTATGCGCATGGGCGAAGAGCCGCGTGTCGCCATTCCATCTATATCCACGGGCTCCTTAGGCCTGGATGTGGCGCTCGGAATTGGGGGCCTACCCAAAGGCCGTATTGTCGAGATCTATGGCCCGGAGTCTTCCGGTAAAACCACGCTTACTCTGCAGGTGATCGCCGAATGCCAGAAGGCCGGTGGCAATGCAGCGTTTGTTGACGCAGAACATGCTCTTGACCCAATCTATGCGGAAAAACTCGGTGTCAACATCGATGACCTGATTGTTTCCCAGCCGGATACCGGCGAACAGGCGCTGGAGGTTACCGATATGCTGGTACGCAGCGGCGCGATCGATGTACTGGTTGTTGATTCCGTTGCGGCGCTCACGCCAAAAGCGGAAATTGAAGGCGAGATGGGTGATTCGCACATGGGCCTGCAGGCTCGCCTGCTCAGCCAGGCAATGCGCAAGATTACCGGTAATATCAAGCAAGCCAACTGTCTGGTGATTTTTATCAACCAGATCCGCATGAAAATAGGCGTCATGTTCGGCAGCCCGGAAACCACCACAGGGGGCAACGCCCTGAAGTTCTATTCTTCAGTACGTTTGGATATTCGTCGAATTGGCTCAGTGAAGGAAGGCGACGAGGTGGTCGGTAATGAGACGCGCGTTAAAGTTGTTAAAAACAAGGTGTCTCCGCCATTTCGGCAAGCCGAATTCCAGATATTGTATGGCCAGGGTATTAATCGCCTGGCTGAAGTGATTGACCTGGGCGTTAAGCAAGGCTTGGTGGATAAATCAGGTGCCTGGTATGCCTACCAAGGGGACAAAATCGGCCAGGGTAAAGCCAATGCCGTTAAATTCCTGCAGGAAAACCCGGATATTGCCGAATCAATCGAAACACAGTTGCGCCAGCAATTACTCGGTACTCAATCAGCGTCAGAGGCTGAGGCTGAAGACGACACGGTCGTTCCACTGGAAGCCTGATAAACAATGGATATCATCTCTCCGGAGGCCGAAACGGCTGACGGGGATTTACGCCGGGCCAGCATTGATCTGCTGGCTCGCCGTGAGCATTCCTGCGTTGAACTGCGGCGAAAGCTAGGGCGTAAATTCCAGTCCCGTTATTCGGTTGAAGAAATCGATAATGTCATAGAAACGCTGGCGGCGGAGGGCTTGCAAAGCGATCTGCGGTTTGCCGAAAGCTACGCTCGTGCCCGTTACGAAAAAGGCGATGGCCCCTACAAAATCAAGGCCGCTTTACAGGAGCGGGGTATACATGCCGGCTTGGTGGAGCGCGTGCTCGGTGACGAGCAGTTTGACTGGCAGCGCCGGGCGAAACTGCTCTATCAGCGGAAATTCGCCATCCAAGCTCGGTTGCGACAGCGTCCAGGCCAATATGATGAGGATGAGCTTAAGCAACGGGCACGAGAAATTCGCTTCTTGCAGTCTCGGGGGTTTCCCAAAGAAGTGATTTATTCTGTATTAGCCTGATATTAGCCTGATATTTTTCTTTGAGATGTCCGGGCTGCGCTGGCTTTTCGCCGGCTGCTGGAACAGAATGACGGTTTTCGAAACCGTTCAAGAGAGTAACCATGTCACTGCACGATGCCTACGATGATCAGAATGTTTTTGCCAAAATTCTGCGGGAGGAAATGCCCGCGGTAAAAGTGTTTGAAGATGACAAGACACTGGCTTTCATGGACGTGATGCCGCAGGTACCTGGGCATGTTCTGGTCATTCCAAAGTATCCCGCCACTAATCTGCTGCATCTGGAACCGGATTTTGCCGCAGCCATGATGCTGACCACTCAAAAGATAGGCCGAGCTGTGCAGCAGGCCACCGACGCACCAGGATTCATGGTCGCGCAGTTGAACGGTCCGGCCGCTGGACAGACCGTGTTTCACATTCATATGCACATCCTGCCACGCCACGATGGCATCGAGCTAAAAATGCATGCTCGGGGAATGGCTGAGCAGTCCGAATTGCAAACGATGGCGGAAAAAATACGAGCATGCCTTGAGTAAGCTCATGAAAAGTGCCGTCAAACGCGCAGCGGATGCTGTTGAGTTTGCAACGCAAGAGCGTTGTTTCATTACGGAAATCGCCAATGACGATGAAGACCCGGGCTTGTCGATCGCACTGGCTCGCGTGCAGCCTGGAGTAGCCACGGCGTGGCATGCCGTTAGCGCCACCGCGGAACGCTATCTGATTATTCAGGGGCGCGGGCGTGTGGAGGTGGGCGACCAGTTGGTAGCAAAAGTCGGCCAGGGCGATGTGGTGCGAATTGCAGCGGGTGAACGCCAGCGTATTGTCAATTGTGGCGATGTTGACCTGCTGTTCTACGCCTTGTGTACGCCGCGTTTCGAAGCCGACAACTACGTTGACTTGGAGCCCTGAAGCGGCAGATCAACTTCAAAGCAAACACCAATTCCATTCACCAGGTTGTACGCTCGCACTGAGCCATTATGGAACTCAGCGATCAGTTTGACGATATGCAGGCCCAAACCGAGATGCACACCGGTGCTCTGCGGGTTTCTCAGTGACACCATTTTCTTGAACAGTTCGCTCTGCAGGGTCTCCTCAAGCACTCGACCTTCATTACTGACACTGATAATGCAGTTATGACCCCGCAGGCCGCAAGTGATTGTTATCTGGCTGCCTTCCGGTGCAAAATCGGTGGCGTTTTCAACCAGTTTATCGAGCATTTGCACAATTAATTCTGGTGCCAGCGCAAGCAATAATTGCTCACACCCGCTGGAATTTTGAAAAACAATCTGGTGGCGCGAGTAGAGGTCAGCGTACGCTGAGCTGAGCGCAGTCAATAAAGCGATGAGATCGGTAGTTTCCCTGTCAGCACTTTCAATACTTTCTTCAACCCGGGTAGCTTCGCTCATTGCGGCAAGAATATGGGTGAGTTGTTGGGTTCCGTCTCGTGCTCGTTGCACGTAAATCGCTGAGTCCTGCTCGCTCACTTCACGCTCCAGGTTTTCCAGCGAGGTTTCTACCACGGCCAGCGGAGTGCGCAATTCATGAGACAGCTTGCGAGACAGGCTTTGCAGGTAATCCGTGTACTCCTCGACCCGCCGTAATAATTTGCCATAGTTCCGCCCAAGATCACCAATTTCGTCTCGAGCAGAGGAATCCGCAAAATCGCTGCGCACACTGCCATCGGCATTAATGCTTCGCTGCGCAGCCTGGCTGAGCCTGCGGATACGCAGCGACAGCCAGCTGGCATAGGCCAGCAAGGCCATAACTGTCACCAGTAGCACGGCAAAGCTGATCAGAAAAATGCGGTTGAAGGCGTTGTCTGTAAGAGCTAGGAATTCTTCACTGCTTTGCTCAACGTAAAAAGCCCCGATGAGCAGGCCGTCTGAAAAAAGTGGCACGGCTGTGCCGAGAATGCTTCGATTGGACAGGGCTTCTCCTCGATACCATTGCTGCGCAGGCCTGCCCTGCAGGGCCGAGTGAATTTCCTGTCGGTTCTCCAAATTGCTGGAAGTGAGGCCCTGGTAGCTGCGTTCTGGTAATTGCAGAATGGCGGTGTACAACGAACGCAACGCCCAGTAGGTGTTGTCTCTATCGTGTTCCTGGATCGAACCCTGTTCAGAAATTTTTCGGCCATCCCGGTCCACTATGCCAAGCTTTTGCCCGGTTTGCCGAAAAAGTTGCAGCCGTGCAGCGAGACTTTGAGTTGTGTACACTGCGTGCGGTGGCAGGTTCGTGTCGGCCGGTATGCTGCCATAGTTCAATAGTTCGGTATGACGGTTAACATCATGACGGTAAAAGCCAATTCTGCCGCCGCTTAGTGTAATAGGCAGAGAAACTTCAATATTGTAACCGCCGACGGTATCCTGCCAGTAAGCGCTAATAGCAGGCTCAGAGCCGGCGGGTTGGCCGTTAACTAATTCGCGAATATTGATTCTGCCTGGCGAACTGCTGGCGACAACGAAACGGCGCGCCGGGACTCGTGCATTACGGTCTTCGTCACCACCGAGCACCAGTATCAGCTGATCACTGGTGTTAGGGCTGGCTGGATTATAGTAATTAATGTCCTGATCGCGGACCTCAAAATACAGATAGAAACGACCGTCGCGATTCAAAGCTCGATAACTTATGGTCTGTTCGGGATAGTTCGCAGCAAACAGGGTTTCAATAGGGGCATTATCCCAGTTATCTTCGTCCAGGTAGCCGTCCACGATTATAGCCAGCGGTGCCTGGTGGAAGGTAATTGCCTGAAGATCAGAGTCGTTTTGCACCGAGGCAGGCGTGTCACGCCGTAGCAACTGAAGAATCGTGTGGTCCGCCTGCAGCGCACTGGCAATCGCTGAACTGCTGGCCTGCAGGCTTTGTTCCTGGCCGTGGCGCAGTGCTGACTCCACTTCTCTCACAAACTGGCAACCTGCCCAAGGCAGGCTTAAAAATAACAGACTGAGTAACAGCAACTGGCGTTTTAATGGCATCAGTCGGCGACCCAGCGATAACCCATGCCGTAGGCCGTTTCAATACGATCGAAACCATCGTCTACTGCCAGAAACTTTTTACGAATACGTTTAATGTGCGAGGTGATGGTATTGTCGTCAAGCACCGCATTGGCGGCGTCCATCAGTTGCTGGCGGTTTTTCACATGACCCGGGTGCTGAGCAAGGGCATACACGATCCAGAATTCGGTAACGGTCAGGCTTACCGCCTGCTCCTGCCATTCTGTGGTCATGGTTTGCTGGTTAATGGTCAATTTGCCCCGGGTAATGACATCGCCTTTACGGGTAGGTTCGCTCAAGGCGTCCACTCGTCGAAACAGTGCAGTAATACGGGCCAGCATTTGTGCCTGGCTGATATTCTTGCTCAGGTAGTCGTCGGCGCCAAGGCGCAGCCCCGAGATGACATCCAACTCGCTGTCACGGGCTGTCAAAAACACGATGGGTAATTCCGGCGCACGTGCTCGAAGGTTTCGGCACAGGTCGAAGCCACCTTCCACCTCGTCACCCAGACCAATATCGATAATGGCCAGATCGGGCAGGGCCTGCTCAAAAGCCGCTTCCGCTTGCAACCGGGACCCATAGATGCTGGCCTCGAAACCCAATCGTTGCAGGGCATCGCGATAATTTTCGGCGATTCCGGCTTCGTCTTCAACAATGGCAATTCGCTTGGGCATAACCGGCTATTTTAGCCTATTGAAGTGCTGCCGGTGAGTTTGCCACATTTCGCCACAATTGATCACTGAATCGACACGCTTGCGCCCCGTGACTGCCTGAATTGTTGAGCACACTGAATGCTCAGCAACGCAATAGAAGGAGCGGCCGCATGCCAAGCCTAATGACCCGACATCGTATTCCCCGTTACTGGATTCTTGAGGAAAGGCCTTCGCTTGTACGACGCCGGCGCCGTCAGCGTTGGGCGCTGGCGCTGTTTGCCGCCGTGGCACTCAGCGTAATCCTGCTGCAACAAATGGCGTTCGCTGACGAGCAGCTCAATACGGCTGACGCGGCAGAGGCAATGCTGATTGCTCTGAATGAGTCGGGTGGTGGGGCATTGTTATTTAAGAGTGCGCACGCCGGCCGGTATCGGCCAGCCGCTGTGCACAACAGTGAGGCCGAGTTCGCGATAACTGGCCTAATGGCAAGGGTCAGCCTGCGCCAACGTTTTACCAACTCCAGTGGCCAGTGGCGGGAAGCCGTGTACGTCTTTCCCTTACCGGACGACGCTGCAGTGAACGCAATGCGTATTCGAGTCGGTGAGCGCGTGATCGAGGGCGTGATCAAGGAACGTGAGCAGGCACGTAAGGTTTACGCGCAGGCGAGGGCGCGTGGTCAGAAGGCCGGTTTGCTGGAACAGCAGCGGCCGAATCTGTTTACCACGGGGGTGGCCAACATTGGCCCCGGTGAAACAGTTGACGTTGAGCTGGCCTACTGGCAACCGGTTGTTTATGACGGCGGTACATTCAGCCTGCGATTCCCCATGACGATTACCCCGCGCTATATGCCCGGTGCGAAGCTTGCAGACGACCCGGAAAAGCCGCTGGCTGTTGGTGGGCCGCTTGGCTGGCAACAGCAGGCTTGGGCTGAAAACACTGATCAGGTGGCGGATGCCAGCCTGATTAGCCCTCCTCAGATGCCTGAGCAGGTTGAGGGCGACGGAGGAAACCGCATTACTCTGCGCGGCGAGCTGAACATGGGCATGCCGTTGCGCAGCATTACCAGCGCTTATCACCCGATTGTGTTGAATCGCTCGGGCGACCATTACGCCTTCGAACTGGCCGCTCGAGAGGTGCCGATGCAGCAGGACTTTGTGTTGAGCTGGCGGGCCCAGCTTGGCCAGCAGCCAAAAGCGGCGGTGTTTACCGAAAATCTGGATGGTGATACTTACGCCACGCTGATGATACTGCCCCCGGAACAGCACGCTTCTAACAACAAGCAGACCTTGGCGAAAGAACAGGTGTTCATCATTGACACCTCGGGCTCGATGGGCGGCACGTCGATAAAGCAGGCCAAGGCCAGCCTGCACCTGGCACTGCAACGGCTTAAACCGCAGGACCGCTTCAACATTGTCGAGTTTAACAGTAACACGCGCCTGTTTTCGCCTTTGAGTGTTCCTGCCGATGTACACAATATTGCCAGGGCTCGGCAAATGGTAAACAGTATGCACGCGGACGGCGGCACCGAGATGCTTCCCGCTCTGCACCTGGCTATGCAGCGCGGCCACGCCAGCGAACACGCGACGCACCTGCGACAGATTGTGTTCATCACTGATGGCGCGGTGGGCAATGAGCAGGCTCTGTTCCAAACAATTCAGCAGCAGCTAGGGGGCAGCCGCCTGTTCACGGTCGGTATTGGTTCAGCCCCTAACAGTCACTTTATGCGTAAAGCCAGCCAGTTTGGCCGCGGCAGCTTTACTCACATTGGCGATATTAACGAAGTACAGGAAAAGATGACCGCGCTGCTGGATAAACTGGAGCGCCCGGTGGTCACCGAAATACAGGTTACCTGGCCGAGCGGTATTCGCACTGAGAATTACCCGCAGAACTTGCCGGATCTGTACCATGGGGAACCGCTTACGATCAGTAGCCGAATTGACGGTGGCCTGCCAGCCGGCAGTGAGCTGCCCCTGGTGGTCCGGGGGCAAACGGCCAGCCAATCCTGGCAGCGTGAACTGCAAGTTCAGGTCAGTAATGCAAGTCACCGAGGTGTGGCAACTTTGTGGGCGCGGCGCAAAATCAGCGAGCTGCTGGACAGTCGCGTGTTGGGGGCCAAGGAGGCGGTCATTCGTGAGAAAGTGCTGGCTGTAGCCCTGCCGCACGCATTGATGAGCCCCTATACCAGCTTTGTGGCCGTGGAGAAACAAGTCAGCCGACCACAGGCCAGCAAGCTTTCCAGCAGTGCTATTGCCAATGAACGGCCCAAAGGCCAAACGGCGCAAACCTTTGCCTACCCGCAAGGCTCCAGCGAAGCCAGACAAAGCTTGGCCTGGGGCGCCTTACTGCTGCTGATGGGATTAATCATTCGTTTTTCCTTGCGCGCGGAGGCCCGCTATGTCCTTCGTGCTTAATACTGATTCAATCACTCGCGAACCGCGCATTGCGCGCCACATCATGCACGTAATGAGCATCGTCCTGCTGCTTGCGTCGCTGAGCCAGTTACTGAATGGCACCTGGATTCACGCCAAAGCGCGTTTGGCGCAGTTACTGATTGCAGAGGCCTGGGAAAGCACCCGCACCGGTAACGGCCAGCCACACAAACCCTGGCCGTGGGCTGACACCTGGCCGGTCGCCCACCTGCGCATGGGTAAGCAGCCGCCGCATGACCTGTACGTACTAGCCGGTGCCCAGGGTAACTCCCTGGCTTTCGGCCCCGGCCACCTGAGAGGTTCGGCCGAGCCGGGTACTGTTGGTGTGAGCATTGTCGGCGGCCACAGGGACACCCACTTTTCGATACTGAAAGACCTGCCAATGGGTAGTTTGATTACAGTCACTCCGCGCCATGGCGCACCACAGCAGTACCGAATAACTGACAAACGTGTGGCCGACAGCCTGACCGAGCCTTTAGCTGCAATGCCGTATGCGTCGCAGTTGATTCTGGTGACCTGCTACCCATTCAACGCGATTCAGCGTGGCCCGCTGCGCTATGTGGTAACCGCTGAGCTACTCAATGACTCACCTACTACCCAACTATGAGGAACGCATCATGAGCACTATTGATCTGTACATTATCCTGAACCCCTCGCAAATGCGTGCCTGCCGCGCCAGCGGATTTCGTGAAATTCAACCGGAAACCGTCGCTCAGCAGTTTCTGTTTCTAAAAGTCAATCGTGAGCACGCTGAAGGCATCGCGCAAAGCTGGACCGCCAAACACTATGGCGCGGCTTACGTTGTGCGCCTGAGCGTCAGCGAAAGTTTGTTAGACAAGTGTAAAAAATTAAGCGTGGCTTACAAGGAGCACGAAGAATACCGCTTGAAGATCAACGACTTGCCGGTATTGTGCTGGTATTTGCGCGGCTTATTGACGGTGGTGACGGTGTATTGGGAGCCGCGGCCTCAACAAATAGGGGAGGTGGTTAGTTTTGGGTGATGGCCATTGATGGTTGATGCGCCACCTTATCGTGACTCTATATCTATGAATGCGTGAAAAGTCCACAGCTAAAGCCAGTCTAGAACAAGAATACTATTCCGTGTGCTAGCCTGAAAAGTAGTTCCAAAATGCAAATAGCGGCAATAATAGTGTTGCCCACACCATCAAAGCCTATGCTCATAAAAGCTCGACGAACTACAACTGTGATATTCGTTCTACTGCTGCACGGCGTAGTCAGAGCGGACAATTCCATTGAAATAGTAAATAGGAACGTAGACGAATATTCCAGAAGCAAGGGCATATTGTTGCTGGATCTGAATCTCGGGCGTGGAGTATCAAACATTACGATTCTGGAGACCTCGAGTGGGAAAAATCAGAATCTTAGCTTCGGGCCATTTTCTCACGGGCATCGCATTCACGCCATTGAGATTCCTGCCGGTAATTATCAGCTTGGGTCAGTTTCAGTTCCTCTCTATGATCTACCATTCCGATACGACTACTCGAAATACAAGAATCTGTCGATACAAGTGAAACGCGGAGAGACAGCGTATTTTGGTCAGATTGTGCTCGGTGAAGACCGTGGAGTTAAATCTTTGGATATCCGTGTTGTTAATCGTCTGGTGACAGTTTTGCCCAGCATTCAGCGAGAATTAGCTCCAATATTACAGCAGTTTCCACTGCGTGTTGCGGGCCCCAATGCTGACTTGTTTTTTAAGAATTTTATGCAGGCACATAAATGAAGCTGTCATCGTCTACGCCTATTCTAGCTGCCGTCTTCTCTATCGGGTTGCTGACTGAGGTTGCTTTGGCAAACTCATTAACCGCCAAAGACTTTTTTGCTGCACCTGAAATTAGCACGATGCGAGTCAGTCCGGATGGCCAAACAGTCATTTACACAAAAGAAACCGAGGACAATATTGTCATCTATCGAAGTAGCGATGGTGACTCTTTTGCGAAGGTCTTTGATTACCGTATGCACGTTGAAGACAAGCCGGGCTATCTTGGAGGCCTGGCATGGATCGACAATCAATACCTGGCAATGTCTGTCGCTCAAGAAGTAAAACCAGTTGCTGAACTGAAAGACACTCGCTACAAGACAAAGGTATTGATTCTCGATATCTCCCAGGATGAAAACGCACAAACAAACATTCGTGAAGTGAAAACTTCTGGCTCGTTGGTGAATGCACTCCCCAATCAATCAGGTACATTCCTGTATGCGAAGAATGGAGTGAACTCACGTGTCTTTAAACTCAGTGTGGATAAGCTAGGCCGAGTTGGTCAAAGGCGAAGCAAGACTCAGCGTGTGGACGGTGGACAATTTATATCGAGATACGAGCTGGCCAAATTGAAAGGCTACGCTTTTCGCTGGTATATGCATGCCGATGAAGTTGTTGGGGTACTCTTGGCTCAAACCAATGGGGAGCTTGCATTAAAAGAGAGCTCTGACAATGGTAAGAGCTGGACTAAGGTCAAAGTTTTTGTTAAGGGTAAAGAGGAGAAGAAGAAGAATTGGTGGCAGACGCTAACGAGTGGAAGTGATGGGGAAGGTGAAGACCAGCAAAAAGAGGAATATGATCTTCCTCTTAGCTATGCTGGTGAGCCAGGGCACTATTACATAAGCAGAAAAGAAGAAGGTAGTCCTGAATCCCTGTTAAAAACTAATTATCGTACCGGAGAAACTGATTTAATTTATCAGAGTTCTGGCTCTGATATATATCGCATTACCACAGACTTTCAAACCAGTGAGCTAAGTTCAGTGGTGACTCACTACTCGCGAGGAGAGCCCAGGTATATTTACTTCGGAGAAGCGACAGAATCGATCATCAAGCCACTTAGAAAACGAGGCTATGATGGTTATATGGCGGTTATAAATGGTAGTCTTGATCAGCGCCGACACGTGGTTTACAACTTCTCAAGCAGTAACCCCGGGCGCTTTCTGCTGTATGACTCAAAGCTTGACCGGGTGCTCGCAGAGCGACTGATAAATCCTGTCGTGTCAGAAATAATAGATAGCAAGCTTACCGTGGACAGAGTGGGCATTGACGATCTGGAAGTAGAATATTTTCTAAGCGAGCCCAACAATAGGAGAGGGGCTGGTCCGCTTGTAGTCATTCCACATGGAGGCCCGATTGGTGTGATGGATACGCGAGTCTATGATCCGTTAACTCAATACCTGGTCTATAAGAATTTTTCTGTCCTTCAGGTAAATTATCGGGGCTCATCAGGTTATGGAGATGCCTTTATTGAAGCGGGCAAAAAGCAATGGGGATCAGGAATGCTCATGGACATCCAGAGCGTCACAGAAAAAGTTGCCACACAGCTTACTATTGATGAGCGCCGAGTTTGTGTAATAGGGGGAAGTTACGGCGGATATGCTGCGCTGGCGTTACCAATGAAGTTTCCGTCAACCTACAAATGTTTGTCAGCGTTTGCTGCAGTAACTGACTTACAATTGTTCACTTCCCAGCTCTCGGCGAGCGAGAAAAAGCTGGACTGGCTAGCGACAAATGTTGGTGATCCGAAAACAGAAGCTGAGTATCTTGAATCAATTTCACCAGCATACAATGCTGAGAGGCTAAGTATTCCTGTACTGATTGTGCATGGTGAACAGGATCGCGTCGTGGATGCTGAGCATTACCACCGCATGCTTTATGCTTTGGAGACACATGATGTTCCGTACGAGGCAGAGCTATTACCGAAAACCGGGCATGGCTTCGAGGACCACATTGCAAGAGCACGGTACTACGAAAGAGTCGTGACATTTGTACAGAAGCATATTGGTTTCTAGTAGACTGGCCTGCTCAGAAAGACTCCGGAGAGAATTCCAGTATCCAGTTCAGATCATGGCGGTCTGATCGATAGAAGCGCCCTGTTGTGTTTGCGCAGCCCAGCAGCAGGTCGTTTGAGTTTGGTGGCTTAGACAGGTTGACGCAGTGATCAGGAATATCGGTATTCTTGTTTTCCCAGGTTTCACCGCGATCGTCGGTTGAAACAAAATAGAAGTTTGTCTCACTCGTTCCCTTCCAAATATCTCGGATTGTGTCAGCCAGAATTGCGTAACCGGTGCCATCCTCATAAAAGAGAGGTAGGCCTACGAAGTTCATTTGATTGAATTTGACTTTGCCGTCGAGGCATCTAGCGCCTCGACGGTCAGATCGACTGGCGGCATCTTCTTGGTTTTCACCAGGACACGCATCGATACGAACTTGGTTGGAATACTTTTCCCAAGATTCTCCTTTGTTAAAGCTAACGAAGTTTGAGCCGAATATTGCTGCACTGGACGCGAGCCAGGCGTCGTTTGTTGCGCGCAAGATCGTTCCTGGCTTGAAGGAAGATTCTACTTCATCAACTCGTGACTCGTTGAAACTAATAAGATAAAATCTCTTGTCGACAGTTAACACAGCTTGATCTTCTTTCCGCGCGGTACTGACGCGACGAACTTTGGGGAGCAACTTTTCTGTGTCGATTCTTAAATCGGTATGTTCGGCCAGTAATTCGTCATGCTTCGCGTCAAACTCTTTCTCGGAAAGCCAGCCGCCCAGTTTTTTGGAGTATTTCTTGAGTACCTGTAAAGCTCCATTGTCGAAATCCTCCAGCATCGAAATTTCCAGCTGTCTTTCGAAACTCAGTACCGCATACACATTTCCATCATTACCCAAGTGTATGTATTCAAGTTGTTCGAAGTTACAGTCTATTCGACCTTTCTGCCATTCGGATGACCCACCGTACTTGATAAAAATGTTGCTCCCAGCATCTACAAGAACTTCATCGCCACGATTGTTTTCGCTGTAGTGTATCAGGTCATGAAAGGTGTCTACGCTGTCAAGCAACCAGTTACCATCGTTATCTCTTCTCAGCATCATGCCCAACTTTGATAAATACACATAGGAGCCATCCAATCGGTTTACCTGCTTGTTGTAAACAATCGGGTTTTGAGCAATATTCAGAAATAGGTCGAACCGTTCTTCTTCGTACTCGTCTTCGTCCCAGGTTAATGTCTCAGAATCCGCCAAGTTAAATAGATCTGGCACTGCCCGGCGGGCTTCATCCAGCGCCTGCTCGGCATCGTCCGCGCGAGCGACTAATTTGTGGTAGCGGTCTCCGTCCGGTTTGTGGTAATAAACCAACGTTCCCAGATTAGTCACTTTGCCTGCCTCTACAGTGAACGTCCCAAAGTTAGGGGAAGTGTTTGCCCAGTTTTGGTAGTAGTAATCCCCTACCTGGTGGTATGAGAAAAGATCGGCGATTGAGTATTTTCCAGCGTTAACTGGCGCCGCAAAAAGCGTTTGTAGTTTTGGCATGTCGCTGAATTTGGTAAGCCTTTGAAGCTTGATGTCACTGTCAGCATGGAAGTCTTTTGGGGCCAGCGTGAGATAATTGAATGACCAATCATACGCGCTCGCATTAACTATTCTCGCTACGACGATACCTTTATCGGAGCCAAGTTCGGTGCCTTCCGAGTAGTTTTTGACCATATCAACCGACGATGTCGCGCAGGCTGTCAGATAGAGTAACGACAGTAGCACACCAAACCTAAACATAATTGCCATTCCAAAAAAGTGGAGATCCTCTTCGAATCCTAGCTGCAATGGTAGGTCTGTCTACTGCTCGATACTTAGTGTGTGATCTTCGTCAATCATTCAGCTGAAAATTGTTCCAATGGTATTGAACGCTGGGCGCGACTGGCTGTTAAAGGCGGGGCTTACTCTATCAAGAGACTAACGGCCTAACAGTGTGTATTTTTGTGCAATGCACCGCTAGAACAAATATGAGCGTTTCGAAATGTAAAATCTCACACTTGCCGCAAAAATGAACATTGTATAAAAAACAAACAGTTATATGTGTTTGCTCAGAATTGGTGTTACTTCATTGATCTAACGTATTGATATTTTGCGCTCCGTTTTTCTAAGTTACTAACAAAAAATCTTTTCGGCACAAATGGTCAGTGGTAGTCTTGGCGTTAGACAACAATAAACAATGTTAGGTGTTTGAAGTATGAGTGCAGGGAATATTGATAAGAAATAAGCGCAAGTAATCCCTAAAACGTAAATATATAGCTATGACGTCTGGCAGCCGCTTTTTGTTCATCTGTATGGTTGGTGTGCGGCATGATCACGTCTAGACCGAGCGATAATAGTTTATAGATTCAAGTCTGCCTTGAGGTATTTCCAGTAGGAGCTTTGGTCATGGGTAACAAAGGAGAAAAACCATGAAAATTGAAAGAAGTCGGCACAGCCAATCCTTGCATCAACGGGGGCAGGGGATGACGGAATACATAGTTATAGTCGCCCTTATTGGCATTTCCGCAATCAGTGTATTCGCGCTGTTTGGCGATACCGTGGAAAACCAGGTGGCGGGAATGGCGCAGGAACTTGCTGGTGGTGATGGCAGCGGTGCGCAGGGAGCGGCAAATACCGCTGCCGGGAATGCCGCTACCGATGCCCAAGAAACCAATACTTTGGAAAACTATACGGGTAATAACGGCGGAGGCGGTTAATGCCCATCCTGGCTCGCCAGACTGGCCAAGCTCTTCCCGTTGGCCTGGCGCTCATAATGATGGGCGCTCTGGCCACACTGGTGTTGTTCAATACCGGCAAGATGGCGGGTGAGAAAGCCAATGTCACCAATGCAGCCGATGCGGCGGTTTATAGTGGGCTGGTCTGGCAGGCGCGTTCTCTGAACTTTCAGGCCTACACCAACCGTGCAATGGTGGCCAATCAGGTGTCGATTGCTCAGCTGGTCAGCCTGGGCTCGTGGACCAACTACGGGCGGATCAGCGCGCGTAATCTGGATTATGCTCTGGGCTGGATTCCAGTCGTCAAGCCGTTTACCGCGGCGGCGCTGCAGGTGATGACCCAGATCGAAAATATCGTGCAAAGTGGGGTCAAGGTAGCCATCCCCATCATCAATGGTATTAACGATGTGCTCAGCATAGCGCAGGAAGCGGTGTATAACGCGAGTTATGTAGTCACGCCGGAGGTAGTCAGCGCGGTGGTAAAAGCCAATGACTTGCGCTTCAGCTCGGCTTCAACCTACGCGCTCGCCGCCCAGGTTCGAAACGCTGTAGAGTGGGAGGGGCTGACTCAGCGGGTTGGCGGCAACGCACCTGAAATGCAGCGCAAGCTGGAAGTCATAGATGCCTCCCGGGGTGAATGGAGCCGTGCGCGAGGCTGGAACAGGTTAGGTAACTTACCGCGCAAGGTTTATTTAACCCCGCTGGATCGCTTTAGCATCGTCAAAGAAGGTAATACCGAACTGGTGCATGCAGGCAACAGCTGGGAGTGGCGTGGCAAGGATAGTTTGTCCATTCATTGGGAGCATTTCAGTTGCAGCCTTGGCGATTGTGGGTGGGAGCATCACGAACTGCCGATTGGCTGGGGTCAGAATTTTGCATACTCCGAGTCCGAATGTCCGGGCGGCAATTGCTCTGGCTGGTTCGCTGAAAACCGTTTTGGTGAACAGCTCGCGGACGCCGAGGCGGTATCCCTGGGTGACGCGTACAGCGGTGTTAAATCCTATCGCACGCTCCGTAATCTCAGCGCAGAAAACCGTGACCCACGCCTGACTTTGCATGTGGAAGTGGAGCTGGCAACCGGTGATATTCGAACGGCCGAAAAAATCGCATTGTTGGGCTCGCCCGAGCCGCCGGATGGTCAGTTAATGCGTGGCATGGAATCCGGACTGTTTCACACTCAAGATGAATACACCAGCGATGCGCTGGCCTCCATCAGCTCCGGCGAAGTGTTTTTTGAGCGCCCCGTGCTGGACGCAGGAGACGAGCTGGTGGTGGCCGGACACGGCTCAGTCACTGAATACGGCAACCTGTTCAACCCCTACTGGGAAGTGAGGCTCATCGAGGTTACTGAAGCTGAACGCCAACTGGCCTGGGTTACCCGGGATGCTCAGCTCAGCAGTGGTGCGGTGGCAACCTACGCCCGCAGAGCAGCGTCCGACACGCTGTTAGCTCAACAACCCATACTGCGTGCTGCGCACGATGCCGCCCGTTACGCGGCCCTGGGTGAGCGGGCACTGGCCACATTGAGCAGCGGAGTGATTGAAAACGCGGTCAAGGAGCAGGCTCTGAATGCGCTGCAGAATATTGCCCAGGGCGCGATCAGCAGTTATGCATCGGGTGCTCTGAGTGACTACGTGGGTGACAGCGCCGGCGCGTTTGGCGACTTCGCCGAGGACGCGCTGGCGGACGGTGAGCTGTCCACGGATGATTTGCTGGACGGCGCAGAAGGCCTGCTTGGGGACCGTTTCGAGGGCACAGAACTGGGTGATGCGGTCGCACTTGGCCAGGGTTTGCTGGGTGACGGCGGCAATGCCGCAGATATTCTCCTGGCTCAGGCTGGTATCAGTGATACGGCGGAATACCTGAATGAGCAGATCAAAGCACTTGGTAGTGACCTCGGCGATGACTTGATTGCGTCGCTGGAAGAAAACTTTGCCGCGGAAATAGAGCTCAGAGACCAGCTCGAGAGCCTGGGCAACTCGGTGAATGATCTTGGCGGTGCGCTTGACCAGCAAATCAATGAGCTGTCTGCGCAACTACTGTCAGGCGCTCAGGGCGAAATCAATGCTCAGATTGACCTGCTGGAACAGGAATTACGCGCCAACTATGGCGGTGAGTTCAACCTGGATCGAGATGAAATACTGGAATCCTTCTCCGGCAATTTCGACGACGTTGCTACCCATTTGGTGGGTGAAACTTCCGAGGTGGTCAGCGAAACCATTGATGGATTAAAGAACGCGATCGGTGAGCAGTTTGCCGGGCTGGAGTTCAACCCGGATACCGTCCGTGGAGGTATTTTCAACGATGCCAATGACATCATAGGTGAGCAAAGTGCGGCGGTAGACGAACAATTGGACTCGGCGCTGGAAAACGCCGGTGAACTATTGACCGAGGTGACCGAGGAGCAGTTGGACAGCGCCATTGATGAGGTTACGGAACGTTTCGAGAATACGCTGGATGATTACCGAGGAACCCTGGATGACCAGGTAGCGAGTTTGCCCGATTATGTTAACTGAGATGGCAAAACCAAGGCGCCAACGTGGCGGTGCAATGGTGGAATTCACTTTGGCTGCTGTTGTGCTCACCCCAATGCTAGTGCTGATGCCGTCCCTGGTAAAAACAGCCGACGTTAACCTGGCCTCTGAACAGGCTGCGCGCTACGGCGCCTGGGAACAAACGGTGGGCGGCAAAAGCGGGGATCAGTTGGCTACCGAAATCAATAACCGTTTTTACACAAAGCCTACTCTCGGCCTGCAAACCCAACAGGGAAAACTCAGCGGCGATGAGCTGCAAAACCGCTTTTGGGCCGGGTCGGGATTGAGTCAGCGCCTGTTCACGGCTGGCGAGGATGCAATGGGAGCCGAAGTGATTGAGGGCGACCTCGGCGGTAAAGCGGCTGTCGTGGAATCTGCGGTGTCCAAACTTGGCGCAGCGATTGGTTCCGTTGTGCCCGATTCTGAATGGGATCTCGGCGGTGGCAAGTTATTTACCGTTGACGTTGGCATGGAAATCGAGAACGAGATCTTCGTAAGCGAAGAGCATCGCGGGCGAAATTGCAGTGGCCAGGAGGAAGAAGCAAAAGCCTGTGTGAGCAACCGCGCCGCCATTCTCACCGATACCTGGGGCGCCAGAGGGCCGGAGCAAACGGCCCAGCGGGTGCGCTCACTGGTACCTGGTGGTGCGTTGCAACCTTTGGGGGATATTGTATCGACGGCCGGGGTGCTACCGTTGTTTGATGAACTCAAGCACCTGGACGGCGCCTTTGGAAAAGTTGAGCCGGACATTCTCCCCTCCGATCGCTACGGTCAAGAGCCTAAATAGGGGGCATCGTGCTCGGTTTTGTCCTGCGATTAGTCCGCCCGCAACCTCAGCAGTATTGGATCAGTTTGGCTGCCCGTGTTCGCAGCATGGTGTTAACAAGCTGCGTTACAACCGTTGGACTGTGCCTGTCAGCGGTGTGCCTCAGCTTCGATTTACGCAGCCTGGAGCATCCAGCCACCGCTAAGCTCATCTGGGTGGGCGAGCGTATTGAGCACAATGGCATGCCGATGCAGGTTCTGCAGATAGAAAGCTCGCACGGTATTGATGAGTTATTCCAATTTTACCGCGCGAATTGGGCGCAGTGGCATCGCCCGGAAAAACAGGCCAGCGTGGAGAAACAGGCTGGAGAATGGCGGATTCTTTCCACCTTACTGGACCGGCACAATATCGTCCTACAACTACAGGAAAGTGCCACTGGAAGCAGCGGATTCGTATCGGCAACACCCTTAGACAAGGCGCCAGAACAAAACAGAATTGCGAGTGATTTTCCACGCCAGTGGGGAACTGAGTTGATTTCCAGCACCGAATCTTGGGATGGCGGCGCGCCGGCGACCACGCTGGTGATGAAAAACAGTTACTCGGTGGATACCAACCAAGAATTCTATCTCCGAAGCTTGCAGGCCAGTGGCTGGTCGTTGGCACACAGCAGCCGCAAGCATGGCACCAGCGTCATGTTTTTTGATCGTGACTCCGGCGCGCTTGAATTGGCGATTCAACGGGACGCTGAGGCCACTATTATCTTTGCGAATCTGCGCGGAGGCGGCGTATGAGCGCCCTGGCGCATTCAAGGCCACGTCTGCAACGTGGTGCTACTTCAACTGAATGGACGGTAGCGACTCTTATTATGCTGACAGTCTTGTTCATTCCGGCAGGCGCTGACGGCCGGTCGGCAATGGGCCTGATGATGGAGGCGTTGCAGGGCTTCCATGAACACACTTCTTATATTTACTCATTGCCGTAGGAGTATGCCAGTGAACGTTGCCATTAAGGAACCGAAAGAAGGGCTCAGCGTTAAGGTAAAGAACTCGGCGCGGCGCAATACCAACCTGATCATGGTGGTCGTCTCCGTGCTACTGGGTGCGGCAGCGGTATTTTTCTCAAGAAACTTTATTGAAGAGCAGGTTGATTATTACAAATCGCAGTTGGAGAAGACCGAACCCATGATCAAAGTTGTGGTTCCGAAAACCAATCTGCGTCAGGGGCAGATTGTGCGCGACGCTGACCTGGCGTTACGAGAGATGCCGGTAAGATTTGCGCACGACAATTCAGTGACGGGCGCGAACTATAAAAATGCCGTAGGCCAGCGCCTTCGAACGGACATTACTGAAGGAAAGGCCCTGCTCTGGGCGCATCTGGAGGGTGGTGAAACGGCCACCTTCTCTAACACTTTGCTGGCCGGTAATCGTGCGTTGACCGTACCGGTGGACGAAATCAATTCCATCTCCGGGTTTCTGCAACCGAATGACCGCATCGATCTGTTCCTTACCGACCGCCGCGGGGGCGAGAAAGAAATTTACCCCATTATGCAGAATCTGCATGTACTGGCAACCGGCATTAAAACCGAAGTGGACAAAACCGGGCAGCCGACCGGTCGGACTTATAACACGATCACAGTGCAGGTAACGCCTACGGACGCCAAGCGGATAGTGCTGGCGCAGAGTGTTGGCAAGTTAACGGCGACCTTACGCAACCCAGAAGACAGCGCACCGATTGAATCGATAGCGCTGACCGAGGCTCAGCTACGCGGTGAAAAGCCTCCGCCGCCGCCCAAGCCGAGGCGGCGTGGTGTTGAGTTCATCATTGGTGGCAGCTGACAGACTAATTAATAACAACAGGACGGAGTTATGCAGTATCTGGTTCGCACGCCTTTATTGGCGCAGTTTTCTTTGCTCATGCTATGTTTCACGTTAGCAAGCGCGGCCAATTCTTCTTCACAGGTGATCGACGTTGATATGTTTGTCGGCGAAGTTCGTTCGCTTGGTAATAAGCCGGTTAATCGTGTGGCGGTGGGAGCCGGCAGTGTGTTGCGCGCTGAGGTGGTATCCGGCGGCGAGTTGCTGGTAATCGCGGAAGGCGCGGGCAGCTCCTATCTTAATCTCTGGTACAAGGATGGCAGCAAAACCACGTATAACGTGCGCGTTACCGAAAACGATCCCCAGCCAAGAGTGCACATGCAGGACATGATCCGCATCAAAGTCCAGCTTATGGAAGTTCGCAAGTCGGCGTCCCGTGAGTTGGGCATCGACTGGGCGAACACTGCTAACGGGCCAACCTATGGTGTGCTCGGGGACTTCGTGGGCAATACGCTGTTTCGTGGTGTGCCCGGCGTTCCAGGGGGTGGCAACTTCCCGTTGGAAGTGAAGCCGTTCTCCACCTATTTCGGGATATCCTCGGGCGTTACGTCCACCCTGAATTTTCTCGCCGAGCGCGGTGACGCTATGACTGTGGCCGAACCTACATTGACCTGTGTCAATGGCGGCAGTGCCAAATTCCTCGCAGGCGGCGAAATTCCGTATTCGACGGTAAGCGCTAATGGCCAGGTCAGTATCGAATACAAGGAATACGGTATCAAGTTAGACATCAATCCGCGGGCCAGCAAACAGGGCAACATCTACACGCGTCTGAAAACGGAGGTCAGTGAGCCTGATGAGGAAATAGAGGTATTGGGCGCCCCGGCGCTGCGTTCGAGGAAAACCGAGAGCCAGCTCAACGTTCGAGATGGCGAGACCATTGTGATTGCTGGCCTATTGAGTTCGGAAACCAGCAATAACAAAGACAGCGTACCAGGCCTTGGCGCAATTCCTGTTCTCGGGAATTTGTTCTCGAGTCAATCAATTGATGGGAATATTCGTGAGTTAGTAGTGTTTGTCACGCCCGAAGTAGTGACAGCGGAAACGCAGGCTGGTGATGCTGGCCAAATGGCACTGCATGAAGAAAGCAGGAGGCGGCTGAAAAAACTCGGTAAAAAACTCAAGTACAGCATTATGGAATGATGCATGTTCGAACTGGCCTACCAACAAGATGGCAGCCGCCGGCGCACCGTAACGATCAAAGCTGATCGATGCACCATCGGTAGCGGCCGGCAAAACGATATTGTGCTCAAAAACCGCAAAATATCGCGGCGCCATGCTGTGCTGTTCCGTTCCGACCAGGGCTTCGAAGTGGAAGATCTTGGTAGCATGACCGGAACCTGGGTCAACCGCGAGCGGATAATCAACTTCGGCCCTTTGGGTAGCGAAGACGAGATCACCATCGGCAATACCCGCATCTGGTTGGGCAAAAGTAGCCGGATAACACCAGACAATACACCGACCGGCAACACCGCAACGGCAGATATTTCGGAACCCATTGCCGCGGTGGCTGAGCGATTTGCAATGCCGCAACCGGCTGTGATGTCTTCCGACCTGTTGTACTGGGGCAAGATTCTGCACGAGCGCCTGATCTCTGAAATGGATCTGCGCCGAAAAGACGTGTCGTTGATGAGCGATGCTGAACTTCGCCGGGAAGCCGAACAACTGCTGGACCCGATTCTGCAGACACTCGGCGAGGACATTCCGGAGGATATTGACCGCGGGCAGTTGCGTAAAAACGTGCTGGATGAGGCCGTTGGCCTGGGGCCGTTAGAGTACTTCCTGGACGATGACGACGTGACCGAAATCATGGTCAACAATTTTGATGAGGTGTACATCGAAAAAGACGGCCGCCTGATTGACACTGGTCACAGTTTCAGTAGCGCCCAGGCTGTGCTCTCCATCATCGAACGAATTATTACTCCGATTGGCCGGCGAATCGATGAAAGCAGCCCCATGGTGGACGCGCGCCTGAAAGACGGCTCGAGGGTCAATGCCATCATCCCGCCTTTGGCCTTGAAAGGGCCCAGCCTTACCATTCGTAAGTTTGCCAAAAAACGACTGCAGTTTTCAGATCTGATCGACTATGGATCTGTGAACCGAGTCATGGGCGAGTTTCTGCAAGTCTGTGTGGAACAGCGTAAGAATATCGTGGTTTCTGGCGGCACGGGCTCCGGTAAAACGACCCTGCTGAATGTGTTGTCGAATTTTATTCCAGAAAGCGAGCGAATTGTAACGGTGGAAGACGCTGCAGAACTGCGGCTGCATCAGCCGAACCTGGTGTCATTGGAGGCGCGGCCGGCCAATGCGGAAGGCAAGGGTGCCGTGCCGATTCGCGAGCTTGTCAAGAACACTTTGCGCATGCGCCCGGACCGCATAGTAGTCGGCGAATGCCGTGGAGGCGAAGCACTGGATATGCTGCAGGCAATGAATACTGGCCACGACGGTTCATTGACAACGGCGCACGCCAACAGCCCGCGCGACGCATTGTCCCGCTTGGAAACAATGGTGTTGATGGCAGGAATGGATTTACCGGTGTCGGCCATTCGCGACCAGGTAGCTTCGGCGGTTGACGTGATTGTGCAGCAAGCTCGGTTTTCCTGCGGTAGCCGCAAAGTGGTCAAGATTACTGAAGTGGTTGGCATTGAGCACAACACGATTCAGCTGCAGGACATTTTCGTATTCAAGCAAACCGGGCGTGATGAAAACGGCCGAATCACGGGTTACTACCAGGCAACCGGCTTTATACCCACGTTCTACGAAGAGCTCGCCGAAATAGGGTTGGCGGTCGACCTGTCTATATTTCGCAAGGTGGCGGAGAGCTGAGCATGGGCATTAATACACTGCTCATCCTGTTATTCGTTGCCCTGACCATTTGTTTGTGGACGCTGCTGCGCTTTAGCTTGCAAGGCTACGGCCGCTACGAATCCGAGTTTACTGAGCACGCTGAAGACAGTCTGGAGCAGTTATTCCTGTTTTTGGACACTAAAAAACTATTCCTGATTAACCTGGCATTATTGCTGGTATTGCCATTGCTGGCTTACCTGGTGACCGGTTCCTTATTCTATGTGTTGCTGGCTGTTGTCGCAGTCTTTCTGCTGCCCAAATTAATTGTCAATATTCTCAAAGCCCGCAGGCGTAATGCAATAAATGCAGCTCTACCGGATGTGCTTGCACAGCTGGCTGGCGCAATGCGAGCCGGTGCAACTTTTCTGAATGCCGTCGAAACCATGGTGGAGGAAAGTGACGGCCCAATCAGCCAGGAGTTTGCCCTGATGTTGCGCGAGCAACGCGTAGGCCGCACCCTGGATGAGTCGCTGGAAAACCTGGCTGAACGGGTACAAAGCGAAGAAATGGATTTGCTGATTACAGCCGCGCAAATATCCCGTGAGCTGGGTGGTAATCTGTCGGATATCTTTCAGCGCTTGTCGGTCTCGCTGCGCCGTAAACACGAAATGGAAGGAAAGATTCGCGCTCTGACCTCACAGGGGAAAATGCAAGGGGTTGTTGTTGCGGCGCTGCCCTTTTTTATCATCCTCGCACTGGTTTTTCTCGAGCCGGAAATCATGCAGCCTATTTTTACGTCGCTGTTGGGCTGGTGTTTCCTGGCTGTCATTTTGCTGCTCGAATTGTTGGGCGCAATTATGATCCGCAAAATCGTCAACATTGATGTGTAGCGCATGGAAGTAATCATCATCAGCCTGATCGTCGGCGCGTTCTTTGCCCTGATGGTGTGGAATGTTTATCAGTTCTTTGCGGTAGTACCGGAAGAAGACCGTTCCTATCTCGACCGGCCGCCAGTCGGCTTTCGGCTGGTTTGGCCATTGATTCAGGCTGTTGTGTATTACCTGGGGAATGTTCTGAGTCGCAACTATCGTATCTCCACTCATAACCGCTTACGTCAAGCGGGTGTGGACTTCATGTTGAGCCCTGAGCAATTCTTTGCGGGCAAACTGGTGGGTGCGCTGGTATTCATGGCGATGGTCTACCCGGTGTATGTTTTAAAGGGTGGCGCATTTATTGCGTTGTTACCGATGATGGCGCTGCTCGGCTTCGTGTATCCGGAAGTATGGCTGAAAGAAACCACTGCAGCGCGTAACAAACGCATTCTCAAAGACCTGCCGTTTTATTTGGACATTATTGTGCTGGCGGTAGAGTCTGGCACCAACTTTACCGGGGGGCTGACCCAGGCTGTACAGAAAGCACCCGACGGACCGCTGCGGTTCGAATTTGGCCGTGTACTTCGTGAGATTCGCGCTGGCAAGTCACGCGCCGAATCATTGCGGGCGCTTACTGAGCGGGTTAGCAGCGACGGCATCAAGAATGTCGTTAGCAGCATTGTGCAATCGGAGAAAACCGGGTCCAGTTTGGGCACCGTACTCAGTGCCCAGGCGGAAAATCTGCGCAGCACTCGCTTCTTGAAAGCTGAAAAAATGGCTATGGAGGCACCGGTGAAACTACTGGGGCCGCTGGTGATGTTTATTTTTCCAAATACCTTCTTAGTGATCGCGTTTGTGATTCTGAGCCACGCGATTCGCGAGCAGGTGCTGACTTACGCCCCGCTGGTGTGGGCCTATCAGTTTCCGGGTGTGTAGCCCATTAATCGGATAAGGAGTATGAGCCGATGAACAGAACAATCAAATTCGCCGTACCACTGGGCGTGTTGGCTTTGATCTGCGGATGCAGCAGCAGTGGCGAAGGCAGCAATCCATTACCCAACGATGCCGAGGTGCGCATTCAGCCTGGCGCACTGGAGTTCGAAATCACCGAGCAGCTTGATGATGATGGTAATTGTCTGTTCGACCCGGATTTTTACATCGACCAGTTTATGACTGTCTCGGTCACTGGCGCCGGGGGCAGCCCGATTGGGGGTGCAGACTTATCCGTTAGCGTGGATTTTGGGGGCAACAGTTTTTCAGGCCTGGAGGTCATGCAACTGTTTGATGATCTAAACGGCAATGGCGTGGTAGACGAAGATGCAGAGCTCGTCAGCGGTGCGGGGGACCCGTTGTTTCGTACTGCCACGGCGGAGTTTACTGGTGAGAAAATGCTGATATTGCGACTCAATTTGTCCTGTGCCTACCGAGGGTCCATGCAGGCAATGTCAGACGGATTTGTGGGACGAGCGCAAATCGATGTTGTGCAGCCTGGCACGTGAGTGGGGGCTCGATGAGCAAGCGCATCACAATTAAACACCCTGTTACCGGAAAAGACATGGTAAGAGCCTACCACGCCCGTCATTTCTTCGGTCGTCTGCGCGGCCTGCTCGGAAAGCGCGAGTTAAATACGATGGAAGGGCTGTTGTTGACGCCCTGCTCGCAAATTCACACGCTGGGCATGCGCTTCAATCTGGATGTTGTGTTCATTGATCAGGACGGCGTGATTGTGAAATGCGTTGAGCGCTTGCAGCCGTTCCGCTTTGCCGCAGCGCGCGGTGCCAGGCACACTCTGGAGTTGACTGAGAACAGCGTTCGTATGCTGCAACTCAAACCTGGAGACAAATTGACATGGGAGTGAACAGATGACTCGACACCTGATAATGCTGCTTATTACTATGAGCGTGCTTGGCTGCGCCAGTACGTCAACAACAATGAGACTTTCCAGCGCTGATCCGTTCGAGGTAAGCGCGCAGGCAGACTTTGCCTATGACCGAGGTGACTGGCTGGTTGCCGCCCGTAATTATGAGCGTCTGGCAGCGATCGTCCCGAATGATGCCTATGCATTAACACGGCTGGGCAACATACGGCTAAAACAGAACGATTTCGGCGGTGCTGTGCACGCCTATGAAAAGGCGTTGGAGCGCGACCCAACAGCGGCTCGCGCGCACTACAACCTGGCCACGGCGCACCTGTTGCTGGCTCGCAACGCGCTTCAGTCCAGCCTGCGAAACCTGCCGCGTAACGACAATGGCGCACAAATTATTCACGAGAAGTTAAAACATTTTGATGTGCTGGTGTACGAGCCGCTGATAGAGGTGGCATCACCTAATGATGGGTTGATCAAGCAAGCAGATTAGTACCAATCGAGTAGGGATCTGACGCATGAGCAGGGAAGGTAAAACAGCAGGGCCAATTTGCGCTGTACGGACAAGTCGCAGGCACCACGGCGCGGCAATTACTGAATTGATTGTTGTCCTGCCGGCCCTGTTAATGCTTGGGCTTGGGGTGCTGCAAAGCGCGCTGTTCTACCAGGCAAAAACCACAGCGTCCTACGCCACCTTTGAAGCGGCCCGCAAGGGTGCTACCACACACGCGCAAACTGCACCGATGCTTGAGGAGTTCGGCATGCGCATGGCGCCAATCTTTGGCGGCGACGGTTCTGCCGACAAGGCGATGGAGGCGATAGAGGAGGGCAAAGCCGAAGCGCTGAACCCTACGCTGACGCGAATCAACATCATCAACCCCACCGAGGAAGCCTTTCTGGATTTCGGAGTGAGTAACCCGGCCACAGGCCAGCAGGAAATACCCAACACCTACCTTCGCTATCGTGACCCGACGATAATCGGCAGCCGAAGCCGGGTTAATATCCAGGACGCCAACCTGCTCAAAATTCAGACCACTTACGGCTTTGAGCTGAAAGTGCCGTTGGTGCGCGAGGTGGTTACCGGCGTTCTCAAACAGTTTGACCCAGGCAATACAAGCTTTTACAACCAGGGCCGCATTCCTATTCAATCAGTGGCCACGGTGCGTATGCAAAGTGCAGCATGGGTGGCGGCTAATGACCCGGCGGATGATCCTCGGCCGGGGAGTGGGGTGGTGCCGAACATCGACGTGGAAGGCAACGATCCTGCTAGCGGAGACTCGTTCGCTCAGGGAGGCCAGGACAATCCGTTCGGTACTGGGACTGGTTGTGACCCGACGGTTGCGAGCTGCATTGTCGAAGGGCCTGGCAATGATTTATACCCGGATGACAGCGACCAGGGAGACCCGAATACTTGTCAGGCGCCGGATCAAGGAACCGGTCAAACGGCGAGATCCACTGCTGTACCTGACTTAAGCATTGGTAACCCAATCAATGTGGCAACTGGCAACAAATATCAATTAGAAACCGATATCCCAGCGTTACCAGGGGTGCTCAGTTTGCGTTGGCAGCGCCATTACAACAGCGACAGTCGGCTGCGCGGCCCGGTTGGCATGGGTTGGCGGCACACTTACCAGGTTTCTGCCCGTAAGCGAGCGGACGATACAATCAAAGTAACTCAGGCGGACGGTCGAGGAATCATTTTTGTGCCTGCCAATGACGGCCGCTACGAAACACTACTGGCCAGCGATGGCTGGTTGCAGGTTGCGGATGACAGCGATTTCAACATAGAGCAACGCGTGCGCTGGCATTGGCCCGATGGGCAGACCTTGCAGTTCAACAAACGCGGTGACTTAACTGACATCCGCCGGCCGGGCGGCGAATGGCTTAGCCTGCAATACGACGATGGCCACAACCTCAAGCTGATCAAAGACACTCAGGATCGCCAGATCAGCCTGGGGTATTACAAGAACGGTCGTATCAAAACGGTGACGGACCCAGCTGGCAATAGCTTGCATTATCGTTATGACCGCTTTGGTAATGTCGACTCGGTTGCGTTTCCTGACGGTGCAACGCGGCAGTACCACTATGAGTACAAACGCGACCGCAGCAAGTTGACCGGTATTACTAACGAACTGGGCGTGCGCTTCGCCACCTGGGAATACGATGACCAGGGGAGGGCCATTCGCAGCACCCACGCCAACGGCGTCGAAGAAGTTCGAATCGACTACGCCGATGACGGTAGCCGTATGGTGACCGACAGCCTCGGCCAAACCAGTACCTATATTACGGAAATTCGCCAAGGCATTGGTGTGGTCACTGCAATTCAAGGCCCTGGCTGCTCTAGTTGCAGCGGCGGTGATGTGCAGCACGAATACAACGAACAACTGCAGCTGGTACGCACGCAGCGTAAAGACGGCGCTACGACACGGCGTGAATACGATGCCTATGGGCGCCTGACTCGCCTGACGCGTGAAGGAATGGACGGCAGCGAACAGCTACTCGCAGCCTACGAATACGATAACTCCGCCGGGGCAATTGCCTGGCAGCCAGCTCGAGTGTTTAAGCCGAGTGTGAATCCGGATGGTCGTCACTCCGTCACCATGGAATACACTGCGGCCGGCCAGCTCGTCAGGCTAATTGAACAGGGTTGGTCACCTTCGGGGGCTGGCGACTTTGAACAAATCACGCGGGAAACGCGCCTTTCCTACCGAAATGATTTATTGGTAGAGATAGACGGGCCGCGCAATGATGTCGACGATGTGACCACCGTTGACTACGACGACCGCCGTCGGCTGGCTGCGTTGCATTTACCGGATGGTCGCATACTGCGCGTGAGCGATTACGATGCCTACGGCCGGCCCAGCAAGTTCTTGCAAGGCGATCGACAACCGGTTCGTTTGAATTATAACCGGCGCGGAGACATTACCCAGGTTACCGAGCGAGGCCAATCCATTCGCTATCGATATGACGCCGCCGGTCAATTGGTTGAAGTCACCGGGCCAGACGGAGAGGCGCTGGTTTTGGACTATGATGCTGCAGGTCGAGCAGTGGGAGTAACCGGGCCCAATGGTCGGCGCATTCTCTCTGAGCTGGATAACGAAGGCCGTGCTACCGGCAACCAACTGTTGTCTGGCCAGGGTGAAGTCTTAACCCAAATCAGCTACCTGTATGATGCGCAGGGACGTCTGGCGCAGATTCAACGCGATGGGGAAACCACTCATCAGCGAGAATACGATGAGGGCGACCGGGTTACCAGCATCAGCGACGCGGCAGGCAACTCCACGGCATATCACTACAGCTCGTTTGGCAATTTACTGGCGGTTACTCAACCAGACGGCAATGTAACTCGCCTGGCCTATGATGCCAAAGATCGCCTTGAACAAGTTACCGACGCTCGCGACAACGCAACGCGTTACCAACGCAATGATTTTGGTCAGGTAGTTGCACAACACAGCCCGGACACCGGCTCTACTTGGTTTGCCTACGATCAAGCTGGTAACAAAGTACGGAAGCAGGATGCGACTGGTTCGGTAACTACCTATCAGTACGACGCAGCCAACCGCATGACGCACCGTAATAGCGGCGATGGCCAAGTAAAGTACTTCTATGATGCCAGCACCGGCCGGCTTAGCGAAGTGCGCCATGCTGGCAGCGTGGAACGGTTCTCCTACAATCGGGATGCGCAGCTAACCGGGCACACTCGCGAATTCGCCGGCATGAATTTTACAACGCGTTATGCCTACAGCAGCCAGGGTAAATTGCTGAGCAAGAAGCTTCCTGATGGCCAATTGTTGCAGTACCACTACCACGAAGACGGCCCAAGAAAAGGTACGCTACGTGCGATTACCCGCGATGATCTGATCGGTCAGACCACAATAATTGGTGAACTGAACAGCAATGACACGGCGACTCTAGACACCTGGACCCATGGTAACGGCATTGAAGTGCGCCGAGAGCACGACGGGCTGGGTACTCCAACGGCACTGAGCTTTGGCAAAGCACTGGCGCTGAAATACCAATACGACGAAGCTGGGCGCATCATCGGCATCGAGGAAAACCAACGAGATAACTGGTACCAATACGACGCTATTGGTCAATTACTGAGCGCAGACACTACAACGGGCCGTTTTGAATACCAGTACGATGAGGTGGGTAACCGAACCCAAAAATCCAGTGAGCGAGAGGGTATCAGTAACACAGAATCCTATTCTTACGCCGCCACTGGCCAGGGCAACGCGCTGCTCAGCGTCAACAACCAGCTTCGCCGCTACAACGCCGCGGGCAACCCCGCTCAGACAGCAGATTTTCGTTACGAGTACAACGCCCAGCAGCGCCCGGTCAAAGTGTACAACCGCATTAGCGACAAATTAATAGCCGAATACGAGTACAACAGCTTCGGTGCGCGCATCAAGAAAGTCGCCTACGGCGCAAGCAACAAAGCCAACAGGAAAACCGTCACCTACTATCTGTACGACGGCAGAAAGCTGGCTGCTGAAGTCAACGAAGACGGCGACATTCTCGCGCAATACCTTTACTACAAAGGCCAGGTTGTCGCCAAGCTGGAGGGCCGAGAGGTGTATGCGGTTCACACCGATCATCTTGGTACACCGAAAACCATCACCGACGACCAGCAGAACACAGTCTGGCATGCGCAGTACACACCGTTCGGTGAGGCCACCGTAGAAGAAGATCAAATCACATTTAACCTGCGCCTGCCTGGCCAGTATTACGACGCAGAGACCGAGACGCATTATAACTACTATCGTGATTATGAGCCGAGCACAGGCCGATACATCCAGAGTGATCCTATAGGCCTTTTAGGCGGGATCAATACCTACGCCTACGTCACGAACAATCCGCTGCAGCTGACCGATATTCTCGGACTTGCTCCATATGCCAGTGGGTCAGGGACAGAACCAAGCCCACCCGAATCCGAGAACGAGTATACACAAAAGCTCACGACTGTTTTCAATCGAGCGGTTTCCTACTTAAAGGATGACACAAAGAGAAAGGTAGCTGACGAAGTCGTCAACATGCTCGAACAGATCCGCGATGCGGCACCGATTATCGCAGGTGTTGTCGTTGTCGCTGCTGGTGTTGGGGTTGCTGTTGCATCGACGGGAATTGGTGCAGTCCTGGGCGTCAGTGGACTGTCAGTGGCAGTGGGCACCTTAGCCGCGATTGGTCTTATAACGCTTGGAATAGATGCTCTCGGATTTTTATACGACGTCATCAAGATAGCTATTGAAGTGGCAGGCGTCGATTTGGATGATTGTGATTCCCCAGCGCGCCTCGATGAAATCGGGGATCGGCTCGGGGTAAAAACCCTGAATCTATCGGTGCATGCGGCCACGGCGATTACCGGGCTTGGCGTTGCCAAGGCCGTCACTGGAGTTGGGAAGGTCTTCAGGCGAGCTGATAATATCGAGTCCTGTGGTGCTGGCTGCTATACCTCCAAGCCCGACAATCTTGAATACAAAGAGAAGAACGAACACGGTGAGGATACCTATGTGTCCGCAGATGGTCGAGGGTACTATAAAGATAAGGATGGAAATTATCGCGAGGTTGCACCCACAGCGACTGTGTTGGCCAGCATACCTGGCGCGAGACAAATCGACTTAAAAACCGCTGATGGCGAGAGCTACTTTTATAAGTATCCTGGCGCAGGGCCGCGTGGTAAGGAAATCGAGAACGCGTTAGCGGATCAATCACCTTATAGCAGTGGCTTACAGACGATTGACAATTATCCGGGGATTGACTTTCTTGTAAACCGAGAAGTGATCAGCGTTAAGTCGATTGACCTTAGCTTGCCATCGGCAAACAAGCCCGGTGGGCTATTGACCAAGATCAGGGGCAACTTAGAGACCTAGAGCGAAAGTTTCTAAAGCTAATAAGGGAGGATGGGGAACTAAACAGAGGCGCAACTAGAATAAGGGAGAGTATGTTTGATTCGCAGGCGCTCGAAATTGTAGTTAAGAAAGGATCCGCAACTCAGGATCATATCGTCGAGATTGCAAAGGCGCGAGAATACGCTGAGAGCTTAGGTATTGAACTTCGTGTTATTGAGATACCATAGCTATGTTAAAGTTTTATACCCTGAAATTAACAGAGAGCGTTGTTAATGACTACTGAAAGCAGAGAAATATGCGTTTACCAACGAGCAAATGGCATGTTCTTCTCACCCGTGTCATTTCCTGCTGGTGGTGGGTGCATAGAGCATGGGCCATCTTCAATGCTGGAAGCTGACGCAACGGCTGAAATGATTGGCGAGCAAGTGCGGCATGTAGCAAGTTATTCTCGACACAACTATGAATACGACCGGGAAGCCTATTTGAAAGACAAGCAGGAAGACTTGCAGCAGTTGGCGGGTGTGAAATCTCAGTCAGCGTTTCACAAACAGGCCAAGCAAGTTGGGGTCGAGCTATATCCAGACAAAATTGTATTTAGGCCGCTGAAGAAGAAAGGCAGTTCAACCTATCTTGGCCAAAGAGATGAAATCTTTGAAATCGATGGTAATGCAAGTGCGGAGCAGATTGGGCGAGCTCTTCTTGACGCTTTCGAAAGAGCAAAGAAATAGCATTAGTTGACTGCCTAGCTGCTCAACCCACCGACCATTTCCTAGGTCTGATGCTTGAGAATCATCCCTTCCAGTAGTGCCTTGATGACTTTCTTGTCGTCCGACGGCATTTGCAAGCGGTTGGAGGAGTTGGAATATCTGCTGGTGCATCGTGGCAGCCGAGGCCACAGCCTGGAATATGAGTTGTTGTACGACGGTGAGCTCGACACCGATCAACGCCGGATGATGGGCTTAATTGATGTGGCGTCGCTGTACGATGCGGAAAAGTCAGAGGTAAAAAAGAAAAAGTTAGGAACAAAACGGCAAAAGACAGTCCCAAGTCAGGCCCAAGTCAGGCCCAAGTCAGGCCCAACTCAGGGGGTTGTCAGGGTCATGAAAACGGCTGCAAAGCCACTGTTAGCAAGGCTTTCGGGGAGAACGACCTGCCAAACGCCGAAAACGGACATCTCAGTCAAAATAATGGTGCGTCGTATCGTAACGCCCCATAGCCTTTAGCCGCATCTTCTGCCCAAGTCTAGCCGTCTTGCCGTACCGCAAGGACCGTCCACGGTGGGGCGTGTATAAGAAAACCCGCCCTACGAAAAAAACGGTCGCTCCCAAACCTAAATCCACAGCGCCGATTGATTACAACGGCTTGTATCCCTACCTGTTGCGGTTCAGCGAATGGGCGGCGATGAGTGGCCTAGTACCCACCACAGTCAAAAGCCGCGAGCAGGTTCTCAGGAGTTCTGGGGACAGTTAACCTATTTCTGAGGTAAGCTATCCAGAATTGCACATCGCAGCAAAAAATCATTGAATAGAAAATACACTCTAAATCAGAGAAACTTTTCACCGAATATTACGTGAAATGAGTTCACTGTCCTCGAAATTCGAGTGCTGCTCTGCGATAGAAGCGCATCTCAATTTTTTGGAGAGAACAATGAGAAACTACCAGGTTCTTGATGTAAGAAGTGAATATGCGACAGGCATTGAGGCTAGAGAAGAGGTTCTAGATAAGTTGCTTTCTTTGCCAAATGCAGTGGTGAGATTAGCGAAGCACAGACTATATAAAGATGATACGTATTGGCCGGAGCCTATTGATGAAATAGAAGTATCTATTAGTAGTAGTCCAGAGAATTCAATTTCAATAATAATGGACGATGAAATCGGCATGGCTTGTTTGGGGAGCTTCGATTTCGTATCGGACACCATGAGATTCTTGATGGACTCGTACGGAGTGCCTGCCTTTTATAGTGAGGTGAGACTTTTTGGTGGGTGCGTGGCTCCTTACCAACAGCTAAACATGTTTTTCCCGGCCTTAGCTATAGATGCAATGGACCGGGAAAAATCTATTTATATGGAAGATGACAATCGGTCGGAAAATTTGAGAATCTGTCGAATAGAAAAGCTGATTTTAGATAAAAATAAAATGTCAGAATCTACTCCACCATTGTTTGTTCTGGGTGGTGTTAATAAAACTATACATCTGGTTCGAGAAGATTTAGCGTCCGACTTACAACGCGCTTCTATACCTGGACTGTTGATCAAGGATATCGACAAAGCGCAGTGGTTGTACTGATCAATCACAAAAATGATGCACAAACCTGGAAAACCATAATCATGGAAGTATATGAAGGCCTTGGGGGGAAGTTACTTTGAGCTTTAGAAATATTTGTTTGGCCGGCCAATACTTCTGAGTCCACCTGGGTTTAGTTAGATATACTGTCCCCGGAATTCAGTTCTTAACGCCTGGCGAGTACAAGTAACCGGAGATGGAAGTATGAGCGAAGATGGGTTCGTAGGTAGGCGCACAGTGATCCGAGCACTTGGTGCCGGCGTCATGTTGGCGACCGTCGGTTCCACGGCTAAGAATCGTGATTTTAAGCCAAGTTATCCGCGTGCCTACTCTCGTAAGTCTTGGTCCGCGCCACGCATATCTATGGATGCAGTGATTCGGTCGATCGTTGGCCATCGACCTTACAGACCCAATGGATTTCGCGTGGAGCGAGAGAAATTGGATGATAAGATTATAATCCATAATTACGGGCATGGCGGTGGTGGTCTAAGCCTTGGCTGGGGATCTTCGGCGCTTGCGGTGCGCGAGGTCGCGGGACTTACGCCGGGTGAAGTCGCAGTTGTTGGCAGCGGTATCATGGGGCTTTGTACGGCTCGTCTCTTACAGGATGCGGGCTGGACAGTGACGATCTACACTCGCGATGTATACCGGCACACGACGTCGAATGTTGCCGCAGGTCTGTGGTTTCCTTCCTCTACCCACGAAGACGACAAGGTCGATGCGGAATTCCTCGCGCTCCTAGATTGGGCAGCCAGAATATCCCATCACGCGTATACCAATCTTACCGGAACGAAGTACGGTATTCGCTGGCTGGAAAGCTACGATTTGGCAGATACGCCCTTTGGTGATTCGGGTGGGTCGTCATTTTCCGATTTGTATCCGTACCAGGCGAATCTCGAGCCAGGGCAGCATCCGTTCGGCAATCATTTTGCACGCCGTATGGTAACAATGCAGATAAATCCGGGGCAGCTGCTACGTCAGTTGACTGCTGACTTCCAGATCGCTGGTGGTAAATACACCATCCGAAATTTCAGCGACCGAACTGAGGTGCTAAGTTTGCGGGAAAAAGTCATCTTCAACTGCACTGGACTTGGTGCCGCGGATTTGTTTGGCGATTCGCAACTTGTGCCAGCTAAAGGCCAGCTTGTCTATCTACCTCCCGATCCAGCGGTTGATTACACGACTTACGGTGGCGGAAGTGGTGGTGAACACGGATTCCTGCATATGGACCCCCGCAGCGATGTGCTACTACTTGGCGGCTTCTTCAAACCTGGTGATGGCAGCCACAATGTCGAGACAGATGAAACTGAGCGGATAGTGAAAGAAAATAGGAAGCTATTTGATTCCTTTGGTTGAGGCGAGTCGATGCTGGTACATGCGCTTGTCTGGTTGATAATTCGCCCAATGAATGCATGTTGCGAGCACTCGCTCGTGGACGTTCTATCCCTTCTGATATCGCGAGGTGAAAGGAGGTAATCCTATTGGCTGTCTCTGCTGGGTACCAAAAGCTGCCATTCGACATCTGCTCCCTCAATGCTTACTATCGACCCAAAGCGGACGTTGAATTAAGTAACTGTCCCCGGAAATCGCATGAAAATCGTAAGAGCATTGCCAGAGCTAAACATAGGCTGAGTGATTAATGTAATGGACTACACCATCCTAAAAACGTTTGACCAGGTCTCTGAATATGTGAGCCAGGTTTCCGCAATTGCAGATAAGAATAAGCGAGCTTTTGGTTTTATGGCTTCTTCGGCGTATGAACAGATGGCATCGAAGGATCAGCTATGGGTTGCTGTCAATAACTCTAAAGAACTTAAGGGTTACCTGATATTTGGTGGAACAATGCCAACCCTAAAGGTTTTTCAGGTTTATGCATGTCAATCTGTAAACGGGCATGGCGTTGGGAGAATATTGATAGATGCGCTCAAGAGTTACGCCAGAGAAAAGAATTATCATTCTATATCAGCGAGGGTGGCTTCGGATTTGCCTGCCAATAGCTTTTGGGAACGTATGGGTTTCACAATATACCGGCAGGTCAAGGGCGGTGGTACTACCAGACGAACTATAAATATAAGGGGGTACTCGCTTGATGATAATGATCTTTTTGGCAGCCTTATCGAAGTTTCAAGAGGGGTAAAGCCTACTGGGCCTGTATTGGATCGCCCCGTTTATGCCTTGGATTTGAACTTATTGCTTGATGTTGTCAAAGCCAGGCAAGGATACCAGAAGGTCATTAAAATAATGCAGGTTGGCTTCCAAGGCAGGTTTTCAATCTGTGTCACCCCTGAATTTAACAAAGAGATAGAGCGTCAATCTGCTAATTTTTCTGATGATCCTGTTTTGAGACTAGCCGGGGCATTTCCCGAATTAAACGCAGATGGTGATATGTCCAGTATTGTAGAGTCGTTAAGGGGTATTGTTTTTCCTTGCCGAGCCTCCGACCGGAAGTCAGCACAAAATGATGAATCAGACCTGATGCATTTAGCTTACTGTATATCAGCTAATGTCGGTGGTTTTATTACCCGCGAGAAGGCTTTGTTAAGAGCTTGTAATGAGATTAAAGACCAGTATGGGGTTCTGATACTTGCCCCTGATGAATTGGTTCTGGATGACGAATCGCTGGATGTTAAGAACCCGCTCAATTCCGATTTTTCATTTTCGTTATGCTCATCAAAACAAGAAATCGAAGACTTTCTAAAGGATTTCTCTGCCCCTGAAATTATCGCTAATGTCCTGAGTAAACATAATTCAGCTGACCTTACAGTGGATATTTATGAGGCAAGGTTAGATGGCAGTTTATTTGGCGTCTACTTTTTCCAGAAACCAACCAAAACTACGAGTATCGCCCTAGCCGCCCTTTATGTTGATGAAGGCTGCCCAAAATCATTGGCAGCGATAGACCATTTTCTAGAGACTTCTCTAAGGCACAAGAGTGGATATGCATATCGCTTAGACCTCTATATCGGTCAGGGCCAGGATTTGACGGAAGAAACTCTCAGAAAGAAAGGCTTTTTTAAATCAGGCGATCACTTTGTAAAAGTGATAAGTGGCAGCTTTTTAGATGCCAATAACTGGGGGAGATTTGCTAAAGATTTAAAAACGTTCTGTGGTTTCACCATTCCAAACGAGCTCCCATCGAAAAAGGAGCTCACAAATACAGGAGTTTGTTTTACTGACGCGAGCAATAATGTTGAAGTATTTTCATGGTTTGAATTTGAATCTGTAATTGGCCCAAGATTTGTTCTGAACCCTGACAGAAATTGTATTCTAGTCCCCATTCGTGAGAACTATGCCAATGGCTTGATTGGTAATGTCACCAGTCAGTTATCCTTTCTGTCCAGTCATGACAAATCTCTTTTGCTCGAAAAAGCTTATTTTCGTTCTGCTAGTAAAGCGTCCATTTTTCATAAAGGCGGAATTGTTGCCTTTTATGTTTCCGGTAGTGGCAGCCTTCAAGCGCTTATTGGCTTCGCACGAATCACTTACTCAGATGTGATTGGCATTGATGAGGCGACTGTTAAGGTAGATAGGCAAGGTGTCTTGTCGCGTAATGAGCTGGAACAGATCACTGAGAAGACGGGAAAGCTTCATGTTTTCACGTTCGACAACTTTCTAGAGTTTGATAACAGGGTCTCTTTCAAGAGAGCAAAAGAATTGGGCTTAATCAGCGGTGCAAATCTTGTTTCACCCGAACAAATTAATTTGGAACAGTTAAAGGTTCTGATTGGAGAAGCTTTCGATGAATGATGCAATCATATCCATTAAGCCAAGGCACGTTGAGAAAATATTGTCAGGTGAAAAAACTGTAGAGCTAAGGACGAGAAGCATTAGCCTCCCCTTAGGCTCTCGTCTCTGGATATATGCAACACTACCTGTTGGAAAGATTGAACTCTCAGCTGAGGTTGGCTTTATCGAGACATTATCTCCAAAAAGCGTATGGTCGGTATATGGAGATGATATCTGTATTTTGAAGAAAGAATTCAACAATTATACGAGCGGACGAACCTTGGTGACAGCGATTGGGCTGACGAATGTACAACCTTTAGAAAAAGCTATTTGTTTGGAAACGCTGCGAACATATGAGAAGGACTTTCAACCACCACAGTTCTTTTCCAGGCTCCACGCTGATCGGGAGTTATATTCTGCATTTTATTGAGGGTATTTGGAATCAACGTAATGGTTGAACTCTAAACAAGTATTTGGCGAAAGGATATGCGCTGGGAATCGATAATTTCGATACGCAATCTCAAGTTGGCATGGCGTCGAATCAATACCGCGAGAAATCTTCAGTACAAGCGATTTTTTCGAGAAGCTTATTTGGTCTACGAAAGCAGCCTAAATGAGAATATTCGTGAGTTACACAAATCTCTTTCGGCAAAGGTTTGGGAACCAAGCCATGCAACTCGCATTTATATCCCGAAACCCTCTGGGCTTCAGCGCCCTCTATCCTTACTCGATATAGAAGATCAGATTGTCTTCCAGGCCGTAGCGAATCAGTTTGCTCGAAAACTCTTCACAAAGCGCCAGAAGGTCGAACTTAAAACTGTTTTTAGCAATAAACTCACAAGCAAAACTGATTCCATATTCTTTACAGAACGCTGGCAATCGACATACAGAGTATTTCAGAACGAATGTTCAGAAGCGTTTGATGAAGGCTACACCTGGGCAGCAGATTTTGACCTGGCCGCTTACTACGATACTATTTCCCATGATCTGCTATTGAACATAGCATCGCCCACAAATAGCCACGCAGAAACCAAAGAAATTGTAAGCGGCTGGCTACAAATTTGGTCAGCGAACGATCAATCTGCCGTAACTAGACATGGCATCCCGCAAGGCCCAATCGCGTCTGATTTTCTCGCAGAGGCTTTTTTCCTGCCTATTGACCTGCAATTACAAAAAAGGGGATTTCGGTATTTGCGTTACGTTGATGATATTCGATTATTTGGGACAACAGAAAACGAAGTTCGTCGCGCCGCAATACTGTTAGAGCAAGAATGTCGCCACCGAGGTTTAATCCCTCAGAGTGCAAAATTCGAGGTGAGAGAGCTCAGAAATGTAGAAGATGCAATGGGAGCACTCCCGAGTATTTCTCCAACTGTAGGCACTAGTGAACCACAGATCAGTGCTACCAAAGCGCTCGAAATACTCGAATCAAGCATTGGAGATCGACCTCTTAAAGTTGTGGACAAAGCACGATTTCGATATGTGATGTATCGTGCTCCTGCTGATACAAAGTTTCTTTCCAGGGTATTGCTATTACTCCCTAGGCATCCAGAACACGTAGATGCTTTCGTCGCTTATTTCAGCAACTTCGCAAGACGGCCAAAAATTGCCCGAGCAGTAATCGAGTATTTGAACACTGATCTACCTTACTCCTATGTTAGAGGTGAACTTTGGCATGTTGTAGCACGCCTTAGTTCTCCGCAAGAATTGAGATTAGGGTTAGAAGTAGCTAGAACTGACGCGAAAGATAGAAAAAACTGCGCAGCTTTGTCATGGGGAGTGATGCACTATTTAATGCGATGCGACAAAGAAAAGCTTTGCAGACTGGGTAATCGCCTATCAGCAGAACAACCCGTGAGTCGTTCTTTACTAGCACCAGTATTTCCTGAACGTGAATTTTCAAATACAGGGCATATAAGAACAATCCTGCGAGGCTCATTAATGGAACAGCTTGCAGGTGCACGCGAGATGCAAAAAAGAAACCTGACACTAAAAGATATTGGATTACGGCAAAATCAACTGAAGTCTACCAGCAAAAACTCTCTTAGGTCTTTGGGAGTTATTAAAAGACGATCCAGTAAGGCAGATAAGGATTGGGTTGGGGAGACTTTGGAGAAGATGTACTCATTAAATACAGAATCCATATGGCAAGGGCTACTATCAACCGAGTACGAACATGCGCTGCAACTTCTCATCGAAGCTAAAGCGAGGTTTCATTCAGCGCGTTCGGACTGGCTGTCTCTGCAAGATAGTTTCAATGACTTGCTAACAAGAAAGCTGTTTGTTTTCTTGAAAAAAAATGGATTGCCGGGCCATTCTAAAACCGTTGGAAGGAATGGAAAGCTTGTCGTTTACGGTAACCTAATAGCCTCAGGTACACCTTTCGCAAGAGCATATCCCGATATTGCATCTCGATTTAGAGATATACATGACAGGCGCAACAGCTTGCCCGGTTCTCATCCGTATGACCTAAAAGGTGGAGCAAAAAATCGATGGCTTAAAAAGGCCGAACAAGACGGCCTGGTAGCTCAGCAAAAAGTAGCAATGCACGAAGTAGTATCAGTTGTATTCCCTCATATTAGTAATTCCAATAAACATTGAAATCTAGAAGAGGGACAAAGAGACAATAGAAGTTTAGGGCCAGAGTAAAAAAATCTAAATGTCCGCTTCTGGCCAGTTGCCACCCAAATGTAGCTTGTTAGCAAAGTTCTGGTTTTAGTTAAAACCAGCCCTTCATATTTCATTTTTTGAGAGTTATCCATTCGCGATTCAATGCGTCTTTTCATAAAGTAAACTGACCCCAGAGTATCTGGTAGGGGCTATTGGTGTGGCTGTTTGGGTTAAAGCGGAGTGGTTGTTGCCTCTGGTGATTGGTGGATCTTGAATCGACCAAAAGTCAAAATCTTTCACCATGTGATTCTGAGCTAGATTTTCTCGATGAAGTATTCCATGCTCTTGCTTGGCCTGTGGCGCAACTTAGTGCATACTATAGGTATGCTCCATTTTTTGCATAATTTATGCATGTCCGAAACTCGCCTAAAATGAGGTACTTAGCTTCGTGAATATTCTATCTAAATCGATCATGTTGATGGTGTTTGGAACAAGCTTAATATCCTTTAATGCGCATGCCAGCAAGGAGGAAGCTGTATCCTTGGTTGCAAAGAAATGCCAGTCTCAAGCGTTGGGGCGAGGAAAGAGTTTTTTCTTTGATTGTAGTTGTGTAGTGCAAGAATTTAGTGAGAATTATGAAAGCCATCGCTCTTCTTGGGTCTCGGCAACTCAAAGGACAAGTTATCAAGATGCAATCGATAGTATGAGAGCCTTAGGTAAAGAGCCGCCACCTAGCCTCCTAGAGGCGCACGAGAAGGAGCTGGAACGAAGGAGAAAATCACCAAACAAAGATCCGGATCCTCGGCCTATTGCTGAACGCGGATTTGATGAAATAATTAATGATTCAACGTGTCTTAGCAGGCAACGCCTTGTTGCATTCGGAGAAGAAGCGTGTTCCGGAATGGGGGCGATATTCGCGAAGAATCGAGGCGAAAGTATAGATTGTGGCTGTACGTCTTCCAAATTTGTAGAAGACTATACGGCGTATGCACAAAAGGTTGAATCCAGCAATTCAAGATTAAGAGGAAGTGCTAGCAAGTTTCGGGCGGAAGCGGCGAGATCTTGTAGGAAATAAAGCACTAATACTAGTAACATGCTCCGCGCGACATTTGGAATCGCCGGCAACTAAGCAAATAGCTTGGAAGCTAAACGTATCTGAGCGCATTGATAATTCGCTCAATCAATCGCAGGTTCGCGCGCATTTGTAGCACCCTTTTATTGAATTAGTACTTATCAGCAAATGACGAAAGCTGATTTAGCTCAATAAGCAGATCTAGCTGAACAGTAGTTGAATTTTGTCTGCATCACGTGATGCACCCCATGCCCCTTAAGCACATACCAAGCCACGGCCTCTTTCACCTCTGTTTGCATTCCACTATCAAAGGGCGCTGCTTTACTAAACTCAGCTCTTTCATTTTCATCAAAGGTAGTGTCAATAATCTTTCGCACTTTTCATTGGCAGCAGTCTCAAGCTGTTAGTTCAGTTTCCAATTCTTGTTTCATCAGCGGCTCCATACTCAGGTAGCGTTTGATACCCCACTTGGTCCCAGCAATATGCCTTAACCTGGCAGCCACTAGCATCAGTGCAGAGTTGCCATCGGGGAACGCGCCCACGACGCGCGTGCGTCGTCGGATTTCCTTCATAATTCGCTCCAACGGATTGTTCGTCCGTATTCTGACCCAGTGACTGGCTGGATACTGATAGTAGGTAAACGTCTCCTGGATGCTCTCTTCGATCAGATCTGCCGCTTTGGGAAGCTTCATTAGCCGCAACCGATCTGCTACATCGGCTGCCTTTGACCGTGCTGCCTCCAGGCTTTCCTGGGCATAGATGGCCTTTAGCATCCTGGCGACCGTCTTCATGTGCTTGCTCGGCACACGGCCAAATACATTGCGCTGAA
>JAUIHW010000056.1 GCA_030431775.1 Gammaproteobacteria bacterium
GATTTTCTGGCTATGGCCGAGCTTGGCGAGCAGGAAGGTGTGTTTGACGCAGAAGAAAGCCAGATGATCGGGCATTTAATTCGTTTTCAGGGCGTGCAGGCACGCGACGTCATGACACCCCGCACAGTAGTTTCTGCCGCGCCTGAAGAGCAAACCATCGAAAGCTACTATTCCAATGACAAGCGCCAGCATTTTTCCCGCCTGCCAACTTACCACGCCGGTTCAAAAGACCACATCACCGGGTACGTTTTGAAAAGTGATGTATTGGTCGCGTTAATCGAAGGCCGTGGCGAGGAGGAACTGGGCGCCTTACGCCGCGATATTATCGCCGTGAATGAACGGCATCCAATCACCGATTTATTCAGCACCTTCATGGCGCGCAAAGAACATATCGCTGTTGTACTGGATGATTTTGGTGGAATGGCCGGCATCGTCACCATGGAGGACATTATTGAAACCCTCCTCGGCCTGGAAATAGTTGACGAAACCGATGCTACGTCTGATATGCGCATTCTGGCTCAGCGTCATCGCGAGCGGCGCGCCAAATCCTTACAGGAATTGGCAGCGCCCTCAGCAGGGCCCATGAGCAATGCCGACCTACCGGACACTGAAATTGGTAAAGACGAAGGAAACATATAATCTGCGCTGAGGACAGGCCAGATGGAAACTTCCCAGTTTTTTATCCAGCTGGCGGGGTTGTTGCTCGCAGCCCGTCTTGCTGCTGAACTTGCCAACCGCTTTGGCGCGCCATCGGTCATTGGTGAGCTGACCGCGGGTATTCTTCTTGGCCCCAGCGTTCTTGGTTGGCTGGAGCCCACCGAACTCATCCATATGTTGGCCGAAATTGGTGTGATTTTGCTGCTGTTCGAGGTTGGCCTGGAAACTGACCTTGGCAAGATGGCGAAGTCTAGTAGCCGCTCATTAGTGGCCGCGCTTGGCGGTTTTATAGTGCCATTCCTGTTTGGTTTTGCGATAAGCCGCTACTTTTTTGGCCATGAGACGCTGGTCGCACTGTTCATCGGTGGCACACTCACGGCCACCAGCATCGGTGTTACTGTGAGAATACTGCGGGACGTGCACCGACAGAACAGCCGTGAAGGGCAGATTGTCCTTGGCGCCGCCGTGATCGATGACATTCTTGGTGTGCTTCTACTCGCGCTGCTCTATGAATTTGCCCGCACCGGTGACCTCAGCGCAACCAACATTGGTAAGCTGGCACTGTTCATCGGTGTGTTCTTCGTTCTGGCGCCCATCGTTGCCAAGGGTATCTCTTTTCTGCTGAGCCATTACAACCGCGTTACCGAGATGCCGGGGCTGGTTGCCACACTGATTGTATCTCTGGTCTTAGCGTTTGCCTGGCTGGCCCACGCCATTGGAGCCCCGGAGCTGCTGGGAGGCTTTGCAGCCGGGCTGGCCTTGTCCCGGCGGTTCTTTTTGCCCTTCGGAGCTGCACTGGCCCGCGATCAGAACTTTGCTGAAGAGGTTGAGCGGGACATGAAGCCCATCATCCAGCTGTTTACCCCCATCTTTTTTGTGTCCGTTGGCCTGTCGCTGGATTTACGTGAAATCGATTGGGGCTCGACGTTTATCTGGCTGTTCTCGCTCAGCGTTGCTGTTGTCGCGATTGCCGGCAAAATCGCCGGCGGTTTTCTGCTGCTGCGCGAGCATTGGCTGATGAAAAGCGCCGTTGGCATGGCCATGGTTCCTCGCGGCGAGGTTGGCTTGATTTTCGCGGAGCTTGGCCGCTCTGCGGGTATATTTGACAGCACTGTTTATGCGGGCATGGTATTGGTGATCGCCTACACCACACTGTTTTCACCGTTCTGGATCAAGATTTTCTACCGCCTGTACCAGCACCGGCCGGAGCTGCGCGACAGTGGATAGCCCTCACTGGCCGTAAACGAGTTTTTTGCGTGCCGCTTTGTTTACCTGCTGCCCCTTCTAGAGCAGATTGTCTGGTCATTCAGCGCCCTAGCGCGCCGTCTTCCGGATGCTTGAGCGCACACCCCACTCCGCTACAGCCCAACCGTCTAAATCGTATTGGGCAAACAACGGATATTGACGTCAGATTCGGAGACGCTCAACGAATTACTATTCGGCTTCAAGCCTGGCCCAAATGTCCGTGACCCAGCTGCGAATGCTAATGGCTTCTGCAAACCGGTCCGAGAGTTCCCTGCCATTGGCATCGGTGAACGCATATTCCGGTGGACCCAGCTCGCACAAGAAGATCAGGCTTTCATTGTCGCCCGACCGCGCCCGCCAGGACCGAAAACCGCGCTCCCACCAGTCTTTGAAAATAGCCACCCATTTCTGATTCTGCGGGAAGTCGATGGCTATTTGTATCTGTTCATGGCTGGACACGCGCCCTTGAAAGCTGTCTGAGCGTTCCAGTAGACGTTGTACCCAAACCTGGTTTTCAGCCGATATGGGTGCGCTCATCTCCCGGTTGAGACAGTAATGCGACAGGTCAGCGGTCAGGCGCATTTCCGGAACAGCGTCCAGCAACTGCAGGGTCATAAACATATCGTTGGTAATGCAGTCGCGATGCGTCTCAAATTTAATTGGTATGCCAATGTCATCGGCCATTTCCAACCAGGTTCTGATGATGGGGACAGCGCCTTCCACCGTCATAGGAAATACTGGCGCAATGACGTTGGCATAGGGTGCGCCCATTTCCTTGCTGAACTCCAACAACGGTCGCATTTCTGCCACGGTGTTTGGAAACACATTAACCAGGCAACCCAATTGATGGCGTTGATACAATGGTTTCAGAGCCAGAAATTCGTCAATCTGACTGACACCGGGGTCCAAACAGAGCCCGGCAAACTTCGCATCGGCTGCTTGCTGGAACACTTCTTCGTGTGGCCGCGCGCCGTCGCTGGGGTTGCATGTTTGCATGCCCCACAGCGATTGATACACCTCTAGCGTCTGCATGGCAAAAACCTTCTCTGCTTAGTAATCACGCAATGGCTTGCCATTGTACTTTGAGCTGCCTTCCCGCCACAGTTTCTTCAGCATCTGCACTTGATAGTTCCAGTAACTGATGGTTTCAGGCTCCTTGCCCATGCCAGCCACCATCTCTGCGTGCAGCTCTGGCAGCTTGTAGAAAGGCACCGCCGGATAAGTATGGTGCGCCGTATGGTACGGCATATTCCAGGCCAGCCAGTTCAGCAGGGCGTTGGATTTGATAGAGCGCGTATTAACCAGAATGTCAGGTTCATTCGGCATGCCCGTGTGCTCGGCGAGGTTCTGGCAGTTATGGATGAGCTTGGTAGCAAACATCGGCGCAATCCAATAGCTGACCGCAAACCAACTTTGATAGTACCAGGATACAATCACTATGGTCGCATAGCCCAGCAGGTACAGACGTGCTTCTTTGGTGGCAAGCTTTCTTTGTTTCTCGACAAAAAAGGCCGGATAGCGAAAGGTAAACGCCGTACCGATAGTGCGCCAGATAATACCCAGCCAATAGCCAATGCCTGAGGCGTACCAAAGATAGCCGGCCAGCGTGTAATACGGTGCACCCTGCAATTCACCATCCAGTTCCGGGTCCTGAGTAAAGCGATGGTGTTGGTAGTGCTCCATGCGATCGTGCTCTCTGGGCATCAACACCAGAAACCCAAACAAATGGCCGAATACGTTGTTCAGCCAACGGGTCTTGAAAACCGTCCAGTGTGACAATTCGTGCTGCCCTGCGTATAGAAAATTGAGCAAGGTGCCCAATACAACAAACCACAATACCGCCCAGTAGCTGTCCCAACTGCGAGACAGCGCGTACCCAGCAAGCAGTATTGCGGTGATATGACTGAGGACCTGCAACCAACCGCGCAGGTCAGTACGTTGGTTATACTCACGCAAGCGTTCCTGGCTGATCAGGCGCTCGTTTCCGACAAAGCCTTCCACAAGTTCCCCTCTAAAATTCCGGCAATAGCTCGGTAAAGAATAAACAAAACCTATAGGACTATAAATACTTACCTTTAGACTTTAAGTTATCAATTTATAGACCTATCATTGAACCATGCGTATCCATGACATCGATCTCAGGTTGTTGCGCCTGTTTGTTACCGTGGTCCAAAGCGGTGGCTTTACCCGGGCCGCCGACCGGCTTAACGTAGGGCGACCCACTATCAGCACTCAGATGGCGGACCTCGAGACCCGCCTCGGCATGCGCCTCTGTGAGCGTGGGCGCTCAGGGTTTTCGCTGACAGAGCATGGCGAACAGGTGTATGAGCGAGCGCAAAGCTTGCTGGCCGCCGTTGATGAGTTTGGGGCTGATATGGACGCCATACAGGGGCATCTCAGCGGCGAACTGAACCTGGGCCAGATTGACTACATGACCTCACTGCCGGAGTTCAACATGTCCGGCACGGTGCAGGAGTTCTGTGAGCGCGCACCAGACGTTGTTATCAACCTGGAGGTATTGCCAGATGACGCGGTGCAACGCGGCGTACTGGATGGCCGTTTACACCTGGGCATTATCGGCTCGCCGACAACACTGGCTGGGCTCGATGTGCACGACTTTCTCAGTGAAAGCCTGTACCTGTACTGCGGACAGGGCCATTCGCTGTTCAATACCAGCGACCGCTCCATTAGCAGCAAACTACTCGCACAGCACCGCATGGCCGGGTCAACGCTGGATGCCATCCCGCAGCGGGCCAGGCTACCAACCGATGCCCGCGCCAACAATCTGGAAGCGGTACTGATGCTGATTTTATCCGGGCAGTACATTGGTTACCTGCCGGACCATTTTGCACAGACCTGGCTTGAAAGCGGCGAATTGCGAGCCATAAAACCAAGACTCACGCATCGACCCAACCAACTGCCATTGATTACGCGCAGCCGGGCGCGGAGAAGTCCGCAGCTCGAACTATTTTTATCGATTTTACTAAAGAATACGCCGCAGCGGTCATCGCATCGTAAATTGGCGTAGAGTCAATGTGTGACTTACCGGCTTGACACGAGCTGCCAAAACGATCTCCACCAAGCGATATTAATTCAGCAGAAACCATAGAGATAAATTCCGGGCCCGAGTAAAAACGCTGCGCGTCATACATAAATCCACCACAGGTCTACAAATATCTCTAACGAGAGTTCCTTCTTCGTCGAAAATGCTATTAGCCCTGAAGCCAGCATAAAACCGGCGTCAAATGTCAGCAAATTGACAATATCGCCGACGCTTGGTGTGTACAATCCGGTTTTGGCTCATAGCGCAAGGTAAACGATAATGAACGGTGCCGAAAGTCTGATCAAAACCCTCGTCAACAGCGGTGTGGAGGTGTGCTTCACGAACCCCGGCACCTCTGAGATGCATTTCGTTGCCGCCCTGGATGAAGTGGAGGGCATGCGCGGAATACTGGCGTTGTTCGAGGGCGTGGCCAGCGGTGCCGCCGACGGTTACGCACGAATGGCCGGTAAGCCCGCCGCCACCCTGCTGCACCTTGGTCCCGGGCTTGGTAACGCCTGGGCCAACATCCACAACGCCCGCAAAGGCAATGTGCCGATCGTAAACATCATTGGCGACCATGCCACCTATCACCTGCAGTACAACGCGCCACTCACGTCAGACCTGGAAGGCATTGCATCATCCATTTCCGACACCCTGATTCAGAGTCAGTCAGCCGCTGACATTGCGCGCGACGGTGCGGCTGTGGTGGCTGCGGCTTTACCGAATAAAGTCGCCAGCCTGGTGTTGCCTGCCGATGTTTCCTGGAGCAACAACCCCTCGCCCCTACCGGATATCCCTGTGCCCAATGCACCAACGCCAGTTGCCAATGAGGCTGTGCAACGCGCTGCAGAGCTGCTGCGTGGTAGCAATTCAGCCATGCTGTTTGTTGGCGGAACTGTCTCTGTCGAGTTGGGGCACCTGTTAAGCCGCATCAGTCAGGTAAGCGGCTGCCGCGTCTGTTTGGAGACCTTCCCGACGCGTGTCAGCCGTGGTGCCGGCAGCGCGAAAATGGAAAAGCTGCCCTACCTGGCCGAAATGGCAATTGACCACCTGAAAAACGTGGATACCCTGGTGCTGCTGGGTGCGCCCTCACCCGTGTCGTTCTTCGCCTACCCAAACGTTCCCAGCGTATTACAGGCTGAGAGCTGCGAAGTATTTGAATTGAGCAGCCCCGACCAGGATTCCCTCGCCGCGGCGCATGCCCTGGTGGCTGCGCTGGATGCCGAATCGGCTGATCCGGACCTCAATGGCGAGCAGCTGCCAGCCCTGCCGACCGGTGATCTGGACGCTATGACATTGGCACAGGCGCTGGCTGCGCTCATTCCCGACAATGCCATTGTCGTTGACGAAGGGGCCACCACCGGTCTGGCCTGCTACCCATTCAGCGAACAGGCCAGACCGCACGATTGGCTGAGCCTGACCGGCGGCTCGATTGGCTTCGGCTTGCCTTGCGCGGTGGGCGCGGCGGTGGCCTGCCCCGACCGCAAGGTCATTTGCCTGGAAGGCGATGGCAGCGCGATGTACACCATTCAGGCACTGTGGACCATGGTGCGCGAGCAGTTGGATATTACCGTCGTAATGTGTAACAACAGCAAATACAATATTCTGGAGCTTGAATTTGCCCGCACCGGCGCACGCGGCGGTAAGCCCGGTGACAAGGCCGCATCAATGATGGACATCGGCAATCCGTCGATGGATTTCGTGTCGATGGCACAGGGCTTTGGCATGCAGGCCAGCCGCGCAACCACGGCAGAAGAGTTTTCTGCCCAACTGGCCGACGCCATCAACTCGCCCGGGCCGCGCCTGATCGACGCCGTTGTGCCCTGCTTACAACTCGGCTAGGACGTCAGAATGAGCGTATTTTATGTCACCCCGGTCACTGTTGAGGATTACCGCCGACGGGCGCTGCGCCGACTGCCCCGCTTCCTGTTCGACTACATCGATGGTGGCGCCAATTATGAGGTTACATTGCAGAAAAATCTGTCGGACTTTAATCGCTGGCAGCTGCGCCAACGCGTTATGTATGACGTGGACTCCATCAGCACGGCAACCACCCTGATGGGCCGCGCCAGCAACATGCCGCTGGCACTGGCGCCCGTGGGCATGGCCGGCATGATGGCCCGCCGCGGTGAAACCGTTGGGGCCAAAGCCGCACAAACCGCGGGTGTGCCATTCACCACGTCAACGGTGGGCATCTGCCCAATCGAGGAAGTGCAACAGGCCATCAATGCACCTTTCTGGTTTCAGCTGTACATGCTGCGCGATCGTGACCTGGTCTTAAAACTGCTGGAACGTGCAAAAAACGCCGACTGTGACACCCTGGTGTTCACGGTCGACCTGCCGGTACCGGGAGCACGCCATCGCGACTTCAAAAATGGCATGCTCGGTGGCGGCCTAAAAGGCAAGCTCTCGCAGCTGGTGCAAATTGTTAGCAGCCCGTTGTGGGCCATCGACGTCGGTCTGCAAGGCAAACCGCACACCTTCGGCAATGTCAGTGACGAAGTGGCCAACCCGAATGACCTGGATTCCTACAAGGGCTTCATAGACTCCCAGTTTGACCCTACGGTGACCTGGAGAGACATCGCCTGGTTGCGCGAACACTGGCAGGGCAAACTGCTGATCAAGGGTGTGATGGAAGTTGACGATGCCAAAGCGGCAGCAGATGTCGGTGCCGACGGCGTCATCGTATCGAATCATGGCGGCCGCCAGCTCGATGGCATCGCCTCCAGCATCAGTAAGCTGAAGCCGGTTGCCGATGCGGTGGGCAGCGATATTGAGGTGCTGGTCGATGGCGGTATCCGTAACGGCATCGACGTGCTGAAAGCCGTCGCACTCGGTGCAAACGGCGTGCTGATCGGTCGACCGTGGGTGTACGCAGCCGCAGCGGGTGGCCAGCCCGCGCTGGAGAACCTGCTGACGGTATTTCAAACGGAGATTGCGACAGGGATGGCGCTAATGGGCGTCAACACTATTAGTGAGATCAATTCGGACCTGATTGAGCCTGGCAACAATCATTGAGTTGTCTTGCCAGCAATAGTTCTCCAGTCCGTCGGTCACTGTAATTTTCTCTCGCATACCGGGGCCTCCCACCGGTCTTTCATGCGAATAATGATTGCATCGTCGCGCTGTAACACTGTTATTTAACACAAAGCTGTGGTATGAACACAGCATGATAAAAATAATGCACATGCACGATTTTGTCAGCGCCTTGAGCGATGCTTTGCAAGTTGAATTTGAGCGGCGCAGCGTACTGCGATCGATTGCCGAAGGCACCGAGATCTACCGTAAGAATGATCGCTCAGTGGAGATGTATCGGCTGGTAAGCGGTGCGGTCCGCCTGTGTAACTACTCGAGAGATGGCAGTGAAATCATCGCCGGAGAGTTTCGACCCGGCGATTGCTTTGGGGAAATGGGCTTGATCGACGGCTTACCCCGCATCAGCCACGCAGTTGCCACCAAAGACTCGCAGATTCGTGTGCTCAGCAAATCCCATTTCGAGGAATTGTGCGCCCAGCACTCTGAATTCAGTCGCGAACTGAACCGGGTATTGTGCAGCCGTCTACGATTACTGTATTCGCTGAATGAAGAGGCCTCAGGGCTGAATTTGCACCAACGGCTGGCACGCATTATCCAACGCCTCGCCTACAGCCATGGCCAGCAACAGCCGGATGCAAGTATCACGATCGACGTATCGCACGAGGAGCTCAGTAAAATGCTGGGCGCTTCCAGGCAAAGCGTTAGCAAAGAGTTGAAAGCTCTGGAACGCGAAGGTGACATCGAGCTGTGTTACGGCAAGATACTTATCTACGACCTGAACAGGATCGAACAGCAATACGAGCAGGCCATTGGCATGGACCAATTAGCTTCCGTATATGAAATACCCGACGGCGGCTAGGGCACCTCTCGAAAACCTCCGCGGTCAGCGCTGGTCGCAAACGCCGCATAGGCTTTCAGCGCGCGGGTTACTACCCGACTGCGTGCCTCCCTGGGTTGCCATGCCTGTTCCGGCGGCAATGCATCCATTGCCGCCCGGCGGGCAGCCAATGCTTCATCACTGATCAGTAGATTGATTGCCCGCTTTGGAATGCTTATCTCAATCTCGTCGCCGTCTTCAACCAGCGCTATCGCGCCCTTGTTGGCCGCTTCCGGCGCAACGTGGCCAATCGATAGGCCCGCACTGGCACCGGAGTAGCGGCCGTCGGTCATGATTGCGCAGCTGGTGTTCAACTGTTGGGTAATCAGGGTCATGGTGGGTTTCAGCATTTCCTGCATACCGGGGCCGCCTTTGGGGCCCTCATAGCGGATGATCACAACCGAGCCTTCAGCAATATCACCGGCTTCCAGTGCCTGGACGGCCGTTTCCTGTTGGTCAAACACCCTTGCTTTACCGCGAAACTCGTACATATGTTCAAACACCGCGCCAGTCTTTACCACGCAACCGTCTTCCGCCAGGTTGCCGAACAAAATGGCCAGCCCACCCTCCTGGCTGTATGGGTGGTCGATGTTGCGGATGCAGCCGTTTTCACGGTCCATGTCCAGCGAGTTCCAGCGTGCTTCCTGACTGTAGGCGCGAATGGTGCGCTTGCCGCCAGGTGCGGCACGGTAGAAGCGCTCAACCTCAGGGTCGCGACTTCGCAGGTAGTCCCATTTCGCCAATACCTCACCGAGAGTGTTGCCCGCGACTGAACCGACACCGATGTCGATTCGACCTGCGCGTTCCAGCTCGCCGAGAATGCCCATGATACCGCCAGCTCGATGCACATCTTCCATATAGTAGTCGCGCGTCGCAGGGGATACTTTGCAGAGATGCGGTGTCTCGCGCGACAGACGGTCAATATCGCTGATCGTAAAGTTCACCTCGCCTTCTTGCGCCATCGCCAGCAGGTGCAGAATAGTATTAGTGGAACCTCCCATCGCGATATCCACCTTCACCGCGTTCTCAAACGCAGCGCGTGTGGCAATGCTGCGGGGCAGAACGCTGTCGTCCTCCTCAATATAGTAGCGCCGGGTCAGCTCGACTATTCCAGAGGCAGCGCGTTGGAAAAGATTTTTTCGATCAACATGCGTGGCCAATAGCGACCCATTCCCCGGCAGGGCCAGACCCAAAGCCTCGGCCAGACAGTTCATGGAGTTAGCCGTAAACATTCCCGAGCAGGAGCCACAGGTGGGACAGGCATGGTTCTCTATCTCCCGGGCGTCACCGTCTACAAGCTTTTCGTTGAAAGCCGCAATATAGGTATCCACCGGGTCAAAGCGATGAATCTCATTCTGCTTTTCGATGCGGCCGGCTTCCATGGGACCACCCGACACAAAAATCACGGGAATGTTCAGGCGCAGGCCGGCCATCAACATGCCGGGCGTGATCTTGTCACAATTCGACAAGCAGATCAGCGCGTCGGCACAATGGGCATTGGTCATGTACTCGATACTGTCAGCAATGATCTCCCGGCTGGGCAAGCTGTACAGCATGCCGTCGTGGCCCATGGCAATGCCGTCATCAACTGCGATGGTATTGAATTCGCGGGCAATTGCGCCCGCGTCCCAGATTGCTTCACACACCAGCCGGCCTACTTCCTGCAAGTGCACATGTCCGGGTACAAACTCGGTGAACGAGTTGGCAACAGCAATAATCGGCTTATCAAAATCGTTTGATCCAACACCGCTGGCCAGCCATAGAGAGCGCGCCGCTGAGGCGGCTTTGCCCTGAGTTACTCGATGGGAACGATAGGGTCGCATAATGGTTTAATCCTCCCGGACAATATTGGGCGGCAAAAGCCGTAATAACAAAATAGTATGCTGTGAATCGCTCAGGTATTGCTATTCTCAGATCTGGGCTTGCTGATCTCATTTCCTTCACTGGAAATGAGCCGAAACCGATTGCCTCAAGAATGACGCCTGCCAGCGGAAAAGACTGTCAACTAGATTGCAATTGCCGGCCCGGCCTGTAGGAATTCGAGCTAACTCTCGGAGCCGCCGCCATTCAGCAGGCTAACTCGTTTCGAAGCTGCCCTGCATTTGTACAAGCTACGCCTTAAAATTCAACTCAAGCGTAGTGCCTGCTGGATCAGTCAAAAACAACTGAACCTGACTCATCGAGTCCATATCCAGCCGGCCAAACTCAATATTATTCTCCTCAAGTATTGCGATGGTGGCGTCAAGATTTTCGCAACGCAGAGCTATGTGGTCAAAATAACCTGATTTTTCGGCAGAGCGGCCAGGATCTTCTATAAGATGAAGTAGCGGGTGGTCACCCGAGTACAGCCAGGCACCGTTTATACCAAAATCCGGGCGAAAGCCGGGTTTTAATCCCAGGGCTTTGTCGTAGAAATCTATGACATCGTCAATGACGGCGGCTGGGGCCGCCAGGCTGAAATGATGCAATTGAACCGATTGAGTCATGTCTAGTACCGGTGAAGCGTTAGTGGCATTAGGCTACCACGAACTGGCGTCGCGACCATCAATTCGATGTGAACTGATATAACCGCTTCTTCCAGTGATGTCACCGGTTGCCGGAAGCCTTGCCAACGAATGGCAAAGACCCTTCAATCCTGGATGGAACCCATTGTTGCGATGTGGCGGTTCAGTAAAACCAACGGCATCACGGAGGGCTTCCACAACAAGATGGAAATGATGTCGAGATGGGCCGTGCTGGATTGATTCGATCGCCCTGGGGGCCGCTCTCACCCTGCGGGCGCCGTCGCTGTGCTCCAGCATCCAAAAAATCTCTGGGGAGATTTCTTGCCGAACCTGCGACCAATTGGTTAAAAGGCACGATTGACCAATTTTATTATTTTTACTAATCAGTTACTTGTGACACTTGCCAAAGCCGAAACCGCTAGGAAACAACAGATGAAAGCAGTGAAACCCAGGTAGTCTGGCTCAATTCTGGCACATCTTTGGCTAGGCGGGCAACTTGTCGGTCTTCAGGAACACTCAAATATGATCGAACATCGATCAACTTAATTAGAATATGTTCTATAAAAATACCCTTTATAGAACATATGTAAGATTGCCTGTTAGGTCAATGCATTACGGTACTTAGTTAAAATCTGCCAAAAACTTAGTGAGAAACCCCTGGAGTATTCAGCGTGCTCTAGATTTACTGGATATGGCTTTTGCTAAATCGCTATTCGAAGCACCTAATGCCAACAATGATTTGACCAAGAGATCAATGGAAACGCTCGGGTCCCCCGCTTCCATCTTAGCGACACGAGATTGGCTTGATCTCACTAGTTTTGCCAATTCAACCTGACTGAGCTTCTCTTTGGCTCGTCGTTTCTTAAGCAATTCACTCAGGCGAATCTTAAGTTCGATGTACGCACTCTCCTCAGCGGAAAGATCCATAAACTCTTCCACAGAGCCTATCTTCCAACCCTGTTTTTCCAAATTCTTTCGCTTACTGGCTTTCATCGTCATACACCTTCATTCGCTGTTTGCACACATCAATTGTCGCCTTTGGAGTCTTCTGAGTTTTTTTCTCAAAAACTTCCACTATCAGAATCGCATCATCATCAATTCGATAAACGATTCTCCAGGTTTTGGATTGATCATTGATCCGCAACTCATGGCACCGTCGTCCAATGGAGGGCATCGGTCGGGAATGAGGCAGCGATAATGAATGTCCCCGCTGCAACATGCGCAGCAAATAACCCGCCTCTACCCGGGCCAGTGCGGAAAATGGCGGTGACTTCACTTCACCATGCATCCAAACCAGTGGCTTATCTTTTGGGCTCATACATGAGAACTATATGTCATATTCGACATATAGTCAAAGATCAACAAACGATAAGAAAGTTTTGTGCTGGTTCGCACCGGGTGTGATTATGAATAGCAACGAAATTGGCTTTTTCACTGATAGATTTAGCGCTTGTTGCCATTCCGATGACTCTGACAATTGATAATTGGGTGCTCAACAATATAGGGGTGCAAACAACACACTTCAGCGCCTAACTATCTGATATTAAATGCTCAAAATATGCAATTCTGTCAATCCCGCTCTAAACCCAATTCTGCCCACATCTGTTCTGGTCTAATGGTTTAATCCTCCCGGACAATATTGGTCGGCAAAAGCCGTAAAAACAAAATAGTATGCTGTGAATCGCTCAGGTATAGCTATTCTCAGATCGGGGCTTGCTGATCTCATTTCCTTCACTGGAAGTGAGCCGAAACCGATTGCCTCAAGAATGACGCCTGCCAGCGGAAAAGACTGTCAACTTGATTGCAATTGCCGGCTCGGCCTATAGGAATTCGAGCTAAGGCAGGTCTCGGAGCCGCTGTCATTTACCAGGCGATCTCTTCTAGATGCGACCGAGCATTAAGAATGACCCGAGCGTTGGCCAATCTGCAATAAACGGTGCACCGCATCATCGATTGATATCACCCCAGCCATCATATCTGCCAATAATGGCTCAGACTCCCCACTGGCCAGCGCACTATCCAGTTTGGCAATGAGTTGGTTTACCATCAGCTTGCGAAACAACTGACGGCGCTTATCTGCCCGCGTCTCCTCCAGGTGCCCACCCGCCTGAAGCGCGTGCTGATGCTCGAGTAAAACTTGCCACAGATCATCAGCACCTCTATCGCTTGTTGCAACTGTTTCCACAATGCGCGGACACTGATCTGCGTGCAGTAAACGGAGAGACTCCTCCAGTTCCTGGCGCGTTTTATCTGCGCCCGGTCGGTCACATTTATTGATAGCGAACACGTTGCCGGATTCGGTGATACCTGCTTTATTCGCCTGAAAAACGTCACCCCATCCGGGATTCAGAACGACTAGAACCGTGTCAGCTACGTTTACTATATCGAGCTCAACCTGACCGATACCCAGGGTTTCTATAATGATTAGTGGCCAACCACAGGCATCAAATGCGGTAATGGCACCAAACGCTGCCCGTGCCAGGCCTCCAGTATCACCCCGTGAAGCCATGGAGCGAATAAACACAGAATCATCCAGCGAGTCCCCCTGCATTCGCACCCTGTCTCCAAGCAGTGCACCGTGGGAAAAAGGAGAGCTGGGATCAATAGCCAACACAGCAATTCTGTCGAAATGTTGTCGGGCGATCGGAAGTAGGCTATTGATCAGGGAAGACTTGCCAGCACCCGGTGGGCCGGTGACACCAAGAATATGGGCCTGCCCTAGGTTTTCACCAAGCAATAGCTGAGCAACATCTGAGGAATGTTCACGTTCAATTTTGCTGAGCAGTCTGGCTAGCGCGGAGCGTTCTCCGCACAGCGCGCGATCGATCAGGCCGGTGACTTCCTGAGACACGCTCACCAGCACTACGACGAACGATGTGTCAGGCGTTCAGCGGATTCAACAATTGCGGCAAGCTGAGAACCAGGCGGGAAAACCTCCACACCCAGCGCCTGCAACTGCTTCATAGCATGGGGCGGTACCGTTCCACCGGCAAACAATGGCAATCCTGGCCTTGCTTCCTGCACAGAGTTCACAGCCCTCAATGCAACATTGATGTGTCCGCCTATATTGAGCCCCACCAGGTCCACATCTTCGTCAACTGCGGCACGAACAATGTCGTCTGTGCTGGCCATTCCGATCATGATCACTTCAAAGCCGGCGTCTCGAAGGGCGCGGGCCACGATCGTCGGGCCCCGCCAGTGGCCGTCGAGGCCGGTCTTTGCCATCAATATTCTTTTCTGAGAATTATCCATCAACAGCTCCTAGGTTTGAATCGGCGTATTCCAGTCACCAAATACCTCGCGGTAAACATCACCGATTTCGCCCAGAGTGACTTCGGCGTCCAGAGCGGCTAGCATGGCCGGCATAATATTAGATTCGCTGCGGCACACAGATTCGAGGTTTTTCAGCGCAGCTTTGGCACCCGTTTCATGGCGCGTGCGGCGAAGTTCGTTCAGTCGCGCAGTCGCGACATCAAATGCATCATCAGTGCCCATAAAACCGTCAACCTCATAGGGTGATTCGTCGTCTTCTGCAAAGGTTACGCCAACGATGTTTTGTTCGCCTGACTCCATTGCCATAAACTCTTTATGCTGGTTTTCAGCAGCTTTAGCGTGCAGCCAGCCCGAATCCAGGCATGCCAGGTAACCACCTTCCTGCATGATGTCCTCAAAAAATTGCCAGGCCTTCTCAACCAGCTGAGCAGTCAGGGTTTCAATATAGTAAGAGCCTCCTAACGGATCAGTTACAGCACAAATGTTGGTTTCTTCCTGCAGTATTTGTTGTATCCGCACCGACATCTGGTGGGCATGCTCCGACGGGATCGACAGGGCCTCGTCATACCCGGACACACCCAACGACTGCACGCCCCCCAACACGGCGGTCAGTGCCATAACCGTGCCCCGTACAATGTTATTAAGCGGCTGTTGATAAGTCATTTTTGAGCCGGCGGTTACGCAGTGGATACGTAAATTAGCCGTCTTCGGCTCTGTAATATCGTAGCGTTCGCGCAACAGGTCAGACCACATCAACCGTGCCGCGCGCATCTTGGCCGCTTCCTCGAAAATATGAATAGACGACCGGAAGCTGACCCCGCCACAGCCCTTCGCAGCAACCTCAAGCGGAATCTTGTTACGCCGTTTTATCTCGTCAAGATACTCCACCGTGTTGGCAAACAGCGAGCCAAGTTCCTGGTCGGGGGTCAAACCACTGTCAGCACCATTGTAGCCTGCGACAGACACCGGCACCCACCGCGGGAGATTCTCGGTACAAAACTCGATGATGTCCGCGTTGAAGCGCAGGCCGGCATCTGTAGGTATTTGCTGCTTCGTAACACAACCCAGATAGGTCAGATTGAAATCACTCTGGCCTGTGCCTGCAAGCTTGCGCAGGTCAAAGCCTCGGCGTTTTGCAACAGTCCAGTAGCCGGCCAGAGCAAACGGTGCGTGCTGTACCACCGCGCCGCCCGCATGAGCGAAACTTGTGTCCATCGGCAAGCCGTCAAGGCATATGTCGATGTCGCGTACACTTTGCATCACCGCGCCGGTTAATCCCACGTCTTCGCGGCGCGAAACCACATCCGGGTGATCGACGTTGTAGCAGTGGTCGGCGGTATTGCGGTCATGCTCCATTATGAAGCCGGTTTCACCATTTTTGAGTAAGAACTTGATTCGCTCATTCTCGTCTTCGGGTTTTCCGAACCCGCTGAGCTGAAAAATACGCCATGGCTTGGTTCGATAGCCGCTGGAGTGAAAGCCGCGATGATATGGTGCTTCTCCAGGGGGCAAGTTGACTCTGGACCGATGGGGTTCGGGAATATCCTCTGCCGTGTAGTACGCTTTCAGCTCAATTTCTGAGCTGCTCAACACCGGTTTCGTGCCCATAAAGCATCACCTATTCATTATTTATACTGATGTTATATTTTCTTGACTCTTATTACCAGTGCTTTACTATTCGCTCAAGTTCTCTTGATGAACACTTATTCTAATAATTGCATAAAAGCCAGAGGGTACTGCATGTCTAGCCCATCCGCGTCCACATTCAACTTAACGTCTACCGAAAGAGTGTACATGGGCAGGCGAGCTGCCGATGCATTGGCGGAAGAAGCAGCCTTATTGGATGCCAAACGGATTTTCCTGTTAGTCAGCGAAACCCTGCATACCAAGACCAATGAAATAGAGCAGATAACAGATGCTCTTGGCTCGAGAGTCCAGGCCGTACATTGCGGCATACCGCCGCATGCACCACGTTCTGCAGTTCTCGCGGCGGCTGAGGCGGCGCGAAACATCAACACCGATTTAATCATTACTGTAGGTGGTGGCTCCGTCACAGACGCGGGTCAAATAATTCCTTTAGCGTTGAAACACAACTTGAAACAGCACGACGACATGGACCCCTATCACGTCTATGTTGATGACCAGGGAGTAACCGTAACGCCGCAGTTTGAGGGCGTGGATATCCGAGTAGTGTCCTGCCCAACCACGTTATCCGGCGGTGAGTTCAACGCCTTATCCGGTGCAACCGATGAAAAAGCGGGTTTCAAACAGGGCTTTGTACACCCGTCTATGGCGCCGGTCAGCGTGGTACTTGACCCCGCGCTCACGCGGCACACGCCGGAGTGGCTGTGGAACTCAACAGGCGTTCGGTCGGTTGATCATGCACTGGAAACACTGGCCTCCCTGCAGTCCGACCATTTCAGTGACGGCATGGCAGAGAGCGCGCTGCGGCTGCTGGTGGAAGCACTGCCGGCGGTGAAGGAAAACCCCGAGGACCTGGATGCCAGATTGCGTGCGCAAGTGGGTGTTTGGCAGTCAATGCTGCCCATTATCTCAGGCGTACCAATGGGGGCCAGCCATGCAATAGGCCACGCACTGGGAGGTACCTTGGACGTCCCTCACGGCTACTGTTCTTGCGTAATGGCCCCAGCGGTACTCGAATTCAATTTACCGGCCAATGCACAGCGTCAGGAACGCATCAGTCACTGCTTTGGCAAACCCGAAGTTCCAGCCCATGAGCTGGTGGATGCATTCATTACTCAACTCGATTTGCCACGTTCCCTGCAAGCGGTGGGTGTAACCGCAGACCAGTTTGATCAGCTCGCCGCATTTACGATGGAAGACTTTTGGGCGCGAACCAATCCCAGAACAATAGAGACAGCTGACGATATTCGCCAGATACTCGAAATGGCAAAAGAGTAAACGGCAATGAGCAATATTAGGGCGATTGACGCGGCGTCAGGTTCCTCGGGCCTTAAGAGTGAAATCTCTGATTTTAAGCGCCGACGTATTCGTGAAGAGGCGTGTCACCTGTTCTACGAGCATGGCTACGAAGGTGCGACCATCGACGCCATCGCACAGCGCCTGGATGTAACCAAGCCATTTATCTATGCTCATTTCAAAAACAAGTCGGAGCTGCTGTTTGAAATCTGTAAAACAGGCATCGAGTTGTCACTGGATGCCATGGACCAGTCCCTGCTCAACAGCAAATCACCTGCTGAGCAGCTGAAACTGCTGTCCGATCGCGTAATGCGAATTGTGATAGACAATCAGGAATACATCGTTGTCTATGAACGGGAAGAAAAGAACCTGGCACCTCCTCTCGCTCGACAAATACGCGAGCAGCGAAAATTATTTGATCACAGGCTGGCGGAGCTCCTGGAGCAAGGTCATAAACAGGGTCAGTTTGTTATTAATGACCCGGGATTAACGGCTACCACAATCGGCGGGATGATGACCTGGGTAGCATTTTGGTACTCGCCGGATGGACGGCGGGCCGAAGCAGAAATTATTTCCCACGTGATGCATATGATCGAATCAGTCGTGTCTGCTCAGAATGACTAAATCTTATTCCACAACATGGGGAGGACCACGGTGACCGAATCATCTACAACAGATCCGAGAATCCCGCCAAGAGAGATGTGCGTCACGCGATATGCTTTAGAACGCTGTGCACGGCAGACACCTTCCAAAGTATTTGCTGTTTTTGAGGACGGTGAAGAGTGGCGTTACGACGAGCTTCACACTCGAGTAAGGAAGTTGGCAGCAGGCTTTGCGAGCGTTGGAGTCAATCGTGGCGATCATGTGGCAGTCTGGATGTTCGATGGTAAGGAAGCCATATTAACTTTCTTCGCGCTCAACTATCTGGGAGCCGTCTTTGTCCCGTTTAATACCGCTTACAAAGGAAAAGTTCTGGAGCACGTCCTGGACAATTCGGATGGCAAACTGCTTGTTATTCACGCTCAACTCCTTGAACGATTACATAACATTGACACAGCCGCTATCGCAACGATTGTCTGCGTGGGAGAAGGTTCGGCGCCCAAGAAGTTTGAGTCGTTTGCATTTTCAAACCTGCTGAACTCAGAAGCTGCCTTACCCGAGCTTGACTCCCCAATAGAACCCTGGGACACACAATCGATAATCTACACTTCTGGAACAACCGGTCCTTCGAAAGGCGTTTTGTCTTCCTATCTTCACATCTTTACGAATGCCGGCCCCGAGACCTGGCATTTTGTCACTGGAGAAGACCGTTTTCTTATCAACATGCCAATTTTTCATATCGGCGGCATGGGGGTGATATTCGTCATGCTGGTTCGTGGCGGCTCGATTGCCGTGATGGATTCCTTCGTAACGGAAAAATTCTGGCCATTTGTGCGCGAAACCAAAACCACTGCGGTTTTTCTTTTAGGAGTAATGGCGACCTTTCTATTGAAGCAAGAGCCATCTGAGGACGATAGGAATCATGACGTTCGTACCACATTCATGGTCCCATTGACCGAGACCTGTACTGAATTCCATCACCGCTTTGGTACCGACGTCTACACAATATTTAATATGACAGAGATATCATCTCCCATTGTTTCAGACCCAAACCCGACGAAGCGGGGCACCTGCGGCAAAGCCCGCCCCGGAGTTGACGTACGATTGGTTGACGAGAATGACTGTGAAGTGCCTGTCGGTGAGATCGGAGAGATGATTGTCAGAACCGATAGACCCTGGGGCATGAACAGCGGTTACTACAAGCGCCCGGAAGCTACTGCTGAAGCATGGCGAAATGGCTGGTTTCACACAGGTGATTGTTTTCGGCAGGATGAAGAGGGCTTCTTCTATTTTGTTGATCGCATGAAGGATGCGATACGAAGGCGCGGTGAAAACATATCATCTTTTGAGGTTGAAGCTGAAGTAGTTGCCTATCCAACAGTGAGAGAAGCGGCAGCCTATGCCGTGCCCAGCAATGTCGGCGAAGATGAAGTTATGGTTTCGGTGGCCCCGATAGAGGGTGAATCCATTGACCCCAAAGCACTTATTGAGTTTTTGGGAGAGCGAATGGCGTACTTCATGGTGCCGCGCTACCTCCGGATCGTTGATGAGTTACCAAAAACACCTTCTTCAAAAGTTATGAAGCACATATTGCGAAACGAAGCTGTAACCGACGATACATGGGACCGGGAAGAACACAACATCAAGTTTCGAAGAGACACATTAAATACCTGACATTGAGTCGGATAACGGCGATAAGATTGAAAAACTGGAGATCAACGATGCACAACAAGCAACTTAAATTCCTGATTGCGGGGCTCATAGGGAGCCTATCGGTGACCAACCTGAGCTTTGCTCAGGATGTTCTTGAGGAAGTGTTCGTGACGGCTACAAAGCGTAACGTCGCGCTTGATGACGTAGGAGGTGCCGCTAATGTACTCGGCGTCGGCGACCTCGGTCCAGGTCAGATTGAAAGCGTGAGAGACATGTATGCGAGCATCCCAAATCTGTCGATCGGCGACCAGTTTGGTTTTGCCAGAGTCTTTATGCGCGGCATCGGAATGACCAGTATTGATATCGGGGGCGAAGGCGCTGTGTCGTTTTTGCAGGACGGGGCGATTATACCCAGACCGGCTGCGCAGCTCGTTGGAATGTTTG
>JAUIHW010000057.1 GCA_030431775.1 Gammaproteobacteria bacterium
GTCAGCCTGCGGCCAGCCAAGTTCCGTATTAGCCCATGCTTTGGAAACCGCACTGAATTTGTCGGGAGGAATTTCTGCAAGCAAGGCCACAAACTCTGCGGGCAAGCTTGTGGTAAAACTTTCACCAGCATTCACCATGTGGACCATTTTGAAGCCCAGTGAGCCGTCGTATTCGGGTTCAACACCCAACAACACCTGGTACAAATAGCTGACTTCAAGTTCGGTCAGGTTGTAGCTGTCAAACTGATTTGAGGCATCGATGACGGCAGGGTCGTCGATCGATTCCGCCGTGTGCGTGTCTGCAATGAAAAATACTGCTTGTAGGCTCATGATATTTATAGTTCCTGCATGCGAGTGAAAATAAACGACAAACAATGAAAGAAACAATGCGGTTCTGGCCACTATCTTTCGAGCAGATGGTGAACCAATCGGTGGTAATGCTCGACTGCCACTCATTATCAGCTCCAGATGACTCCTGCTTCACGTAAGATCGCGACTTCTTCCATTTCGATGTCGTAGTATTTGCTTTTTTTGTTGGGTAAGCAGACCACTTCCTGAAGCGCACCGGTGCGGACTAGTGAGCGGGAGACCATCTTCCAATCATCAAAATCGCATTCTGGGGGATAAGCGCTTAAATCCAAATTTGCGAACGCTTCGCCATCAAATTTGCAATACAACTCCGGATTCACCCGCACCTTATCCAACGGAATGCCACGGACTTCTACTTCAGGACATTCCAGTTCGCTGATATCCACCAGCACATCAGTTTTCTCCCATTCGGCTTTGATCCAGTCGTCTATCTGAAAGCCCTGATCGAGCTGAGGCCGTAACAGCAATCGTTTTAAACCCTTCCCTTTAAAAACAACATTTTTGAAGACATTGTGCGGGCTTATTTCCACTTCCAAGTGTCGAATGTTTTCGAACACCACGTTTTCCAGCTTGCAAATACCCATTATCCAGAACAAGCGGTCAACCTTGATGTTGCGGAACACAACATTGCGCACAGTCATTGAGGGGTGACTCGATTTGCCACGTACAAACACCAGCTCATCGAATTCTTCATTCTGAATCACGCAGTTTTCCAGAGTGAACATGTTCTCTTGCTCATCAAATTGAGTTTGAGGCAAATCAGTCCAGTTAGTAATCATCCGCTTCCTTAATTACCTTTCCAAGGAAATCGCCCGACAGCGAGTCATAGGTTAACACCTCATCCACACCGGCCCGGTTTTGGTGGTTGCGTAAGGTTCGCTGATTATTGGTTGTGAGGTCGTAGGTATGGTAACTGCCATCGCCATTCTTGATTCTGAAATCATAGGGCTTATTCGACACCCCCGTCCATTCAACACCGAATAGCGCATCATCGGATTTTGATCGAATTATTGAGCCTACTTCCTTTTCTAACGCTGTCCCGAAGAACACCCGAATCAACCAAGGCTTAGGCTCTGTGCCTTTTGTCCCGCGTATCGCCCTCTTCTGATTCCTGGATAGCTTGTCCCAAAACAAAGCCGGATTTTCCACCCACTGATCCCGAATTTCCTTGGCCAGCTCCGAGATCCGCTTGGCAACCGCACGTATGCGCTCTGCGTCATTCTTATCACAATCCCTCGCAACATTATGCACCCATACCTGGTTGTCACCGGCAAAGTAGCTGGGCGTTTCCTCGACGCTGAGGTTGAATACCCGCACTTCGCCGAGGATCTTGTCGTTGGCCACCACGAGCACATCGCCGTTGGCAGTGGCCAGTACGTCGCCTTCGGTGATTTCTTCAGCGGCGGTCCAGCCTTTTCCCTGTACCCACAGCGGGTGTTCGGCGGTGGTTTTGAGATCACCGAATTCCGCGCGTATGTTGAACAGCGCCGGGGCGATGCGGGTGTGCACCTGTTTGACGGCTTGTGGGGCGTCGAAGTAGCCGCGTGTGGTGCGGGAATTAACCAGGTGGCCGGAGCGCAGCTGTTCAATGGCGACCGGGCCATCCGGCGTCCAGACCTTGGTACCCGCCGGGAACGAGGCGCGCTTCAGACGGCAGTTAACGCCATCTTCTGAGTCGGAGTCGGAGTCGGAGTCGGAGTCGGAGTCGGAGTCGCTGCCATCGTCATCCTGGTCGCCCTTGTTTTTATGCTCCGGGAACTTGTCCAGAATGCGGGGGCCAACGATTTTGGCAACCGAGTTAACCAGCTTGCCGGCCGCCCCACCTGCAGCATAAACCGCAACGGTTTCACCGATGTCTTTCGGGCCGCATTCAATGATGGTGCGGACATCTTCGGCCGCACCCTCCAGAATGCCGCCCAGAATGTCCTTGAGCACCTGGGTGGCGCCTTTCTTCCACATCTCTTTGCCGAGTTCAACCAGCGTGCCGGCGTCGGTCAGCAGGGTTTTAACAACCTGCACAATCGCCTCGGCGGTGCCGGTTACCCCGTCGCGAAAGCCGGCAAGAAAGTCCTCCAGCACGTTGCGGGCGCGCTGCAGGTAGCTACCGCGACTGTAGCGCGCATCGCTCCACTGGGTTTCGCATTCCGGGTCGGTCTGGGCAAAGAAATCATCAACGACGTTGCTTCCCGCACCATCGTCGCTGCCGCCATTGCCACCATCGAGCGGGTCGCTTTCATCATCGTAGGAAGGGTCGCCTTCACCACCGCCTAAGGCATCTTCGCCATTACCGCCAGAGCTGCCAGTGCCATAGTTGGGTACTACGCCAGCGCCGGCCGGCAACCCAGTAACGCCCAGATTGCCGTCCACCCAGGCCGCGCTTTGCATGCGCACGGTGGCCGTGGCGCGAATTGGAATGCGGCCCTGGTTGTAGAAAGCGGCATTGTTGGAATCGAACTGCTTGAGCGCTGCGGTGAGTGCTTCGCGCACCAAGGGTACTTTGAGCTCAAAACCATAAGTCGCCTGGATTTTCAGCAGGTTGGCGTCCTGAATATTGACGCCGCTGGTCGCGCCAATGCGCGTGGCGTCCCGGTAGCGCAGATAGGTGTTGGGAATTTCGCGCTTGCCGGTGGCCGCATTGCGCACCCCAAAATCCACAAACGCTTCCTGCGTAGGGTTGATGATGTCGATGCGGGTGAGAGAGGGGTTAAGCGCTTCCGTCTTCCCCGCCTCAATCGCCTCCATGGCTTTGGCCGCCGAGCCGTCGCCACCGAAGATCGGTGCCATCCGCATGCCGAACTCTTCGAGCATGGGTGCCTTTTGGGCATGGGTGGTCGCGCCCTTACGGGCGGCTTCGAAAGTGGCGTAGGAGACGGTGGTTTTGGCCTGGTAAAACAGAGCACTTTGCAGAACTCCAAGGCCCAGCATCAGCAAAGCCGGCAACACCACCACCAACTCGGTTATGGCGGCGCCACGCTGCGGCTTGAAGCTTCCCAGCGTTTGGGAGCTCACCTTATTATTATTCAAACCAGCGCACATCCTGTGTGGTCTCAATCGTTGTACTAATAAAATCAGCTAGTTGCGCTGGCTTTTATCAGCTGGTTGCGTAAGCCACTAAGAAAAACAGATAAACTATTGCTTCAAACTTATTGTCTTAGCTTCGCTAACGTTAACAATATATTCTAACGCTGTCTATATTTATGTATGTTTTTTGAGCGCCGGGCGCGCCTCAAAGGTCAGAGGTTTGTGCCCTCAAATGAAATAACGTCGCAGCGGGCCGGTGACGCACTTTGCAGCTTCCGGTCCAGGCTGGCCAATGGCATTTGCAAGGCTTCTGCAAGAGCCACGTACCAGGCGTCGTAACTGTTGAGATTGTGCCGCAAAGCCCAGATTCGGTCTGCTAGCGGCTCAAAAGGGAAAAGCGTGATTTCCAGGTCTTGTAAGTCCTGGTAGGCAAGGCCGGCATTCAGCGGCGAGATTCGGCCAGCTAACTCCAGGCGCCGCAATACGCTGCTGACTTCCACTAACAATAGTTGTGGAGCGAAAAACTCATGCTCGCGAAGCAGAGATTCGCACCACCGCGCCTCGGCATCAGTGCCCAGCAACAGGCTGGCAATCACCGAGGCATCGACAACAATGCTCACGCACGCTCATTGTTGCGAAGTTCAAGCAGCTCGTGGCTCGCTACATTTTCGGCAACATCCGCCAGCTTACGCTGCCGAACACGCTGCAACAGTGACTCCTTACTTGGCCGCGCGGCCATTTGCGTAAGCTCTGCCAGCAGAAACTCCTGCATGGATTGGCTGCGCGACGCTGCTCTGGCGGCCAGTGCGTCGCGAACGTCATCCGGCACATTTCGTATCGTGATTTGTACTGTCATGACACTATTATAAATGCAATGCATGCATTATGCCATCACATTGGTGCAAGGCATCAGCCTTACCAGCGATCGCATCGCCGGTCTGATCGCGCGCTTGAGCCGGTGTGGTGCCTGCATCCAAGCCGTGTGTCCAGGGCTTGTGCCGCCATGGTAACCTAGGGCTTTTCCAGGAAGTTGCGTTGCCATGTCCACCCAAAGCCCAGCCCGAAAGGTCACCATCACCACCTTGCAGAAAATGAAGCGCGACGGTGAACGCTTTGCGATGATGACGGCCTACGATTACTGCCAGTCGGTAACCGCGAACAAGGCCGGGGTGGAGGTGATGCTGGTGGGCGATTCGCTGGGCATGGTGATTCAGGGGCACGACAGCAGCCTGCCGGTTACCGTGGAAGACATTGCCTACCACGTGCGCTGTGTGCGCCGTGGCAACAGTCGCGGCATGATCATGGCAGACATGCCGTTTATGAGTTACTTCAACGAAGTCACCACACTGGAAAACGCCGCGGTACTGATGCGTGAAGGTGCGCACATGGTCAAGCTGGAAGGGGCTGCCTGGCTGGGCAAAAGCACCAAGCTGCTGGCGCGCCACGGCATACCTGTTTGTGCCCACATGGGCCTGACCCCGCAGTCAGTGAACCACCTGGGCGGCTACCGCGTGCAAGGGCGCGACCCCGAACAGGCAGAAAAGATTATTGCTGAGGCCAAACAGTTGCAGGACCATGGCGCCTGTGTGATTTTGCTGGAGTGCGTGCCCACCGAATTGGGCAAGGCGGTTACCGACGCGCTGGACATTCCGGTGATTGGCATCGGCGCTGGGCCGCATACCGATGGCCAGGTACTGGTCTGGCATGACCTGCTTGGCCTTTACCCAGGCAAACCGGCCAAGTTTGTGAAGAACTTTCTGGAGGGCAACCCGAGAGGTATTCTCGGGGCCGTCAGCGATTATGTTCAGGCAGTGAAGGACGGCAGCTTCCCGGCGCCGGAGCATTGTTACGACTGAGAATTCCCTATCGGCACACATTCACTGTTCAAAAAAACACCCGCCGCTCATAAAAGCCGCCACTACCACCCCAATCAGATACCGAGCTCACAAAAACCTTTGTAAACTGTGCGCCAGGTCCGAAAATAACGTAGCATCATGAGCCGGTCAGCCAGTGACCAGTTGCTATACTCAACCGAGACAGTCGCCGCAAATTCTTACGCAAACTGGTTTTTACATGGGCTCGGCACAGAAAGCTTTCGAAACAGCCAAAAAAATGACGCATTACGGCCATTTGGCCAAGAATGTGCTGCTGAAACCGTTGGAAGTTCAGCAGCTACCGGCGCATATCCAGATTGAGATTACCACTTACTGCAACCAGGATTGCCTGAGCTGCGGGCGGCGGGACATCATCCATGACCCGAAGCACATGACGTTTGAGCAGTTCAAACACATTTATGACCAGATTCAGCCGGAGAACATCAACCTCAGCGGCCTCGGTGAGCCCCTGCTCAACCCGCATGTGTTTGACATGATCAAGTACAGCCGCGAACACGGTTCGATTGTGAACTTCCCAACCAATCTAACGCTGAACGACAAAGTGATCCGCAAGCTGATCGACAGTAAGATCGACCAGATCAAAGTGTCCATTGACGCCGTGGACAAAGACACTTACATCATCGTGCGCCAGTCCGACAAGTTCGACATCGTCAAGCGCAATATTGAAACCATCAATCGCATCAAACAGGAAGAAGGCCTGGAGCACCCGGAAATTCGCCTGAACTATTCCTTCCAGAAGGCCAATATGGACGACCTGGACGAGCTGGTGGAGTTTGCGCACGAACACCAGATTGGCACCATCTACGTGCAGGATTTAAACTATTTTGCCGTGGAAGCCGAAAAGGAAGAGCTGTGTGGCTTCAGCAAAGAACACCTCATTAAAGTACTGGATTCCGCTGACAAAAAAGCCCAGGAATACGGCATATCCACCAATATCGGCAACTGGCGCCGCAACATGGATGACTTCTACAACAAAACCCTACCGGCCGAGCAGTACGAAGCCAATGATACCAAGTGTACCTTCCCTTGGGTAAGCTGCTTTATAGACGTGCACTGCAATGTGCTGCCCTGCCCGGTGTTTGTCTGGGAGAAAGAATCACAGTCTTTGGGCAATGCACTGGAAGTGCCCTTCGCCGAGATCTGGAACGGCCCAATGTACCAACAATTGCGTGCAGAATTTAAACAAAATATTCGCCGCAACCCTATTTGCAAACGCTGCGTGCCACCCAATATTTTCGATATGAAACTGATTTTCGAAAAAATGTTGTTGCGTGGCTAAACAGCAGTACGATTGCCGTCTAAACTTTCTAAAATAGCTTTTTCAACTGGAAGTCGGGAAACCATGAAAGATCAAGTAATGAGCATCGTCAGCGAAGCGCTGAATGACTTGTTTGAGGAACGCGGCCAAGAGCAGGCCGTGAACGCGGACACAACTATTTATTCAGGCGACGACGGGCTGGACTCTCTGTCGCTGGTGCGGTTGGTCACCGACGTGGAAATGGAAGTTTCCGACGCCTTCGGCGCAGACGTGCTGCTGGCCAGCGAGAAAGCCATGTCCATGCGCAACAGCCCCTACCGCAATGTTGGCGCATTTGTTGACTTCATCGTGGACGAAGTTCAGGCGGCTCAAGAATGAAACCAATTATGCTGATCACCGGTACCCGCAAGGGCATCGGCCGTTTTCTGGTTGACCATTATCTCGCCCAGGGCTACTTCGTCGTGGGTTGCTCGCGTGGCGAAATGGACGAAGACATCAAGGACTACGAACACCATTGCGTGGACGTGGGCGATGAAAAAGCCGTTCAGCAAATGGTGCGCGCCGTGCGCAAGAAGCACGGCAAAATCGACGTGCTCATCAACAATGCGGGCATCGCGTCAATGAACCACGTGCTGCTTACGCCGTTTCACACGGTGCAGAATATTTTCTCCACCAATGTATTCGGCACCTTCCTGTTTTGCCGGGAAGTGGCCAAGGTAATGACCAAACAAAAATACGGCCGCATTGTAAACTTCGCCACCGTGGCCACCCCACTGAACCTGGAAGGCGAAGCCGCCTACGCAGCCAGTAAAGCGGCGGTGGAAAGCTTCACCCGCGTGATGAGCCGCGAGCTGGCCGACTACAACATTACCGTAAACGCCTGCGGGCCCACCCCGGTCATGACCGACCTGATCAAGGGCGTGTCCGACCACAAAATGGACGAGTTAATCGGCGTGCAGGCCATCAAACGTATGGGCACTAATGAAGACATTGCCAATGTCACCGATTTCTTCATACGCCCTGAGAGTGAGTTCATCACCGGGCAGACGCTGTACCTGGGTGGTGTCACCTAGTTGAATGGCCACCTCTGAGTCCATCCATGAAGCGGAACCCGTACGCCGCATAGACGCGCTGCTTGCGAGCTTCCAGGGTAATACCAATCTGGCGCTGGCCGAGCGCGATGCCAACTGCAGTTACCAACAGCTGTACGACAAGGTCTGTAAGGCCAAGGCCGGGCTGGCGCCCGAACCCGCTGTGATCGGCATACAGTCTGAATTTGCGATTAACGCCATCGCCTTGTTTCTGGCCCATATGTGGCTGGGCAACCGGGTTGCGCTGATCTCACCGAGCGCCCGGGATGTACAAAGCCTGGCCAGAGAGGCCACCATCAGCCGCGTGCATGTGTTCACGGATGGCGAGGAAAGCGCCGTTATTGAGGCAGATGACCAGGGCGAGGAGCATGAGCTACTGGCCAGCCTACGCGAACAGCAAGCGGCCGGCTTTATCATTTTCTCCAGCGGCTCCACCGGCAAACCCAAGGCCATACTGCACGGTCTGGAAAACTTCCTGACGTCCTTTGACAATGCCAAAAAGCAGATGCGCACCCTGGCCTTTCTGTTATTCGACCACATCGCCGGCATCGACACATTGTTTTACACGTTGCAAAGTAAAGGCGCCATGCTGATTCCGGCCGACCGTGGCAGCGCCACCGTGTGCGCGATGGTGGAAAAGCACCAGGCCGAGGTACTGCCCGTATCACCCTCTTTCCTGCGGCTGTTGTATGTATCCGGTGAGTATCGTAACTACAACCTGAGTTCGGTGAAGATAGTGACCTTTGGCTCAGAACCCATGAGCGAGAGCGGGCTCGCGTCCACTCATGAAATGTTTCCAAACAGCAAAGTCATTCAGAAATACGGCACCTCTGAATTCGGCTCGCCGCGCTCGCAGTCGCGTGGCGACGACGCGCTGTGGATCAGGCTTGACAGCGACAACGTGGGCACCAAAATTATTGATGACACCTTATGGGTGAAATCCACCAGCAGCATGCTGGGCTACCTGAACCACCCACAGCCGGAAATTGTCGACGGCTGGTTGAACACCGGCGACAAAGTTATTCAGGACGGCGAGTGGATTAAAATTCTCGGCCGCGAATCGGACATCATTAACATTGGCGGGGAGAAAGTGTTCCCGACCGAAGTGGAAAATGTCATCAGCGAACTGGAATTCGTGAATGAAGTCAGCGCCTTCGGCGAAGACCATGCGCTGATGGGCAAACAGCTGTGCGTGCGCATCAGTACCCATGCACCCATAGAAGACGCCAAGCAGAAAAAAGCACTGAGCAAAGCGGTGCGCAAACACTGTGTGGCAAAGTTGGAAAGTTATAAGGTGCCGAGTAAAATCGCGTTTACCGACCAGGCTCTCACCAATGAGCGGCAGAAGAAAATTCGGCGATAAGCCAGCCTAGAACAGGCGCTTGACCACTTTAAATTTACCATTTGCTTCATTAGCGATCGATTCAACGGCCTCCGCCCGCAGCGTCATCGCCCGTGCGTGTTCCCCAAGCGCCCGGCCGATGATGGCTTCCACCTCGGCCAGCTGTGGCTCATTGCGCCAAACCGTGTGCACACTGAGCTGATCCGGCGCATGCTGCAACAGTTGATAATGGATGAGGCCATCCAGGTATTCTATTTCCGTAGTGAAACGAAACGGCGAGAGCATCTCGCCTGACGGTGTCTGAATGTAGTCCGAGGCACGACCGCCAAGCGGCTTGATGCTGTCGCCCCGAAAACCACAGGAGCACGGGCTATTGGTGAGCACGCCAATATCACCGAGCTTGAAGCGGATCAGCGGCATGGCTTTGTTGCGCAGGTCTGTCATTACAATATGACCGGGTTCGTTCACCAGAGGTGCACCCTGCTCGTCCACCACTTCGCAAATCAGCTCGTCATAGTTGGTGTGATACCAGTTTTTTGCTGGGCATTGCCAGGCAATTTCCTTGAATTCCGTAGAGCCGTAGTGGTCGTAAATAGGCGCAGCAAACTTCTCTTCAACGTATGCACGTGTTCCCGCCTCCAGAAATTCGCTACTGGTAAACAGACGCTTCACGCTGGGCAATAGTGGCTTGCCACCATCAGCAGCGCTGGCCAGCTCGAACAAATGGCTTGGGTAGGCGTAAATATTTTCCGGCTGATAGTCGCGCAGTTGCTTTAGCAGGCTTTCGGTATTCTGAAACAGGGAAAAGACTCTTACCGGTAGCACAGCGTCGGTCAGCCAGCTTTTTCGGTTGCGCTCGGCCACCTTGGCGGTGTCCTCACATTCCAGAATGGCCACTTTCTGGCGCCAACCCATACCGCATGCAAAACGCGCCCGCAGCTTGATGATGTATTTCTTCCGCAGCCACGCCATTTTGTCGAAGTAACTGGCAAAAGGCTCGCCAGTAGAACCACTGGAAAAACTGTTTTGAACGCCACCACCCAAATAGCGGGCCCCACGAAATTGCTCTTGTTGTTCACGAACAGTGGCCTTGTCCAACAGCGGTAAGCGCTGTAATTGAATAAGGTCTTGAATGCCGCCAGCATCAAAGCTCAGCGAGCGGAATTGTTCGCTGTAATAAGGCACCTGATCGGCGCAATAACGCATTTGTTCACGCAACAATTTGAGTTGCAGCTCACGAATGGACTCACGCGAACGGCTGAGAAAGCGCGACATGGCAACACTCAGGGCTGGACCAGCGCGGGTTCTTCAATGCCAGTGCATTCGCGGTAGACGGTTTCGTAGCTGTCGGCCACGCTGCGCCAGGAATATTGCTCCACTGCTTTTTGCCGGTTTGCTACGCCCATGGCTTCACGAAGAGCCGGGTTGGTCGCCAGCTTCTCGATAGCCGCTTTCACATCCGTCACAGAGCCTGGCTCTACCAGTATGCCATTTTCATCTTTGATAATGTCCGGCACGCCGCCCACCCTGGCACCAATAACCGGTAAGCCGCAAGCCATGGCTTCCACAAACACCATACCGAACGACTCGGCCATGGAGGGCAACACAAACGCATCACTCAGGTTATAAAGGCGAACCAGCTTTTCCCGCGGGCAGTAGCCGTAAAAGCGCACCTTATTACCCAAATTTAGCTGTTCAGCCTGGGCCTGCAAGTTGGCCATATAATTGCCTTCACCCACCACAGTTAGGTGCACTGAGTCGTCCAGCTGCGCCATGGCCTGCAGCAAGTGCTGCACCCCTTTGCGCTCTACCAGGCGAGCAACACAAATAAACTTCACCTTATTGGCGCCCACTTTGTCATCTTGCCTGGGCTGTACGTTTGGGTCGGCCACAAACATATCAGACTCAATACCATTGGGTACAATATCAATCTGCACGCTGGCATCCGATTGGCGCGCGCTATTGGCCAGGTCGCTGCTCAGCGCTATAACGCGCGCTGCATCACCCCATAATTTTCTTGTTATTGGCAAGAGCAGTTTATGCACAAACTGTAAGCTGGTATTGTAATTGTCGTAATTGGGTACATCGGAGCCACGCAGGGAAATGATATAAGGCAATTCACGATGCCTACCCGGCACAAAGCGCAACAGGCCCGTAGGCAAACCGAAAAAATAATGAATAATGTCGAATCGCTTCCGGTTCGTCAGGCGCAGTAATTGGGGCACCGCAAACAACAAAAAGGTGAATGCACCACGAAAGCCGCAATCATGAATGCCCTTGCGAAAGCTGCGCACACGATGCACGTAAAAACCTTCCACCAATTCGTGCTTCTGATACCCAGCTGAACGGGAGGTCAGCACATCCACTTCATGCCCTTTGGCTGCCAGCTCACGGGCCAGGTTGTAGGTGCCACGGCCAGCGCCACCGCCCAGCGGCGGAAATTCATAGTTGATAATCAGTATCTTCATCGGAGCAGTGCTGAGGCAGTGGGCGACAGGTGCTAATTTTCGCTTATCTTGTCTGTACATAGGCCCTACTGGCTGAATCAGTTCGCCCAGCAAGCGTGTAGTTCTAAGAGAAATGGACTTCTGTCAGTATAGTGCAGAATAAGCAGTGGCAAGCACGAGAACCAGAAATATTGTCAATAAACATGGCAATTCAACTCATGCTGCGTCGATGGTATATGAGGCGCAAAATGTAAATTCAGTCATCGCCACCAATAGTTGACTCGCTTGTAAAACTGAGTGAGCCCTCATATAAGAGCCGCCAATCACGGCCGTTTTCACTGACCCATAGCGCGTTACCGCCGTCTGCCGCGGGCACCAAAGCTACCAGCTGTTCGTTATGAACTACTGCCCTCATACTTGTCCTTTGAGGAAATGGAAGCTCACTGCGCTGCAACTGCCAACCTGCTTCCGGGGAAAAAGACCAGAGTCGAAGCACACCGCCATCACTGGCACGGTCCTGCGGTAAGAACAACCATATACGGTCGGAAAATACCTGCAGCTGATCCCGAAATGTAAATTGCCGCAATAGGGCTGGATGACGCTGCCAATTGACTCCATCATCACTGAACCAGGCTGCCATTTCACTGTCATCATTGATGTTGGCTAATCCGAATAGCCAGAGTTGGTTCTGTAAACTCACGCTATAGCAAATGCGTTCGGGAAAATCACCTGCCGGTTGCCTCCGCTCCCATACCACACCATCAGCAGTGGACCAGATATCGCGCCGCCCTTTGGTTCCAACCAGCCACAACTGATTTGAGAAATTCACAAGATTGTTGGAAACCGCAACATCAAAACCAACGTCATCAGTAACCTGGCTCCAGGTAAAACCATCTTCCGTTGCCCATACATCATCGGGAAAATCGACCTCTGTTCGGCCACCAACAAGCCAGAGGCGATCATCAAACACCGCTTGAGCGGCAAAGGAACGTTGTGCCATTGAAGCGGTAATGTCGCCAGTCTGCCAGACCAGGAGGTTATCAGAGGTTGATAAATCCCGCTGTTGAGTTCGGCTCTGCTCGTTGAACCGCTGACCAAAAGCCAGCAGCTGTCCTCCAAAGGAAACCAGCTGTGGCGCTATCCGGCTTGGCGGTGCCGGTGTATTAGGCACTTCAGCTAGCCACACAGCACCATCGTTGCTGGACCAGACTCCGTCCAGAACAGCGCTCCCGGATAATCCGCCAATAGCGATCAGCCTCTGCCCAAACGAATTCAAGGTGTGCGCATAGCGAGCCACAAATTCTCCATTCTGGGCTGTATCGCGGACCCGCTGCCAAACTGCGCCTGTCGCGGACTGCCATATATCACCCAGTACGGTTGTCCCCGGGCCTGAGTAGTCGATACCGCCACTAAGCCACAAGCTTCCATCGTGAAACGTTAAAGCTGGCTGTCTGCGGGGAGGAAAAGCCGCATCAGCCACAAGCTGACTCCAATCGCTGGCATCACTCGATGACCAGACGACGCTGCGATCATTGGCATCAACCCCGACTATCCAGAATGTACCGGATCCATACAGCACACGAAAATCGCGTTTTACTGACACGCTCACTGTCGGGAATTGTTGTTGCCACAGAATACCGTCGTCGGAGCGCCAGATCTCAATTGCACCAGTCTGATTAACATCGGCCTGATTACTCATAAACAACCACAAAGCCTCTCCGGCGCTGACAATTTGTCGGCTAAACCCGGAAGGGAGGGCATTTCCCCGTTGCTGCCACTGCCGGCCATCGGCTGAGGACCAAATGTCCGTCAACTGTGAACCAACCGAGTCGCCACCGAACAACCAGAGCCGGTCTCGATAATTCACCACTTGATGCGTGTGCCGGGCACTGAAGCTGCCCAGCGTGTGTTCCTGCCAGAGTTGGCCATCTGCAGTCGACCAAAGTTCGTTGCTCTCACCCTGTTCAGTTGTACCGCCAACAAGCCACAAGCGGCCATCAAACTCCGCGACCGCGTGGCCGTGGCGAGGTGCGAAGCGGCGTACTGTTTGCAACTGTGCGGCGCCGATAAAGCTGCCCTGCTGCACTTGATACCAGGCTTGTGAGTCCAGGGTGAGCGCGGTATCACCAACCACAGCACCTGCAGTCACCAGATCCAGCTGGCCAGAATCGCAGGCCGTATAGTTTGCGGCGTTGCAATCAGGCTCCCGACTGCGATAAAACTCGGTTTCCCCATCGACGACGCTCGCCAGTACCCGCGTATCATTCGCCCCTATAAGAGCACTGAACGCGAAGTCATCTGGCGGCTCTTCCGGCGCTGGTGGTTGGGGCTCTTCAGGGCTCTGCGGTTGCTCAGGATTTGATGGTTCCTCAGCAACCGGAGCCTCATCACCTTCCACTGTAGTGGTTTTGATGACAACGTCGCAGCTAGCCAGCGCAAGCGCCAGAACAATGGAAGAAAAATGGGTATAGAGCAACTTCATGATGTTTGATCACGCGTTCTCATTCCGTGAACGCCGATCGATTCTCCCTTCGCGCAACAGCATAAACAATACTGCTGAATCCCCTGTTACCGGTCGATCAAATCAGTGTGTTTTCTGATCACAATACTACTCAAAAGGCTTTGCAAAGCAAGAATATTCTGTGGATTACACGCTCAAGCATGCTGTTAATCACAGCGTATTTATGATAAACAGGTTCTCCGCCGGTCGTTCTAACTGTACATTTTTTGTTCGTTTTGGTACTGTGACACAGCCGGGCACGTGACTGTCGCACAGCTCTCCTGGTAACGAATATATCATTGTTTTAGCAGATAATTATCAGTTAATAACAGCAAGCGATGAACACGGATAAGTTATGACTTTCGCTATCAGCTTTTTTATTTCCCTTTTCAGCAGCTGGTTGTTAATGCCGAGCCTGATTCGAAACTCGGCTAAATGGAAGCTGATGGACAATCCGACAGACGGTCGAAAGCAGCACTCGCGTGCCATCTCTAGGGCGGGAGGCATCGGTATTGTCCTCGGGAGCTTTTTGGCGATCCTGATCATTGCGATCGATCTGGCCACACACGCCCGGTTACTAGCAGCCGGGCTGATTATCGTCGTTTTTGGTCTAATCGATGACGTGCGAAACCTGGGCCACAGGTGGAAGCTGGTTGGCCAGGTTGCCGCTGTAGTATTGGCGATGTCTGGTGGAGTAATGGTGGATAACGTCCCCTTAATAAGCAGTGACAGCTGCCCAACATGGGTCGCCTACGGCTTCACATTCCTGATGCTGCTTGGCATTACGAATGCCGTCAATCTAACCGATGGTATGGACGGTCTCGCAGGCGGCTCGACGCTGATGAGTCTAGGGCTTATAGCCGTACTGTCGTATCTGGCCCAGAATTACGGGGTGGCGCTCATCGCGATTGCCATTATGGGAGGTATCAGTGGCTTCCTTCGTTACAATACCCACCCTGCCGAAGTATTCATGGGGGATACGGGCAGCCAGTTCATCGGCTTTATGGCCGCCTGTCTAGCCATCCTGTGTACGCAAGACCCAGCCACCTCCTACAGCCCGGCTTTACCATTGTTGATCATGGGGCTGCCTATATTGGACACCCTCTACGTGATATTGATTCGATTCCTGAATGGCAAGTCAATATTCACTGCCGATCGTAGCCACTTACATCATCGACTGGCCCGGCTGAATTTCGCTGACCGTGAAGCAGTTGCACTCGTCTACCTCGCTCAAACAATTTTAATGGCATTGGCCTATACTCTCCGGCATCACAACGACCTCGTGATCATTGGTAGCTACACCGTATTTTGCAGCATTATTCTCATGCTGCTGATTGCCGCCAAAAGAATGGGCTGGAATCACCAATGCCCTCATGAAAAACACCTCAGCAATTATCCGGATATTGATAAACGAAACCCCTTGTTTAGAGGTGTTGGTCAGCATTACACCTTACTAAGAACACTGTTAGCCCTGATTGTCACTGGTACTCTGGCAATATCTGTCGCAGTACTTTGGCTAGGCAGCCAGGGAAGCGTTTCCGGTCCGACCAGCGTCGGACTCAGCATCATACTTGCCCTGGTGCTGGCTGTGGCAATTGTGCGCGGAAATCTATCTGTGAACTTTCTTCGTTTCATCACCGGAATCGCTATAGCGGTATTACTCTATGCCGCAAGCCAGGCAGCCGGAGGCGGTTACTTGCGGTACTTGCTGGATGGCTATTTATTGCTTGTAGTAATAGCGCTGTTTATCTGTGTCAGGGTCACCCGCTACTACCGTGAACTGCTCAACACCCAAGATTTCCTTATTCTGTGCGTGCTGGTTATTCTGCCAGTTCTGCCAATCGAGCGAACCGAGGTCTACCTTTTATTCAGAATAACACTCATGTTGTATGCCATCGAGTTTCTTATTTCAATTGGCAGTACAAATAGGCGTCTGCTTGCCGGCTCAAGTGTCGCTTCGTTGTTCTTTGGAGGTTTAGTACTGCTGGTGTAGCAGCATCTATTTCTCTGAGTCATACACTAACGCTTTTTATTGTTTACACTCACGTTGTTATTTTATCGCCGGTGAGCATTTGTTACCCGTTTGAGCAGCAAAGACTTAATTAGCAATACGCTTGCGGTCACGCGGCAACACCAGTAGGCTCATTAATAAAGTGCCAATTACCCACATGAGCAGAGAGTCTCCTGCGGTAGCAGCTTGCGAATCAGCTTTTTCGATTGTACTTTCAGAAGGTTCATCGGCAGCCTGTGCTCGTGCGACCGGGATCAAACGCTGCAAGGTGGAGTCAAAGCTTTCAGCTGAGCTACGCTTTGCGGATTCACCGGTGTCTCGCGTGATTTCGGATTGAAAGACCGAATTTGAGGTTTGCTGGCCAGAAGGTTCTTTTCCGCTCTGGTCAGACCAAACCGCTGGCGCTAATATCAATAAAGACGCCAACAAAACCCCACTACTGTTAACGCTCATCACCATTCCACTTGGCTCGCTTTCCGTTGACATTGTGCAGAACTGGTTACAGTTTAAGCTGCACTGATGGCTTTTTTATGTCAGTTTTTGAGCTACTAACACAACTTTTATACATTTTGAGCAAAGCTTAACACGGCTTAGTATAAATAAACAACAAGTTGATGCAAAATTCACCGCAAGGACGCCTGTCTATAGTGCCATCAAATAATCGTTACCTGGCCCTGACATTCACGCTTATCTCGTGGCTTGCAGTCCGCACCCGAACCGACTGATGGTTAGCATCAACTAACTGAGCACTGATCACATGCCGACCGGGCGGAACGTTCTCGAATGTGTATTGGCCCGTGAGATTTCTGATGGTGTTGTGTCCTTTCCCATTAAGTGACAAATGGAGGTGATCAAAATCATCTCCCGCCAGCTCGTAGCGCACGTGCAGACTGTCACCCTCTATGGTGGCGCCATTTTCGGGACTGGTGATTCGCACCATCGCCTGCGCGGTAAGAAAGCTGATTTCAGCGACACGGCTTGCGGTAAGTTCCACGTCTCCTTTGAATACCTGATACACAAAACGGTCAGGCGTTATTGACGTTCCTCCGTGGCGGTACTCCAGGCACACAAAGCCAGGTTGACACTCCTGGACCGGCGTTGTTTTGATCACACCCTCCTGTGGTGCAGAAACGATTTTTATTTCAATATTCCCGCTATCAGGCGCACTTTCGGTTAACCGATACAATGGTAGAAAACCGCTATTTCCCCTCAGCATCTCAAACGTTTGCATGTTGTCCTTGGCAGCTAAAGTCACGCAAGACCAAAAGGCCTGGATTGCAATCAACACAATTATCAGCGGCTTATTACGACTACTCATTTAATTCCGGATACCTTGGCCGATCATGTGACCGGACTATGTTTCTCACTGAAAGTACTTATTTTGCAGGTAACTGACAACCTGCGCATGCTCACCAGCGCTCAGGGACCGGCTGTACACAATCACCGCCGCGACTCGCATGTCAACATAGGGGCTTTCATCCAGATCTGCACCAATGACCAAGCTGCCGTTCGCTGTATTGTAGTCGCGTGTCGCGCTATCAACTTCCGCTCCATCAACAAAGTGGGTCATCTGGTCTCCGTCTACAACAGCACTTTGAATCAACCAGCCAGCTCCTGTACCGGCGGTGTTACTGACCTTGTCAAACGAGTTTCCAAAGGCGTTTACACGCAATAGACCGCTTGAGTTAACGCTCAAGCCAAAGGCTTCATTGAACTCAGGCGAGCCATAATTGAACCCTCCGCTGCCGACGCTTTCGTATGAGGCTACCATGAATATCGTTCGGTCGCTGGCTCCCGTCGGGTAGTTCGTTAACGTCGCTCGAGTGAGTGCATCGCCTGTGCCATCAAAATCCACAACAGGCAGGTTGCCATTGGGAGACCCATTTGCTGCCACAGTCGGGTCACCCGACACGACATTCATGTCATTGCCATTTCCAGACTGATCCTGCCAGCTCAGAACGTTTGCCCCACTGGTGCTAACCCCCGCATCCGCTTCGTAATGGCCTGCGAGCCCGTCTGTCACAGGTAAGCCGCCGCCTCCTCCACCGGACACCGTAATCAACACTGTAGCAACATTAGACGTTGCTCCCTCATCATCATTGACGGTGTATTGATAGCTGTCACTGCTTGAACCACCACCGTCGTGAGTGTAGGTGATCGTCCCGTCTACGTTGGCAACGGCGGAACCATTGGCCGCAGGCGTTGTTACCAATACGGTCGCCGGGTCCAGTGTGCCGTCAATATCACTGTCATTGCTGAGTACAGTCGAGATGACAGTACCGCCCGCTGTCGTACTGTCGGTGTCATCAGCAGCCACCGGAGGCTGGTTGCCACCTCCGGTGATGCTGATAACCACAGCAGCGGCATTCGACGTATCCCCGTCGTCATCGTCCACAGTGTACGCAAACGTATCGCTGGTAGAGATGCCACCATCATGAATATAGGTGATCGTTCCATCAGTGTTGGGCGTGGCTGTGCCATTCACAGCGGCTGTGGTCACCGTCACGCTGGTCGGAACCAGAGTGCCGTCAGCATCGCTGTCATTAGCCAGAACATCAACGTTTACCGTACCGGCATTCGTAGTGTTTTCACTGTCGTCAACGGCGACCGGCGGCTGGTTACCACCGCCAGTGATCGTAATGCTCACAGTCGCGGAGTTCGAACTTGCCCCATCGTTGTCATCAACCGTATATTCAAATGAATCGCCCGCAGAAGCCCCGCCATCATGTGTATACGTTATCGTGCCGTCGGTGTTAGCTGTGGCTGTACCATTGGCTGGCGCTGATGAGACCAAAACACTGTTTGGCACGAGGCTGCCGTCAGCGTCGTTATCATTGCCCAGAACAACGATATTGAGGGTTCCTCCAACGGTGGTGGTATCACTGTCAGCATTCGCCACTGGTGGCTGATTGCTTGCTCCGCCGAAGTATTTATTCTGCAGATAAGCGATAACCTGAGCCTGCTCTCCAAAGTCCAACGCCCGGTCGTATACCAGAATTGCGGCCACCTGCATGTCCACATACGGGTTCTGATCCAGATCTGCGCCAACAACAGCGCTACCGTCAGCAGTGTTATAGGTACGCGTCGCCGTATCAATCTGCACGCCATCTACAGAGTGGTTCATCTGATTGCCATTTACGACGGCGCTTTGAATCAGCCAGCCAGCGTTGGTACCCGTTGTCGAGCTGACCTTGTCAAACGAGTTACCAAAGGCGTTCACCCTCAGCAAGCCGCTTGATGCCACACTCAATCCAAAGGCCTGATTTGATGAGGATTCTCCGTAGCCAAAACCACCACTACCGACGCTCTCGTAGGAAACGACCTGGAACACCGAACGGCTGCTCGCACCTACCGGGAAGTTGTTCAGCGTCGCACGCGTCAGGGCATCACCGGCACCATCGAAGTCTACTGCCGGCAAGCTGCCGTTTGGTGCGGCGTTTGCCGACAGTGATGGGTTGCCAGCCACACCATCCAGATGGTTACCGTTACCGGACTGGTCCTGCCAACTGGTGACAGTTACACCGGAAGTGTTCACCCCGCTATCAGATTCGTAGTGCCCAACCAGGCCGATAGTAACCGGCACGTTGCTGCCACCACCCGAAACTGTAATGGTAACCGTCGCAACGTTGGATATGGCCGCCTGATCATCCTCTACCGTGTACTGAAAAGTATCGCTTGTAGAGGTACCGCCATCATGGGTATAACTGATCGTACCATCGGTGTTTGCAGTCGCTGTACCGTTCGCCGCAGGCGAGGTCACGCTCACACTTGTCGGCACCAGTGTGCCGTCTGCATCGCTGTCGTTGCCCAGCACATCAACGATGACCGTGCCGGCAGTGGTCGTGCTATCACTATCGTCGACGGCCACGGGCGCTTCATTTGTCACGCCGCTAATTGTGATCGTCACAGTTGCCGCATTCGACGTTGCGCCCTGATCATCATCCACGGTGTACTGGAAGGTATCACTGGTGGTTGCACTACCATCATGAGTGTACGTGATCGTGCCGTCCGTGTTCGCAACCGCCGTGCCATTCGCCGCCGCTGTCGTCACCGTCACACTGGTCGGCACCAGCGTGCCATCCGAATCACTGTCGTTGCTTAATACATCAACAACCA